>CAZOJJ010000010.1:50000-77327 GCA_964580105.1 uncultured Rhodothermales bacterium | reverse complement strand
GGCGGGCGCCCTCGACGAGGTCGAGGATCTCGGTGGTGGCGACCTCGTTGGCCTCGGTCACGTTCTGGAGCTGGGTCGTCGCCAGGGGCATGCGCCCGGTGCTCTCGCGCAGCGAGCCGTCGATCTCCTCCATGAGCGGGAGGATCTCGCCGAGGAAGCCGAACAGCTCCTCGACGGCGGCGGTGGCGCGTTGCCCGGCCCCGAACATCGCGCGGAGTTCGTGGAGGCGGTCCATGACGTGGGGGGCTTGGGACATGACCATGGCGGCGGGGGTGGGCGGAGGGGCGGGCCGCCTCGCGGCGGCGGGGCTGCTCAGGCCGTCTTGAGGATGAGGTCGATCTTCTCGCGGAGCACCTGCGGCGTGAAGGGCTTGACGACGTAGTTGTTGACGCGGGCCTGCATGGCGGCGATCACGTCCTCCTTCATCCCCCGCGTGGTGATCATGAGGATGGGGAGGTGGGCGTGCCGGTCGTGGCTCCGGATGCTCCGCGTCAGGTCGAGCCCGTTCATGTGGGGCATGTTCCAGTCCGTGATCACGAAGTCGGGCTGGGCGGCGTCGAGCTGGTCGAGGGCCTCGGCGCCGTCGCCGGCCTCGACGAGGTCGCTGTAGCCGATGTCGCGCAGCGCGTTGCACACGATCCGGCGCATGGTGGGGGAGTCGTCGACGACGAGGAACTTCATGACGGCAAAAGAAGCGTAGGGGGTGGTGGAAACGGACGCCGGCCGGGCGTGGCGACCGGCTGGTTCAGGTACTTGGCGACCTCGGCCTGGATGCGCTTCGCGTCGAGCGGTTTGACGAGGTAGGCGTTGGCGCCGAGGCCGAGGCCCCGCTCGACGTCGTCCTGGGTGGAGATGGCCGAGAGCACGATGATGGGGAGGGCGGCCGTGGCGGGGTCGGCGCGGAGGGCACGGATGAGCCCGAAGCCGTCGAGCCCCGGCATGTTGAGGTCGGTGACGACGAGGTCCACCCGCGTGGTGACCAGCTTCTCCAGCGCGTCGAGGCCGTCGCGGGCGGTCTCGACGCGGAAGTCGCGGGCCCGGAGCGCATAGGCGATGAGCTTCTGGATGCTCTCGGAGTCCTCCACGACCAGCACGGTGGGGCGCGGAGCCGAGGGGGGCGAATCGGGCAGAGCGGCCGGGGCCGTGGGGAAGTCAGACATGGCGGAGCGCGGGGGACGGGCTCCCCTGCGGGGTCTGCAGCGCGGAGGTCGTCGTCGAAGGTGGTTTTCGGTAGGCCACGGCCTGGGCGAAGCGGGTGGGCTGAAAAGATTGCGTCACGCCGTAGAGCGTCTCGGAGACGCCGACGAAGAGGTAGCCGCCGTCGCGGAGGGCGTGGTAGAGGTGGCCGGCCACCTGCCGCTTGGCCTCGTCGTCGAAGTAGATGAGGACGTTGGCGCAGAAGGCGGCGTCCACGTCGCGCATCCGCGCCATGCCGGCGGGGTCCACGAGGTTGAGGGTCTGGAACGTGACCATCGAGCGGACGCGGCGGTCCAGCTCGTAGGTTCGGTTCGGGCCGTCCCCGTGCGCCTGGAAGTACTGCCGCAGGAGGGCCGGGGGCACGTTGCGCACGGCGTAGGAGGAGAAGAACCCCCGGCGGGCGTGCGCCAGCACGTCGGTGTTGAGGTCGGTTCCGAGGATCTCGAAGGCGACGTGGGGGTAGCGCGTCCGGAGCGTCTCCCGGATCAGGAGCGCGAGGGTGTAGGGTTCGTCGCCGGTGGAGCAGGCGGCACTCCAGAGGCGGACGCGCCGCTGGCCCCGCCGGAGCCGCTCCTCGATCAGCTCGGGCAGCAGATGCCCGACGAAGAGGGCGTGCTGGTCGGCGTGGCGGAAGAAGTACGTCTCGTTGATGGTGACCGCGTTGAAGAGGGCGTCCGCCTCGGCGCGGGCGCCGGCACCGCGCAGGAGGGCGAGGTACGCCTCGAAGTCGGGCAGGCCGAGGGCGGCGAGGCGGCGGCCGAGGCGGTTTTCGAGGAGGTAGCGCTTGTTGTCGCGGAAGTAGAGGCCCGTTCGCTCGTAGATGAAGGCGCGGAGCTCGTGGAAGGTGGCGTCGGAGAGGCTGGCCGCCCCGCCGGCCGGAGCCGGGAGGTGGAGCCGGTCGAGCAGGCTCATCCCGGCACCTCCTCGGAGGGGGCGGGTCCGGCGGCCCGCACCGCGTCGTCGGCGGCGGCGGCCACGGCGGGGTCGGGGTCGCGCAGCCCGGCCTGGAGGACGACGGCCAGCTCGGGGTGTCCGAGGCGGGCGCACAGCGTCAGCACGGCGATCTTGGTGTCGGCGTCGAGCGCGCCGAAGCGCGCGTCGAGGAACGCGGCGGCCTCGGCGCGGGCGCGCTCGGGCACCCGTCCCTGCGCCAGCAGCGCGACGGCGAAGGACACGGCCGGCGCCGGGTGCATCGCCGCGCCGGCCTCGGCGAGCGCCGCGAACGGGTCCGGCAGGGCCGAGAGGGCGTCGAAGAGGGCCACGTCGAGGGCGTCGTCGCGCCCGCCCCGCGCCAGCATGCGCGCGGGGTTGATCCGGGCGACGACGTGGCGGAGCCCGCGCGCGGCCGAGGTCCGGTAGCGCGGGTCGGGGTCGTCCAGCGTCGCGAGGAGATCCTCGGCCAGGTCGTCGGGGAAGGCGGCCTCGGGGTGGGCCTCGCACCACCGGACGACGGCGTCGAGGACGACGGCCCGCGCGCTGCCCGTGGCCTCCCGGAGCGCCCGCCGCAGGAGGGGGAGCACGTCGCCGTCGAGGCCGGCGAGGGCGTCTATGGCGGCGAGGCGGACCACGTCGTCCTCGTCGGTCAGCGCTTTCAGGATCAGGAGCGTGCTCTCGGGGTCGGCGCGCCGGCCCAGCGCGGCCACGACGCTGGCCCGGGCCAGCGGTTCGGCGTGGTAGAGCCGGGCGAGGGCCTCGGCGAAGGGGGCGGCGCCGAGGGCGCCGAGGGCGTCCACGGCGGCGAGGCGGACGTTGGCGTCGGGGTCGTCGAGGAGGGCGGCGATGCGGGGCGCGAATGCCTCGGCCGGCATCTGGGCCAGCACCTCCACGGCGAACCGGCGCACGTCCGGGTCGGGGTCGTCCAGGGAGGCCGCCAGCGGGGCCACGGCGCAGGCGCCGAGGCGGACGAGCACGCCGCCGGCGAGGTTGCGCACGGCGATGTCCGGGTGGGCGATCAGCGGGGCGACGGCGGCGGCGGTTCGGGGGTCGCCGGAGGCGACGAGGGCGTGGGCCGCCGCCTCGCGGGTGCCGGGGTCGGGGTGGGCCAGCGCGAGGGCTCGCGCAGGGGCGTCGGCAGGCAGCATGAGCAGCATGAGCGATCCGGGCTCAGGCGAGCGCGCCCTCCTCGGCGAGGAGCTCCTGCTCCTCCTCGTGGAGGATACGCTCCACGTCGAGCAGGATGAGGAGCCGGTCGTCCAGCTTGGCGACGCCGCTGAGGTAGTCGGCGTGGATACCCACGGCCAGCTCCGGCGGCGGCGCGATCTCGGCGCGGTCCACGCGGATCACCTCGCGCACGGCGTCCATCACAAAGCCGACGGTTTGGGTGCCGACCTGGACGACGACGATGCGGCTGTCGGCGGTCATGGCCCGCGTCGGCAGGCCGAACCGCTTGCGCGCGTCGACGATGGGAACGATCCGGCCGCGCAGGTTGATGACGCCCTCCACGAACGGGGGTGCGTCGGGGACGCGGGTGATGGGCATGGGCCGGATGATCTCCTGCACCTGCAGGATGTCGATGCCGAACTCCTCGCCCGCGATCACGAAGGAGACGAGCTGGAGCGGCTCGGCGGGGGCGTGGGTGGATTGCTGGGGCATGGCAGGGCCGGTCGGGCCGGTCGGCATCAGTGGGAGGGGGCGAACCGGAGGATCGGCTCGTGAGCGGCGCCGGGGCGGTGGCCGTCCCCGGCAGACGCGCCGTGCTCGGTGCGGAACCGGGCGACGAGCCCCTGGAGCTCGGCCGTGAGCCGGCCGAGGCCCTCGGCCGCCTGTGCGATCTGCCCCACGCCCTGGGCGGCCTCCTGGCTCACCTGGCTGATGGCCTCGACCGAGCGCGCCATCTGCTCCGAGGTCGTCGACTGCTCCTCGCTCGCCGCTGCGATCTGGCCCACCATCGCCTCGGTCTCCTCCGCACCGGCCACGATCGCCTTGAGCGCGTCGCCGGCCCGGTCGGCCAGCGCCATGCCCTCCTCGACCTCCGCGCTCCCCGCCTCCATCGCCGAGACGGCCTCGGCCGTCTCCGCCTGGACGCGCCCGATCATCGCGCCGATCTCCGCCGTCGCCTGCGCCGTGCGCTCGGCCAGCTTGCGGACCTCGTCGGCCACGACGGCGAAGCCGCGCCCGTGCTCGCCCGCCCGCGCCGCCTCGATGGCCGCGTTGAGCGCGAGGAGGTTCGTCTGGTCGGCGATGTCCTCGATGGTCGAGACGATCTCGCCGATCCGCCGGCTCGACGCCCCGAGGCGGCCGACCGTCTCGGCGCTGGCGCGCACGACGGCGGCCACCTCGCCGATCTTGGCGACGGCCTCGGCCACGACGGCGGCGCCGTCCTGGGCCTCGCGCCCGTTCCGCTGGGCCGTCTCGGCCGTGGCGGTGGCGTTGCGCGAGGTGTCGACGATGGTGCGGACCATCTGCTCGACGGCCGCGGCCACCTCGGCCGCCTGCGCGCTCTGCTCCTGGGCGCCGGCGGCGAGCTGGTCCGTGGAGGCGGAGATCTCGGCGGCGGCGGCGGCGACGCTCTCGGCCGCGGCCACCACCCGCCCGATCAGCTGGCGGACGTCCTCGACGGCCCGGTTGTAGGTGCGGAAGAGGCGGTCCTCCTCGGTGGCGTCGAGGCGGACGGTGAGGTCGCCGTCGGCGAACGCCTCCATCGCCTCGATCATCCGGTCCACGTCGCGCGCGATGCGCGCCCGCTCGGCCTCGGCCGCGGCCTCGGCCTCGGCCGCGGCCTCCTCGACGCGCCGCTCGACGGAGGCCTTCTCGGCCTGGAGCGCCCGGAACGCCGCGTCCGTCCCGGCCAGCATCGCGTTGACGGAAGCGCCGAGGCGCTCCAACTCGACGATGCCCTGGGGGACGGGCAGCGCGGAGAAGTCCTTCTCATCGCGACCGCGCAGCGCCTCGGTGAAGCGCACGAGCGGACGGCCGAGCTGGGCCGAGAACAGCCACAGCACCGCGCCGATGCCGAGCGGGAGGAGCAGCGCGACACCGACCATCAGCCACGCCGCGAGCCGGCGCCGACGCTGGGCGTGCTGCACCTCGGCGGCCGCCCGCTCCGCGATGGACGCCCGGAACGTGTGGACGGGGCCCATGATGCGGGCCCTGTTCTGCTGGTACCGGCCGTCGAAGAGGAGCGCCCGGGCCTGCGCGGCCCGCTGGTCGGGAGCGAGTGCCCGATCGGCGGCGGGCAGCGCGTAGGCAGCGACCGCCGCCGGCATCTGCGCCTCCGGTACGCCGAGCGCCTCGAGCGTGAGCCGCATCGCCCTCGTCTCCGTTTCGACGAGGGCATCGGAGTTCGTCTTTGCCTCTTCGAGCAGGGCGAACTCGGCCTCGGTGGCGCCGAGGCGCTCCAGCTCCTCCAGCGCGCGGTCGCGCGTGCGCGTGACCTCGACTTCCTGCCAGTAGCGCTCCAGAGGGCGCAGGTCCTGCGTGACGGCGAACTCCCGCACCTGATTGGTCAGGAAGTCCGAAGCGGCAATGAGGTCGGAGCCGAGCTGGTTGAGCGCTTTGTCCCGCTCGTAGGCGTTCTGGAGTGCGGTAGCCGTCTGGATGCTGAAGGCGACGATGGCCGCCAGCAGCAGCGCCAGAAGCAGGGCCGTGCCGATGGCGATGCGGTTGATGGTTCGCTGATGCAGGCGCATGGTTCGAGGGAGGGTGGGTGGAAGCAAGGCGCGGTCAGGTTGTCGGCGGGTTCCGCAGGTTGTCGGCGGGTTCCGTGAGCGGCACCACGGCCCCTTCTCCGTGTGACGGCCTGGCGTGCCTACTGCAGCACGTACTGTGTGAAGTAGAGCCGGTCGATGTCCCCTTTGAGGATGCGATTGACGGTGAGGCGGAGGGTGTCTTTGAGGGCCGCCCGCCCGTCAATGGAAGCGAGCTGTTCGACCGTCTTCTCACTCAGGATGCGCACCACCGCGTCGCGGATGACGACCTCCCGTGCGGAGACCTCCTCGAGTGTCTTGGCCTCGGCGCTCTCCAGGCCGAGGTCGATCATGAGGTAGCGCCGCCCGCCCGAGCCGGCCGGGTTGACGATGATGCCCGGCAACTGCGTGAACTGCCCGTACTCGATCGGCTCCTCCTCGGGGGCCGCCTGGCCGGCCGCGCTGAGCCGGTAGTACTGGTAGCAGCCCGCCCCGCCGCCGAGCACGAGGGCGAGGATGGGCAACAGCAGCAGCAGCTTGCGCTGCTTCTCCGGAGCGTCGGTTACGGGTTCGGCAGGGGAGGGAGCAGGGAGGTCGGCCACGGCTCTGAGCTGAGTAGGATTTCGACGCGTCGGTTGCGGGCACGCCCGTCCGGGGTCGTGTTGGGGGCGCGGGGACGGAACTCACCGTACCCGGACGCCTGGTATCGGATCGGGGGGAGGGCGCCCTCCTGGGCGAGCAGGAAGCGGACGACGGCGGCGGCGCGCGAAGCCGAGAGCTCCCAGTTCGACGGGAAGCGGAGCGTCTGGATGGGCACGGAGTCGGTGTGCCCCTCCACCACGACGCTCTTCACGTCGTCCTCGATGACCCCGGCGACGACGGCGAGGAGGGCCCGCGCGTCCGGAAGCAGCTCGGCCTCGCCGGAGGCGAACATGACCGAGTCGGCGATGGAGACGTGGACGCCGCGCTGGGTGAGGTTGACCTGCACGGCCTCGCCGAGGTCGGCCTCGGCGAGGCGCTGCAGGAGGGAGTCGTAGCGCTGGGCCTGGAGCTCTTGCGCCGGCATGAGGTCGTGGTTGCCGACGTGCGTGGGCGTGATGACGTGCGTGATCTCACTGGACTTGAGCATCGCCGTGTGGCCGTTGAAGTAGCTCAGCGCCTCTTCGAACTTCTGGACTTCCACCTCGGACATCGCCACGATCATCACGAAGAAGGCCAGCAACAGCGTCACCATGTCGCTGAAGGTGGCCATCCAGAAGGGGGCCGTGGGCTGCTCGTCGGCAGGGTTCTGGCGGGTCGGGCGGGGCATCGGGTCAGGCCGCCTGCTTCAGCGGGGTGGGCGCTTCCTCCGCGGCCTCCGCGGCGTCGTCGCCGAGGTACTGCCGGAGACGCTTCGTGATCAGCGTGGGGTTCTCGCCGCGCACGATGCCGAGGACCCCCTCGCGGATGATGTCGGCGCGCTTGAGGAAGGCCTGCGCCTGCTCGTTCTGCTTGCTCGCGAGGGGAAGGCAGACGAGGTTGGCGAAGACGGCGCCGTAGAACGTCGTGATCATGGCCACGGCCATGGCCGGGCCGATGGCGCTCGGGTCGCTGAGGTTCTGGAGCATCTGGATCAGCCCGATCAGCGTGCCCACCATGCCGAAGGCGGGGGCGTAGGTGCCGGCCGTGTTCCAGAACTTGACCATGAAGAGGGAGCCGGCCACGGATTCGTCGATGCGCACCTGCATGAGGTCGCCCACCTCGTCGGGGTCCACGCCGTCCACGGCCATCTCCAGCCCGAACCGCATGAGGTCGTCCTCGGTCTCGTGCAGCCGGCGGTCGAGGGCGAGGAGGCCGTCGCGGCGGACGAGCTTGGCCAGCTCGCCGAACTCGGCCACGAGCCCGTCCAGCGCCGGCTCCTTGAACGTGAAGATCGACTTGAGGCCGCCGACGGCCCCCTTGACCTGGCCCAGCGAGAACGCCACGAGCAGCGCCGCCAGCGTCCCGCCGAATACGATCACGATGGACGGCAGGTCGATGAACGTCTCCCAGCCGTCCCCCATGAAGATCGTCCCGAATATGAGGACGAGGCCGAGGACGAGACCGACGGGGGTGGACTTCTCCATGAGCGCGGGCGGGGCGGGAGAGATGGAAGGAGGCGACGCCGGACCGTGCGCCCGGCGCCGGCCGGCGCAGCGACACCCTGCCTCTCCGTTATCGGGATCGGCGGCCCCGCTTAAGGGCGCTTCCGAAAAAAACGCCCCGCCCGGCCTCGGAGGCCGGGCGGGGCGCCCGGGTCGCGCCCGCCGGGTTACCGCTTGAGCTGGACCAGCTCCTGGAGCAGCTCGTCGGACGTGGTGATGACGCGGGCGGAGGCCTGGTAGCCGCGCTGCGTCACGATCAGGTCCGTGAACTCGGTCGCGAGGTCGACGTTGCTCATCTCGAGCGCGCCGGAGTTGACCGTCGTGTTGATCTCCTGCCCGGCGCGGCCGATGAGGAGGCTGCCGGAACCGACCGTGGTGCCGTAGAAGTTGTCCCCGAACTGCTCCAGCCCGGACGGGTTGTTGACCGTCCCGATGGCCAGCTGAGCCACGGCCCGCTGCTCGCCGTTGGTGAAGTTGAGGATGAGACGGCCCTCCTGGTCGAACCCGTAGCCCATGAGTTCGCCGGCGGGCAGCCCGTCCTGCTCGGTCACGGCCGCCGTGGTCGAGCCGCCGAACTGGGTCATCCCGCCGAAGGCGAACGTCACGTTCACGTCGTCCCCGTTGGAGTTGGGGTAGATGCCGGTGAAGGTGGCCTCGGCCGGGTCCGGCGCGATCAGCGTGCCGTCCGTGTCGAACTGGAAGACGGTCCCGACGCCGCCGAGCGGGGTCGGCGGGACGGGCGGCTCGGCGTCGGGGTAGCCGGCGAGCTCGGCCTGCGTGACGGTCCACTCGTCCTCGGCCGTCTTCTCCAGGGTCACGACGAGGGTGTGGGCCTGGCCCTGGTTGTCGTAGACGACGGAGGAGACCGTCTGCGTGTCGCCGATCTCGGCGTCGGCGGAGAGGTTGCCGGCGACGGTGGCGGTGGAGGTCTCCGTCGGGCTCGACGTGGCGTCGAAGTCGATGCGGACGTCCTGGAGCGCGCCGAGGTTGACGCTGCCGTCGTTCTGGACGGGCCAGCCCTGGATGGGCAGCCCGCCCTGGGTCACGAGCCGGCCCTCGGCGTCGAAGAGGAAGTTGCCGGCGCGGGTGAGGAGGGTGTGCCCGTTGCCGCCGTCGGCGAGGAAGAAGCCGTCGCCGGCGAGGGCGAGGTCGCTGGCGATGTTGGTGTATTCGAAGCTGCCCTGGCTCCAGGCCTGCTGGATCGAGGCGGCGTAGGTGCCGTTGCCGAGGGTGCCGCGGAGGCCGCCGTCGCCGCCGACCATCTGCCGGCCGAGCACTTCGGAGAAGTTGGCCCGGCCGCGCTTGAAGGCGAGCGTGTTGACGTTGGCGATGTTGTTACCCAGCACGTCCATGCGGATCTGGTGGGTGCGGAGGCCGGAGACGGCGGAGAAGAGGGAATGCATCATGGTAGTGCCTCGTAGGGGGTTGGTCCGCAGCGTCGGTCGGTCGGCTGCGGCCCGGCCTCCCGTCGCGGTCCCTGCGGTTCGCAGGGCCCGCGGTGGGGCCAGCCGGAGTGTGAGTGAGTTGTGGTACGGCGTGAGGTGCGGGGTGGGCTAGAGCAGCAGGGCGCTGTCGATGCCCGTGAAGACGCGCTCGGCGAGTTCGTCCTGCGCCATCGCGGTGACGACGGTGCGGTTGGGGACGCTGACGACGAAGGCGGCGTCGTGGCGGAGGAGTAGCGCGTCGCGGGCGCCCTTGGCGTCGAGGAGGTCGAGGGCGGTGCGCATCGCGTCCCGTTCCGGTTCGGTGAGCGAGATGGCGCGCTGCCCGATGCGCTCGGCCGCGTGGGCCGAGAGCCGGAGCGGCGTGGCCTCGCGCTGCGCCTGCTGGAGGGCGTCCGCGAAGGACGCGCCGGCGAGGGAGGAGGGGCCTCGCGGTCGGGGGGCGGGCCGGTTGATGCCGACGCCCTCGACCCGGGCCGCGAGGTGGCGAACGTTCATGGCGTTGCGGGTGGGTGGTACGGGTCAGGTGGCGAGGCCGCGGAGGTCGCTCATGGCGACGGCGAGGGTGCCGATCCAGAGCGTGATGCCGTCGGCCTCGATGGTGATGCGGTCTACACGGCCGCGGGTGAAGGGGGTGGCCTCGATGCGCTCGCCGGCGGGGTCGGTGGCCTTCACCTCGAAGGTGTAGGCGCCCGGCTCGACCGGCCTGCCGCGTTCGTCGAGGCCGTCCCAGGTGGGGACGTGGCGGCCGGCGCCGAGGTGGCCGAGGTCGAGGGTGCGGACGACGTTGCCGTCTTCGTCGCGGATGACGACCTGCGTGTGGGCCGCCGGCTCGGCCAGCTCCAGCCCGAACTCGGCCCGTCCCGTCCCGTCCCAGACGACGTGGTTGCCGTTGGCCTCGATGGTCTGTCCGATGAGCCCCGAGGCCGCCGCGAGGTCGCCGCGCTGGGTCAGCATCGCGGCCATCTCCGACTGCTGGAGCGCCGAGGCGTTGAGGCCGGCGGAGAGCTGCGCCAGCAACTGGGTGTGCACCGAGAGCGTCTCGCCGATGGTCGAGAGCTGCTCGACGGACGAGAACTGCGCCAGCTGCGCGGCGAACTCGTGCCCCTGCTGCGGGTTCATCGGGTCCTGGTTCGAGAGCTGGGCGACGAGCATTCGCAGGAACGCGTGGCGGTCGAGCGTGCGGCTGGTGTCGGGAGGGACGAAGCCGCCGGGCGTGGGGTAGGGCGAGGGAGCGGGCGGGGCAGACGTGGTCATCGGTCGCAGGGGTTAGCCGATCCACTCCTGGCGGGCGGAGGGGGCTCGGGGCGTGGGAGCGGAGGGCGTCGTGGAGCGGGCGGGCGACGGAGCGGAGCGAACCCCGGCCGCTTCCCGTGGGCCGCCGTGGGCGGGCTGGCGGCCTTCGTCGCCCTGGCTGAAGGAGAGGTCCACGGCGGTGCCGTAGTGCTGCTCCAGGCGGGCGCGGATCTGGTCGGCCTGCTGCTGGGCCGCCGCACGCACCGAAGGGTCGGTGAGCTGGACGGCGACGACGAGGCGGCCTTCATCCTGGCGGGCGCTCACGGAGAGGCGGCCCTCGCCCTCCCCGAGGTCGAGGTCGAGGGTGGCCCAGCCGGGCGTCTCGCCGGGCTGCGGGTCGAGCTGCTCGACCAGCAGGTCGGCCCAGGCGATGGGGGCAACCGTGCGGATGGCGGCGCGGAGGGCGGTCGTCTCGCGGGCGAACGCGATGCCTTCCGGACGGAGGTCGGGACCCGCAACGCGCTCAGGAGAGACCTCGGCGCCGCCCGTGGCGGGCAGGTCGTCGGGGACGTCCCGTTGGAGCACGTCCTCGAACGCGTCGGAGGGGGCCTTCGCGCGGTCGAGCGGGGGCGAGGACGCGGCGGCCTTCTCCGCCTCGGGATCCCCGTCGCTGAAGCCGTCGGCCGGGGTTTCGGTACCGGGGGGCGGGGTCGGCGCAAGCGCACGGCTCGGCGCGTCGTCGAGCCGGGGTGTGCGGGGCGCCTCGGTGGCTTCGGCCTCGGCGGTGGCCGTACGCGCGGGGTTGGGCAGAGGAACGGCCGGGTCGGGGAGCGCTGTGGTTGGTCCGGATTCGGGAGCCGCGTCGGGCAGAGCGGGCGCCGGAGCCTCGGATGTGTGCGGCGGTTCCGGTGCAGGGGCCGACGGCAGGGATGCCGGGGAAGGAGCCGCCGGGCGTGGCCCCGGCACGAACGGGCGCGGATCGGGAGCAGCGCTTACCGGGCGCGGAGGGGCTCCGGACGATTCGGTGTGGTCTCCGGGAGGTACGTCCGCGTCGAGGGAGTGCGGTAACCCCGGTGCCATCCGCCGCTCGGTCGCAGGCGTGTCGAGCGCGGGCGGCGAGGCGTGCTCGACCTCGGCGTGGGGCGCCGTACCACTCGGAGACGGGGTGGCCGTGGAGCGAGTCGGAGTCGCTTTGTCCGCATCGGCTGAGGACGGGCGGCTCTCTGCCGCCGAACCGTCCGTCAGGGGCTGCTCCTCCTGCGTAGGCGCGACAGGAGGTGGCGGGGCGGAAGGAGCGGGAAAATCCGACCGGCCGAGAGCGCGAGTGGCTTCAGGCGGTGCGGTAGAGCGGTTGGCCGTAGGCGGGGTCTGCATCGGTGGCTCCGATGCGGTGAGAGCCACTCGGACTTCAGGCGGCCCTGCCTGCGAGGCCGTCGTTATCCCGTCGGCTCGCTCGGCTCCAGTCTTCTCTGCTCGATCGGGTTCACTCTGCTCGTCGCCGGACGGTGGCACCGCGCCTGCCTCGGCCTCGGGGAGCAGAGGCACGGGCGCCTCTGTTCCGGTCGTCTCACCCTCTGCCTCCTCGACCGCAGCCGTGGTCGGCGAAGGGGCCAGGTGCTCCAGCGTGAAGGCGGCACCACGCGCAGCGAGGGGGGCGCTAGCCATCGCGGGCACGGCGGGGGACGCCGTCCTCGATGATGCCGAGGTGGGCGCGGTGGCAGCGGGCGCTCGCCCCAACAGGGGAATCCGCGCCGATTCGCGGAGGGCTTCGCCGGGGCCCGTACCTGGCGCGGGCGCCGTCGTGCTGCGGGGCGTGATCGCCTGCCGGAGGGCGCCGAGCGCGGCGCCCAGCACCGAGCCGAAGGACTCGCTCGCCGGCGTGGCCCGGGGAGGAGGAGCCGGGGTCGCCGACTCGGCGGGGGCGAGGAAGGGAAGGCGGATCATCGGGGCTCTCCGTGGTCCGACGTCGCGGCGACGGGCGGGGGCTCGGGCTCCTCCATCTCGCCGGGCGGGAACGAGAGGGGCGCCGTGTCGGCGCTGGCCGGCGGCGGCGCGGCCGGCGGTGTCTCGACCGGGATCGGGCGGCGGTCGCCGGCGGCGATGCGCTCGACGAGGGCCGCGCCGCGCCGGGACGGCAGCGCCTGAAGCAGCTTGACTCGGTTGCGCGGAGAGGCCTCGGCGTAGACGTCGGCCAGCACGTCGGCGTCGAGCTGGGTGAGGAGGGCGCGGAGTTCGGCGTCTTCGAGGCGGCCGAGCGTGCCGCCGAGGGCCTGCGCGCGGGCGAGCCGGTCGGCCCGCGCCTGCAGTGTCTGTTCGAGCTCGCCGAGGCGGGCGAGGAGGGTGGGGATCTGGGCCTGGGCGAGCGTGAGCTGCTCGCGCAACGTCGCGATGGAGTCGAGCGCCACGTCCGGCAGTTCGAGCTGGACGAGGCTGTCGGCCTCAACCCCGGCGACCTCTTCGAGCAGCTGCGCGGCGGTGAGGCTGTCGGCCTCGGCGGCGGCATCCTCGGGCGAGGGTGGCGCGGGCAGCAGCGCCATCACGCCGAAGAGCCCGGCTCCGAAGGCGGCGACGGTGAGGAATCCGATCAGGGCGAGTTTCATCCGTGGGCGCGGAGCTGGCGGCAGTAGGCGGCGGTGGCCTGGTCGTCGAGGAACTCCGCCTCGGCGCGGAGGGCGGCCTGGCGATGCGCCTGCTGCTGCTGGTCGCGGAGGGTGTGGAGGGCTTCCTGGGGGCGGCGGGCGTCGAGGAGGGCGCGGTAGGCCTCCCGCTCCTTCATGCGGGCCACGTCGAGGGCGTGGCTGGCCTGCTTGCGGAGGCGCATGGCCTCGTGCTGCGTGGCGGCGTGCCGGCGGAAGGCGGCGGGCGTGACGGCGCCGGGGGCGGGGGCCTCCTCGAGCACCGTGCGGAGGGTCCGCTCGGCGTCGTCGAGGCGGGCCTCCCGGTCGCGCCGGGCCTGGAGCGCTTTCGCCAGCCGCTGCTCGGCCCGCTCCGCCTCGTGGCGGCGGACCGTCAGAACCTGTTCGAGCGAGAATCGGAACTTCTTTCCAGCCATGGGGGCCGACGTTTCCGCGATTTCGGGGTGCTAGGGGTGTTTGGGGGGCGTTGGGGGGATGGGCAAAGGGCAGGCCGCTCAGGCGGGGATCGCGTCGAGCACGGCCCGCAGGTCGTCGATGGGCTCGGCCTCGGGCTCGCCGTCGTCGGCGCGCTGGCGGAGGAAGGCGGTCAGCGGTCCGTGCGCCGTGACGGCGCGGTCGGTCTCGCGGTCCTGCCCCCGCTCGTAGGCGCCGACGCGGAGGAGGTCCTCCACCTTCGCGTAGGCCGCCAGGAGGCGGCGCGCCTCGTCGGCCGTCTTCTGGTGGTCCGGGGAGGCGACGCGCGGCATGACGCGGCTCACGCTCTGGAGCACGTCGATGGCGGGGAAGTGGGCGGCGTGGGCGAGCTTCCGCGAGAGCACGATGTGGCCGTCGAGGATGCCGCGCGTGGCGTCGGCCACGGGCTCGTCGAGGTCGCCGCCGTCCACGAGCACGGTGAAGATGCCGGTGATGGTGCCGCGCTCGGCGGGGCCGGCACGCTCCAGCAGGCGCGGGAGCAGCGCGAAGACGCTGGGGGTGTAGCCGCGCGTGGTGGGCGGCTCGCCGACGGCCAGCCCGATCTCGCGCTGGGCCATCGCCACGCGCGTGACGGAGTCCATCATGAGGAGCACGTCCTGGCCGGCGTCGCGGAAGTGCTCGGCGATGGCCATCGCCACGCTGGCGCCCTTGACGCGGCTCATCGCCGCCTGGTCGCCGGTGACGGCGATGACGACGGAGCGGGCGAGGCCCTCCTCGCCGAGCGTGTCCTCGACGAACTCGCGGACCTCGCGCCCGCGCTCGCCGATGAGCGCGATCACGTTCACGTCCGACTGCGCGCGCCGGGCGATCATCCCCAGCAGCGTGCTCTTGCCCACGCCCGACCCGGCGAAGATGCCGACGCGCTGCCCCTTGCCCAGCGTGAGGCAGGCATCGATGGCGCGGACGCCCGTCGGCATCGGCTCCTCGATGAGGCGGCGCGTGAGCGGCGAGGGCGGGTCGCAGTGGACCGGCTGGTGGGCGGTCAGCCGCAGCGGCCCCTTCCCGTCGATGGGGCGTCCGGCGGCGTCGATGACGCGCCCGAGGAGGGCCGGGCCGACGCTCACCGTCAGCGGCAGCCGCGCCGGCTCGACGAGCCCGCCCGCCCGCAGGCCGACGGTCTCTTCCAGCGGGATCAGCACGGTCGTCTCGCCGCGCACCCCGACGACCTCGGCCTTGACGCGGCGGCCCGCCGGCACACCGTGCTCGTAGAGGTAGCACAGCTCGCCGACGGCGGCCGAGAGCCCCGTCGCCTCGACCAGCAGGCCGACGACGGAGCGGATGCGCCCGTAGCGGACGGGCCCACGCGGCGCCGTGCGGAGTTGGGTGAGGGCGTGGGCGAGCGCGGAGGTCGGCATCTAGAGCGGCGTCGGCGGGGGCGGAGGGGCGGCTTCGGGCGCCTCCGGAGCGCGGGCCGGCGCGGTGCGGGCCGGCGTCTGGGAGGCGGCGCGCGGGACGTCCTGGATGGCCTGCAGGAGGTCGAGGCGGGCGCGGAGCCCTTCGAGCAACTCGGTGCGGACGTGCCGCACGACGGCCTCGGCCGAGTCCACGACCCAGTCGCCCTCGGCGAGCGCCTCGTCGGGCGTCCAGCGGAGGGCGGGGTGGGCGGCGCTGAGGCCGTCCACGAGGCCGAGCTCCTGGAGCCGGAGGTAGTCCACCGGATGGAGGCGGACGCTGAGGCCGTCGCCGCGCGCGAGGGATTCGACGGCCTGGGCGAGCGCGCGGTCGGCGGCTTCGCGGGTGGCCTCGGGGAGCGGCCCCTCCGTCAGCATCGCGGCCACCTCGACGGCGAGGGCGACGAGCTGCCGCTCGACGCGGTCGTGGTGGGCCTGCCAGAGCGCTTCGAGCCGCGCGATGTCCGTGGCGGCGGAAGCCCGGAGGGCCTCGACCTCGGCCCGGAGCGCGTTCTCGGCCTCGGCGCGTCCGGCGGCGCGGCCGGCCTCGTAGGCCTCGTCGCGGGCGGTCGTCAGCTCGGCCTCGCGGCGGGCCTGCGCCTCGGCCTCCTGCCGGGCGCAGAGCGCTTCGGGGGACGGTGGGGGCGCGGTCGTCGCGGGCGGCTGGGCCCGGAGGGGCGCGGCGGGCGGATCGATCCGCACCGCCGCGGGCGCGACGCGCACGGACGTACCCGCTACGACGGCAGGGCGGGCGGGCCTCTCGGGGCCGGGGGCGCTCGTGCCCGGGGACGCGTTCGCGCCGGAGCGCACGGTGCCGACGGGCGCACTGGCCCGCAGGACCGGTGCCGCGCCGGGGGCGCCGTCGCCGGGGGCGCCGTCTCCGAGGAGCGCGTCGAAGACGGCGGGCCGGAAGGACGCGGGCTGCTTGAGGACGCCGCCGTGTTGCATGGCCGGGCTAGATGCGCTGGATCTGCTTGCGGGAGAGGGTCACCTCGCCGCGGGCCTCCAGCTCGGCGGCGGCCTCGAGGATGCGGGCCTGCGCCTCGTCCACGTCCACCACGGCGACGGAGCCGAGCATCTCGATCTCCTCGCGGACGATCTGGGCGACGCGATCGGAGACGTTCTCGAAGATCTTCGTCTGGAGCGCCTCGGGCGCGGCCTTGAGCGCGAGCGCGAGGTCGCGCTGCTCCACCTGCATGAGAATCTTCTGGAGGTCGCGCGGGTCGAGGAGCACGAGGTCGTCGAAGACGAACATGAGGCTCTTGACCGTGGTGGCGATCTCGGGCGAGTACTCGCGGAGGGCCTCCATGAGCGCGCGCTCGGTGGAGCGGCTGCTGGCGGTGAGGATCTCGGCCACCTTCTCGGCGCCGCCGCGCGAGCCGGTGTCGGAGCCGAGGCCGGAGCCGAGGGAGTGGCGGATGACCGCCTCCACCTCGCGGAGCACCTCGGGCGAGGGCGCCGCCATGATGGCGACGCGGTAGATGACCTCGCGCTGCACCTCGGGCGCGAGGTGCTCGATGAGGTCGGAGGCCTTGCGCGGGTGGAGCTGCGTGAGGATGAGGGCGACGGTCTGGGGGTGCTCGTTCTGGAGGAAGTCGAGCAGCGGCCCGAGGTCGACGGTCTGGAGCATGTGGAAGGCGGAGACCTCCATGGCCGCCTCCACCTTCATCATCATCTCCTCGGCGCGGTCGGGGCCGAGGGCGCTCTCGAGCATGCGCCGGGCGAAGGCGGCGCCGCCCTGGCTGACGTAGCTCCGCGCCAGCGCGAGGTCGTTGTACTCGCTGAGCACGGCCTCGACCTGCTCGCCGGGCACGTTCTTCGTCCGCGCGATCTCGACCGAGACGCGCTCGACGTCCTCCTCGCTCAGGAGCGGGAGCACCTTCGAGGCGGCCTCGACGCCTAGCGCGATCAGCAGCACGGCGGCGCGCTGGCTGCCCGTCATGCGGGCGAGCACGTCGGCGTGGTTGACCGGCCCCGACTCGGCCGCGGCCAGCATGGCGGCGACGGCGGGGGAGGCGACCTCGCCGGCCTCGGTGCGGCGGCGGGCCACCCAGGCCGTCTCGGCGAGGGCCTCGGCGGTTTTTTCCAGCGGGGGCGGAACGTCGAGCGTGGCAGGCATGGGAAATCAGGGGGAAAGCGGCTCAGTTGAGGCGGCTGCGGTCCTCGGCAAGCCACGTGCCGATGAGGGCGGCGGCCTCCTCGGGCTGGTCGGCGACCATGAGCTGGGTGGCCTCGTAGAACTGGCGCTTGGCGTTGAGGCGGGCGCGGGCGTCGGGCGAGAGGCGGCTGGTGTAGAAATCGTCTATGACGGCTCCGGGCACCTCCTGCGTCCGGTGCTGGGCGAGGGTGCGGAACGGGTTCTGCGGGTCGGACTGCGGCTCCTCCTCGCCCGACTCGGCCGGCGGCGCCTTCGGCGGCACCTTCGGCGGCACCTTCGGCGGCGGGGCAGGCGCCTCGACCAGCCGGCTCACGCGCGCCGTGGCCGTGCGGAGCAGCCAGGCGCCGACGAGGAGGGCCAGCGCCATGAGCCCGTAGCGGAGGTAGAGCTGCATCCGCTCGTCGCGGCGCTGCGCCTCCCACTCGGCGGCATAGGCGGTCTCCGCGCTCGCGTCGAAGCGGGCCTGCTGTACGGTGATGCGGTCGCCGCGCTGCTCGTTGAAGCCGACGGCGTTCTTGACGAGCTGCTCGATCTCGGCCAGTTCCTGCGCGGTGTAGGGGACGGGCTCGGCCGGGGCCGCCTGGGTGTCCCCCGCGCCCTCCTCGGCGGGTACGGCGGGCGTCTCGGGTGGACGGTAGTCGAGGATGACCGAGACGGTGAGGTAGCGGACCTCGCCGGCGCCGCGCTCACGCTGCTCGCGCTCGCGCGTGAGCTCGTAGTTGCGCACCGTCGAGGTCGCGCCGCCGGTGGTGCCCTGCTCGTCCATCCGCTCCTCCGAGATGACCGTGGCGCTTTCGGGGTCGATCCGCTCGGTCTCGGTGATGGTGCGGCTGAAGTCGAGGGTGGCCGAGACGCGGACGACGGCGCGGCCGGTGCCGAGCACGCGGTCGAGCATGGACTGCCCCTGCTCGGCGAGGTGTTCCTCGACGGCGCGCTGGTAGCGGAGCTGCGTGGAGGAAAGCGCGCCGTCGGATTCGGCCTGGGTGGGGTCGGAGAGCAGGTTCCCGTGAGCGTCCACGACCGTCACGTCCGTCGGGTTCAGCCCCTCGACGGCCCCGCCGACGAGCGCGGCGATGGCGGCGACCTGCTCGCGGCCCGGCCGCCCGCCGCCCGCGAGGTGGAGCACGACGGAGGCGCTCGGCTTCACCTGCCGGTCCTGGAAAGGGTTGCGCTCGGGCAGCACGAGGTGGACGCGCGCGCCCTCGATGCCGCGCACGTTCGTGATCGTCCGCGCCAGCTCGCCTTCGAGGGCGCGCTTGTAGGACACCTTCTGCATGAAGTCGGTCATGCCGAGGGTGCCGCCGTCGAAGAGTTCGTAGCCGGTCTGGCCGTCGGAGACGAGGCCCTCGGCGGCGAAGCGGAGGCGGAGCTCGTAGACGTCGGCGCGGGGGACGAACACGGCGGTGCCGCCCTCCCGGAGCTCGTAGGCCGTGCCGTCGCTCCGAAGTTGCTCGACGACGCGGGCGGCGTCGGCGGCGTCGAGGCCGCCGAAGAGGAGGGCGTAGTCCGGCCGGCTGGCCCAGTAGGCCACGCCGCCGAGGAGGGCCACGCCGCCCACGACGACGGCGCCGAGGGTGAGCCGCTGGCGGACCGTGAGGCGGCCGAGGAAGGCGCGGAGCTGGGCGAGATAGGCGGACATGGAGCGTGGGCGTGCGGAGTGGGGCGTGCGGAGTGGGGCGTTCGACGTGGAGAGCTGGGTACGTGGGGTTCAGAGCCGGGCATTCGGCACTACGCATTCGGCACTACGCATTCGGCACTCCGAATCCGCTAGACCTGCATCCGCATCAGCTCCTGGTAGGCCTCCAGGGTCTTGTTGCGGACCTCGGTCATGAGCTGGAAGTGGAGGCGCGCCTCGTTCATCGCGATCATCACCTCGTGCAGGTTCTCCTGCTCCCCGGCAACGAAGGCTTCGATCTGGGCGTCGGCCTCCTTCTGCGTGGCGTCCACGCGGTCGATGGCGCCGCGGAGGGTGTCGGCGAAGCCGGTGGCGCCGGGGCCGGTGAGCGGGCCGCGCTCGGGCGGGCCGAACGGCTGGCCGGGGTCGGCGCCGCGGAGGCGCTGGAGCTGGGCGAGGGAGAGGTCCATCGTCGGTCGGTCAGCCGCGGAGGTCGAGGCGCGACCCGAGGGCGGGGGCCGCCTCGGTGTGCGCGCGCGTGGGTCCGTAGAGCCGGAGGCTCAGTGCGGGGCTCTCGGGGAACTGCTGCGCGAGCGCCTGGCGCTCGGCGTCCGAGAGCGCCGTCGGGGCCTGGGCCGCCTCGGGTACCCGGCCGGCGGGGTCGGCGGCCGGGGGCGAGGGGGGCGAGTAGAGCGGGCGGACGGTCATGGGAAGGCGATCAGAGTTCGAGGGTGCGCTTGAGCATCTCCTTGGCGGCTTCGAGCGTGGAGAGGTTGGCCTCGTAGATGCGGTTGGCCGAGATCATTTCGGCCATCTCGGTGACGACGTTGACGTCGGGGTAGTGGACGTACCCGTCGAGGTCGGCGTCGGGGTGGTCGGGGTCGTACTCGAGGCGCTCCCAGGCCATCTCCTCGATGGTGGTCTCGAGGCCGCCGTCGCTGGACGCGCCGAAGCGGCGGGCGGAGAGGCCGGAGAGGTGGCGGCCGTTGGAGCGGTGGAGGGACTGGGCGCTGTCGAGGAGCGCGCCGAACGCCGCATCCGGCCCGCCCGTGAGGCGGTGGACGGCCCGGCGGACGCGGTACGGCGTGCCGTCGGGCGTGGAGGTCGTCGTGGCGTTGGCGATGTTCTCCGACGCCACGCCCATCGCGATGCGCTGGGCTTCGAGCCCGCGCGCGGCGACGCGGAAGACGGAGAAGAAGCGGGGGCCGAGGGGCATGGCGCGCTAGGAGCGGGTGGCGGCTTACTCGGGGCGGCCGGTGATGCCCGTCCGCATGAGCGCGAAGTGCTCGGAGAGGGCGCGCGTGGCGAGCTGCGTCCGCATCTGGGTGTCGGCCAGCTCCATCATCTCGTCTTCGAGGAGCGGCGGGCGGCCCTCCGCCCGGACGCGCGGGGCGAAGCGCGACGGGTCCTCGATGCCTTCGGGCGAGCGGCGGGCTTGCTGGAGGGCCTCCTCGAAGGCCACGCCGAGGCGCTCGTACCCCGGCGTGGCGAGGTTGGCGACGTTGTTCGCGAGCGTGCGCGAGCGGAGCGCGTAGGCGCCCATCGCCTGACGGAGGAGTCCGAGCTTGGTCGTTTCCATGAGCGGGGGCGGTCGGGTTCGCCGTCGGCTTCGACAAGGGCTGTGCCACCCGCCCACCTGCCGCCGCCGCTGCCGAACCCCGGTTCCGGCTCCACCGAAGGAGGCGTGCAGGCCCGCCTCGCTTTTTTCGAGCGATTCGGGCGTTCTGCACGCGTGGGCCCGGTTTGTGCCGCCCCGAGGCATCCGGCCGGCCCGGCGACGCCATCCCTCGCGAGGTAGGCGTTCTGCGGCCTGGCCGGCGCTTCCCTCCTCTTCCGCCGGAAAACCTTACCGAGTCGCCCTCGGAAAAACGCGCCTCCCGTGACGACCACGCTGGAACCCGTCTCCCCGCTCCTCGCCCTCGGCGCCCCCGAGGGCGACACCGCCGCCCTCGCCTCCATCCTGGCCCACCGCCTCCGCAGCATCGTGGCCGGCGTCCAGGGCTACGCCGAGCTCCTCGCGGACCTCCTTCCCGACCACGAGCGGCCGCTCGCGCTGCACATCCTCGACGGCACCGCGTCCATCGAGCGGATCCTCAAGGACCTGCTCTGCTACGGCCGCCACCCGGAGCCCGTCTTCTTTCCCGTCTCTCTCGGCGCGCTGGTCGCCCAGACGGTCGAGGTGCTCGGCGTGGCCCCGGAGCGGGTCCGGGTGACCCAGGCGCCCATCGAGGACGACCGCGTCTCGGTGGACCCCGTGCTGTTCCGGCAGGCGCTCCTGATCCTGCTTCAGAATGCGCTCGAAGGCAGCCCCGAGCACACGACCGTCGAGGTGGAACTGACGCGTGAGGCAGGACGCATAGGCGTGCACGTCGCCAACCAAACGTTCCATCCGGTAGACCCGCTGGCTCGTTTGTTCGACCCCTTCGTGACGAGCAAGCCGGACCGTCTGGGGCTGGGTCTCACCCTCGCGCGACGCATCGCGACGAGCCACGGCGGCTCGCTTGAAGCGGTCCATCTGGGGCGATTGGATTCCCTAAGGTTTTCCCTTATCATCCCGGCGGTGCAGGTGGTCTGATTATCGAGCGGTGCCGGCCGTCGTCCTTATATCCCCCCGTAGGTTCCCACCCCATGTCTGCCACTGAGCGTCCCTCCACCCCTCAGGTTCTCGTCGTCGATGATGAGCGACTCCTCCACGGGGTGATCGCCCGGCTTCTCGGGCGGCACGGGATGGAGGTCACCAGTTGCACGAGCGGCACGCAGGCCCTGGAGGCCCTGCAGAAGCACTCGTTCGACCTCGTCATCACGGACTTCCAGATGCCGGAGATGGACGGCCTGGAGCTACTGGCGCAGGTGCGCGAGCGCGAGCCCGACCTCCCGGTCGTGATGATCACCGGCCACGCGAGCGTCCAGCACGCCGTCCGCGCCATGAGCAAAGGCGCGGTGGACTACCTCCCGAAGCCGTTCACGACGGACGTGCTGATGGAGTGCGTGCAGCGCCACCTGAGCGCGCCGCGCCCGGCCCCGGCGCCCGCTCCGGCGCCGAGCAGGCCCGCCTCGGCGCGCCCGAGCAAAGACGCGGCCGCGTCGGGGCGGGCGAGCGAGTTCATCGGGGAGCATCCGTCGGTGCGCCAGCTCAAGGAGCTGCTGCCGCGCCTGGCCCGGAGCAAGGCGTCCGTGTTCGTCCACGGCGAGAGCGGATCGGGCAAGGAGGTGCTGGCCCGGCTCGTCCACGAGCAGAGCGACCGGGCCGACGGGCCGTTCGTGGCCATCAACTGCGCCAACCTTCCCTCCGAGCTCGTCGAGAGCCACCTCTTCGGCCACAAGAAGGGCGCCTTCACGGGGGCGACCGAGGACGTCGTCGGCGCCTTCGGGCGGGCCGACGGCGGAACCCTCCTCCTCGACGAGGTCACCGAGGTGGCCCTCCCCATCCAGGCCAAGCTGCTCCGCGTGCTCCAGGAGGAGGAGTTCCAGCAGGTCGGCGCGGAGAAGACCACCCGCATCGACGTGCGCGTGGTGGCGACGAGCAACCGGGACCTCCAGGAGGCCATTCGCGAGGGCACCTTCCGCGAGGACCTCTACCATCGCCTCGCCGTGTTCCCGCTCTACGTGCCGCCGCTGCGCGAGCGCCGGAGCGACGTCGGCCTTCTGGCCGAGCACTTCGTGGCCAAGTACTGCGCGCTCTACGGGCTCCCGCCCAAGACGCTCGCCCCCGCGCTCCTGCGGCAGCTGGAGGCCTATCGCTGGCCGGGCAACGTCCGCGAGCTGAGCAACATGGTCCACCGGGGCGTCGTGCTCGCCGCCGACCGGCCGGTCATCGAGCGGGAGGACGTGGTGAACGCGTTCTTTGCCGACGGGCCGTTCCCCGGCCAGGCGAGCTGGACCGACGCCGACGCGCCGAAGACGCTCGACGAGATGGAGCGGTTGATGATCCTGCGGGCGCTCGAGGACCACGACCACAACCAGGAGCGGGCGGCCGAGCAGCTCGGCATCAGCGCGCGGACGATCCGCAACAAGCTCAAGCGCTACCGCGAGGAGGGCCTGCTGAGCGCCTTCCGCCAGACCGGGTGAGCCCGGGCCTCCGGAGTGCTCAGCCCTCGCTGGCGCGGAGGTCGGCGGCGGCCCGCTCGGCCACGGTCGCGACGACCTCGGGCCGGTCGTAGAACCCCTCCTCGACCCGCTGCTGGAGCCGGGCGACGCGCTCGGGGGTGAGATCGCCCTCGGCGCGGAGGGCCGCGCGGGCCGATTCGACCTCCGCGTGGTGCTCGGCCACCTCGGCCTGGTGGGCGCGGGCGGCCTCCGACATCTCGAAGCGGTCGCCCCGCCCGGCCGAGGTGGTAGGAGCCGGCGCCCGGAGAGCACGGACGCGCGGGTCGGACTCGGCGGCCTCGGGGCTGGCGGCGCCGGTGGCGGCGGACGAGCCGGGCGTGATGCGGGAGACGTTCATGGGCGGGAGGGCTGGGGAGCTACCCCGGTTATCGGGGCCGGAGGCCGGACACTAAGGACGCCCCCAAAATAGTGCGCGGTCGGGGTTCAGCCCCGTGCCTGGAGGCGGGGCTGGGCGTGCGTCGCGGCGTACGAGCCGGCCGCGTGCTGGAAGCGGTCGGAGCGGCGAAGGGCGTCGGCGAGCCGGTCGTGGGCGAGCTGGAGCCGCTCGGTGAGGACGCGGTGCTGCTGGGTCAGGCGGGCCGCGCGGGGCGCGTCGGTCCCCTCGCCCTCGGCGGGAAGCCGTGCGATGAGCGCGTCGCGCTCGCGGGCGCAGGCGACGGTCGCCTCGAAGTCGCCCGCGTCGAGGGCGTCGAGGAGGCGCTCGCCGCAGGCGTAGATGGCGTCGAGGAGCGTGTCGGAGGGGCGAGGGGGCATCGCAGGTCAGCCCGAGGGGCGGCTAGCCGTAGAGGAAGGAGGTGAGCGTGGTGCTCTGGCCCTGCAGCAGCGCGATCGTCTCCTGGAGCCGGGCGAACTGGAGGCGGAGCTCCTCCTCGCGGCGCTCCATGCGGGTGTCCCAGCTGGCGATCTGCTTGTCGAGGCGTCGGATGCGGGCGTCCATGGAGTCCTTGCGGGCTTTGAGCGAGCCGTTGGTGCCGAGGAAAGAGCCGAGGCGGGCCTGCAGCTGGGTGGCGAGGCCGCCGTCCTCGGCGGCGAAGAGGCGCTGCACCGCCGCCGGGTCGCGGCCGACGGCGGCGGTGAGGGCCTCCTTGTCGGCCAGCTTGAGCGTGCCGTCGTCGTTGATGGCGATGCCGAGGTCGGTCAGCCGGGCGAGGCCGTCGGGCTGGCCGTCCACGGCCGAGAGCAGGTCGGTGCGCATCCCGTAGCGGAGGCCGCGCACCGAGGTGTCGGTGGCGAACTGGCCGCGCGCGCCGCTCGCGGCGTCGACCTTC
Organism: uncultured Rhodothermales bacterium; assembly: GCA_964580105.1. Taxonomy (GTDB): domain Bacteria; phylum Bacteroidota; class Rhodothermia; order Rhodothermales; family Rubricoccaceae; genus CAZOJJ01. The sequence goes on along the minus strand of CAZOJJ010000010.1, from coordinate 53,055 downwards.
GAGCGCTGGCTGATGAAGCCGAGCACGGCGTTGTACTTCTTGATGAAGTCGTTCACCTTCTCCGCCACCGCGTCGCCGTTGGGGCCGACGGTGAGGGTGCCGGCCTCGCCGGGGGCGTTGAGGGTGAGCGTGACGCCGGTGAGCGCGTCGTCCACGGTGTTGGAGCCGCGGTAGAGCGTGAGCCCGTCGAGGACGAACCGCGCGTTGAGGGCGGAGTCGGTCTCGCTCGTGCCGACGGGGGTGACGGCGCCGCCGCCGGTGCCGACGGGCGCGTCGGTCCCGTCCAGCTCCAGCAGGGCGAGGAGGCCGTCGGCCGAGTCGGAGAAGGTGAGGCGGCCGGCGTAGCCGGTGGCGCCGCTGCGGAGCGAGAGGCGGGCCGAGTCCGCGGTTTCGTTGACGACGGCGGCCGTGGCGGCGTGGGCGCGCTCGAGGGTGCCGGCAGAGACGGCCGCGCCCATCGCGTCGGCGACGGCCTGGCGGATCTCGGCCAGGATGGCCGCGTCGGTCGTGCCGACGGGATGCACGGTCACGGCGACGGGCACGCGCCGGCCGGGGTCGTCGTCGGTCGGGCTGTGGACCTCGATGGAGAAGGTCTGCACGCCGTGGAGGTCGAAGAAGTCGCGCAGGGCAGTGCCCTCGGCGGCGAGTTGGGCCGAGACGCGGGTGTCCGCCGCCGCCAGGCGCTCGACGGTGAGGCTGTGGGTGCCGGGTGCGGCGGTGTCGCCGGCCGAGGCCGCGAAGGTGGCGCCCGAGGAGACCGTCGCCTTCCGTGCGGCGAAGGGGTTGGCCACCACGTCGGTGAACCCCTTGAGCGCGGTGTGGAGCGCGGAGAGCGCGCTGTCGAAGTCGTTGAGTACGGCGCGCTGCACCTCGTGCTCGCTCTTTTGCGCCTTGAGCGTGGTCTGTGGCTGGCGCTCCAGCCGGATCATCTGCGCGATGAGCTGCTCGTAGGGGTCGCTGCTGTTGTAGACGGCGGAAGCCATGACGCGGAGGAGCCGGTGAGAGGAAGGCCGCCCCTTCAGGCGGCGAGGGGTTGCTTGAGTACGCCCTCCTGCCACGCCTCGCGGAGGCCGCCGAGGATGGTGGCGACGACATCCAGGCTGCCGTCGTTGCTCTCGGCGAGGCAGAACGTGTAGAGGCCGTGGAGGCGCTGCGCCAGCTCGCCGCCCCGCTCGAAGTCGAGCCCGCCGACGAGCTCCACGAGGACGGCGCGGAGGTGCGGCCGGTCGCCCCGGTGGCACGCCGCCACGCCCAGGTCGAAGAGCTTGGCGACGAGACGCTCGGGCGAGGCCGTGGCGATGGACTGGTGCTGGTACTGGCGCATGCGGAGCTGGGGGTGCATGGGAGCAGGCAAGTCTGGTTCCGAAACGGGAAAGCGGGCGGAAACGAAGCCGGGCGGCGGCCGGGGCCGGGTCCGTCGGCCTCGGAGGTGCCGGGCCGGAAGGCTTTTCCGGGCGGCGCCTGCTCCCGTTATCGGAGGCCGGGGGCGCGTGCTAAGGGTTCATGCGAGAAGCAGGTGGAGCGGCGAAGGGGCCAAACGCACGGGGCCGCCCCCCGCGTGGGCGGGGGGCGGCGGCCGGGGAAGCGGGCTCCGTGGGGGCGGGAGCCGGGGCGCCTACCGGAGGAGCTGGAGCACGCCCTGCGGGGCCGAGTTGGCCTGCGCGAGGGAGGCGATGCCCGTCTGCTGGAGGATCTGGAGCTTGACGATCTCCATCTGCTCCTTGGCGAAGTCGGCGTCCTCGATCCGGCTGCGGGCCGCCTCGTAGTTGGTGATCGTGGTCTGGAGGTTGGACTCCTTCTGCGTCAGCCGGGACTGCGAGTCGCCGAGCTTGGAGAGCTCCTGGGCCACCAGGTCGATGCCCGCGTCGATGTTGGAGATCACGGCGGCGGCGGCGGCGTGATCGGTCAGCTGCCCGACGAAGGTGTCGGTCCCGGCGGCGATGGCGGCCTCGACCTTGATCGAGAAGCCGTCGCCGTCGTCGAGGTCGGCGAGGTCGGCGCCGAACTCGAAGCTGATCCCGTTGTAGGTCAGGTCCGTGCCGGCCGTGTAGCCGGTGAGGTCGATGGTGTCCGCGTTGGCGAAGCCGGAGACGGTGTCCTCGGTGGAGACGAGGAGGTTGGTCCCGTCCTTCTTGAAGTAGAGCGTGCCGCTGTGGGAGCCGGTGTAGCCGTTGTTGACGATGGTGATGGTGTCGTCGGTGGCGTTGTCCCAGGCGTCGTACTGCCCGCCGGCCGTGGTGACGGCCGTGCCGACGGAGGCCGCGCGGCCCTGCGAGGAGACGCCGGCCACGACCGTGTCCTTCGTGAGGGTGGCGGTGGCGACCTGGAAGCTGTCGCCCTGCTCGGCGCCGACCTGGAAGGTGAGCGTGTTGCCGCTGAAGAGGGACTGCCCGTTGAACTCGGCGCCGCCGAGGACGTCGCCGATCTCGTTGTAGAGCGCGTCGAGCTGGCGCTCCACGGCGGCGCGCTCGTCGGCGCCCATCGTGTCGTTGGCGGCCTGGACGGCCTTCTCCTTCATGGTCTGGAGGATGTCCATGACCGAGTTGAGGGCGCCTTCGCCGACGGTCAGCATGCCCTTGGCGTCGCCGATGTTGGCGAGGGCCTGGGCCTGGCCGCGCGTCTTGGACTCGAGCTTCTTCGCGATGGTGTAGCCCGCGGAGTCGTCCTCGGCGCGGTTGATCCGGCTGCCGGTGGCGAGCCGCATCTGGCGCATCGCCAGCTGGTCGTTGGTCTTGTTCATCGCGCCCAGCGCCTGGAGCGACTGGACGTTGGTGTTGATGCGGGAGAGATCGCCGATCATCGGGGTACCTCCTGAAGGGGTTGGTGTGGGGGGAGTAGAGGAAGCGGTGTGCCGGGGTGACCCCGGTCGGTCTATCCCGGTTATCGGTGCCGAAGGGCGCGCTTAAGCCATCCCTGAAAAAACCCGCGCTTGGCCTGAAAAACGCGCATCCCGGCCGCCTCGGTGGGCCGGGATGCGCGGGGGAAGGTGTTGGGTATCGCGTGTTGGGTATCGCGTGTTGGGTATCGCGTGTTGGGTATCGCGTGTTGGGTATCG
>CAZOJJ010000010.1:30513-49900 GCA_964580105.1 uncultured Rhodothermales bacterium | reverse complement strand
CGTGTTGCGTATCGCGTGAGTCGCTCTACGCAATACGTACTACCGCACCAGCCGCATCTGCTTCCGCAGTCGGTCGACGGCGTTGGGGTAGGAGGCGGTCAGGACGCCGACGTACTGGCGGAGCGGCTCGGCCTGCGCCTCGACGCGCTCCAGGAGGGCGTCGAGGGTGCCGAGGCGGGGGTGGTCGCGGCGGAGCAGCTCGTCCCAGACGGGCTCGTCGGGGTGGGCGTCGGGCGGGGCCGCCTCGCTCACGCCGTAGCCGAGCCAGGAGGCCGCGTGGCTGGCGGCGACGGTGGCGCGGAGGAGGGCGGCCGTCTCCGTGGCGACGCCCTCGCCGCGGAGGGCCGCGGGCGTGTGGTGGAGCCGGATCACGTTGGTGAGCGGCTCGGGGAAGTGGGAGTGCTGCGCGGCCATCACGCCGGCCTCGGTGTGGTCGCAGCCGAAGAGGAGCCGCTCGTGCTCGCAGGCGTCGCGCGGGGCGACGAGGTCGTCGAGGACGCGGTCCCGGTAGAGCGCGGCGGCCTCCTCGGGGTGGTTGTAGAGGAGGATGAACTTGCCGAGGTCGTGGAGCAGGCCGGCCGTGAAGGCGCCGCCGTTGCGGGCCAGCGACGGGTGCTGCTGCACGACGGCGTGGCCGGGCACCTCCTCGATCAGGAAGCGGGTGAGGTAGGCCGTCGCCAGGCTGTGCGCGATGACCCGGTCCATCACGGCCGAGTTGGCGTCGGTGACGAGGGGGCGGAGGCGGAGCATGCTCATCCCGGCCACGAGGCCGACCACCGTCACCGGCCCCAGCAGCACCACGGCCCGCTCGGGCGAGGTGATCGTCTGCTGGAGCCCGTAGTACGCCGAGTTGACGGTCTTGAGCAACTGGGCCAGCAGGATCGGGTCCCGCTCCACCATCCGCGCCACGGGCCGCACCTCGATGTCGTCGAGGTGGTCGAGCATGTCGACGGCCTCGATGAGCGTCTGCGGGAAGGGCGGGCAGCGCAGTTCGAGCTGGGCGAGGACGCCTTTGGCGGGCAGGGGGCGCATGGTGCGGTACATCGGGCGGCGGCCCGGGCTGGGGCTTAGCGGAGGTAGTCGAGGAGGGAACGCTGCCGGATGGCCGCGATGGTCTGGAGGGTGGCTTCGAGCTGGCTCTGCGCGCGCTGCGCCTCGGAGGCGGCGGCGAAGAGGTCGGTGTCTTCGAGGTCGGCGCGGTGGCGCTCGGCCAGGAGGGCGGCGGCGTCGAGCTGGGCCTCGGCCTCGTCGAGGCGGAGGCGCACCTCCCCGTTCTCGACGGCGAGCGCGATGAAGTGGTCGCGGGCGGCGGCCACGTCGGCCAGCGCCGTCTCGAAGTCGCCGGAGCCCCGGAGGGCGTCGGCGAGGGCGCGGAGGGCGCCCGTGGCGGTCTGCCCGTTCCCGAGGTGCTGGACGCGGTCGCCCGGGACGTTGACGGCGAGGTCCACGCCGGGGCCGATGCGGCGGACGCGGAGGCCGCTGAAGTCGCCCGCGTTGGGCGTGCCGTCGGCGGCGAAGGGCTCGGTGCCGGTCTGGTTGCCGGCGAAGAGGTACTCGCCTTCGACCTGCCCGTTGAGCCGGTCCACCGCCTCTTCCAGGAGGGAGTCGATGCGGAGGGCGAGGGCCTCGCGGTCGGCGTCGGAGAGGCTGTCGTTGCGGCCGCGCACGCCGTGCTCGTGGGCCGTCATCGTGAGCTCGACGAGGCCGTCGAGGGCCTCGGCCGTGTGGCTCGTCCAGAGCCGCGCGGCGCTGACGGCGCGGAGGTGGCCGTCGAGGCGCTCGGCGTGGGCCTCCCAGGTGCGCGCCTGCTCGAAGGCAGTGGGGTCGTCGGAGGGGCGGTTGACGCGGCGGCCCGTCGCCATCTGCTCCTGGAGCCCGGCGAACGTGCGGCGCACCTCCGTGAGGGCGTTCTCCGGCGAGCGGGCGGCGAGGCTGCGTTCGAACGAGAGGGAGAGCGGACGCAGCATGGCTAGAGGGCGAGGAGGGTGTCGAAGAGGGACTGCGCCGTCGTGATCACGCGGGCCGTCGCGGCGAACGCCTGCTGGTACTCGATGAGCCGCGTCATCTCCTCGTCGAGCGAGACGCCGGAGACGCCCTCGCTCAGGGCGTCGAAGTGGCTCACGAGCGCGCGCGAAGCCGACTCCAGCGACGAGGCGGTCTGAAGCCGCCACCCGACCGCCGCCGTGACGCCGATGGCGTCCTCCTCGAACCCGGCGCGGAGGTTGGCCAGTGCGAGGGCGACGCTCGCGTCGCCGGGGGCGTCGGGCACGCCGGCCAGGGCGATGGCGCTCGGGTCCGTGATGTCGGAGGAGCGGGCGAGGGTGGCGGCCGTCGTGCCGGCCGGGTCGAAGAAGGCGTTGCCGGTGCTGCCGTCGAGGCCGTAGCCCGCGCCGTGGGCCGCGTTCACGTCGGCCACGAGGCGGGCGGCGAGCGCGTCGAGGCCGGCGCGCGTGTCGGGGATCGTGGCGGTGAGGGTGCGGGCCCAGCTGCCGAGCCGCCCGCCGCCCTCGTCGCCGGGGTCGAAGGTGACGCTCGTGCCCTTGAACGCGACGACGTCCTCGGCGGCGTCGGGCGGTCCCGCGTAGGCGAGCTGCTGGGTCGTGCTCCCCTGCACGACGGTCATGCCCTGCAGGGTGATGCGGTAGTGCCCGTTGTCGTCGGTAGAGACGCGGACGGGGGCGAGGTCGGCGAGGTCGGCGGCGAGCCGGTCGCGTTCGTCCTCGGCGGCGAAGTTGGGCGTGCCGGCCGAGCGGGCGGCTTGGATCTCGGCGTTGAGTGCGCCGATCCGCTCGGTGAGCGCGTTGAACCGGTCCACGCCGTCGGCGAGGGCCTTCCGCGTCTCGCCGGCCAGGCGGTTGAGGCCGTCGTCGAGGCGGTGGAACGTGCCGGCCAGCGCGTCGGTGCGCTGCTGGAGGACGCGGCGGAGGTTGAGGTCGGCGGGGCGGTCGGCCGCGTCGGCAAAGGCGTTCCAGAACGACGTGAGCGACTCGGTGAGGCTGCCGGGCGTGCCGGCGGCGAAGACGCCTTCGAGCGTCGTGCCCGCGCGGACGTCCTCCTCGGCGGCGCCGAGGCCGGCGCGGGCGTCGCGCCCGGCCGCGTCGAGGAGGACGTCGCGGACGCGCTCGAAGCTCCGGATGGAGACGCCGGCGCCGGTGAAGGTGTGGGGCGCGAAGCGGGCGTGGAGGCCGCGCGTGGTGAGGCTCTCCGCGCGGATGCCGATGCGCTGGCGGCTGTAGCCCTCCGTGTTCGCGTTGGCGATGTTCTGGCCCGTCGTCTGAATGGCCGCTTCGAGGACCTGAATGGAGCGGCGGCCCGACTGGAAGAGTCCGTTGAGGCTCATCGCTCAGCCCGTCTGGTTGAGGAACGCGCGGCCCGGCGCGGCCGGGGCGGCGGCACCGCCGGCGGTGTAGACCCGCGCCGGGCGCGGGGCGGCGAGGCCCTGCCATGCCGCGAGCGTCTCGCGCCCCAGCTCGACGGCATAGTGGAGGGCGAAGGCGAGGGCGTCGCACCGGGCATCGGCGACGGTGGCGGCGCTGCGGAGACGGTCGCGGGCCTCGCGGAGGCGCACGGCGTCGGCCTCGGAGAGGTGGCCGGCGAGCGCGTCGAGGCCGAGGGCCTCGTCGGCGCCGACGGTGCGGGCGAGGAGGCGCTGCTGCCGCGCGCGCGTCTGCCCCACACGGTCCAGTTCGGCGACGACGTCGGCCGTGGCGTGGCCGGCCTCCTCGAACCGCACGTGGTCGCCGGTGCGCAGCGTGTCCAGCTGGGCGGCGGCGGCGTCGGCGAGGCGGTCGAGCGTGGCGGCCTCGTCGGCGAGGGTGGCGAGGAGCGCGTCGGTCACGGTGGTGGGGGGCGCAGAGGGGGTGTCCATCGGTTGTCGGTGCGGGCGGGGCGGAGTTAAGCGCGGGGCTACCAGGCGGCGGCTTCGTCGAGGAGGCCGTAGAGGTCGTCGGGCGGCGGTTCCTGCTGCCACTGGCGGAGGAGGAGGTCGCGGAAGAGCATCGCCCCGCTCTCGACGAGCTCCTCGGTGAGCGCGTTGACCATCGCCTCGCGCTGGGCGTCGGCCTGGGCCTCGGGGATGCCGCCGCCGGCGAGCGTGCTCTTGAAGAGATCCTTCGTCATCGCGTCCACGAACTGGCGGACGAGGAGGGCCTCGAACTGCTCGGCGGCTTCCTCGGGCGTGTCGGCCCGGTTGAGCGGGTCGGTGCCCGGGATGCCGGTGGCGAGGGGGGAGACGGTCATGACGCTAGAGGATGACGAGTTCGCCCTGGAGGGCGCCGGCGCGGGCGAGCGCCTGGAAGACGGCGATCACGTCGCGGCTGGTGAGGCCGAGGTCGTTGAGGGCGGCGGCGAGCTGCGCCACGTCGGCGTTGGGGGGCAGCACGACGCTGCGCGCGGGCGCCTGGTCGATGTCGGCCGCGCCGACCGCCGTCTCGACCGTCCGGCCGTTCGAGAAGGGCTCGGGCTGGGAGACGACCGGGTCGGTCTGCGTCGAGATCATGAGGCCGCCGTAGGTGATCATGGCCTCACTGATGCGGACGTCGCCGCCGGCCACGACGGTCCCCGTCCGCTCGTTGACGACGACGCGGGCGGGTACGTCCACCTCGACCTCGAGCGCTTCGAGGGCGGCCATCAGGCCCGTGAGGCCGCCCTCGGGCGGGATCGTCACCTGGACGAGCCCGGCGTGGACGGCCGTCGCCGCGCCGGGGAACCGGCCGTTGACGGTCTCGGCGATCTTGGCGGCGTTGGTGAAGTCGGGATTGCGGAGGAAGAGACCGGCCGTCGTCGTGCTGAGGGTGAGCGGCGGGGCGGCGGTGACGAGGCCGCCGCCCGGCACGCGGCCGGTGTTCGTCGGGCCGGTGCGGCGGCTGGTGCCGGACGCCGAGGCCAGCAGCGTGCCTGTGGAAACGGGCCCCTGCGCCATCGCGAAGACGGTGTTCGACATCGGGTCGAGCAGCGGCGTCTGGAGGAGCACGCCGCCCGCGAGGGAGCGCGCGTCGCCGAGGGCCGAGACGGTCACGTCGAGGCGGCTGCCGGGGCCGCTGAACGGGTCGAGCGTGGCCGTCACCATCACGGCCGCCGCGTTGCGCGCGCCGAGGCGGGCCGGGTCCACGGTGATGCCGAACCGCTGGAGCATGTTGGCGATGCCCTGCACGGTGTAGGGCGAGCCGGAGGTGCCGCGCGCCCGGTCGCCCGTGCGGTCGAGACCGACGACGAGGCCGTAGCCGATGACCTGGACGGGAGCGGCGCCTTCGAGCACGACGAGGTCCTTCAGCCGCGCCGAGGCGGCCGTCTGGGCCTGCGCCGGGAAGACGGCGAGCAGCAGGAGGAGCGGGAGGAAGCGGCGCATGGTCATTCGGCGGGTGTGTCGGCGCTGAGCCGGCTGCCGCCTACGATGACGGCGGCCACGACGAGCGCGGCGGCGCCCAGCTTGAGGAGGGTGGCGGGGCGGAAGAAGCGGTTACGGAGGCCGTCCTGGCGGTAGACCACCTCGGCGTTGGCGATCTGGTGCGAGAGGATCACGTTGCCGGCGCGGATGTCGCGGGGCCGGACGAGCCCGGCGACGTAGAGCCGGTGGCCGACGCCGTTCACGTTGAGCCGCCGCTCACCCTCCACGTACAGGTTGCCCGCCGGGTCCACGTCCGTCACGAGGACGGTGAGGGTGCCGGAGAGCAGGTCGCTCTGGGCCGTGCGGTTGGTGGCGGAGGCGTCGGAGGAGAAGCGGGCGTCGAGGCCGAAGCGGCCGGCGAGGTCGCCCGAGGTCGTCGCGCTGCCGGCGAAGCCGGCCGTGCCCTGGTCGGCGTAGTCGCTCTGGCGCTGGGCCGTCGTGCGCTCGGCGAGCACGACCGTCAGGAGGTCGCCCACCTGCCGCGCCACGGCCTCGCTGTAGAGCGACTGGGCGGCGGCGGTGGGCACGAGCGCGGCGAGGAGGACGAGGCGGACGAAGGAGCGCATGGCGGTGGGTCAGAGGGTGTCGAGCCAGTCGGCCTCGCCGGGGGCGGTGAGGCGGACGCGGTAGGTGGCGCCGGTGTCCCGGCAGAAGACGCGGATGGTTTCGCCGACGGCGCCGGGCTCGCGGGCCTGCCCGTCGAGGAGCATCAGGAAGCCGCGCCGGGCGTAGCGCACGCGGACGGCGTCGCCGGTGTCCACGGCCACCGGCCAGGCGAGGTCGGTGGCGCGGAGGGCCTCGCCGGCGTCGAGCGCGCGGCGGGCGGTGGGGAGGGCGCCGCGCCGCAGCATACCCGGCAGGGCGGGCTCGCCGTGGAACCGCGTCGTCTCCATCCACGCCGTCTCGACGGCGTCGGCCGCGAGGATGTCGCCCCGCTGGAGCGCACGCCGCGCGACGAGCACGGAGTCGTAGCGGGCGACGTAGAGCAGGGCCCAGCCCGCGCGGGCGCCGTCGGCGTAGACCTCGGCACGGACGGTGCCGGTGGGCACGCCGCCGGCGCCCGGCATCGCCAGGTGGAGCGTCGCGGCCCCGTCCACCTCGGCGCCGAGGCGGAGGAGGCGAGGCTCCAGGCGGGCGGCGGTCTCGGGGAAGCGCTCGGCGAGGAACCGCTCGGCCGCAGCCCGCACGCGCGCCTCCGCCCCGGCCGGGTCAGCCGACGGCTGAGCGGAGGGCGCGCAGGGGGCCGTGAGCGCGGCGAGCAGCCAGACCGCGCTGACGGGAAAACGGTATCTCACGGGAAAACGGTATCGACGCGGGCCTCGCATCCGGGCTAGCGCTTCATGTTGTTGGCGATCTGCAGCATCTCCTCGCTGGTGGTGACCATCTTGGAGTTCATCTCGTAGGCGCGCTGCGCCGTGATGAGGTCCACCATCTCCTGCACCACGTCCACGTTGGACGATTCCAGGAAGCCCTGCTGGAGGAGGCCCATGCCGTCCTCGCCGGGCGGTGCGAGGGTGGGCTCCCCGCTCGCCTCGGTCTGCTCGTAGAGGTTGCCGCCGAGGGCGCGGAGGCCGGCCGGGTTGGCGAACCGCGCCAGCTCGATCTGCCCGATTTCGAGGGGCGCGGGCTCGTTCTGGAGCCGCACGCGCACGATGCCGTCGGCGCCGACCTGCACCTCCAGCGCCTCGATGGGCACCTCGATGTCGGGTTCGAGGGCGAGGCCGCTCTGCGTGACCACGCGGCCGTCGGCGTCGAGCGTGAGCGCGCCGTCGCGGGTGTAGGCGACGGTGCCGTCCGGGCGGCGGACCTGCAGGAAGCCGTCGCCGTTGACGGCGAGGTCGAGGGCGTTGCCGGTCTGCACCAGGCTGCCCTGGGTGAACGTCCGCTCGGTGGCGACGATGGCCGCGCCGCTTCCGAGCTGCATCGCCGCCGGGCGCGCCTCGCCCTGCCCGCCGCGCTGGACGGACTGGTAGAGGAGGTCCTGGAAGACGACGTTGGCGCGCTTGAAGCCGGTCGTGTTGGCGTTGGCAAGGTTGTTCGCCGTGTTGTCCACGCTGGCCTGCTGGGCGCTCATGCCGAGGGCGGCGGTGCGGAGGGCGCGAAGCATCGGATCGGGAGGTTGGTGCGGGGTGCGTTAGAACGTGCCGAGGTCGCGGGTGACCTGGCCGAGGATGCCGTCGGTCGTCTGGATGACCTTCTGCTGGGCCTCGTAGAGGCGGACGTGCGCGATCATGTCCGTCATCTCGCGGATGGGGTCCACGTTGGAGCCCTCGATGAAGCCCTGGCGCACGGCGGGCGTCTCGAGCGGGATCGGCGGGGCGTCGGCGGCGAAGGCGGTCCCGTCGAAGCGGCGGAGGGCGGCCGGGTCCACGAACGTGACCGTCTGGAGCTGCCCGGCGTGCTGCCCGTTCACCTCGATGACGCCCTCGGCACTGATGGTGATGGGGCCGCCGGGCGGGAGCTGGATCGGGCCGTCGGTGCCCTGGACGGTCAGGCCGCCGGCCGTGCGGAGCGTGCCGGTGGCGTCCATCAGGAAGCGGCCCGCGCGCGTGAAGCGCGGCACGCCGTCGTCGCCGGCCACGACGAAGAAGCCCTCGCCTTCGAGCGCCACGTCGAGCGGGTTGCCGGTGGGTTCGAGCGCGCCGGGCGCGAGGTCGGCCCAGCCGACGGTGCGGCGGTCGCTCTGCGGCGCGCCCTCGGCGTCGAGCCGCTCGCGGAGCACCTGGGTGAAGGTGCGGTCCCGGCGGTAGCCGACGGTGTTGGCGTTGGCGAGGTTGTTGGCCGTGCGGTCCTGGCGCTGGACGAGCTCGGCCATCGAGACGGCGGCGTTGCGGAGGCGGAGGAGCATGGGGGCGGGGATGGATCCGCCGCGTGCCCTTTCAAAGCCGTTGCCACACCGCGCGGCGCGGATTCCGCGTGTTTTGCGCCGCTTCGGCCCTTCCGGGCGGCACGGATTTCCGCGTCACCGCCGGTACACCTTGCCGGGCGGGCGCCCTCGGCCCGCCTACCAGCGGTAGTCCTCGTACGACCGGATGCCGGCGCGCTGCCCGTTCCTCGGAGCCGCCAGCCGGATCGTCAACGCCGTCCTGCCCTCGACGTCGGCGGGCTCGAACCAGCAGAGGGCGTCGACCTGCGGCAGGTAGGCCACGACGGCATCGACCTCGGTGCCGTCGTAGCCGGTCGCCGTGCACCGGTTGTGCCCGAACGACCGAAGGTGGGCGACGACGGCGTTCTCGCTGTGAGCCGGGTTGCGATCACAGACCCTGAATCACAGACCCTGAATCACAGACCCTGAATCACAGACCCTGATCTGCACTCGGTAGAGTCGACCGTTCCAGTCCAGGACGCGATCGTAGCGAGCCTCCAGCATAGGAACGCTGACCACGGCCCCCTTTTCGATGGCGCGCCGGTCGAAGGCGAGGCAGGCTAGAGCGCCCTTCGCACCCGACGTCAAATCCACAGAGCCATCGGGCGGTGTGGAGCTAAGCGGATTCGAACCGCTGACCTCTTGAATGCCATTCAAGCGCTCTACCAACTGAGCTATAGCCCCGATGAGGACACCCAAACTACGAGGTCCACCGAGGGGCTGTCAATTGAGGGACTGCGAAGAAGCCGCACGCGCGGCGGGCGAGCGCGCGACGCTACCTTGCGCCGCCCCTCTTCATCGCGCTCCATGCCCGCTCCTCGTCCGTTCCACGTCGCCAAGTTCGGTGGCACCTCCGTCGGCACGCCCGAGCGGGTGCGGCGGGTCGTCGCACTCGTGGCCGCGGCGGCACCGGGGCACCGCCGCGTCGTCGTCGTGTCGGCCTTCGGAGGGGTGACCGACCGGCTCCTCGCGGCCATCGAGGCGGCCCGGGAGCGGACGGGCGAGCACGGGGCCATCCTCGCCGAACTCCGCCAGCGCCACGCCGAGGCGCTCGACGCGCTCGCGCCGGCGGCCGAGCGTGCCCGCCTCGGGGCCGATCTGGACGCCCTCTTCGGCGGCGTCCGCGAACTGCTCGACGGCGTCTACCTCCTCCGTGCGTGCGACCGCCGCTTCCAGGACGCCATCGTCTCGGCGGGCGAGCGTGCCTCGGGGCCGCTCGTCGCCGCCGCCTTCCGGGCGGCCGGGCACGACGCCGTTGCCCTCGACGCCCGCGAGGTCATCCGCACCGACGACGCCTTCGGCGAGGCCGCCGTGGACTTCGAGGCGACCGCCCGGCTCATCCGGGAGCGCTTCGCGGCGATTCCCGAAGGCACCCTCGCCGTCGTCACCGGCTTCATCGCCACCACCCCGGAGGGGGTCACGACCACCCTCGGCCGCTCGGGGTCGGACTACACGGCGACGATCCTCGCCGGTGCCCTCGACGCCGTCGAATGTGTCATATGGACCGACGTGGACGGCGTCCTCTCGGCCGATCCGCGCGTCGTCCCGGAGGCGTTCTCGCTCCCGCGCCTCTCGTACGAGGAGGCCGCCGAGCTGGCGCACTTCGGCGCGAAGGTGCTCCATCCGCGCACGATGCGCCCGCTCCAGCGGAAGGGCATCCCGCTCGTCATCAAGAACACGATGAACCCGGAGGCCGCCGGGACCGTCATCGGCCCCGAGCACGAGGCGACGCCGGAGCGCATCAAGGCCGTCACGTGCGTGCGCGACGCGGCGCTCGTGCGGGTCGTCGGGGCGGGCGTGCTTGGCGTGCCCGACCTCACCGCGCGCGCGTTCGCGGTGCTGGCCGACGCGCACATCGACGTGCAACTGATCGCGCAGGCGTCGAGCGAGGGGAGCCTGTGTCTCGCCGTCAAGGAGGGCGCGATGGAGGACGCCGTTCGCCTCCTCCGCAGGGCCTTCCGGCGCGAGTGCGAGCGCGGCGACCTCCACGGCATCGAGGCCGAACCGGGCGCGGCCGTCGTGGCCGCCGTGGGCGACTTCATGCGCGACGCGCCGGGGCTGGCGGGCAAGATGTTCGCCTCGCTCGGGCGGGCCCACGTCAACGTCCGCGCCATCGCGCAGGGCGCGAGCGACCACAACCTCTCCGCCGTCGTCGCCGGCGCCGACGCGCCGCAGGCGCTGCGCGCGCTCCACGAGGCGTTCGCCCTCCGCCGCACGCGCGCCCACGTCTTCGTGATCGGCGCGGGCGCGCTCGGCCGGACGCTCCTCGCCCTCCTCGACCGCCAGGCGCCCGCGCTCCGCGAGGCGCACCGCCTGAACCTCCGCCTCGTCGGCGTGGCGAACTCCCGGCGGATGGCGTTCGACGAAGGGGGCCTGGCGCCGCCCGACGCGCTCGACCGGCTCGCCGAGGCCGAGGCGGCCGACCTCGACGCCGTCATCGGCCGGCTCACGGCTGCGCGGCTGGAGCGCCTCGTCGTCGTGGACGCGACGCCGTCGGCGGAGGTGGCCGCGCGCCACGCCGACCTCCTGCGGGCCGGCATCGCCGTCGTCACGCCCAACAAGGCGGCGACGAGCGTGGACGCGGCCCGGTGGCAGGCCGCGCGGGAGGCCGCCGTCGAGGGCGAGGTGCCGTACCTCTACGAGACGACCGTCGGCGCCGGCCTCGGCGTGATCGCCACGCTGCGCGACCTGCGGCGGACGGGCGACACGATCCATCGCATCGAGGGGGTGCTCTCGGGCACGCTCGCCTTCGTCTTCAACGCGATGCGCGAGGGGGCCACGTTCTCCGAGGCCGTCGCCCGCGCCCGTGCCCTCGGTTACGCCGAGCCCGACCCGCGCGACGACCTCTCCGGCCGCGACGTGGCGCGCAAGCTCGCCACCCTCGCCCGCGAACTGGGGCTGCCGACGGATCCGGCCGACGCCGCCGTCGAGCCGCTCGTGCCCGAACCCCTGCGGGGAATTCCGCTCGCCGCCTTCCTGGCGCGCCTCCCCGAGGCCGACGCGGCCTGGGCCGAGCGGCTGGCGGGCGGCGCGCACCAGTACGTTGCCCGCCTCCGCGCCGACGGGTCCATCGAGGCGGGCGTGGAGGCCGTCGAGGCCGGCTCGCCGCTGGCGGATCTTCGCGGGCCGTCGCTCGTCGTGGCCTTCCACACCGAGCGGTACGCGCCGGAGCCGCTGGTCATCCGCGGCCCCGGCGCCAGCGCCGACGTGACGGCCGCCGTCCTCCTCGCCGACATCGCTCGCGCCGCGGAAGCGATGCGCTGACGCCCGGATGCCAACCGTCTCCGCCATGCACGAACTCACGCCCGGCTTCTTCCACCTGCCCGTCCTTCCTCGCAACTGGGTCAACGTCTACTACGCCGACGGCGTGCTCTTCGACGCGGGCCTGCCGGGGAGCGCGCCAACGATCCTGAAGGCGCTGGAGGAAAAACCGCTCGACCTCCACGTGCTCACGCACGGGCACTCGGACCACGCCGGCGCCAGCGCGGCGGTGTGCGCCGCACGGAACGTCCCGCTCTGGTGCCCCGAGGCCGACGCCGACGCCGTCGAGAGCGGCGACCTCCGCCCGCTCGTGCCGCAGGGCACGTGGCTCACGAAGCTCGCGCCGCCGAAGGCGCCGCCCGTGCCCGTCGCCCGCCGCCTCCGGGGCGGCGATACCGTCGGTGAGTTCGTCGCCCTCGCCACGCCGGGGCATTCGCCCGGCCACCTCGCCTACTGGCGCGAGCGCGACGGCGTGCTCGTCCTCGGCGACGTGTTCTTCGGGATGCACATCCTCACGTCGGCGCCCGGCCTGCGCGAGCCGCCCCGCCTGTTCACCCCCGACCCGGCGCGGAATCGGGCCTCAGCGCGGACGCTGCTCGGCCTCCGCCCGGCCGTCGTCTGCTTCGGGCACGGCCCGCCGCTGCGCGACCCGGACCGGTTCGAGGCGTTCATCGCTTCGCTTCCTGTAGACCGTTTACTGTCTACCGTCTACAACGCATGAACCTCGCCCTCGTAGGGACCGGCCGGATGGGCCAGGCCGTGGAGGCCGTCGCACAGGAAGAAGGCCACACGATCGTCACCCGCTTCGACTCGGCCCGCCCGCTCCTCGACGCCCGCGACGCGGCCGACCTCGGCGGCGCCGACGTCGTGATCGACTTCTCGTTGCCGGACCTCGCGCTCGACCACCTCCACCGCTACGCCTTCTGGGGCGTGGACGCCGTCGTGGGTACGACGGGCTGGTACGACGACCTCGGCAAGGTGCGCGCGTGGGTCGAGGAGGGCCGGAACGGCGTGCTCTACGCGCCGAACTTCTCGCTCGGCGTGGCCGTCCTCGTACGCGCCCTGCGCGGCGCGCTCCCGCTGCTCGACCGGCTGGCCGACTACGACGCGTGGGTCCACGAGGCGCACCACGTCGGCAAGGTGGACAGCCCGAGCGGGACGGCCCGGCTGCTGGCCGACGAACTGCTCGCCGGGCTCGGGCGTAAGGAGCGGATCGAGACCGAGACCCAGCACGGCCGCATCGCGCCCGAGGCGCTCCACGTCACCAGCACCCGCGTCGGCGCCGTCTTCGGCGAGCACACCGTCGGCTTCGACAGCGCCGCCGACCAGCTCCGGTTCTCGCACGTCGCCAAAGACCGCCGGGCCTTCGCCGTGGGCGCCGTCCGCGCCGCCGCGTGGGTCCACGGCCGCACCGGCCTCTTCACGCTCGACGACATGCTCGGTGATTGGGTAAACGAGTGACTTATCGATTGATCGATGGTCACGCAGGCGGCCTCCCAATCACGCCTCCACGCCCTCAGCCCTTCGCTCCATGAAACGCCCCGTCTTCCGCGGCACCGCACCTGCCCTCGTCACCCCCTTCACCGCCGACGACCGCGTCGACGCCGACGCCCTCCGCCGCCTGATCGACTTCCAGATCGAGGGCAGCAACGGCTACAAGGGCGTCGAGGCCCTCGTCGTCCTCGGCACGACGGGCGAGAACCCCACCGTCACGCCCGAGGAGCGCCGGCGGATCGTGGAGGTCGCCGTCGAACACGCGGCCGGGCGCGTGCCGGTCGTGATCGGGACGGGCACGAACAACACGGCGCAGAGCGTGCAGTTCTCCCGCGAGGCCGCCGAGGCGGGGGCGGACGGCCTCCTGGTCGTCGGGCCGTACTACAACAAGCCCACGCCCGCCGGCTTCCTCGGGCACGTCGCCGCCATCGCCGACGCGACGGACTGCCCGATCATCCTCTACAACGTGCCCGGCCGGACGGGCTCCAACCTCACCGCCGAGACCCAGCTCAGGGTGGCCGAGGCGGTGCCGAGCGTGGTCGGGACGAAGGAGGCCTCGGGCAACCTCAACCAGATCGCCGACATCCTCGCGCACCGGCCCGAGGGCCTCGCCGTCTACTCCGGCGACGACGATCTGACGCTGCCCATGCTCGCCCTCGGGGCCGACGGCCTCGTGAGCGTGATCGCCAACGCCGTGCCCGGCGCGATCAGCGAGCTGGTCCGCCTCGGGCTGGCCGGCGCGTTCGACGGCGCGCGCGCGCTGCACTTCCGCCTGCTCGACGCCATGCGGGCGAGCTTCGTCGAGGCCAACCCCGGCCCCATCAAGGCCGTGCTCGCCGAGATGGGGCGGATCGAGCCGCACCTGCGCCTCCCGCTGGTGCCGCTCTCCGAGGCCAACCGTCCACGCGTGATGGACGCCTACCGCCCGCACATCCGTGTCGCCGCCGAGGCGTAGGCCACTTGCTCCGCCCCTGAACCCCGCACCCTGAACCCCGCACCCTGAACCCCGCACCCTGAACCCCGCACCCTGAACCCCGCACCCTGAACCGATCGATGCCCGCCCTCGCCGACCTCCGCCAGGCCATCGAGCGCCACGCGACGCAGGCCGCCGACGCCCTCGACCGCGACGCCGCCCTCGACGACTTCCACGCCCTCCTCGACGCCCTCGAACGGGGCGAGGTCCGCTCCGCCGAGCGCGGCGAGGACGGCGCCTGGCGCGCCAACGGCTGGGTCAAGCAGGGCATCCTCCTCGGCTTCCGCCTCGGCGAGATCGCGGACTTCTCCGCGCGGCCGTTCTCGTTCTTCGACAAGGCCACCTTCCCGGCGCGCTCGTTCGAGAAGGGCGACGGCGTGCGGATCGTGCCCGGCGGTTCGACCATCCGGCGCGGCGCCTACGTCGCCCCCGGCGTCGTCTGCATGCCCCCGATGTACGTCAACGTCGGCGCGTACGTGGGCGAGGGGACGATGGTGGACAGCCACGCGCTCGTCGGGAGCTGCGCGCAGATCGGGCGGCGCGTGCACCTGAGCGCGGCGGCGCAGGTGGGCGGCGTGCTGGAGCCCATCGGGGCCGTGCCCGTCGTCGTCGAGGACGACGTGTTCGTCGGAGGCGGAAGCGGGATCTACGAGGGCACCGTCGTGCGCGAGGGCGCCGTGCTGGCGGCGGGCGTGATCCTGACGCGGTCCTCGCGGGTGTACGACCTCGTGAACGAGGCCGTCCTTCGTGCCGACGGGCACGGCGGCCTGGAGATTCCGGCCGGCGCCGTCGTCGTGCCCGGTGCGCGAGCGGTGGACTCCGCCTTCGGCCGAGCCCACGGCCTCAGCCTCGCCGCCCCCTGCATCGTCAAGTACCGCGACGCCTCGACCGACGCGGCGACGACGCTGGAGGAGGCGCTGCGGTAGGGCCTCCGGTTTCAGCCCTTCCGGTACCACGCGGCGAGAACCCGCTCGGCCGTTCCGGTTCCTTCCCCACGGACGCGCGTGTCGTCCGGCCGGCTGCTCCACCGTCGGCGCAGGCGGCGCGCATGGATTGGGGGTGTGGCCCGACCTAAGGCATACCCTGGCAATCGCGCCGAGGCCTTGGCCGGGCGTGTGACGGCACGGACTTGGCCCCCGGGGCGTTCTCCTTATCTCGTCCCCCGTTCCTGCCGATCTGTCCTTCATGGCATCCCGCTGGTCGTTCCGCCGCTCCCGCAACCGCTCCGGCCCCGTCCTCGAAGGGAGACGGGTCTGGGTGCCCGGCTTCCTCCGCCGCTACGCCGCCGCCTTCCGCGCCCCCGACGTGCCCGGGTGGAAGAAAGGCGGCCTCGTGCTCGCCGGGCTGGCCGTCTTCGGCGCGTTCTGTGTGTTCGCGGTGTTTCTCTACGCCCTCGCGCTGATTCCGGCCACGCCGAACGCGCTGGAGCTGAACCGGGCGGCCGAGGCCCGTCCGTCCGTCGTCCTGGCCGCCGGGGGTGAGAAGCTGACCCAGTTCGAGGAACCGTTCCAGGAATGGGTTCCGCTCGACTCCATCCCGAACCACGTCGTCCACGCGCTGATCGCGACGGAGGATCGGCGGTTCTACGAGCACGGCGGCGTGGACGTTCGGCGCAGCCTCGCCGCCGCCTTCCGCACGCTTGCGGGCGACACGCAGGGCGGCTCGACCGTCACGCAGCAGCTCGCGCGGAACCTGTTCCCCGAGGAGATCGGCCGCTCCGGCACCCTCACGCGCAAGCTCAAGGAGATCATCGCCGCGCTCAAGATCGAGCAGCACCACACCAAGCGCGCCGTTCTCGAGGCGTACGTCAACACCGTCCCGTTCATCTACAACGCGACGGGTTTCGAACGCGCGGCGCGGACGTACTTCGGCAAGCCGGCCTCGGCACTCTCGGTTGCGGAGGGGGCCACGCTCGTGGCCATGCTCAAAGGGACGGCCTACTACGACCCCGTGCGCCACCCCGAGCGCGCCCGCGAGCGCCGCAACCTCGTCCTCCGCCTGATGGCCGAGGAAGACTTCCTCAGCACGGCCGAGGCCGACAGCCTCCGCGCTACCGACCTCGGCCTCGACTTCCAGCGGCTCCCCGGCAACGAAAGCCTCGCTCCCCACTTCACCGCCGCCGTGCGCGCCCGGATGGAGGACTGGGCGATGCGCCGGGGCTTCGACCTCGAACGCGACGGGCTCGTGATCTACACCACGCTCGACCTCGCGCTCCAGGAGGCGGCGCAGGCGGCCGTCGAGGAGCAGACGGCGCGCCTCCAGGCCGTCGCCGACGTGGAGTGGAGCCGCCGCGCGATGCCCTCGCTCGGCAGCCTCGACGCCTACGTGGCCTACCGCGACCGCGTCGAGCCCTTCGGCTACTTCTGGGCCACGCGCGCGGAGGTGGTCGAGCGGCACGTCCGGCGCTCCGGCGCCTTCGCCGCGCTCACCGAGGCGGGCCTCTCGGAGGCGGCCGCTCTCGACTCCCTCCGCCGGAACGAGTCGTTCATGGACTCGCTTCGCGCCGTCGTCACCCGCCTCGAAGCGGGGTTCGTCGCCCTCGACCCCGCCTCGGGCGACGTGAAGGCGTGGGTCGGAAGCCGCGACTTCGCGGTGGACGAATACGACCACGTGGCGGTGGCGCGCCGCCAGCCCGGCTCCACGTTCAAGCCGTTCGTCTACGCCGCCGCCCTCCAGCGCGGCTTCTCTCCGATGGACCGGCTCACCGACGAGGCCGTCGAGGTGGACCTCGGCCACGGCCGCGTCTGGCGGCCCACCAACAGCGGCTCCGTCTCGGGCGCCGAGCTCACCCTCGCCGACGCCCTCGCCTACTCCAAGAACACCATCACGGCGCAGCTCATGGCCGAGGTCGGGCCCGGCCGCGTGGCCCTCGTCGCGCGCGAGATGGGCATCACCGAGAGCGAGCTCGACCTCGTGCCCTCGCTCGCGCTCGGCACCAGCCCCGTCACGCTCCTGGAGATGGTCGCAGCCTACGGCACCATCGCCAACGACGGGCGCCGCCGCCTGCCCCGTCTCGTGACGCGCGTCGAGACGGCCGAGGGCCGCATCGTCGAATCGTTCGGCGGGCGCGGCGGGCAGGCCCTCTCGCGCCGCGAGGCGCGCACCCTGCTCGATATGATGCGCGGCGTCGTGGACCGCGGCACCGGCCGCGGCATCCGCGCCTGGGGCGTCACGGGCGACGTCGCCGGCAAGACGGGCACCACGCAGGGCAACGCCGACGGCTGGTTCATCCTCATGCACCCCCGGCTCGTGGCCGGCGCGTGGGTCGGCTTCAACGACCAGCAGGTCACCTTCCGCTCGAACTACTGGGGGCAGGGCGCCCACAACGCGCTCTTCGTCGTGGGCGACTTCTTCGCGCAGGTCCAGGGCCGCCTCGGCGACGCCCGCTTCCCCGACCCGCCCCCCTATCGTCAGCCCCTCGACCTCGAGTACGACACGCTCTACGCCGAGGTGGACGCCTACTTCGACCGCGCGCCGCTCGAAGGGATGGACCCGGACGACTTCCGCCACACCGAGTTCGACCGGGAGGCCTATGAGCAAGCCTTCGGCCGGATGGAGGAGGACCGCACGGAGATCAGCCCCGAGGAGCGCCTCCGTCGTGCCGCCTTCGCCGACGCGCCCGCGCGCGCCAAAGAGAAGGCGCGCGAAGAGGGACGGGAAGCCGAGCGCGACCCGTTCCTGACCTCCGAGGAGATGCTGGGCGAGGACGACGAGGTGCCGCGCCGGGACGCCGGGCGGTCGAACCCGCAGCGACGCGAGGCGGAAGCGAGCCGGCGTCCGCCCCCTCCTCCGGCTCCGCCACCCCGGGCTCCATCGCCACGCAGCGACGGGAGGGGAGACGGTGACGCGCCGGACGACGGCGCGCCGGACGACGGCGCGCCCTAGGTGGTCTCGCCGCTCCTCCACGCTTCGCGGGCGGACGATGGGTTCCGCGAGCGGGGTGGTCGCCGAGGAGGGTCCTCCCGCCTCGGGGCCGGGGCGGACCGGGTCAACCGCGGTAGCCTCCTCGTCGGAGGAAGGGTGAGAGACGGCCGGCAAAGAGCAGGTGGAAACCGAGCGGGTGAGAAACCACGCCTCGGAAACGCCCATACACCGGCGCCCTCCTACCCCCGCATCCGTGCCCCGCATCCTCCTCTTCACCGGCAAGGGCGGCGTCGGCAAGACGACGTGCGCCGCCGCCACCGCCCTCGCGTGCGCCCGGCGCGGCTACCGCACGCTCGTCATGTCCACCGACCCGGCCCACTCGCTGGCCGACGCGCTCGACCGCCCGCTCGGCCCCGAGCCCGTCGAGGTCGCCGAGAACCTCTGGGCGCAGGAAGTGGACCTGTACTACTCCATGCGGAGGTACTGGGGGAACATGCGCGAGCTGATGCGGACGGTGCTCCGCTGGCAGGGCGCCGACGCCGTCGCCGCCGAGGAGATGGCGGCGCTGCCGGGGATGAGCGAGGGCTCGGCGCTCCTCTGGCTGGAGGCGTTCTATTCCGAAGGCCGGTACGACGTGATCGTCCTCGACGCCGCGCCGACGGGCGAGACGCTGACGCTGCTCACGCTCCCGCAGGTGACGCAGTGGTGGCTCCAGAAGGCGTTTCCGCTCCAGAAAGCCGCCTTCAAGACGGTCGGCTTCGCCGTTCGCAAGACGACCGGCATCCCGCTCGACAAGGGCTACGCCGAGCTCGACGGGCTCTTCGGCAAGCTGGGCGAGATCCAGCAGGTGCTCCAGAACCCGGCCGTCACCTCGGCCCGCCTCGTGATGAACCCGGAGCGGATGGTGATCCAGGAGGCCCGCCGCGCCTACACGTACCTCCAGCTCTACGGCTACGCCGTGGACGCCGCCATCGTCAACCGCGTCATCCCGGAGGAGGAAGCGGGCGGCGTGCTCTCGCGCTACGTCGAGGCGCAGGCGGCCTACCTCGACGAGATCGAGGAGACGTTCGCGCCGCTCCCCGTCTTCCGCGTGCCGCACGTCGGCCGCGAGGTGTTCGGGATCGAGCTGCTCGGCGAGATCGGCCGGACGCTCTACGGCGAGCGTGACCCGGCGGCCGTGTTCTACGACGAGCCGACGTACCGCGTGACGAGCGAAGGCGAGGCGTACCTCGTCGAGATCAAGCTGCCGTACGTCGGGGACGAAGAGGTGGAGGCCGAGCAGTTCGGCGACGGGCTCGTGGTGCAGGTGCGGAACCAGCGACGGAACGTGCTCCTCCCGAACTTCCTCGCGTATTATCGCCTGGCGGATCACGCCGTCGAGGACGGCTGGCTCCGCGCCCGCTTCGTTCCGGTCGAGGCGTGAACCGCCCTGCCGCCGGTCCGATTCCGTGCGCCGGCGTCGGGCGGCCGGCGGCGACGAACGCCGATGACGAACGCCGATGACGAACGCCGATGACGAACGCCGATGACGAACGCCGATGAC
>CAZOJJ010000010.1:8860-30413 GCA_964580105.1 uncultured Rhodothermales bacterium | reverse complement strand
GCTCCCGCGCGGGACGCGGCCTCGCAACCCCGAAAAGCGCGCGGACGTACCGCGCCCCGTTTCACCTACGCCCCCGCTCTATGCTCCGTACGCTCTCCCTCCTGACGCTGCTCCTCGCCGCGCCCGCCTTCGCCCAGACGGAGGTCGCGGGCGACTGGGGCGGCTACCTCGATGCGTCCTCGGCCGTACCCGGCCAGGACTCCCTCCTGATCGTCTTCCACCTCGTCCCCGACGGGGACGGCTACACCGCCACCTTCGACAGCCCGGACCAGGGTGCCTTCGCGCTCCCGACCGACTCCGTCGCCTTCGACGGGGAGGTGCTCACCATCGGCTATGCGCAGGCGGGCCTCGTCTACACCGGCACCGTCGAGGACGGCCGGATCGCCGGGACGTGGACGCAGGGCGCGCACAGCTTCCCGCTCGTACTGACGCCCTACGAGGCGCCCTACGAGGCGCCCGTCGAGGCCGCCGCGAACCGTCCCAAGGCGAACCCGAAGGCGCGCGGCGACTTCTCCGGCGTGTGGCGCGGCGCGCTGGCGCTCCCGCAGGGCGGCGAGATCCGCATGACGTTCACCCTCACGCGCGAGGGCGACGGCTACACGGCCGTGCTCGACGCGCCCGGCCAGGCCGACAACCTCCCCCTCGGCGCCATCGCGGTGAACGGGAAGGACGTCGCCATCGACATCATGGGGCAGGCCTCCTTCACCGGCACCGTCTCTGCCGACGAGACGACGATGGAGGGAACCTTCGCCCAGGGCGGCCAGAAGCTGCCGATGACGCTCACGCGCCAGTAGGCACCCGGCGGCGCACATCCCCGCGCACGGTTTAACGAGCCGAGAGGGCGGCCGATAACCCGGCCGACCCTCTCGGCTTCGCTATGCACCCCGACGGCTACCGACTCGAACCGGGCGACTTCCAGGACGCCACGCTCGACTTCGTCCGCATCACCGCGCACGAGGACGGGGACCGCGCCCTCGTCGAAGGCTCCATCGCCATCCCCGGCCTGCCGACGTGCCACATCCGCATGCGCGCGGACGCGGACCGGCTCTACCGTTACGGCGCGGGCCGCGCGGCGCTGTTCCAGTACATCCGCGCCGCGCTCCGCGAGGACGCCCAGAGCGAGCTGCCGCGCAACTGACCCCGCTCGACGCTCAGCGCGGCACGACCACGGCGTGGCTACGGAGGTCGTCGTACGGCGCCACCGAGGCCACGGCCAGCGCGACGATCCCCTCGAAGGCGGCCGTGCGGTCGAGCAGGTAGCGCCGGAGGCGCACCGAGGCGGGCGGCCCCTCCGGGTCGTCGTCGTCCAGCGCGGGCGAGGCCGTCAGCAGCGCGTCGGCCTCGGTGAGGAGGAGGAGGGAGGCGGCGTGGGCCTCGTCGAACACCTCGCGGAGGTTGCCGCGGACGGCGCCGAAACGGTCGTGCAGCAGGTCGGCGGCGTGGACGCGGTGGAGGCGGAGGCTGCGTCGCTGGGCGAGGGCGTCGGCCGCAGCGAGGGCGTCGGCCTCGAGGGCGCCGTCGAAGAGGACGAGGCCGCCGGCGTCGGGCAGCGCGGCGTCGAGGTCGCGCGCGAGCGCGTCGGGATCGGAGGGGAGAGCCATGGGGAGCGGGAGCGGGTCCGCCTCCAATCTCGGCCGGCCGGAGGCGGTTCCGGCCGCCCGGTTCGGCGGCGCTCGGTTACCTTGTCCCGCCTTCCCCTTCGTACGGCCCATGTTCCTCCACGAGCTGTCGCCCGACCAGCAGCGCGCCCTCTTCATCCTCGCCCGCCAGGTCATCGCCGCCGACCACCGGCTGGCGCTCTCCGAGGTGGAGATCCTCGACCGGCTCTACGCCGAGGCGGGCCTCGCCGCCGAGACGGCCGCCGACCCCGACGCCGTCGGCGACCTCAACTACGTCTTCGACACCCCGCGCCTCCGCGCCGTGGCGCTGATGAACCTGCTCACCGTGGCCCACGCCGACGGCCGCGTAGACCCGGCCGAGAACGAGGCCCTCCGCGACCTCGCCGACCGGATGGACCTCGACGCGGCCACGCTCGACCGGCTCCAGGCCTGGGCCTACCGCTACGCGGGGCTGATGCGGGAGGGGGCGGCCTTCGGCCGCGAGGACGGCGGGGCGTAACGGGGCGTAGCGCCGGTCCCGGGGTTGGGCGTATGGAGCGCCTGCCGTATCGTGCGGCCATGACGCCCGGGCTCTCCATCGTGCTCCCCGCCTACAACGAGGCCTCGGCCCTCCGAGCCGGCCGGCTCGGCGACGTCCTCGCCTGGCGCGACCGCCAGCCGTTCGACGTAGAGGTGGTGGTCGTGGACGACGGCAGCGAGGACGATACGGCCGCCCGCGCCGAGGCGCTGCTGCGGGCGCCGGACCGCCTCGTGCGGATCGCCCATGCCGGGAAGGCGGCGGCCGTCATGGCGGGCATCGAAGCCGCGCGCGCGCCGGTCGTGCTCTTCACCGACATGGACCAGGCCACCCCCATCGCCCACGCCGGGGACCTCCTCGCGGCCCTCGAGGCGGGGGCGGACGTGGCGCTCGGCAGCCGGGGGTTCCGACGCCCCGGGGCGCCGGTGGGCCGCCTCGCGATGAGCTGGGGGCAGGCGGCCCTGCGCACGCTCCTCCTCGGCCTCGCGCTGCCCGACACGCAGTGCGGCTTCAAAGCCTTCCGCCGCGATGCCGTCCTTCGCGTCTTCGACCACCTTCGTCTTTACCACCCCGACCGCCGGGGCACGATCCATGGGCCCAGCGTGACGAGCGGGTTCGACGTAGAGGTTCTCTTCGTGGCGCGGCGGCTCGGCTACCGGCTGGCGTCGGTCCCTGTGACCTGGCACTACGAGGCGTCGCGCCGGGTGGACCTGCGCCGCGATGCCCTGCGGGGTGTCCAGGATCTCCTCGCCATCGCGGTGGCGCGGTGGCGCGGGGCGTACGCCGCCGCTTCGGCGATGCCCGCCTCGGTCGCCTTGCGGAGTGGGGCGGCGGAGGGCTAACCTCCGCCCGCCGACCCACGCATCGCCACATGGCCGTTTCGAAAGAAGCCCCCGCCCCTCGCTGGCTCCTCCCCGCGGCCCTGCTCCTCGCGGCCGTCGCGTACCTGAACGCCCTCGGCGGTGCGTTCGTCTACGACGACACCCGCCAGATCGTCGCCAACCCGCTCATCCAGGAGAACGCCCTCATCGGCGAGGCGCTGACCTCCGACGTCTGGGCGTTCCGCGGCGGAGAGGACGAGGAGGCCCGCAGCAACTACTGGCGGCCCACGTTCGTGGCGTGGATGATCCTCAACCACCGGGTCTTCGGGCTGAACCCGTTCGGGTGGCACGGCACCAACGTCCTGTTGCACGTGCTCGTGACGGGGCTCGCGTTTCTGCTGGCGCGGCGTCTCGGACGCAGCGACTGGCTGGCGGCGGCGGTCGCCGTCGTGTTCGCCGTCCACCCGGTGCACGTGGAGAGTGTGGCGTGGATCGCGGGCTCGCCGGACCTGCTGCTCGGGAGCGCGCTCCTCGGGGCGCTCCTGCTGGTGCTCGACGCCCGGCGCAAGGGCGGGGTGTGGCGCTGGGCCCTCGCGCTCGTGCTCGCGGTCGTAGCCGTGGGTGCCAAGGAGGTCGGCGTCGTCCTTCCGGCGCTCGTGTTCGCCCTCGTGCTGGCCGATGCTGCGGACGAGCGAGAGCCGTGGCGGGCGCGGCTCCCGCTCGCCCTGAAAGCGTCGGCCCCCTTCGTGGCGGTCGCCGTCGCCTACCTCGCGGCGCGGCAGGCGGTGCTGGGTCGGTTCGCGCAGGAGGCGCCGTGGGAGCACGGCGTCGTCGAAGCCCTGCTGACGGCGCCCGCGCTCGTCTTTTTCTACCTGCGCCAGATGCTCGTCCCGGTCGAGCTGGGCCCGAGCTACCCACTCCGGCCCGTCGGCCCCGGCGACCTCGGGCTGGCTGCCTTCTGGGGGCCGCTGCTGGCGGTCGGCCTCGCGGCGGCGGCGGCCGTGTGGATGGCCCGGCGCGGGCGCGTCCAGGCGTTCGGCCTCGCCCTCTTCGCGCTCCTGCTGCTCCCGGCGCTCAACATCCCCGCCTTCCCGCCCGAGCACCTCGTCCACGACCGGTACCTCTACCTGCCCCTCCTCGGCGCCCTCCTGCTCGTCGTCCCGACGCTGGCCGCGTGGCTCGCGCAGGGCCGGAGGACGCCCGCCCAGGTCGCCGCGCGGGTCCTCACCGGTACCGTGCTCCTGGCGATCCCGCTGCTCGCCCTCACGCTCCGCTACAACAGGGTGTGGACGAGCGAGATCGCGTTGTGGGAGCGCAACGTGGAGACGGACCCCGCCTCGGCGTTCGCGTGGAGCCAGTACGGCGTCGCGCTGCGGGCGGAGGGGCGCAACGCCGAGGCGGACCGGGCCTTCGCGCGCTCGCTCGAACTCCGCCCGATGGCCTCCGCCGTCCTCGGCCGTGCCGACGGCCTCCTCGCCGAAGGGCGGCTCGGCGAAGCCGAGGCGCTCCTCCGGCCGCTCGTAGACGCGCGGGTCGACCGCGCCGGACCGTACGAGCGCCTCGCGATCATCTATCAGCAGCGCGGGCAGCTGGAGGAGGCCGCCTCGATGCTCCAGAACGGGCGGGCGTACAGCCCCGGAGCGGCCTGCGCATTCGGGAGCAACCTCGGCGTCATCCGCTACCTCCAGGGGCAGCCCGACGTGGCCCGCTCGGTTCTGGAGGAGGCCGTCAGCCACGCCGACCGGGAGCCGGTGCCGGCGTGCTGGGTGGGCTACTTCCACCTCGGCAACCTCGCCCGGGAAGCCGGCGACCTCGGCGAGGCGCGCCGCCGCTTCGAGCAGTACCTCTCGCTGACGGCCGGCGCGGCGGACGACGCCGACGTGCGCCGGCTTCGGGCCCGAGCGCAGGCCTACCTGCACGAAATGCGATGAGCGCCACGCGTCCGGAGGTCCTGGTCCTCGGTGCGGGCATCGCGGGGCTGGCGAGCGCGGTGCGGCTGGCCGAGGCCGGCTTCCCCGTGCGCGTCGTCTCGAAGGACCGGCCGGAAGCGACGACCTCGGCCGTCGCGGCGGCGCTGTGGCACCCGTTCCACGCCGAGCCGCCCGACCGCGTGCTCCGCTGGTGCCGGGCCAGCTTTGCCGTCTACGAAGCCGAGGCCGGCGAGCCGGGCTCGGGCGTGCGGATGCGCCCGCTCGTAGAGTACCACCGCCGCCCGGCCGCGTGGCCGTCGTGGGCCGAGGCCGTCCCGGACCTCCGCCGCGTCCCACCGCCGCCCGGTTTCGCCGCCGCCCTCGCGTGCACCGTGCCCGTCGCCGAGAGTCCGGTGTACCTGCGGCGGCTCGAAGCCCGGCTCGCCCGCCTCGGCGTGCCCATCGAGGCGGGCGTGGAGGTGGGGCACCTCCGTGAGGTCGTCCGGCCCGGCCGCGTCGTCGTGGTGTGTACGGGGCTGGGGAGCCAGCGTCTCCTGGACGACGCGGCGCTCTACCCCATCCGCGGGCAGATCGTCCTCGTGGACAACCCCGGCCTGGATCGTGTCGTGCTCGACGAGGACGACGCCGACGCACTCACCTACCTCATCCCGCGTTCGGACGACGTGATCGTCGGGGGGACGACGCTGCGCGGCGTGTGGAATACCGAGCCCGACCCCGCGACGACGGAGGCGATTCTGGAGCGGGCCGTGCGCCTGGAGCCGAGGCTGGCGGCGGCGGCCGTCCGCGCCGTGCGCGTGGGGCTGCGGCCGGGGCGGACGGCCGTGCGGCTGGAGGCCGAGCGCTGGTCGAACGGCGGTGGCGTGGTTTACAACCTCGGCCACGGCGGCTCCGGCTACACCCTCGCCTGGGGCTGTGCCGACGAGGTGGTGGATGAGGTGCGGGCGCTGGTGGCGGACGGCTAGTTGTTCCGCCGGGCCTCCTCCCGCCAGGCGTCGAGGTCGGCCGGGACCGCCTAGGGCACGGCGCCGAGGAGGGCGGACTGGACGCGGATCGGCGTCGCGTAGGGGTACGGGGCAGCAGGCGTCCCCGGTGCCACGTGTAGAGAGGGCGAAGGTGGCGGGGTGCTGAGAACCCGTTTGGGGCATCCATGGGCGTTGCCTTCCCCCTTCCAGCGTGTCATCCGGACGTGATGCCTTCCGGACGTGATGCCTTCCGGACGTGATGCCTTCCGGACGTGATGCCTTCGGGACGCTTCGCTTTCGGGATCTCCAGATGAGAGGGCACCACAGGTTTTCTTGGAGATCCCGGCTCGGAGGCCGGGATGACCCCGAACCGAGGGGCGAGCACGCCCCCAAACAGCCGCTGAGCGGCCTGAGGCGCGTCATCGTGGATACCGGCATTCCGAGGATGATCGGATCCGTCGCCTCAACGAAAGAGGGGCACGACGTGGTGCCGTGCCCCTCCAGGTAGATCCGTGCGGCGCGCGGTCAGCCGACGCTACGACGGGTATGGATGCGGAGGCGCTGACCCGGCCGGATGGTGGTCGAGCGCAGGTTGTTCCAGTCCATGATCTGGCGGACCGTCACGCCGTAGCGGCGCGCGATGCTCGTCAGGTTCTGGCCGCGCGAGACGCGGTGCGTGACCGTCTGCGAGCTGCTCGCCGCCGCCGCCGAGCCGCCGGTGATGCGAAGGCGCTGGCCCGCGCGGATGCGCGTCGAGCGTAGGTTGTTCGCGTTCATGATCTGGCGGACCGTCACGCCGTAGCGCGAGGCGATGCCCGAGAGCGTCTCGCCGCGACGGACGCGGTGCGTCGTCGTGCGCGGGCGGTTGCTGGCCGCCGCCGGGGCCTCCTCGGCCGCTTCGTCGGCGACGGTGCGGACCGGCGTGCCCGGCTCCTCCACCACCGGCGACGCGCTCACCGTGCGGGTGACGGGGGTCGAGCGGCGGCCCGAGGCCAGGAGCGGAAGCTCGCCGTCGCCCGGCGCGATGGGCCGGTGGGCGCGCGTGCCGTAGTTGACCGTGCGCGCGGCGTAGAGGCTGCTGCCGCGGGCCGAGCGCGGCGCGAAGCGGTCGAGCGCCTCGGCGTGCTGGTCGTAGTAGCCCATCGGGATGCGGAGCATCCACGGGTCGCGCTGCTCCGGCACGCGGTCGCGGCGGATGGACGGGTTGAGCGCGCGGATGACCTCCACGTTCACGTCGAGCACCGCTGCGATGCTGGCCAGCGGCGTGCCGCCCTCGACGGGGATCGTGTCGAAGACGTAGCGCGGGCCGGGCTCGGCCGGCGGGAGGTCGAACGCCTCCGGGTTCGAGAGCACGAGCGCCGTGGCGATGTACATCGGCACGTAGCCGCGCGTCTCGCGGGGGATGTGGTCGTAGATGTCCCAGAAGGTGGCGCGGCGGCCGAGGCGGGCCTCGGCGCGCGTGATCTCGCGCTGGATGCGGGCCGGGTTGCAGTTGTACCCGGCGAGGGCGAGCTGCCAGTCGCCGAAGCGCTCGTGGAGGTCGCGGAGGTGGCGCGCGGCGGCGCGCGTGGCGCGCTCGGGGTCGAGGCGGTCGTCCACGTCGCTCTGGGCGCGGAGGCCGTAGGCGCGGCCGGTGGCCGAGATGAACTGCCACATGCCGGCGGCGCCGGCGTGGCTGCGGGCGCGCGGGTTGAGCGCGCTCTCGACCATCGCGAGGTACTTCAGCTCGTCGGGCACGCCCTCCTCGGCGAGGATGCGCTCGATCATCGGGAAGTAGGTGTCGGCGCGCGAGCGGAGGCGGCTGACGTGGCCCGGCGAGCGGAGCAGGAACGCGATGAAGTTCTCCACCGAGCGGTTGACCTCCATCGGGAAGACCGTCGTGTAGGAGCTCGTCAGCGTCGGGAGCTCGACGTGCTCCAGCAGCGGCCCGTCGAGGCCGGCGTCGGCCGCGAAGGCGTCGGCGAGGAACGGGTAGATCTCGCCGCGGTCGAGGGCCGGCTCGTCGTAGTACTGCTCGTACTCGGTCAGGATGGAGGTGTAGACCTCGCGGAAGCGCGGCTGCTCGGGCACGCCGGGGCGCTCGGCGAGCATCTGGACGTCGCGGACGAGCCCTTCGAGCAGGGCTTCGTAGCGGGAGTGATCGCCGGTGGCCTCGGCTTCGAGGAGTTCGGCTTGGCGGGTGTAGAGGCGGGCAACGCGGCGGGCGAGCTGTTCGGCCGTCAGCGAGTCCGGGGCGGCGGGGTCGAGCGGCAGCACGGTGGCTTCAACCCGGAGGGGTTGAGCCGACCGGACCGGCAGCGCGGCGTCCGACGCGGGGGACTGGGCCAGGACGGGGGTAGCGAGGAACAGCGAGGCCAGCGCCGCCGATAGCGTGCGTGGCATCAGGAAATTCTCCGGGGCTGGTGGGGATTACACGACCTGGCCTAAACTAGAGCTTGAGGTGAAGCCTGCCAACCCCGCTCGCCACTTTTTTGAAGATCGGGCGAACCGTCTGGAAAAAGAGCGATAACGGGGCGCCAAAGCCCTTTTCCACGGTCCGCGTACGACGGCGGCCCGGGCGTTCGCTCCTGCCGTCGTGACGGTTGCGCGGCCGGGTTAGCGCCTGTGGATAACTTCTGCGGCGACGGCCGAGGGGAGGGAGGCAGGTGCCGGCTCTGCGGCTGCGCAGCAGGGACGCCGTGCGTGGGGGCCCTGGGCCCCTCTCCCCCGAGTGGGTCCCTCCAACGAGCCGCCGCGATTCAGAGCGGCAGGTTGCCGTGCTTCTTCCGGGGCAGTGTCTGCACCTTGTTTTTCAGCATCGCCAGGCCGCGGATGAGCACGGCGCGCGTCTCGCTCGGGCGGATCACGTCGTCGATGTACCCGCGTTCGGCGGCGACGTACGGGTTGGCGAAGCGGCGGCGGTACTCCTCGGTGAAGGCGGCCTCGGCGGCGGTGGGGTCCTCCGCCTCGGCGATCTCGCGCTTGCGGATGATCTCGACGGCGCCCTTCGGCCCCATCACCGCGATCTCGGCCGTCGGCCAGGCCAGGTTGAGGTCGGCGCGGATGTGCTTCGAGTTCATCACGTCGTAGGCGCCGCCGTAGGCCTTCCGCGTGATGACGGTGAGCTTCGGGACGGTGGCCTCGCAGAAGGCGTAGAGCAGCTTGGCGCCGTGGCGGATGATCCCACGCCACTCCTGGTCCGTGCCCGGGAGGAAGCCCGGCACGTCCTCGAAGACGACGAGCGGGATGTTGAAGCAGTCGCAGAAGCGGACGAACCGGGCGCCTTTGATGCTCGCGTTGAGGTCGAGCACGCCCGCCAGCACGGCCGGCTGGTTGGCCACGACGCCCACCGACTGGCCCCCGAGGCGGGCGAAGCCGACGACGAGGTTGGCGGCGTAGTCGCCGTGGATCTCGAAGAACCGCCCGTCGTCCACGACGCGCCGGATGACGTCGTGGATGTCGTACGGCTTGTTGGGGTTGGCCGGGACGAGCGTGTCGAGCGCTTCGTCGGCACGCTCGGGCGGGTCGTTCGTGGGG
The DNA here is from genome assembly GCA_964580105.1 of uncultured Rhodothermales bacterium. Classification (GTDB taxonomy): domain Bacteria; phylum Bacteroidota; class Rhodothermia; order Rhodothermales; family Rubricoccaceae; genus CAZOJJ01. The sequence goes on along the minus strand of CAZOJJ010000010.1, from coordinate 21,047 downwards.
ACGACCGGTGCGGCGTCCTCGCAGTTGAGCGGGAGGTAGCCCATCAGCTCGCGGATGCCGAGCAGCAGGGCGGCCTCGTTGGGGAACGCCCGGTGGCACACGCCCGACTTCGAGGCGTGGGCGTCGGCGCCGCCGAGTTCCTCCTGCGTCACCTCCTCGTTGGTGACCGTCTTCACCACGTTCGGGCCGGTCACGAACATGTAGCTCGTGCCGCGCGCCATGAACACGAAGTCGGTGATGGCGGGGGAGTAGACGGCGCCGCCGGCGCACGGCCCGAGGATGGCCGAGATCTGGGGGACGACGCCGCTGGCGAGCGTGTTCTGCAGGAAGATGTCGGCGTAGCCGCCGAGGGCCGCGACGCCCTCCTGGATGCGCGCGCCGCCGGAGTCGTTGAGGCCGATGATCGGCGCTCCGTTCTCCAGCGCCAGCTTCATCACCTTGACGATCTTCTCGGCGTGGGCGAGGCCGAGCGAGCCGCCGAAGACGGTGAAGTCCTGCGAGAAGACGTAGACGAGCCGCCCGTCGATGGTGCCGAAGCCGGTCACGACGCCGTCGCCGTAGGGCCGGCTCTTTTCGAGGCCGAAGCCGGAGGCCTGGTGGCGGACGAACGCGCCGAGTTCCTGGAACGAGCCCTTGTCCAGCAGGATGTCCAGGCGCTCGCGGGCGGTCAGCTTGCCCTTCTCGTGCTGCCGGGCGATGCGGGCCTCGCCGCCGCCCAGGCGCGCCTCGGCGCGGCGGCGGTCGAGGTCGGCGAGGAGGTCAGGGGCGTCGGCAGGCGGGGTGGGCTCGGTCATCGGGGGGGCGGGGGCGAAAGACGGAGTTCCGAAGATACCCGTACGGGCCGCCCGCGTGGGTCCGAGCCACCGGGGGCCTACCCGTCTGCGTCCGCCAACCTGCCGGGCCGGACCCTGCCTCCGGAGTGCGGCATCAGGGCCGGAAGCGGGCCTCCACGTCGTCGGTGAAGGCGACGGCGGCGTCGGAGTAGATGGGCACGTGCTCGCGCTTGTAGTGCGCGCCGAGCACCCGGATGGCGGCGCTCCAGTCTCGGGCGGCGTCGAGTTCGCGGAGGAGGGCGGCGTAGCGGGCTTCGTCGCCACCCGTCAGGTGCTGCTTGTACCAGTCGCGGCGCTCGGTGGCGTGGGGACCGAGAACGCGCGTTTCGAGCTGGGCCAGGGTCTCGCGGCGTGTGGGCGCGTCGCCCGATTCGTCGTCCGATTCGTCGTCCCGGGCCTCCGGCCCGGCGAACCGCTTCCAGAGCGGCTCGCTCTCGCCTTCCGGCTCGCTCTCGCCTTCCGGCTCGCTCTCGCCTTCCGGCTCGCGGGCAGGCATCGGTTCCGGCTCGGGCTCCGGCGCCGGGAGGGGCGGCTCCGGTTCCGCCGCGCGCTGCCGGGCGAGGCGTTGCCAGAGCGGCTCGGGCTCGTCACGCTCCGGGCCCTCCTCGGTCCCGAGGTCGGCGGCCCCGCGCGGTTCGTCGTCCGCCTCTGCGAGTTCCTCCTCGACGTCCGACGGGTCAACGGGGAGGGAGGAGTCGTCGAGGTCGGGGAGGAGGGTGGCGAGACGGACGCGGAGGGTGGCGGCGTCGTAGGCGTCGGGGCCGGCGAGGTCGCGGGCGAGGTCGTCGAGCGCCTTGGCCTCGAAGAACCGCTGGAGCAGCGGCGTCGGGACGGCGCCCTCGCGGCCGGGCAGCGCACCGACGAGTTCGAAGAGGGGTTCGAGGAGGACCATCCAGTCGGCCGTGCCGTAGTCGCCCACCATGCGGCGGTCGATGCGGCGGAGGAGCCGCTCGAACTCCGGGCGCTCGAGGGTCGTGACGCCCTTGCGGTCGAGGTAGCTCTCGGCGATCTCTCGGAGGTAGGGGTAAGGCGGGAACGCCGCCATCCGGGCGCGGACGCGCTCGACGGGGAGGGCCTCGGGGCCGTCGGCGAAGACCCAGTCGGCGAGGGTTTCGACGGGGGTGACGAGGTAGGCGAGGAGCTGGCGCGCGGCCGTGCGGACGGTCGTTTCCCACGCCTCGGCCGGCACGCGGGCGGCGGCGCGGACGGCGGTGTGCCACGCGCGGGCCGCCTCACGGACGGCCTCGGCGCGCCCGTCGAACCAGTCGGATTCAGGGAGGGCGGCTTCGCGGGCGAGGCGCCGGTCGAGCACGCCGCCGAGGTAGTGGGCGACGGGTACGGGCAGGCGGGCGAGGTCGGCGCGGCCGTAGGCTTCGCCGGGGGGGAGGCGCGTGAGAAGGTGCTCGGCGAGGGCGCTCTCGGTGCGGGTCCGGTCGGAGGAAGAGTCGGGCATGGCCGGAGGAAGCGCGGGGGGGGCGGCAAGGTACGGAGAGTGCCCACGCGTCGGCGCGGCGGCATCGCCGGAGGCCAAAAGGAAGAACCGGGTGTCACACCCCGGCGGAGCCGCCGGGGTGTGACACCCGAGGCGGCACGGGGCGCGCCGTTCCATGCGCCGGTTGCTCCCTCCTCTCCGGTCGGTATGCCCGACGCCCGTTCGTCCCGCCTTCGCATCCTGGGCCGTGCGCCCGGGGTGCCGCCGTCCGCCCGCCCGGCGGTGCGCCCGCCCCGGACGCGCGTGCTCGTGGCGGTGCCCCACGCCGCCGCCCGCGCCGGCGTCCACGAGTTTCTCGGCGAGGCCCTCGACCTCGACGCCGAGGGGGACGTGGTCACGGGGGCAGAGGTGCTGCGCGCCGTCCGCGCCGGGGCGTATGAGGTGCTCCTGCTCGACGCCGCCGTCACCGGCCCCGACGCGATGGAGGTGCTCAGCCGGCTCCGCGCCGAGCAGCCCGGCCTGGCGATGCTCCTGCTCGCGACGACCGAGGCGCCCGACCTGCCCCTCCGAGCCCTCGAACTCGGCGCTGCCGGCCACCTCGACGGCCGGGCCGACCCGGCGGAGTACGTGGCGGCCGTCCGGGCGGTCGCGCGGGGGGAGCGGTACCTCTCGCCGCTCGTCCGCGAGGCGCTGTTGGCCCGGTCCGCGGGCCGTTTCCTATCGGCGCCCCGCCTGAGCGCCCGGGAGTTTCAGGTGCTCCGTCTCCTCGCCCAGGGGTTCGGCACGGAGGCCATCGCCGAGCACCTCGCCATCACGCCGAGCACGGTGCGCACGTTCAAGGCGCGGCTGCGCGAGAAGCTCGGGCTGGAAGGTGACGTGGCACTGGCGCGCTACGCGATGGACCGAGGGATCGGGTGAGCGGCGGCGGTGAGGCGCCGGGTGACTCCGCCCCCCGTCCACCGGGGTTGTCCGGTCCGTCTACGCGGCGGAGCGGAGGCGGGGCGTAGCCTGGGGCCGTCCTCAACCCTCCCGACCATGGGCACCTGTCGCGTCATTACCTCGCACGACCTCGCGCGTATTCGTCCTGCGCCCTCCCTCCGAGAGCACCGCGTGCCGGACGACTACAAGACGAGGCTGATCAAGTACATCCCCGCCGACGTGGTCGCCGTGTGGGTCTTCCTTGACGGCATCCTGCGCGCCGATCCGAGCACCTCGGCGGCGTTCCAGTGGACGGTCTTCGGCGTCGTACTGGCGCTGACCCCGTTGTGGACGTGGTACCGCGCCGACGAGCCGGACTTGCCCCCGGCGTTCCACCAGATCGTCACCAGCACGGTCGCCTTCGCCGTGTGGGCGCTGGCGCTGGGGGGGCCGTTCGAGCGTCTCGCGTGGTACACGCCGAGCCTGGCGTCCGTGCTGCTGGCGCTCTTCACGCTCGTGGCCCCGCTGGTCCCGTTCCTCGCGGAGCGATGCGGCAGGGGCGTCCGGCGGCGGTAGCCACAGCCGGTGGACGCCACTTCGGCGACGCCGGTATCCGCGTGAAGAAGGGGCGTCCGCAAGCAGGGCGAAGCGAGCGCGAGCTGCATGGGGTGTCTTCGAATGGCACGAGGACCGCGACAACCAGGGCGCCTCCGTAGCGGAACGACAACCCGGCGGTTGTGCCCGTCCCGTATCTTCGCGCGCCGTTTTCCCTCGGACCCCACCACCCCATGCCCGACCGGTACCGCCGGGCGCACCGCCTGTGCGCCCTCGCCTTCGCGTTTGTCCTCGCCGCTCCGGTCGTTGCGCAGGTGCCGCAGCAGTGGATCTTCCCCGGCCTCTACGGCCAGGATCTCATCGACGCGCTGCGCGGCGCCTACACGCCGGCCTCCACGCTCGGCTACGACACCGCGCGCGACGTGCTCTTCCAGTGGGAGCAGGACGAGACGGGCCACCTCCGCTGCGTCTACACCGGCTACACCGTCGTCATCCCGCCGGGCGCGGATCCCTCGACGAGCGCCTTTCAGCAGGGCATCAACACCGAGCACACCTGGCCGCAGTCGATGGGCGCGGGCAGCGAGCCGGCGCGGAGCGACATGCACCACCTCTTTCCGAGCAAGGACAACGTCAACTCGTCGCGGGGCAACCACCCGTACGGCGAGATCCCGGATGCCCAGACGGACACGTGGTACCGGCTCTCCGTGGCGCAGACTTCCATCCCCACCGTCGCCCTCGACGAGTGGAGCGAGAAGGACAACGACCACCCGAACCCGGCCTACACCGGCCGCTTCGAGCCGCGCGAGGACCACGCCGGCAACGCCGCCCGCGCCGTGTTCTACATCTGGACGATCTACGCCGCTCAGGCGAACGCCGACTTCTTCGCCGTGCAGAAGGACGACCTGATCGACTGGCACGAGCAGGACCGCGTGGACGCCTTCGAGGCCGCCCGCAACGCGTTCATCGCCGGGCACCAGGGCACGATCAACCCCTTCATCCTCGACACCACGCTCGTCCGCCGCGCCTACGGCATCGGCTGGATCCCGGGCGACCCGGACGTAGATCCGCCCGCCTCGGTGGACGTCTGGGTCAACGAGATCCACTACGACAACAGCGGCGCGGACGCCGACGAGGGCGTCGAGATCGCCGGTACGGCCGGGACCGACCTGGCCGGATGGCGCCTCGTCTTTTACAACGGCAGCGGCGGCGCGGTCTACGACGTCGTCGCCCTGAGCGGCACCATCGACGACGAGGGCGACGGCCTCGGGGCGGTCTGGTTTGCCGTCGAGGGCCTTCAGAACGGCGCGCCGGACGGGATTGCGCTCGTGGACGCCACCGGCGCCGTCGTGCAGTTCCTCTCCTACGAAGGCGTGTTCACCGCCTCCGGCGGTCCGGCCGACGGACGCACCAGCACGGACATCGGCGTGGCGGAGGACGGCGGCACGCCCTCCGGCTTCGCGCTCCAGCTCGGCGGCACCGGCGCGGCCTACGCCGACTTCACCTGGCAGGCGCCGCTCGCGCATACACGCGGCACGGTGAACCGGAACCAGACCTTCGACGACGGCAGCCTCCCGACGGCGTCCGACGCGCCGCGCGAAGCGCCGACGGACTTCGTGCTCGCGGCGGCCTACCCCAACCCGTTCAACCCGCGCACGGCGCTCGCCCTCTCGCTCCCCGAGGCGGGCCGGGTGACCGTGGCGGCGTACGACGTGCTGGGCCGGCGCGTGGCGCTCCTCCACGACGGGCCGCTCGCGGCCGGCACGCACGCCTTCGCCTTCGAGGCGGGCGGCCTCCCGAGCGGGACGTACCTGATCTGGGCCGTCGGTGCGCAGGGGCGGGTGGCGACGCAGCGGGTGACGCTGCTCAAGTAGGGGCCGGCTTCTGCGGGATGCACAGGCTTTCGGGTGGGTGGGAAGCACGCCTTTCGATCTCCTGCTCGCGCGTACTATGTGGCTGGCGGGCGCGATGTAACACGTCTGCCAGATGCCTAGTACAGGGGGGTCTTAGGCAGCCTCCGAACGAATGCGCCATGCTGTCGTCCTCGTTTGGTTCTCGCTGATAGCCAGTGCTTGCGCCGGCTCTCGACAGTCCGCCTGCGAGAGCTACTTCCCCTCCTGCGACCGAGAAGCAGAGCGACCATCGTGTGAGACTCTGACCTGGCCTTCCGGTCAGCCGCTCGCCCCTGATAGGTTCGTGGGGCAAGTGCCCGAGGACGACCTCGCCTCGTTCTTCGGACCAGAAGTGACGCCGGACTCGTTCATGGTCCGCTCCTCTGGCGCGGACTCCTTCTGGTACTACGACGGGAGTGGCCGAAGGTCGTGTAGCGGATCTTGTGGGATAAGCCAGCCGAGGCTGCCATGACCCCGAACGAGATCAGGACCACCGCGCAGCTCTCCGTCCAAGACCGTGTCCGCGAGGGCATCAAGGCCATCCTTGAGCAGGTCATGGAGGAGGAGATGGACGCCCAACTCCAGGCCCGACACCGCGAGCGGACGGCCCGCCGACGCGGCCACCGGAACGGGCACTACGCGCGCGGCCTCACCACCGAGGCCGGCCACATCGAGCAGATCCGCGTCCCACGGGCCCGCGAGCTCCCCTTCCTCACGGAGGTGTTCGAGCGCTACCGCCGGATGACCGGGTCGATGGAGGAGGCCGTCCTTGAGATGTACCTCCAAGGGGTCTCGACGCGGAAGGTCGAGCAGATCACCGGGAAGCTCTCCGGGGTCAAGGTCTCGAAGGACGCCGTGAGCCGGATCGCCGGGCGGCTCGACGCGACGCTCGCGGAGTGGCGCGCCCGTCGGCTCGACCGGGCCTACCCGTACCTCTACCTCGACGCGACCTACCTCAAGGCACGGTGGGCGGGGGCCGTCCGCGACGTCGCGCTCCTCGTGGCCGTGGGCGTGGACGAGGAGGGGTACCGGGAGGTGCTCGCCCACCCCACCTCGGTGGGGTGGCGAGGCCGCCCCCGGCGAGCGGGGGGAGACGTGGCGCTCCCTGCTCCAGGGGCTCATGGAGCGCGGCCTGCGCGGGGTGCGCCTCGTCGTCAGCGACGACCACGAGTCGATCCGGCAGGCCGTCAAGGTCGAGCTGCCCGGGGCGCTCTGGCAGCGGTGCGTCGTCCACTTCGAGCGGAACGTCTTGGCGCAGGTGCCACAGGCGGAGGCGCGGGAGGTGGCGGCCGACCTCAAGCCGGTGTTCCAGGCGGCCCGCCGGGAGACGGCCGAGCGGCTGGCCGCCGAGTTCGCCGAGCGCTACCGCGTGAGCTATCCCAAGGCGGTGGCCACGCTGGAGCGGGGGCTCGATGAGGCGCTGACGTACACGTCGTTCCCGTCGAGCCACCACCGGCTGATCCGGACGACGAACGGGCTGGAGCGGGTGTTCGCCGAGGTGAAGCGGCGGACGCGGGTGGTGGGGGTGTTCCCGAACGAGCGGAGCGCGGAGAACCTCTCGACGGTGGTGCTACTGCGGGTGTCGGAGGACTGGGCGTTCCGGCGCTACCTCGACGCAGTCCCGCTCCACGCCCTCTTCCACGAACCCACAAGATTCGCTACTTGACCGTGGCCGAATGGACGGCGGCATGATGATCGGTTCAGAGGAACTCCTAGCTCTCCGGGGCTGCGAAGTGATCGCTACGTTCACTCCCAGGCCGAAACGCTCGACGAATTGCAGGCGAACATGCGCGAGGTGATCGAGATGCTGCTCGAAGACGGCGAGCCGCAGTACGAGGGCGAGTTCGTCGGGACTCAGCTCGTCTCGGTAGCGGCGTAGCCGTGGGGAACGTCCCGGTCCTCTCGCCCCGGCAGGTCATCCGGTTGCTTGAAGCGCTCGGCTTTGTTGAGGTTCGCCAGCGTGGCTCCCACAAGCAGTTCCGCCATGAGGACGGCCGCGCGACGACGGTCCCGTTCCAGCAGGGGCGCGACATCGCGCCGTCGTTGCTGCGGAAATCGCCCGCGACATCGGCGTGACGGTAGAGGAGTTGCTGGGGCGCTGAGCCGGCCGTGTGCGCTAACCTGCGCCTGCAGCGGACAACGAACTGTTCAACCGCATGGCGAGCGTGCGGTGCGAGGGCTGCGCCGTACGATGAGGTCGTTCCGCGCTACGCCGTCGGGGCCGGCGGCGTGTGCCCGCGCAGCTCGTTGAAGCGCGGCACGGCGCGGTCGGCGGGGCGGGTCCACAGCGAGGGCGCCCAGCGCGAGAAGCTCTGCCAGCCCGTCCACCGCGCGGCGCCGTCGCCTGCGGGATCGGGGAGGAGCCGGCTCGTCAGCTTCATCGCCGCGGCGACGAGGCCGGGGGCGAGGCCGTCGGCGGCGACGGCCAGCTTCGCCACGGGCGTGAGCGTGAGCGAGGCGTCGCCGTGGCGGCAGGCGTCCACGATCCGCCGCGCCGAGCGCTCGGCGCTGAGCGAGAGGAGCGGGTTGGCGTTGCCGATGGTGAACCACGCGTACTCCTCCCGGTGCCGCCCCTTGAAGTAGGCGTTGACGGTGGAGCCCGTCCGCATCAGCCCCGGCGTGACGGTGGTGACGCGGACGCCCTCGGCGGCCAGCTCGGCGCGCATGGCGTCGGCGTAGCCGGTGAGGGCGTGCTTGCTCGCGGCGTAGGGGGCGAGGTGCGGCACGGCCACGCGCCCGCCGATGGACGAGACGTAGACGATCCGCGCGCTGCCGTCGCGCGGGAGGTGGGGACGGGCGGCCTCGGTGAGGTAGTAGGCGCCCCAGAAGTGGGTCCCCATCGCCTCGGCGTAGTCGGCCTCGGTCATGTGCGCCTCGGGGCCGACCTGGATCACCCCGGCGTCGTGGACGAGCACGTCGAGGCGGCCGTGGTGGCGCACGGCCTCGGCGACGGCGGCCTCGACGGCCGCGCGGTCCCGCACGTCGCACGGGAGGGCGAGCACGTCGGTGCGGCGGGCCAACTCGGCGCGGGCGTCGTCGAGGTCGGCCTCGGTGCGGGCGAGGAGCGTGAGCGCCGCCCCTTCCTTCGCGAAGCAGCGGGCCAGCGCGAGGCCGAGGCCGCGCGAGCCGCCCGAGATCAGGACGTGCCGGTCCCGGAGGTCCACGGCACGGCGGGCGCGGAGGAGGCGGCCGGCCGCCCAGACCGTGGCGGCACCGCCCAGCGCGGCGAGGGGGACGGAGCGGTCCATCACGCGGTACCCGGGTCGAGGACCACCTTGATGCAGCCGTCCTCCTTGTCGCGGAACGTCCGGTACATCGCGGGCGCCTCGTCCAGCGGCACGCGGTGCGTGATGATGAAGCTCGGGTCGAGGTCGCCGCTCTCGATGTGCTGGAGGAGGTTGGGGAGGTAGCGGTGGACGTGCGTCTGGCCCATCCTGAGCGTGAGCCCCTTGTTGAAGGCGGCGCCGATGTTGAGCTTGTCGATGACGCCGCCGTAGACGCCGGGGATGGAGACGGTGCCCCCCTTGCCGCACGCCTGGATGGCCTCGCGGAGGGCCGTAGGCCGGTCGCTCTCCAGGCGGAGCGTCTGCTTCACCTTGTCGTAGGCGCCGGCGACGCCGAACCCGTGCGCCTCCATCCCGACGGCGTCGATGCAGGCGTCGGGGCCGCGCCCGCCGGTCATCTGCTTGAGCACGTCGAACACGTCCACCTCGCCGTAGTCGAGCGTCTCGCTGCCGGCGAACTCGCGCGCCATCCGCAGCCGCTCGGGCACGCGGTCGATGCCGATCACGCGGGCGCCCATCATCGCCGCGCTGATCTGGGCGAAGAGGCCGACGGGCCCGCAGCCCCACACGGCCACCACGTCGCCCTCCTCGACGTCGCAGTACTCGGCCGCCTGGTAGCCCGTCGGGAAGACGTCCGTGAGGAAGAGGACCTGCTCGTCGGTCAGCGAGTCCGGCACCTTGAAGGGGCCGACGTCGGCGTAGGGGACGCGGGCGTACTGCGCCTGGCCGCCGGCGTAGCCGCCGAGGAGGTGGGAGTAGCCGTAGATGCCGGCCGGGCTGTAGCCGTACGCCTTCTCGGCCAGCTCCGCCTTCGGGTTCGAGTTGTCGCAGAGGCTGTACTCCCGGTGGTTGCAGTAGTGGCAGCTCCCGCAGGCGATGGGAAACGGGATCACCACGCGGTCGCCGACGCGGAGGTTGTTCACCTCGGGCCCGACCTCGACGACCTCGCCCATGAACTCGTGGCCGAGGATGTCGCCCGGCTTCATCGCGGGGATGTAGCCGTCGTAGAGGTGGAGGTCCGAGCCGCAGATGGCGGTGAGTGTGATGCGGACGATGGCGTCGCGCGGGTTGAGGAGCTCGGGGTCGGGCACGGTGTCCACGCGGACGTCGCCGACGCCATGCCAGCAGAGGGCTTTCATGAAGCTGGAAGTGCGAAGTTGGAAGTGCGAAGTTGGAAGTGCGAAGTTGGAAGTGCGAAGTTGGAAGTGCGAAGTTGGAAGTGCGAAAGAAGGCGTGCCGACGGTCGGGGGGCGAGGAAGCAGGGGGCGAGGAAGCAGGGAACGGGGCGGCGCGGTGGGCAACAAGCCGCACCTTTCTCACTTCTGCCTGCTCACTTCTCCCTTCCCGAGGGCTGGCCGTCGACGGTGGGGATCTCGCCGGCTTCGAGGAGGTGCTTGAAGCGGCGGATGTCCTCCTTGACCATCCGGCCGAAGAGGGGGTCGAGCCGCTTCGCCACGGAGGCGCCCACGGCGCCGCCCGGCGCCTGGTACGCGATGCGGACGCGGACCTCGGTTCCGCCACCGGGCGCGTCGGCGAAGCGGACGTGGCCGGCGTTGACCATGTCGGCGCCGAGGAGGGAGCGCCAGGCGAGCACCTCGTTCTCGCGCTCCTCGGTGATCTCGGCGAGCCACTCGATGTCGGGCAGCGGCCCCGGCCCCGTCGCCACCCAGTGCGAGCGGCCGTCGCCGAGGTCGCGCACGCGCTCGAGGTGGTGCATGAAGCGGGGGAGGTTCTCCAGCCGCCGCCAGAACGCGTAGGCGCGCTCGCGCGGCACCGCCACCGTCACGGCCTCGACGACCTGGACGGGCGCCGGCGTGGCGCCGTCGGCCGTGCTGACGCCGAGGGCGGCGAAGGCGGGGCAGTGGCCGGTGGCGCCCCGGTAGACGAGGACGCCGCCGAGTCCGGCGAGGGCAAGGCCGACGGGCGAGCGGCGCGAGAGCCCGTAGAGTGCGAGGAGCGCGCCGCCGACGGTCGAGGCGACGCGCTCGGCATCGCCCACGTTGCGGTGGGACGAGGAGAGGGAAACCATGACGGGAGGGGCCGGAGAGGAGGCGTAGACGGGCATCCTCTTACCGGGGCTTCTCCGCTCAGTTGCCCCCTGCGTCCTCTTCAGGACTCCCCTGAGCCGGTGCCCTCGTCGGCCTTCCGGCTCACCACGTCGGCACCCGCCCGGGCCGGGCGAAGAGGAGCGAGACGAGGCTGCGGGCGCTGTCGCTCAGGTCCGCCCCGCTGCCCCGCCGCGTGAGCAGCCGCGACGCCAGGTAGTCCGCCTCGACGAACGGATCGACCCGCCCCAGCCGGAGCGTCGCCACGCGGCGCTCGGAGGGCTCGACGCGGACGGGCAGCCCGGCGCGCGTAAAGCCGACCTCCCACGAGGTCGCCCAGTCGGGCACGGTGCCCTCGCACGACGGGCAGAGCCAGGGGTAGCGCGAAAGCAGATCGGGCGGCGGCCCGGCGGGGACGTACACCGTCACGTCCTCGAACTGGTCGGCCAGGAGGTCGCGGACGGAGAAGGGGACGCCGTAGCGGCCGCGCAGGAGGAGGTCGGCGGGCGGAGCGCCGGCGAGGTTGAGGCCGTGGAAGCGGCCGTGCGTATCCCGCCAGCGGGGATGGCGGGCATCGCGCCAGGCGTCGAAGTGCTCGTTGAGGAGGAGGTTGACCTCGAAGTGGACGTGCGCCCGGGCGCGGTCGAGGCCGGTGCCGGAATAGCCCAGGATGCCGATGGGCTCGCCGCGCCGCACCCGCTCGCCCTCCCGGACGAGCGTGGTCGCGAGGTGGGCGTAGAGCGTGTAGAACGGGCTGCCGTCCCACCCGTGCTCGACGACGATGTAGCGGCCGTAGTCGGAGGCGCGGGGGTTGCGGTTGACGTAGACCACGCGGCCGTCGTCCACCGTGCGCACCTCGTCGAGCGGCTCGCCGCGCGCGTCCCGCCGCGTCGGCGCGATGTCCACGCCCTCGTGGAAGCGGGTGAACCGCCAGCCGACCGGCGTCATCCGCGCGTTGCGGACGTAGCCGTAGGTCCCGCCCTCCCACGTCCACACCCGCTCGCGGCCGAAGTGGCGTTCCAGGCCCATGTAGAACCGCTCGGGCGCGTCGTCGAGGAGCGCCTCGTTGTCGGTCGGGAACAGGAGGCCGAGGTCGGTGCCGACGGGCTCTTCCGCCTCGGCGACGAAGCGGACCTGGGCGGCGGCGGCGGTAGCGAGGACGAAGAGGAGGGCCAGGGTGGACGCACCCTGGAAGGTGGACGCACCCTGGAAGGTGGACGCACCCTGGAAG
>CAZOJJ010000010.1:0-8760 GCA_964580105.1 uncultured Rhodothermales bacterium | reverse complement strand
GGTGGACGCACCCTGGAAGGTGGACGCACCCTGGAAGGTGGACGCACCCTGGAAGACGACGCGGCGCATGGGACGGAACGAAGGCGGGGGACGCCGCAGAGTAGGGCCAGACGCGCCCGGCCGCAAGACGCTCCGGAGGATTCCGGCCTCACCCGAGCCTACCGTCCACGTGGCAGGAGCGCAGGCGCTGCGTCCCTGCCGGATCGTCCTCAGAACGGCGCGTCCATCCCGGGCGGGAGCGGCGGAGGGCCCTCGCTGTACCCGTCCTCGTAGCTCTCGGTGTATCCGCCTCCGAACCCGCCGCCCCGGCCGTACCCGCCGTCCACGTCGCCCGCGAGGTAGGTCGTCAGGTTCTCGAAGCGGGCGAACTGGTTGACGAAGGCGAGCTTGACGTGCCCGATGGGGCCGTTGCGCTGCTTGCCGATGATGATCTCGGCGAGGCCCTCGGTCGAGTTCCCGTTCTCGTCCACCGTGATGCCGTAGCGCTCGGCGCGGTAGATGAACCCGACCACGTCGGCGTCCTGCTCGATGGAGCCGGACTCGCGGAGGTCGGAGAGCTGGGGCCGCTTGTCGCCGCCTCGCGTCTCGACGGCGCGCGAGAGCTGCGAGAGCGCGATGACGGGCACGCTGAGCTCCTTCGCGAGCCCCTTGAGCGAGCGCGAGATCTGCGCGATCTCCTGCTCGCGGTTGCCGCTCTTGCTCTGGACGGTCCCGTGCATGAGCTGGAGGTAGTCCACGATCACGAGGCCGATGTTGTGCTCGGCCTTGAGGCGGCGGCACTTGGCCCGGAGCTCGAGGATGCCGAGGCCGGGCGTGTCGTCGATGAAGATGGGCGCCTCGGCGAGGCGGCCGGCGGCGCGGGCGAGCTTGGGCCAGTCGTCGTCGTGGAGGCGGCCGGTGCGGGCGGCCTGGGCGTCCACGCGCGCCTCGGAGGTGAGCAGGCGCTGGGCCAGCTGCCCCGCGCTCATCTCCAGCGAGAAGTAGGCCACGGGCGCGGGCTTCTCCGGGTGGAGCGCCGCGTTGCGCATCATCGCGAGCGACATGGCCGTTTTTCCCATGGAGGGCCGGGCCGCGATGATGATGAGGTCGGACGGCTGCCAGCCGCCGGTGAGCGCGTCGAGCTGGGTGAAGCCGGAGGGCACGCCCGTGATGCCGCCCGCGCGGCCGTGGAGGTTGTGGAGCTGCTCGAACGTGGCGCGGACGACGTCGCGCATGGGCACGGCGCCCTTGCGGAGCTGGCTCTCGGAGATCTGGAAGATCTCGCGTTCGGCGTTGTCGAGGAGGTCGAACGCGTCGGTCGTCGGGTCGTAGGCCTGGCCGACGACGCCGGTCATGGTGCCGATGAGCTTGCGCAGCAGGCTCTTCTCGGCGATGATCCGCGCGTGGTACTCCACGTTGGCCGCGCTGGCCACGCGCGTGGTGAGCTCGGAGAGGTAGTACCCCCCGATCTGCTCGTAGTCGCCGCGCCGCTTGAGCTCCTCGGTGAGCGTGACGAGGTCGACGGGGTTGCCGCGCTCGAAGAGCGCCTGCATCGCGGCGTAGATGCGCTGGTGGCGGCCGTCGTAGAAGGCGTCGGCGGGGAGGATCTCGATGGCCCGCGGGATCGCCTCGCGCTCGATGAGCATGGCCCCGAGCACGGACTGCTCCACGTCCACGGCCTGGGGCGGGACGCGGCCGGCCTGCTCGTGGATCGGGACGACGTTGACGGGGCGGCGCGGGGCCGGGCCGGTCATCTTCGAGAGCGGGAACTGCGGGCCGCTCTCGTCGATGCGAAGGGGGCGTTGCTGGGCGTCGTCGTGGTCGGCCATCGCGTCAGCCCTGGGTGAGCTGGTCGTAGCGGGTGCGGAGGAGCTTCACGTCGTCCCACGTCGGGCGCTTCCACTGCGGGTTGCGCAGGAGCGCGGCCGGGTGGTAGGTGACGACGAGGGGGATGCCGTAGAAGTCGTGGAACTTGCCCCGGAGGCTCGCCAGCGAGGAGGTCCGCCCGAGGAGGCCGTTGCCGGCGCTCTTGCCCACGGCCAGGATCAGCTTCGGCCGGACGAGGGCGATCTGCTTGTAGAGGATCGGGATGTGGGCCTCGACCTCGGCCGGGAGCGGGTCGCGGTTGTTCGGCGGGCGGCTCTTGAGGATGTTCGTGATGTAGACCTCGTCGCGCTCGAAGTGGATCGCTTCGAGGATCTTGTTGAGGAGCTGCCCCGCGCGCCCGACGAACGGCTCGCCGAGGCGGTCCTCGTCGGCCCCCGGCGCCTCACCGACGATCATCAGGTCGGCGTGGGGGTCGCCGGTGCCGAGGACGGGGTTGATCCGGTTCTCGTCGATGGGGATGAGGGCGGTGTCCTTGAGCCAGTCGAAGACCTCCTCCAGCGAGTTCATGCCGCGCAGCGGGGAGCCCTCGGGGATGAGCGCCTCGACGCGCTCGTAGGGCGAGAGGGTTTCGTCCTGGCTGGGGTCGGGGAGGGCGCCGAAGAGGTCGGGCATGTCGTCGTCCGGCTCGTCGTCGAGAGGGGGGGGCGGGGAAGGAGCCAGGGGCGGCGCCTGGGCCGTCTGCGAGGGGGGGAGGTAGCGCAGCGGACCGACGAGGGTGCGCTGGAACGTGAGCAGCTGGCGGGCCTCGCGGAGCGCGTCGATCACGGGCGGGTGCGTGAATCGTGGGGGGACGGGCCGGCGTCTTCCCGCGTCGTCCGGCCGCGCCAATGTAACGGGCCGGGCGCGAACCCCGCAATTCGAGCGGCCGTGAAATCAGGGCGCGCGGAGACGGTGTGCCGGGGCGTGCTTCGGGAGGATGCGGTGCGCCCCGACCGCGAGAGCGCCGGTACTGGCCCCGAGGAATAGCCCCGAGGAATAGCCCCGAGGAACAATAGCCCCGAGGCGGGCCGATCCCTTTACGCACCGCCCAGCGCGGCCTTCGCCTCCGGCTCGATGCGGTCGGTCCACGCGGCGTAGGCGGCGCCGTTCGGGTGGAGCCGGTCGCCCACGACCTGCGCGCCCTGCGTGCGCGAGAGCGCCGTGACGTCCACGAACCGGGCGCCGGCCGCCTCGGTCTCCTCGCGGGCCGCGGCGTTGAAGGCGTCGATCTCGCGGGCGATCTGCGCCCGGTCGCGGCCTTCCGCGAACGGCGTCACGCCCCAGTCGGGGATGGAGACGACGACGACGCGGCCGGCGTCGCTGCCTCCGAGCTCGCCGGATTCCCGAAGGAAGGCGATGGCGCGGCGGAGGAGCGCACGGAATCCCGTTCGGTACGCATCGAGGGCCCGCCCCCGGTACTGGTCGTTGACGCCGATGAGGAGGGTGACGAGGTCGTACGGCCCGGCCACGACGCCCTCGGCCTCGGCCCGGTCGATCCCGGCGGCCAGCTCGTCCGTCGTCCAGCCCGTCACGGCGACGACGGTGGGGGCGGCCACGTCGAGGCCGTCGGTGCGGAGGCGGCGGGCGAGGGCGTTCGGCCAGCGGGCCTCGGGAGCGACGCCCTCGCCGATGGTGTAGGAGTCGCCCAGGGCGAGAAACCGTAAGGTTCCCGAAGGATGGTGCAGGGGGGTCATGGCCGGGCCTCCACGATGCGGTCCAGGAGGGCGGCGGCCACCTGCGCCTTGGGCATCGTCGGGAGGTCCTCGCGGGTGCCGTCGGCGCCGAGGAGCGTGACGCGGTTGGTGCCGGTGCCGAAGCCGGAGCCGGGCTCGCTCGCGGAGTTGAGGACGATCCAGTCGAGGTGCTTCTTCGCGAGCTTGGCGCGGGCGTTCGCCTCGCCGTCGTGCGTCTCCAGCGCGAAGCCGACGAGCGTCTGGCCCGCCCGCTTCTGCGCGCCGAGGCGGGCGAGCACGTCGGGCGTGCGGCGGAGGCGGAGGACGAGCTCGCCGTCGGCCTTCTTGGTCTTGCGGTCGCTCGGCTCGGCGGGCGCGTAGTCGGCCACGGCGGCAGCGGCGATCACGAGGTCGGCGTCGGCGTGGGCGAGGGCGGCGTCGAGGAGGTCGTCGGCCGAGACGACGTCCTCGCGCGTGACGCCCTCGGGCGTGGGGAGGGCGACGGGCCCGGCGAGGAGGACGACCTCGGCGCCGCGCCGGGCGGCCTCGGCGGCCAGCGCGAAGCCCATCGTGCCGGTGGAGCCGTTCGAGAGGAAGCGGACGGGGTCGATGGCCTCGCGCGTCGGCCCGGCCGTGACGAGGACTTTCGTTCCTGCCAGGGGGCCGTGGTTCAGGTCCGCCTCCCCTCCTCCGTTCCTCTTCCCCAGCCAGCTCGCCAGGGCGGCGACGATCGCCTCCGGTTCGGGCAGGCGGCCTTCGCCGACGAGGCCGCTGGCGAGCTCGCCGTGCGCCGGGTCCAGCACGGTCACCCCGTCGGCCTTGAGGGTCTCGACGTTGCGGCGCGTGGCCGGGTGCCGCCACATGTCGTGGTCCATCGCCGGGGCGACGAGGACGGGGCAGCGGGCGGAGAGGTAGAGGGCCGTGAGCATCGAGTCGCACGCGCCCGCCGCCAGCTTCGCGAGCGTGTTGGCCGAGCACGGGGCGACGACGAGCCCGTCCGCCCAGAGCCCGAGGTCGACGTGCTTCGTCCAGCTGCCCTCGGCGTTGTCGGGGAAGATCTCGACGAGGACCTCGCGTTTCGCCAGCGTCCCGAGCGTCAGCGGTGCGAGGAAGCGGGTGGCGCCCTCGGTCATGACCGGCTGCACCTCGGCGCCCGCCTTGACGAGGAGGCGCACGAGTTCCGCCGCCTTGTAGGCCGCGATGCTGCCGGTGACGCCGAGGACGAGCTTCGTACCGGAGAGGACGGGGGGGGACATGGCGGAGCGGGAAGGACGGGCACAAAAATAGGGGCGCACGGCCGTGCGCCCCTACGAAAACGGCCGGGCCGGGCCCGCTACTCCGGCTGGTTCTCCGCGCCGGAGTTGCGGTAATAGATCTGGTCGTTGAGCAGCTCCTCGATGGCGACGGCGCCGGCCTTCGGCTTCTTCTCGTACTCCAGCGAGATCTTGAGCTGGTCCTCGTTGACCCGGATGTCGTCGGCCGGCTCCAGGAGGCTGAGGTCGTCGAAGTAGGAGAGCTTCTGGTCGAGCTCGGCCTTCGTGCGCGTGGCGATCTGCCGGGCGCGGCGCGAGAGCACGACGACGGTCTCGTAGAGGTTGCCGGTCTCGGCGGCGAGCCGCTCGGTGTCGAGCGTCTGGATGTTCTGCGTGGCCATGGGGCGGGGACGGTCGGGGTCGAAGGCGGGCAAGATACGGCGGCGGGGGAGGCGCCCCGGGCCGTGCGGCCGTATTGGCAGGGTCTTCGCCGCTCAGACGGCCAGGAACGCCTCCACGAGGGCGACGGTTTCGGCCACGGCGCGGTCGAGGTCGTCGTTGACGACGACGGCGTCGAACTCGTGCGCGTAGCGCATCTCCATCTTCGCTCGTTCGAGGCGGACGGCGATGCGCTCCTCGGTCTCGGTGCCGCGCGCGTGGAGGCGCTCGGCGAGGGCGCCGAGGCTGGGGGGCTCGATGAACACCGTCAGCGCGCCGTCGCCGTAGAGCCGCTTGACGTTGAGCGCGCCCTTCACGTCGATATCGAGCACGACGGCCGTGCTCGTGGCCAGCCGCTCCAGCTCGGCGCGGAGCGTGCCGTAGAACCGGCCGGGGTAGACTTCCTCGAACTCGACGAAGGCGCCCGCCTCGCGCTGCGCCTCGAACTCCTCGCGCGAGAGGAAGAAGTAGTCGACGCCGTGGCGCTCGTCCGGGCGTGGCGGCCGGGTCGTCGCGGAAATCGAGAACCGGAGGCCGGGGACCGCCTCCATCACGCGGCGGGCCAGCGTGGTCTTGCCGGCGCCGCTCGGGGCGGTGAGGACGATGAGCTTCATGGGGATCGGGGAATCGGAGGGCCGGGGGGCGGGGGATCGGTGAACCGGGAGGCGCCCGCCGATTCCCCGGTCCCACCGTCCCGGACGCCCCGGTCACACCACGTTCTGCACCTGCTCACGGATCTTCTCCAGCTCCTCCTTCATGCGGACGGCGCGCTGGCCGAGGTCGGCGTCGTTGGCCTTCGAGGCGATGGTGTTGATCTCGCGGTTGAACTCCTGCGCGAGGAAGTTGAGGCGGCGGCCGACGGCCTCCTCGGCGTCGAGCGCCTCGCGGAACTGGGCGAGGTGGCTGCGGAGGCGGACGCACTCCTCGGTCACGTCGAGGCGGTCGGCCAGGAGGGCGACCTCGGTTTCGAGGCGGTCCGGGTTGAGGCGCTCGTCGGCGAGAAGCTCGCCGAGGCGCTCGCGGAGGCGGGCCTGCGCCTCGGCCACGCGCGCGGGCGCGCGGGCCTCGACGGCGGCGAGGTGCTCCTCGATGAGGGCGCAGCGGTGGGCGAGGTCCTCGCGGAGCGCGGCCCCTTCCTGGAGGCGCATGGCGTCGAGCTGGGCGAGGGCCTCCTGGAGCGCGGGTTCGGTGGCGGCCCACCCCTCCGTCTGCTCGGCGTCCGGGGCGGCCTCGGCGGCCACGAGGACGTCCGGGTACTTGAGGAGGTGGTCGAGCGTGACGGGGGCTTCGTGCGGGTCGAGGCCCGCCGCGTCGCGGAGGTCGAGGAGGAGGCGGGCGTAGGCGCGGGCGGCGTCGCGGTCCACGCGGAGGGCCGTCTCGCCGGCGCGCCGCTGGAGCGTAATGGAGACGGTGATGTTGCCGCGCTCCAGCGCCTCCTTGCAGAGCGCCTGGACGGCGGGGTCGAAGGCGGCCAGGCTGCGCGGGCCGCGCACGGCGACCTCGGCGTAGCGGCCGTTGACCGCGCGCACCTCGACGGTGGCCTCGGTGGTGCCGGCGCGGGCGGTGCCGCGCCCGAACCCGGTCATGCTGCGGAGCATCGGGGCGGGGGAGGGGTGGGTAGAAACGCCGAACGCGGACCCCCGGAAGCGGTCCGCGTTCGGAAGCGGAGAGAGAGGGATTCGAACCCTCGGTACCGGGATAACCGGTACACGCGCTTTCCAGGCGCGCCCCTTCAGCCACTCGGGCACCTCTCCGGGAAGGACGAACAAAAGGTACGAAGGACGAAAAAGGGAGGCGGTGGAGTCTCCGCAAATCCCGGCGTCGCTCGCCCTTCGGGCCTGGCCGTTACACGGCCATGATGTCGTGCTCCTTCTTCTCCAGCATCTGGTCCACCTTCGCCACGTGCTCGTCGGTCAGCTTCTGGAGCTGCTCCTCGGACTCGTAGCGCATGTCCTCGGGCAGGTTTTCCTCGTTCAGGAGCCTCAGGATGTGGTTCTTCGTGTCTTTCCGCACGTTGCGGATGGCCACCTTGGCGTCCTCCCCCTTCGCGCGGGCCTGCTTGGCGAGCTCCTTCCGGCGCTCCTCCGTCAGCGGCGGGATGGCGATGCGGATGAGCATGCCGTCGTTGGTGGGGTTGAGGCCGAGGTTGGCCGCCATGATGGCCCGCTCGATGGCCCCGAGCTGGCTCTTGTCCCACGGCTGGATCACGATCAGGTCGGACTGTGGGGCGCTCACGCTGGCCACCTGGTTGAGCGGCATCGTGCTCCCGTACGCCTCCACGCGCACGTCCTCCACCATGGCCGGGTTGGCGCGGCCGGCGCGGATGTGGCTCAGCTCGAGGGCGAGGTGCTCCAGCGACTTGTGCATGTGGTCGCGGGCGTCGTCGAGGAGCTGGCGAAAGGGTTGGTCGATCATCGGTCCCGGAATGGATGGGCGGGGTCAGGAGGCGGGGAGGCCGGCCGGCTCCCCGCTCGGGCGGGGCAGGCTGTCGGCCAGGACGACCGGCTCGGCGGCGGCGTCCCAGTGGACGAGCGTGCCGACGGGCTCGCCGCGCAGCACGCGGAGCAGCTCGCCCCGCCGGTTCATGTTGAAGACGAGGAGGTCGAGGTCGCTCTCCTTCGCCAGCGTGATCGCCGTGAGGTCCATCACGCCGAGCTCGCGGGCGATGACCTCCATCCCGGCGATGCGGGCGAAGCGTCGGGCGTCGGGGTCGCGCTCGGGGTCGGCGGTGAAGACGCCGTCCACGCGGGTGCCCTTGAGGATGATGTCCGCCTCCACCTCGGCGGCGCGGAGGGCAGCGGCGGTGTCGGTGGAGAAGTAGGGATGGCCGGTGCCCGCCCCGAAGATGACCACGCGGCCCTTTTCGAGGTGGCGGATGGCGCGGCGGCGGATGAACGGCTCGGCGATCTCGTCCATCTTGATCGCGCTCATGAGCCGGGTGTAGAGACCGACCTCTTCGAGGGCGTCCTGGAGCGCCATCCCGTTCATCATCGTCGCCAGCATGCCCATGTAGTCGGCGTGCGAGCGGGAGGACATGCGGCGGCCTTCGGGCGAGATCCCCCGGAAGATGTTGCCCCCGCCGATGACGAGGGCCACCTCGGCGCCGGCGCGGACGGCCTCGCGGACGTCCGCGGCGTACGCCGCCAGCACGGCGGGGTCGATGCCGAACTCCTTCTCGCCGAGGAGGGCCTCGCCGCTCAGCTTCAGCAGGACACGGCGGTATTTCAGCGGAGCCTCGGACATCGGGCGGCGGGGGCGGGCGGAGAGCCCCGAAAGGTACGCCTGCGCCCGGACGCCGGGCAACGCGACGGGGTGGGCCGCCCCGCCAAGAAACGGCGGAGGGGCGGGTGGATTCTCTCGTCCCGTGCCTTGCATCGGAAGCCGTTGCGCCGAAATGCGCCCTTTCCTCGGCGTTCAGGAGGACGGGCGAAGCCGGGGCCAGCCCACTACCGTACCACGGTCACGACGGCCGCCTCGGCGCCCGCGCGCACGACGTACACCCCCGGCAGGAGCCCCGACACGTCCACCTCGGTGACGCCGCCGAGGCGGAC
>CAZOJJ010000009.1:81868-83302 GCA_964580105.1 uncultured Rhodothermales bacterium | reverse complement strand
CCCCGGGCCGTCGCCGTCGCGAGCTGGTCCTCGCGCAGCTCGTGGCGGCGGCTGACGGTCTTGGGCGGGTTGAGCATCGACATGGGCGTACGGCGTCGGGGGGAGCCGGGGTCGTGGGGTGGGAGCGCGCCGGTCGCGCGGGCGGAGCCGCCAAGATACCCCGCGCCGCCCGCCGTCCGCAACGACGGCGGGGTTTCCGAAACCCCGCTAACGCCCTCCGGAGCGGCCTATTGGTGCCGATTTCACCGAACCCCGCCGGAGCCCTACCGTAACGTCCCGCACGGTCCGGCCGCCCTCCTCCGGCCTCGGGCCGCCTCGCCTCCCCTCTCGCACCTTCCGCTTCTACCCCGCATGGCTATCAAGATCGGGATCAACGGGTTCGGGCGCATCGGCCGCCTCGTCTTCCGCGCCATCCTGGAGCGCGGCTCCGGCGACTTCGACATCGTCGCCGTCAACGACCTCACGGACGCGGCCACGCTGGCGCACCTGTTCAAGTATGACTCCGTCCACGGCCGCTTCCCCGGCGACATCCGGGCCGAGGACGACCACCTCGTCGTTGAGGGCGACCGGTTCCGCGTCTTCGCCGAGCGGGACCCGGCGAACCTCCCCTGGGGCGACCTCGGCGTCGACGTCGTCGTGGAGTCCACGGGCCGGTTCACCGACCGCGAGAACGCCGGCAAGCACCTCCAGGCCGGCGCGAAGAAGGTCGTCATCTCGGCCCCCGCCAAGGGCGAGGTGGACGCCACCGTCGTCCTGGGCGTCAACGACGACCGGCTCACGGGCGAGGAGCGCATCGTCTCCAACGCGAGCTGCACCACGAACTGCCTCGCCCCGATGGTCAAGGTGCTCGACGACGCCTTCGGCGTGACGCAGGGCTACATGACGACGGTCCACGCCTACACGTCGGACCAGAACATCCAGGACGGCCCGCACCGCGAC
The DNA here is from genome assembly GCA_964580105.1 of uncultured Rhodothermales bacterium. Classification (GTDB taxonomy): domain Bacteria; phylum Bacteroidota; class Rhodothermia; order Rhodothermales; family Rubricoccaceae; genus CAZOJJ01. The sequence continues at coordinate 82,363 of CAZOJJ010000009.1, read as the reverse complement.
CTCCGCCGCGCCCGCGCCGCCGCCGCCTCCATCATCCCCACCTCGACCGGCGCCGCCAAGGCCGTCGGCCTCGTCCTCCCCCACCTCAAGGGCAAGCTCGACGGGTTCGCCCTCCGCGTCCCCGTCCCCGACGGCTCCATCACCGACTTCACCGCCGTCGTGCGCCAGTCGGTTTCGGTGGACGAGGTCAACGCGGCCTACCGCGAGGCGGCGAACGGCGCGATGCGCGGCCTCCTCGAATACAGCGAGGACCCCATCGTCTCGGCCGACATCATCCACAACCCCCACTCCTGCATCTTCGACAGCCCCCTGACGATGGCCCAGGCCACCGACGAGGGCACCCTCGTCAAGGTCGTCGGCTGGTACGACAACGAGTGGGGCTACTCGAACCGGACGGTGGACCTCGTCGAGAAGCTGATGCGCTTCTGAATCGGGTGATCGGGGGATCGGTTCCTCGCCGGCGGATCGCGCCCCCGATCTCCCGATCTCCCGATC
>CAZOJJ010000009.1:76930-81768 GCA_964580105.1 uncultured Rhodothermales bacterium | reverse complement strand
CCGATCTCCCGATCATCCGATCTCCCGATGATCCGATCCCTCTCCGACCTCGACCTCCAGGGCCGCCGCGTCCTCGTCCGCGTCGACTTCAACGTGCCGCTGGACGAGGGCGCCTCCGGCGCACGGCGCATCACGGACGACACGCGCATCCGGGCCGCGCTGCCGACGGTCCGCGCCCTCCTCGACGCGGGCGCCACACCCATCCTGATGAGCCACCTCGGCCGGCCGAAGGACGGACCGGACCCCCGGTTCAGCCTCCGCCCCGTGGCCGACCACCTCGGTACGCTCGTCGAGGCGCCGGTGGTCTTCTGCGAGCAGACCGTCGGCGAGGCGGCCCGCGCCTGCATCGACGCCGCGCCCGAGGGGGCCGTGGTGCTGCTGGAGAACACGCGGTTCCTGCCGGGCGAGACGAAGAACGACGACGCCCTCGCCCGGCAGCTCGCCGCGCTGGCCGACGCCTTCGTGTCCGACGCCTTCGGCTCCGTCCACCGCGCCCACGCCTCCACCGAGGGCGTGGCCCACCACGTCGCCCAGAAAGGGGCCGGCCTCCTGCTCGCCCGCGAGGTCGCGTTCCTGACGCAGGCGCTCGACGCCCCCGAGCGGCCGTTCGTCGCCGTCCTCGGCGGCGCGAAGGTGTCCGACAAGCTCGGCGTGATCGAGGCGCTCCTCGACAAGGTGGACCGGCTGCTCATCGGCGGGGCGATGGCGTACACGTTCCTGGCCGCTCTCGGCCACCGGACCGGCGCCTCGCTCGTCGAGGAGGACCGGCGCGAGGAGGCCCTCCGCCTCTACGAGCGCGCGGGCGACAAGCTCTTGCTCCCCTCCGACCACCTCCTCGGCGACCGCTTCGACGCCGCCGCCGAGACGAAGGTCGTCACCGGCGAGATCCCCGACGGCTGGATGGGCCTCGACATCGGCCCGGCCACGCGCGAGCGATACGCCCGCGTCATCGAGGGTGCCGCGACGGTGATCTGGAACGGCCCGATGGGCGCGTTCGAGATGGAGCCGTTCGCCGAGGGCACCCGCGCCGTCGCCCGCGCGCTGGCCACAGCCACGGCCGAGCGCGGCGCGCTCACCGTCGTCGGCGGGGGCGACTCCGTCGCCGCCCTCAACGAGGCCCGCCTGGCCGACGCCGTCACGCACGTCTCCACCGGCGGCGGCGCCATGCTGGAGTTCATGGAAGGCAAGACGCTGCCCGGCCTCGCCGCGCTCGACGCGTGAGTGCGGCCTGTTGCGTATCGCGTCGTGCGTAACGGGTCGGAAGCCGCCCTTACGCACGACGCGCCACGAGACACGCTACGAGACACGCTACGATGCTCCTCCTCCAGGTCGCCGACAGCCTCCGCCAGGCTGCCGACAGCCTCCGCCTCGTGCTGACCGAGGCCGGGGACACCGTGCTCGACCTCGGCTTCTGGTACGGCCTCGGCATGCGCGCCCTTCGCGTCGCCCTCGTCCTCGCCCTCGCCCTCGCCGTGCTGGGCGTCGTCGGGCGGCTGAAGCGGCGGTGGGTCCACCGCGTCGAGGACCTGCCCACGCTCGACAAGAAGCGGCAGCGCGTGCTGACCGTGGCCGACCTCGTCGGCTCCGTTGCCAAGTACGTCGTCTGGGGCGTGGCGACCATCATGATCCTGAGCGAGCTCGGGCTCAACGTGGGGCCGCTGCTGGCCGGCGCGGGCATCGCCGGGCTGGCCATCGGCTTCGGCGCGCAGACCCTCGTCAAGGACGTCATCTCCGGCCTGTTCCTGCTCTTCGACGACACCATCGGCGTGGGCGACCTCATCACGCACGGCGGCGAGGCCGGCACGGTGGAGTACGTCGGCCTCCGCCTCATCAAGGTGCGCAAGTTCGACGGCGAGCTGCTGATGATCCCGGCCGGCGAGCTGCGGACGTTCGGCAACAAGAGCATCGGGTTCGCCCGCGTCATCGTGCCCGTGGGCCTCTCCTACGAGCAGAACGTGGACACCGTGCTGGAGGCGCTGGAGGCGGTGGCGGCCGAGTGGGCCGCGCGCGAGGAGGTCCGGGCGATCCTGTTGGAGGAGGCCCCGCAGGTCCAGGCGCTGCTGGACCTCGGTGACTCCGCCGTGACGGCGCGGATCGTCGTGCAGGTCGTGCCGGGCGAGCAGTTCGCCGCCGAGCGGGAGTTGCGCCGCCTCATCAAGCTGCGCTTCGACGAGCGCGGCATCGAGATCCCGTTCCCGCGCCGGACGGTCTACGTCCGCTCCGAGGACGGCCCGGTCTCGAACGAGAACGCGGCGGCGGGGTCCTGAGCCCGGCCGGCGGTCAGGCCGGCTCCGTCGCGCTGACGGTGTACCCGGCCTCCTCGACGGCCGCCGCGAGGTCGGCAGGGCCGGTCTGCGCGTCGTCGTATCGGACGGTGGCGCGGCCGACCTCGACCTCGGCGACCTCGACGCCGGGCAGGTCTTCGAGTGCCTCGCGGACGGCGCGGACGCAGTGCCCGCAGCTCATCCCGTCGATGCGGAGGGTGTCGGTGTGCTGGCTCATTCGGATCGGGTATGGATGGATGCGGGCGGTGTACCGGCCCACCTCGGGCCCGGTTCTGCCTTGGAATGACGGCTGAGCCCGCCTGGGGCGGGCCGTTCCACCACACGGGCACGAAGAAGGGCCTCGGATGGATCATCCGAGGCCCGTGCACGTCGCGCGATGCGGAGGGGGTGGGATTCGAACCCACGGTGACGACGGGCGCCACACCGGTTTTCGAGACCGGCCCTTTCAACCACTCAGGCACCCCTCCGGCGGGGGTCCGCGAATCTACGACGCCGGCCGGACGCCCACCGATCCAGAGGCTGTGAAATCGCGGCGGCGTGTAGGGGATTCCCCCCTGCCGCGTGCGCGGCTCGCCCTACCCCCTCGTCATGCGGCCCCCCGTCACGGCGCCGCGCGCCCCCACCCGAAACTGCGGAGGTCCGGGCGCCTTCTACCGACTGCCGCCCGGGCGCCCGCCTGCCGATACCTCCGTCGTGGCTGCGCCTGGCGCGCCGTGCCGGAACCGAGCGCCCGGTCCCTGGGGAGAGAGGCCGGGCGCTCGCCTTGCGCCTGGCCTCGCCCGGCGGGCGTCCCGAGGCGGACCGCCTCAGGCCCGCGCGAGGCGGTGCGCCATCCCGACGTGCGCCGCCTCGGCCAGCTCGGCCACGTAGGCGCCGTCCGCCGTCCGCTCCTCGATGGCGTGGCCCACGACCACGAACGAGGCGCCCGCCGCGACCCGCCGCGCCACCGCGTCCGGCGTGCGGATCCCGCCGCCGACGACCAGCGGCGCCTCGCACGCCTCGGTGACGGCGGCGATCATCTCTTCCGAGACCGGATGCTCGGCCCCGCTGCCGCCGTCGGTGAACAGCAGCCGCATCCCCATCATCTCGGCCGCCAGCGCCGTCGCCGCCGCGATCTCGGGCTTGTGGCGCGGGATGGGCAGGCACCCGCTCATGTACTGCGCCGTCGTCAGCCGCCCGCTCTCGATGAGGAGGTAGGCCGTCGGGATGGCCTCCAGGCCGTAGCGGCGGATCAGCGGCGCGGCGTGGACGTGCTGCCCGATGAGGTGCTCGGGGTTGCGCCCGCTCACGACGGAGAGGTAGAGCAGCGCGTCGAAGGACGGCGAGAGCTGCGTGAGGCTGCCCGGGAAGGCGACGACGGGCAGGTCCGTGGCCAGCTTGATCCGGCCCACGAGGCGGTCCACGTCGGGGAGGTGGACGAGGCTGCCGCCGATGAAGAAGGCGTCCACGCCCGCCTCGGCGCACCGCTCGGCGAAGGCCGGCACCTCCCGCTCCGCGATCTTGTCGGGGTCGATGAGGACGACGAAGCCGGCGCCCTTCTCTCGCCGGACGGCGAGGAGGCGGTCGAAGACGGAGCGGCGGGGAGCGGCGGGCACGGCAGAGGGGCGCGCAGAGCGGGACGGCGAAAGGTACCCGCCCGGCCCGGACAGTTCAACCAACCGGCCCGGCTGAAAACGCCGGGGGCGCGAGACCGACTCGGCCCGCGCCCCCGGAAACCGTACCGCTCGGGAACGGCTACTTCACCAGCGTGACCCGCTCCGAGGCCGAGAAGGTCTCACCCGTGACGCGGTAGACGTAGAGCCCGCTCGGCAGGTCGCGCGCGTCGATCAGGAACGTCCGGCGCTCGCCCGAGCCCATGTCGCCCGTGAAGAGGGTCCGGACCTCGCGGCCGAGCGCGTCGTAGAGCGCGACGGTGACCCGCTGCGCCTCGGCGACGCGGAGGGTGAAGGTGGCGGCCGGGTTGAACGGGTTGGGGTAGGCCCGGCTCAGCTCGTACGCCGCCGGGAGGTCGCCCTCCGGCTCGGTGGCGACGGGCGGCGGCGGCATGGTCACGTTGTAGCCCTTGGCCGTGAACGTGTCGAAGATGAACTGGCGGTGGGCGATGGAGTAGCCGAGGTCGAACGCGGCCTGGAGGACGGCCTGCGCCGCCGCCGGCTGCTGCGTGCCCGAGTTGGTCATCGCGAGGCCCTCGATCATGAGGACGTCCGTCTCCTGCCCGCCGACCTCGTCCCAGATCTTCATCATCGCCGTGGACCAGTGCTGGCCGCGCGTGTGCGGGGCGCTGCCGCTCGGGTAGGTGCCGCCGTAGTTGGTCACGCGGCCCTGCCAGCAGGGGTTGTGGCCGTCCCACTTGAAGACCCAGAAATACTCGGGGTCCGAGGGCGTGAGGAGTTCGAGGTGGCGCGTGTAGGAGTTGGCGAAGTAGTCGCCGGTGCCCTCGCTCAGGCCGTCGCCGTTCGAGACGCCGTTGGCGAGCCAGTCGTGGAGACCGTGGCCGAGCTCGTGGATGATCACGTCGGCGTCCTCCGCGTCGTCCACGCAGCCCTCGCCGAA
>CAZOJJ010000009.1:63349-76830 GCA_964580105.1 uncultured Rhodothermales bacterium | reverse complement strand
GTAGCCCGTGCCGTCCACGCTGCTGAACTTGTTCGCCGCCTCGACGGTCGGCGCCAGCGACGGCGGGTCCTCACCGCCCTCGGCGTGGTGGTACACAGCCCGATCGGCCACGCGGAGGAGCGCGCCCGTGTGGGCGTCCACAAACGCCTCCCAGTCGCCCATCGGCATCTCAGCGTTGACCTTCACCTGCCAGGCGAGGCGGGCGCCGTCGGGCATCGGGTAGACCACGAGCGTCGTCTCGTCGAGCAGGATCTCGCCTGCTACGCCGAGGTGGGCGAAGACGGCCTGCCGGGCGTCGGCGGCCGGGAGGCTCGGCGTCGTGTTCGGCACGCTCAGGCCCGGGCGGTACTCGTTCATCACGAGCTGCACGCGGCCGGCGGGGTCGAGGTGGACGACCGTCTCGGGGCCGTAGACGGGCACGCCGCCGACGGTCTGGCGGAAGCGGACGTTGGTGCCCGCGCGGCCGGCGCGCTCGGAGACGTAGGCGAGGTCCTCCAGCGCCGGGGAGGCCAGGCGGAGCGCGGCGAACTCGGCGGCGAGGAACTCGCGCGCCATCGCCTCGGGCGTGCCCGGCGCGGCGGCGTAGTTCAGGAACGAGAGCACGCGCGGCTGGCCGGTGGCCTCCGCGACGAACCGACCGGTGCCGTCGGGCACGACGGCCTCGACGTAGTCCTCGCCGATTTCGAGCGGCGAGCGCTCGGCGGGCTTCTGGGCCCAGGCGGTCGTCGCCAGCGCGGCGAGGGCGAGGAGGGAGAGGGTACGGAGGAGCATGGGGGTGGCGTGGGGTAGGTGCAGCGGGGCCACGGGCGGCGCGGCACGGTTGCCGGGTCCGCGGATCCTGCTAATATCCTACCATCGTACCCGGCAGGCAAACGGCCCGCGCTGGAGGGCGCGCCCTCAGCCCCCGCGCCGCGCCCGCAGCAGATCCACCGTCTCGACGGCGTGCCGCAGGTGCGGGATGACGATGCTCCCGCCCACGACGAGCGCCACGTTCATCGCGTCGTCGAGCTCCTCATCGGTGAAGCCGGCCTCGACGCACTGGCCGAGGTGGTAGTCGATGCAGTCGTTGCAGCGGAGAACCATCGAGGCGACGAGGCCGAGGAGCTCCTTCGTCCGCCCGTCGAGCGCGCCGTCGCGGTAGGCCGCGCTGTCGAGGTTGAAGAACCGCTTGATGCCGAGGTGGGTTTTCTCGTCGAGAATGCGCGCGTTCATCCGGGCGCGGTAGGCGTCGAAGGCGTCGAGGCGGGTCTCGCCCGGCGCGGACGCCTGCGGAGAAGAAGAAGCCATCGAGGGATAGGAGAATGAGTCCGGCAGAGAAGAAGGCCGAGAAGGCGCGGCTGCGGGCGCGGTTCCGCGCCGCGCGCCTGGCGCGGAGTGAGGCCGACTACGCCGCCCACAGCGCGCTGATCCGCGCGCGGCTGCTGGCGCTGCCCGAGGTCGCCGCCGCGCGGACGGTCCACGTCTACTGGCCGCTCGTCGAGCGGCGCGAGGTGGACACCCGCCCGCTCATCGCCGCGCTGCACGCGCGGGGCGTGCGCGTCGTGCTGCCCGTGGTCGTCGGGCGCACGGAAGGCGCGCCGCCCGCGCTCCGGCACTGCCTCTACGAGGGGGAGGACCGCCTGTGCGCCAGCCCCTGGGGCCTGCTGGAGCCCGGCCCCGACGCGCCCGAGGTGGACGCCCTCGACCTCGACGCCGTGATCGTGCCCGCCCTCGGGGCCGGGCGCGACGGCCACCGCATCGGCCACGGCGCGGGCTACTACGACGCCTTCCTCGCCGGCCTCGGCGCCTTCACCGCCTGCCCCGTCTACGCCGACTGCCTCGTGGACCGCCTCCCCGCCGAGCCGCACGACCGGCCGGTGGACGTGGTGGTGACGGAGGCGGAGACGTGGCGCGTGCCGCCACCCTGACCCTATCACGCAATCCGCACGGAGCCCCGCTCCTTTCGCCGCGGTGCCGCGCGTCCGTATCTTCCGGCACGATGCGGCGAAGGATTCCGGCCGCCCATTGCTCCCGACCGTGTTCTGTTCGCGTCGTCCCGACTGATCCCATCAATTCCCCTCGATTCATTCCTGTGGCCCACACGCGCATCCGCTCGACCACCGTCCTGGGCGTCCTCCACAACGGCAAAGTCGCCCTCGGCTCGGACGGCCAGGCGACGATGAAGGACACCGTCCTCAAGCACAACGTCAAGAAGGTCCGTGCCCTCCACGACGGCACGCTGCTGGCCGGCTTCGCCGGCGCCACCGCCGACGCGTTCACGCTCTTCGAGCGGTTCGAGAGCAAGCTCCAGAGCTACGGCGGCAACGTCACCCGCGCGGCCGTCGAGCTGGCGAAGGACTGGCGGACCGACCGCTACCTCCGCCGCCTCGAGGCGCTCCTGGCCGTCGCCAGTCCCGAGCGGCTGCTGCTCATCTCCGGCACCGGCGACGTGATCGAGCCCGACGACAACGTCGTCGCCATCGGCTCCGGCGGCTCCTACGCGCTGGCCGCCGCCCGCGCGATGGTCAAGCACGCCCCGCACCTCTCCGCCCGCGAGGTCGTCGAGGAGGGCCTCCGCATCGCCGCCGACATCTGCATCTACACCAACCACCACACCACCGTCCTCGAACTCGACGCCGCGCCCGGCGCGTCCGGGACGGCGGATTCATCCAGCGCCCCCTCCTAACATTGCCCATGTCGATGGAAGCAGAGACCCCGCTCGAGCACAGCGCCGCCGTGCTCCTCGACTACCAGAACCTCTACTACTACCTCAAGAACCGGCTCCAGCACCCGGCCCAGCCCGGCGACACCGCCGCCGAGATGATCGAGGCGCTCCGCGACCACCTCGAGGCCGACGGCCTCCGCATCGCGCGCGGCTTCGCCTACGCCGACTTCGGCGGCCTCGACGAGCACATCCGCCACACCCAGCGCGCGCTCTACCTCCACGGCATCCAGCCGTTCTACGTGCCCAGCACGATGCACCGCAACACGAGCGACCTCCAGCTCGCCATCGACGCGATGGCGCTCGCCCAGAGCGCGCCCGAGGTGGACACCATCGTGCTCTTCTCCGGCGACCGCGACTACGTCCCGGTCGTGCAGGCGCTCCAGGCCGCCGGCCGCCGCGTCGTCATGGTGGCCTTCCGCGACCACCTCTCCGCCCACCTCCTCGAGAACACCGCCTCCGGCTACTTCCTCGACGCCATCGAGCTGATGAGCGACGAGGCGCGCGACCTCTTCCGCGACGAGGAGGAGGCGCCCTCGCCCGAGATGACGACCACCTTCAACGAGGTCAAGGAGCTCCCCTACGACATCGACATCGAGGCGCTGGAGGTCATCGAGAAGTACTTCGGGCAGTACGAGGAGGTCTACCTCACGCCGCTGCTCCGCAAGCTCTCCGAGGAGCTCGGCGACATCGAGGGCCACGACCCGAAGTCGCTCATCGGCGACCTGGAGGACTGCGGGGCCGTCCGCCTCGAACGCCGGCGCGGCATGCCCTACGACTACACCGTCCTCATCGTCAACGCCCAGCACCCGGCCGTGGCCGAGGTCAAGGACGACGTCCGCTCGCGCGGGGCCGAGGACGACGATCCCGCCGAGAACTACGACGGCACCGACTTCGACGGCGACTACGCCGAGGATGACGACGACTACGAGGCGGACTACGACGAGGCGGACGACGACGAGACGGACGACGACGAGGCGGACGACGACGCCCACGACGACGAGGCCTTGACGTAGTAGACGTAGGGCGTACAGACGCCGGGCCGGGCTCCGCCTACCGGTTCGCCGGCCGCGACCGCACGGACGCTTCGCGAATCCTCGTACCGTCCCGTTCGTACCCCCCTCCCGCTTCTCCGCGCCCGGTCCCAAGCGGCCGGGCGCGCCCATGTCCACGGATCCCGTAGATCCCCCTCCCGATGACCGAGTCCCCCCTCCTCCCCGACACCGCCGACGCCGAGCGCGAGCTGACGCCCCGCCAGATCGTCGCCGAGCTCGACAAGTACATCGTCGGCCAGACCGACGCCAAGAAGAGCGTGGCCATCGCGCTGCGCAACCGGTGGCGGCGGCTCCACGCGCCCGAGCCCATGCGCGAGGAGATCATGCCGAACAACATCATCATGATCGGCCCGACGGGCGTGGGCAAGACCGAGATCGCCCGGCGCCTGGCCCGCCTCGCGGACGCACCGTTCATCAAGGTCGAGGCCACGAAGTTCACCGAGGTCGGCTACGTCGGCCGCGACGTGGAGTCGATGATCCGCGACCTCGTCGACCTCGCGGTGATGCAGGAGAAGGAGGCGCAGGCCGCGCGCGTCCGCGAGAAGGCCGCCGAGCGCGCCGAGGAGCGCATCCTCGACGTGCTCCTCCCGCCGGACACGCCCCGGCGGCCCACGCTCGGCCCCGGCTTCGTGCTCCAGCCGGCGCCCGAGGCGGAGAAGCCCGCCGAGGACGACGGCCTCAAGCAGCGCACGCGCGAGCGCTTCCGCCGGATGCTCCGCGACGGCGAGCTCGACGAGCGCGAGATCGAGATCGACGTCATGACCGACCGCCACAACCCCACCCTCCAGATGTTCGGCCCGATGGGCATGGAGGAGATGGGGATCAACCTGCAGGACATGCTCGGCGGCCTCGGCGGCAAGCAGCGCAAGAAGCGCCGCCTCAAGGTGGCCGAGGCCGTGGAGCTCGTGACCGACGAGGAGGCGCAGAAGCTCGTGGACCAGGACGCCGCCCGCGCCGCCGCCATCGCGCGCGTGGAGCAGGCCGGCATCGTGTTCATCGACGAGATTGACAAGGTGGCCGGGCGCTCGCAGAGCGGCTCCGGCGGCGGACCCGACGTTTCCCGCGAGGGCGTCCAGCGCGACCTCCTCCCCATCGTCGAGGGCTCCACGGTCACGACCAAGCACGGCCGCGTCAAGACGGACCACATCCTGTTCATCGCCTCCGGCGCCTTCCACGTCTCCAAGCCGAGCGACCTCATCCCCGAGCTCCAGGGCCGCTTCCCCATCCGCGTCGAGCTTGCCAGCCTCACCGAGGCCGACTTCGTGGCCATCCTGACGACGCCGAAGAACGCGCTCCTCAAGCAGTACCAGGCGCTCTTCGCCGCCGAGGGCGTCGAGATCGCCTTCACCGACGAGGCCGTCCGCGAGATCGCGCGGATCGCGGCGCAGGTCAACGCCGAGGTCGAGAACATCGGCGCCCGCCGCCTCCACACCATCCTGACCACGCTCCTGGAAGACACGCTGTTCGACCTGCCGGACGGCATCGCCCACGACCGCATCGAGGTCGACGGCGCCTTCGTGCGCGAGCGGCTCTCCAGCATCGCGCAGAACCGCGACCTCAGCCAGTACATCCTGTAGTCGCCTACATCCTGTAGTCGCCTACATCCTGTAGTCGCCCCGAATGCGGTGGGCGGGGCGTTACCTTGCGGCGAAGCCAGCGCCCCCGCCCCTGCACGCCCGCCGCCTCTCCCTCGACGACCCCGCCTACCGGGCGCTCTGGGCCGAGAGCCCGCAGCGCAGCGCCTTCGCCCACCCCGCGTTCGTCCACGCCGTCGGCGACGCCTTCGGCCTGGAGACGGGCGTGGCGCTGGGCGTGGCGGACGGCGGCGCGCTCGCGGCGGCACTCCCGCTGTTCGAGCGGAAGCGAGGCCCGTTCCGCGCCCTCGTCGTCCCGCCCCTGGTGCCGTTCGTCTCGCCGCTGCTGGCCGGGCCGCTGTGCGAGGACCGGGTCCACCGCCGGACCTCGCCGCTGGACCGGCTGCTGGAGGCCGTCGCCACGGAGTACGACCGCGCCACGCTGCTCCTGCACCCGTCGCTGACGGACGCCCGGCCGCTGACCTGGGCCGGCTGGCAGGTCCGGCCGCGCTACACGTACACCCTCGACCTCGGTGACGACGACCTCCTCGCCCGCTGGTCGGGCGGCACCCGCCGGACGGCATCGAAGGCGGCCGGCGCCTACACGTTCGAGGAGCACCCCGACCTCGCCGAAGAGGCATTCGCCCGGATGCGCGCGAGCTACGACCGCCAGAGCGAACCGTTCGACGTCGAACCCGAAGCCGTCCGCACGCTGCTGGCTTCGCTGCACGCCGCCGGCCTCGTCCGCGCCTTCGGCGTGCGCACCGAGGCGGGTGCGGTCGAGGCGGCCGTGGCCGTCGCCCACGACGGGCGGGCGGCGCACTACTGGATCGCCGGGAGCCGCCCGGGGCCGGCCATGACCGTGCTGCTGGCCCGCCTGCTGCCCCGGCTCCGCGAGGACGGCCTGCATACGTTCGACTTCCAGGGCGCCAACGTGCCGTCCATCGCCGAGTTCAAGCGGCGCTTCGGCCCGGTACTGACGCCGTACACGCTCGCTCAGCGGGATTTCCACCCGGCGCTCCGCGCGCTCGGCCGCCTGCGGGGGCACGGCTGAACGTGCCGGTTGCACCTCCGGGGGCCGGTGCGGAGATTCCCGCACCCCTGTCCACCACGCCCGCCACCGTCCTGGCTCCCCCCACCCGGCTTCCGCTACCCCTGCTCCTCGCCGTCGCCCTTGCCCATTTCTGGCGCTTCGGCTACGGCTACGGCGAGGGCGATCACGACGACTTCCTCCCGGAGCTCTACCGCCTCCTCGACCCCGACCTCTACCCGACCGACCCATTCGTGCAGGAGCGGGCGGGGGCGTTCTCGGTGCGGGCGGCGTTTCTGTACGGGCTCCGCGCGGTGTGCGTGGTGCTGACGCCGCCGGTGGCCGTGGCCCTCGTGTACGCCGGCGTGTTCGTCGCCGTAACGTGGGGTGTGTGGCGGCTGGGCGGACTTCTCGTCCCGGACCGCCTCGGCGTTGCGCTGGGTACGTTCGCGGCCGTTGCGATGACGGCCCACTGGACGCTCGGGGGCAACGCGCTCGTCTACGACTACCTCGTTCCGGAAGGGGTGGCCTGGGCGCTGATCGTGCCTGCGATGGCGCTGTTCGCCGAGCGTCGCCGGGTGCCGGCCGCCCTGCTGGTCGGCGTGGCCGTGTGGTTCCAGGCCCTCGCCGGCCTGCTCACGGCGGGCGCCCTCGGCCTCGTGGCGCTGATGGAGGCCCTCCCCCGCCACGCCGACCGGCCGGCCGCGCTGTGGCGGGCCGTCCGCTTCGGTGCGCTCTTCGCCCTCGCCGCCGCCCCGATGCTCGGCCCGATGCTCTGGCATCAGGCGGGCGAAGCCGCTGCGCCGGAGGGGCTCTCCGGCTTCTACCTCTACGCCCGTCTGCGCGTCCCGCACCACTACCTGCCCTCCGCGTTCGGCCTCGGTTCGTGGCTGCGCTTCGGGCTCGTCGCCCTGGCGGGCGGAGCCGGGTTCTGGGTGCTGCACCGCAGCGGGCGCCTCCGCCACGGTGTGTTCGCGGGGCGGTTCCTCGGAGCCGTCGTACTGATCTGTGCGACGGGCGCGGTCGCCGTGCTGGGCTTCGCGTCGCTGACGGCGGCGCGGCTCCAGCCGTTCAAGCTGACCGTCCTGGCGACGACGCTGCTCACGCTCGGCGCGGCCGGCGGCTTCGTTCAGGCGCTTCCGACCAGCTGGCACCGGCGGCTGAGTGCCGCGCTGGACGCACGATGGAACGCCGGCGTCCTCGCCGTTCTCGTCTTCCTGACGGTCGGCCTGGCCGCGGCGGGCATCGGCCCGGCGGCGACGCGGTACCGCCCGGCCGTCCACGCCGCTTCCGACCTCGGCCGCATCGAGGCCTGGGCGCGGACGCACACGCCCGTGGATGCCCTCGTCGTCGTACCCCCGACGAACACGACGTTCCGGGTCGGCGCGCGCCGCGGTGTGGCGGTCACCTGGAAGTCGTTCCCCTTCCGCCTCGACCGGATGCCGGGCTGGCTGGAGCGGCTTCGGACCGTCGCACCCGCGCCGCTGCCCGAGGACGGCCGGGGCTTCGCCGCCGTCCTGGACTCGGCCTACTTCGCCAATCCGCCCGAGGCATGGCCCCGCATGGCCGAGGCGCTCGGCGCGGACTATGCCCTCCTCGACACGACCCGCACCCGGACGCCGCCCCCGACGGCTCCGGTGTACCGCTCCGGATCGTGGGCACTCTATCCGCTCCGCCCGTGATCCGCGCGTTCTCGGATCGGTTGCTGGCGCTCCGAGGCGGGCGCTTCATCGCGCCGCTGCTGACGCTGCTGACGGGCGTGGCGGCGGCACAGGCGTTCGTGTTCGCGGCCCGGCCCGTCCTCACACGGCTCTTCACGCCGGACGAATTCGGCGTGCTGACCCTCTTCGTCACCCTCCTCACCCCCCTGGCCGTGGCGGCGGGTGGGCGCTACGAGGACGCGGTGATGCTCCCGCCCGACGAACGGCAGGCCACCAACCTGTTCATGGTGGCCATGCTCACCGTGGCCCTCACCACGGCCCTCCTGACGCTGCTCATGCTGGGCCGGACGACCTGGGCCACCCTGCTCAACAGCCCCGAGATCCGCCCGGCCCTGGCGATTCTCCCCCTCACGATGGCGCTGGTGACCGTGGGGCACCTGCTCGAAACCTGGCACGCGCGGTTCGACCGCTTCCACCTCGTCTCCATCGGCCGGGGGACGCAGAGCGGCGTGGTCGTGACGACCCAGATCGTAGCCGGCCTGCTCGGCGCGAGCGCGATGGGGCTCGTCCTGGGCACCGTCGCGGGCTTTGCCGTGGTGGTGCTCGTCCTCACCCCCTCCCTCGTCGTACGCGACCGGGCACTCTTCCGGCGGACCGTCACGAGGCACCGGATGCGGGTGCTGGCCTGGCGCTACCGCCGCTTCCCCTCGTTCTCGGCCCCGGCTGCCCTGCTCAACATGCTCTCTACGCGTGTGGTGATCCCCCTGCTGTCCGTCTTCTTCGGCGCCACGTCGGTCGGGCTCTACGGCGTGGCGTTCGGGACGCTCGCGCTCCCGGTCGGAGTCGTGACGGGAGCCGTGGGCCAGGTGTTCTTCGTCCGGGGCGCCGAAGCCCTCCGCGCCGGCACCCTGGGGCCGCTGACCGAGCAGGTCTTCCGCCGGCTCGTGGCCGTCGCGCTGTTCCCGATGGCGGCGGCGATGGTGGCCGGCCCGGCCCTGTTCGGCTTCGTCTTCGGCGACGTGTGGACCGAGGCGGGCGTCTACGCGCGGTTCCTGGCCCCGTGGTTGTTCGTGAGCGCGCTGGCGACGCCGCTGACGCGTGTGTTCGACGTGCGCGAGCGGCAGCGCGCCGACCTCGGCTTCAGCATCTTCCTCGTCGCGGTGCAGGTCGTCACCCTCACCCTCGCCGGCACGACCGGCGAGGTGCGCACGACGGTGGCCGCCGTCGCCGTGGCCGGGACGCTCTCGCGCGCCCTTCAGGTGGGGTGGCTGCTTCGCCTCGCCGGGGCGACGTTCCGCCGGACGGCGGGCGACCTCGTGCGCCTCGGCGGGCTGGCCCTGCCGTTTCTGGGCGTGATCGCCCTCGCCCAGGCCGCCCAGGTATCCGGCCTCGTCCTCCTCGGAGTGACGCTGGGGTGCGGGCTCGGCTTCCTGGGCGCGGCGGCGTGGCTGGACCGGCGCCTTCGCATCCCGTTCGACCCCTGAGCGGGTATCTTCCCGCGTGCGTCCCGCCCTGCCCGCTCAGCCCTCCCGCGCCGACATCAGCGCGATCGTCCGCGCCTACGACGACACGGTCGTCCGGGCCTATTGCTGGGGGCGCTTCCGCATTCTCCACCAGCGGTTCCTGACCGAGATCGGGCAGTACCTCCCCCGCGAGGGGCACGTGCTGGACGTCGGCTGCGGGTTCGGGCTGTTCTCGCTCTACTACGCCCGCCTCCGGCCCGACCTCCGGCTCCTCGGCGTCGACAAGAACGAGGGGCGCATTGCGCTGGCGCGGCGGGCGGCCGAGCGGCTCGGCCTCGGCAACGTCCGCTACGAGGTGGCCGACGCCCGCACGCTCACGCTGGCGGCACCGCTGGACGGCGCCTACATGCTCGACATCGTCCACCACGTCCCGCCCGGGGCCGTCGAGCCGCTGCTGCGGCAGGTCCACGCCCGGCTCGGCCCCGGCGGCCGGCTCGTCGTCAAGGACATCGAGCGGCACCCGGCCTACAAGCGGCTCTTCACGCTGCTGCTCGACAAGGCGATGGACCCGAAGGCCCCCGTCCACTACTGGGACCGGCCGGACGTGCTGGCGCTGCTGGAGCGGATCGGCTTCGAGGCCGTCAGCCACTCGATGGTGGACCTCCTCCCCTACTCGCACGTGCTCTACGTCGGCCGGAAGCGGGCCTAGCGAACGCGCCGGCCCCGAAGCGTCAGAGCCGGCACGAAACGCCCGAGGCGGGCGGACTCAGAGGATCGAGCGAAACGTCGGCGGGAGGTCGGCCCGCGCGTCGGGCCCGGCCTCGACCTCGGGCCGCTCGGGCTCCCCACCGAGCTCGACGGCGTCGGCGCCGCAGAACTTGGCGTAGGCGTTCGCGAGGTCGGTGGCGATGGCCGAGGCCGAGCGCCCCTCGATGTGGCGGCGCTCCAGCACGAAGACGGGGTCGCCGTCCTTCAGCAGCGCCATGAACGGGGACGACGGCGGGATGCCCGCGAGGTACTGACGCAGGCGGGCCGTCGCCTCCAGGTCCTGCCCGGCGAAGACCGTCACGTAGCGGTCCGGCTGCGGCTCGACGCGCTGGGCGAGCGCCACGGCCGGGCGGGCGTTGGCGGCGGCGCAACCGCACACCGAGTTGACGATGGCGAGGGTGGTGCCCACCTGCGCCTCGTCGAGCGCACGGTCCACCTCGTCGGAGGTGCGGAGTTCCTGGACGCCGAGGCGGGTGAGCTCCTCACGCATGGGCGTCACGAGCGGTTCGGGGTACGGCATGGGTCTGGGGAAATCAGGAGTGGGAAGGAATCAGCGCGGGGGCACCCGGCGGAGGTCGTCGAGGAGGTCCCTGCCGTCCACGACGTCCCAGTCCTCGGCGAGGGGCACGTGGCGCTCGGCGAGGTCGTGGGCGGTGGCGCGGACGCGCTCGGCCAGCGGATCGGCGGCCTCACGGGCCTGCCGCTGGGCGGCGAGGGAGGCTTCGCGGGCGCGCTCGGCGATCCGGCGGCGGGTCTGTTCGCCCTCGCGGGGCGCCAGCAGCACGCCCACCGCGTAGCCCGCCACGAATCCGAAGGCGGCCACGAGGAGACGGTCGGTAGCGGTCGAGCGGGAGGCGGACATGGCGTGAGCACGTCGGGAAGGCGGCGGCGCGGGGTTTGCAACCTCCGTATGGGCCACCGCGCGGGCTCAATCGCCGCGCCCCGAGACGGGTTCCCCGCCCCTCTCAAAATCGCCCCGCCGCCCTGATTCTCCGCACCGCGTCCGAATCTGCTTCATCGGCCCTTATTTTCCCGCGCCCCCTCCGCCGGTTCGATCCTCTATGCGACCGTTTCGATACGCCCCGCCGCTCCCGGCCCTCGTCCCGGTCCTGCTCGCGCTGGTCCTGAGCGGCTGCGGTGCCCTGAACCCGCTGCAAGGCGTCGAGCCCGGCCCGGACTCTGCCTGGAGCCGCCCCGCCGCCCCGCCGCCCCGCCCCGCCGTCCGCCCGGCGACACCGCCTCCCGCCCCCGCACGCACCGCCCGCCCGGCCTCCATCGAGATGGGACCGACGGTGCGTGCCGAGGCGCCGGTGCTCGTCGGCTCGGCCGCGCTGGCGGAGCGGCTCCGCGAGGAAGGGGAGGACTGGCTCGGCATCCCCTACCGCTACGGCGGCACCTCGCGTGAGGGCGGCATGGACTGCTCGGCCTTCGTGCAGTCCTACATGGCCGATGTGTTCGGCCTCCAGCTCTCCCGCTCCACGGCGACGCAGGTGAATGAGGGCGTCGAGGTGGACAAGGACGCGCTCGCCCCGGGCGACCTCGTGTTCTTCCGCCGACGGCGGACGCGCCACGTGGGCGTCTACCTCGGCGGCGGCGAGTTCATCCACGCCTCCACCAGCAACGGCGTGATCATCTCGCGGCTCGACGAGGGCTACTACCAGCGCCACTACTGGACCGCCCGGCGCGTCCTCGACGAGCCGACGCGGCTCGCGCTCGGCGCCTCGGCGCTCCCCCGGGACCCCGCGCCTCGCCCCGCCTCGGACGGTCAGCCGGCCCCGGCCACGCCGGCGGGCTGGTAGCCGCCTGCGCCTGCACGGGCGGCTGTTTGCATGGCCGGCCGTGCGTATATTGTGCCCACGCTCCTCGCCGCGCATCCCGGCCCCGTCGGGACGTGGCGTTTTTTTATCGCGCACCGGCCCGAGTCATCCCCGCCGCAGGCATGAGCCAGACCGTCTACCTCACCGCCGAAGGGCTCCAGAAGCTCAAGGACGAGCTCCAGCACGCCCGCACCGTCGAGCGCCAGCAGATCGCCAACGACATCGCCGAGGCCCGGGCCCAGGGCGACCTCTCCGAGAACGCCGAGTACGACGCGGCCAAGGAGGCGCAGGGCCACCTCGAGGCCCGCATCGCCAAGCTCGAAGAGACCATCGCCAACGCGCGGCTGGTGGACGAGAGCGAGGTCGACGCCTCGCGCGTGCGCATCCTCTCCACCGTCCGCGTCAAGAACCACAAGGTGGGCAAGGAGCAGACCTACACCCTCGTCTCGGCCGAGGAGGCCGACTTCGGGCAGGGCAAGATCTCCATCACGAGCCCCATCGGGAAGGCCCTCCTCGGTAAGGAGACGGGCGACGTCGTCGAGGTCAAGGTGCCGGCCGGGAAGGTGAAGCTGGAGATCCTCGACGTCAGCCGCTGAGGCGGCCGTGGCCCGCGAAGCGACCCCGAAGCAGGCGGCTCGCCGCGAGCGGGTGCCTCGCGGCGAGCGGAAACGGCGCGGCGTCTTCGGCTGGATCGGTTGGCTGGTGCGGACGGCGGCGCTCGTCGTCCTCGCCTATCTCCTCGCCTGCACGCTGCTGCTGGTGGCCTACCGCTGGGCCGACCCGCCCGTCACCGGCGTGCAGCTCCAGCGCCTCGCCGAGGCCGCCCTGGACGGCGAGGCGCCGACGCTCCGCTACCACCCCGTCGGCGCCGACGCGATGGCGGCGGCCGTGCGCCACGCGGCCGTGGCCTCCGAAGACGGCCGGTTCTACACGCACAAGGGGTTCGACTGGGAGGAGATCCGCCGCGCCCGCGAGGAGGCCGCCCGGCGAGGCCGCCCGCCGCGGGGCGCCTCCACCATCACCCAGCAGCTCGTCAAGAACCTCTTCCTGACGACGCACCGCTCGTGGATCCGCAAGGGCTTCGAGGTGCCGCTCACGTTCCTGGCCGAGCTCATCCTGCCCAAAGAGCGCATCCTGACGCTCTACCTCAACGTCGCCGAGTGGGGGCCGGACCGCGTCTTCGGCATCGAGGCGGCGGCGCAGTACCACTACGGCATCTCGGCCGCCGAGCTCTCGCGCGACCGCGCCGCCCGGCTCGTCGCCATCCTCCCCAACCCCGTCGAGCGCGACCCCCGCAGCATGGGCGGCACGGCCTCCCGCATCCAGCGCCGCATGCGGCAGATGGGCTGGTAAGTGGGAGAAGGGGGAATTGAGAAGGGGAATTGAGAAGGGGAATTGAGAAGGGGAATTGA
>CAZOJJ010000009.1:43245-63249 GCA_964580105.1 uncultured Rhodothermales bacterium | reverse complement strand
GGATTCCCTTCTCACTTCACCCTTCCCATGATCGACCTTCCCATGATCGACCTTCGCTCCGACACCGTCACCCGTCCCACCCCGGCCATGCGCCGTGCCATGGCCGAGGCCGAGGTCGGCGACGACGTGTTCGGTGAGGACCCGACGGTGCAGGCGCTCGAAGCGCGCGTGGCCGAGGTGCTCGGGAAGGAGGCCGCTCTGTTCGTGCCGAGCGGCGTGATGGGCAACCAGATCGCCATCGCGCTCCACACCCGGCCGGGCGACGAGGTCGTGCTGGCCGAGCGGAGCCACCTCTTCCACTACGAGTCCGGCGCGCCCGCGCGGCTCTCGGGCGTCCAGCTCCGCCCGGTGGGGGACGAGACGGGCGTGCTCACGCCGGCGGACGTGACGGCGGTCGTCCGGGGCGTGCACGACTGGGAGCCGCGCACGGCGCTGGTCTGCCTGGAGAACACGATCAACAAGGCCGGCGGGCGCGTCTACCCGCTCGACGCGATCCGGGCCGTGGCCGAAGCGGCGCGGGCGCACGGGCTGGCCCTCCACCTCGACGGCGCGCGTCTCTGGAACGCGGCCGTCGCCACCGGCACGCCCGAAGCCGAGTTCGCCGCGCCGTTCGACACGGTCAACGTGTGCCTCTCGAAAGGGCTCGGCGCGCCGGCCGGCTCCGTCCTGGCCGGGTCCGCCGCGCACGTCCGTGAGGCGCGGCGGCTGCGCAAGCTCTTCGGCGGCGGGATGCGGCAGGTGGGCGTGCTGGCGGCGGCCGGGCTGCTGGCGCTGGAGCATCGCCCCCGACTGGCCGACGACCACGCCCGGGCCCGCCGCCTCGCCGACGCGCTCGCCGCCACCGGCGCCTTCCGCGTCATCCCGCCCGAGACCAACATCGTCCTGTTCGACACCCTCCGCGAGGACGCCGAGGCGGCGATGGCCCGCCTGGCCGGCCTCGGCATCCGCGTCGTCCCCTTCGGCCCGCGCACCCTCCGCGCCATCCTCCACCGCGACGTGGCCGAGGCCGGCTTCGAGGCCGCCCTCGCGGCGCTCGGCGCGCTCTACGTCTGACGCCCCTCGGGATCGCCCCGATTCCCGGATGACGCCCGGAACACGAACGGGCGCGGCGGATCCAACCGGACGCCCTTCTCCGTCCCTTCACCGATGGCGTTCTGGTACGAGGTCTACGACAACCAGGACGTGCTGCTCGCGACCCGGCAGCGCGTGGGGCGGCTCACGACCGGGTACGGCATCGCCAGCATCGCCGTGGCGGCGGTGGCGCCGCTGCTGATCGTCCACGTCCCGCACGGGCCGTGGATCGCCGTGGGCGTGGCCGGGGTGCTCCTCGCGGCGGGGCTCGTCGTGCTCCAGGCGCTCCGCGAGCTCCGCGCCGTGGCCTGGTGCGTCAAGCTCTCCTTCCACCACCTCCTCGGCGACTTCGGCCGGCGCCGCACGACCATGCCGTGGACCTCGGTGGCCCGCGTGGAGGTGGACGACGATGGGCTCGTGGTCGTCGGATCGGACGACAACGGGGCGCCGCAGCGGCTCCGCATCCCGAGCGCATTCCCCCGCTTCGCGCACCTCAGCCACCGCGTCGTCGAGTACGCCGAGGCGCACCACCGGCCCATCTTCGTGGACGGACGGCCTTGGCAGCACCTCGATCTCTACCGCATCTACCCGTTCCTGCGGGACTCCGTCCGCGAGGCGTAGGCACACGCGGTTGCCCGGCCCGCCGGGGCACGAAAGGCTACCGCCGCACGGAGACGACGGCCGACTGGCGCCCCGCATGCACGACGTACACGCCCGCCACTAGGCCCGACACGTCCACCTCGGTGACACCGCCGAGGCGGGCGCGGAGGACTTCACGCCCAAGCACGTCATAAAAGACGGCTTCGCGTCCGGTCTCACCTTCGAGGGTAAGTCGGTTCCTAGTAGGGTTCGGCCACACCCGCAAGGACGGCGCTTCAGGTGCCAGTGGAATCTCTGATTCGGTCTCCACCGGCACTGGCGTGGCCGTCCTGTATACCCACTCCCTCTCAAGGCCGCCCTGGTTCATCGACACGTAGAGCTGGCCGTCCGGTCCCATCGTGGCCGACTCCGTCCGTACCCCGATCTCGGTCCCCTCGTAGACCCGCCCGAGGTACACCCACGTCTGCCCGGAGTCGGTGGAGCGGTAGACGGAGCCGCCTGTGCCGTAGAGGAGGGTGTCGGGGGAGAGGGCGAGAGCGTAACTACCGGATCGATCCGCCACCTCCTCCCAGGCGTGGCCTCCGGGAGGCAGCCGCCAGACCCGACTCCCAACCCCCCAAAGAGCGCCAGTTGGGTCGAAGTCGATGTAGGCGTCGAGGGGACGGTCGCCCACGCGCTCCCAGTCGAGGGAGTCGGGGAAGATGACCTGCGCGCGAGCGGCCGGGTGTGGAATGAAGCTCCCACACCCAGCCGCGAGCAGGAAGATTAGCGCAGAGCGCCGCATTACAGAATGGGAGTCACTTCAGCAGAACAATGCGCTGGGTGAACGTGCGAGGGGCTACGCCCGTTTCCGGCACCATTGTGGCTCGGACGAGGTACACGCCTGAGGCGAGGAGGTGCCCGTCAGAGGTACATCTCAAGGACGGCCTCCTCCATCGAGCCGGTCATCCGGCGGTACCGCTCGAACACCTCCGTGAGGAAGGGAAGCTCGCGGGCCCGTGGGACGCGGATCTGCTCGATGTGGCCGGCCTCGGTGGTGAGGCCGCGCGCGTAGTGCCCGTTCCGGTGGCCGCGTCGGCGGGCCGTCCGCTCGCGGTGTCGGGCCTGGAGTTGGGCGTCCATCTCCTCCTCGATGACCTGCTCGAGGATCATGACCTGCTCGAGGATCATGACCTGCTCGAGGATGGCCTTGATGCCCTCGCGGACACGGTCTTGGACGGAGAGCTGCGCGGTGGTCCTGATCTCGTTCGGGGTCATGGCAGCCTCGGCTGGCGTATCCCACAAGATCCGCTACACGACCTCCCTGAGTTGATGCTGTGTTGGACGAGCGCGTGAACAGGCCGCAGTAGGAGAGTAGGGAACTGGATAGAAAGACCCAAACAAGGCACGCGTAAGGGCACGCGTAAAGGCCACTCTTTCTCATGTGACTACCTGCCAGCCCCCCTCCATGGGGGTGCTTCGTCGGCATGACACACGGAATGCAAGAGCCGCGAGGCGTAACGCGACCTACGCCACCACCTCGCGCTCCAGGAACGCCCCGATCTCCTCGGCCCGCGCGTCGGCGTCTTCCTCGCCGATCTCCATGAGGAGGCGGAGGTACTCCGGCTCGAAGAGGAGCATCGAGAGCCAGTCCGGGCTGCGCGTCTCGCGGACGCCGAGGCCGCGGAGGAGGAACCGGAAGACGGGCGGCAGCTTCGGCTCGAAGTCGCCCGCGAGCTTGGCGAGGTCGCGCGAGGGGCGGAGGACGAGGAGCGAGACGGGCCGGAAGCCGGCGTGGGGGTTGGCGCCGGCGCGGCCGTCCGGCCAGGCCGCGAGGAGCGAGTTGATGCGGCGGAGGACCTGGGCGTCCTGGTCGAGGAGGTCCAGGAAGATCGCGTTCATGAGCACGCCGATGATCTGGGCCGGCGGCGGGTACGCGTCGATGGTGGGCTCGTCGGCCTCGGCGGCGGAGCGGGCGTAGCGCGTCGAGACGGCGAGGATCTTGCGCGCGCCGAGGTGGAGGGCGGGCGAGAGCGGGGCCGTCAGCCGGATGCCGCCGTCGCCGTACCACCCGTCGCCCACGACGGGGTGCGTGAGGAAGATGGCGGGGAAGAAGAACGGGAGCGCGGCCGAGGCCAGCA
The DNA here is from genome assembly GCA_964580105.1 of uncultured Rhodothermales bacterium. GTDB lineage: Bacteria > Bacteroidota > Rhodothermia > Rhodothermales > Rubricoccaceae > CAZOJJ01. The sequence goes on along the minus strand of CAZOJJ010000009.1, from coordinate 59,458 downwards.
CGTGCTCGACGGTGATGTCGGCGCGGACGGCCCGCCGCGTGGGGCGGTCCCACGCTTCCACGTCCTGCCCCTGCACCCACGTGATGGACTGCCCCGTCGTGTAGGAGCTGGTCGTGAGCGCGAAGGCGTCGAGGCGGCCGGAGGCGACGCTCGCGGCGATGCCGCCGATGTCGTCCTCGCAGCCCAGCTCGCGCTGGAGGAGCGCGCGCAGCGGCGCGATGTCGAGCAGGCCGCGCTCGCGGCGCGACCCCTTCGCCCCGCCCGAGAGCAGGCGCCGCGCCCACTTGAGGCCGGACTGAGCCACGCTCGGCCCGCTCGTGTCGAACACGTGCTCGGTGCGGATCCGGCTCCAGAGCCCTTCGAGCCCTTCCAGAGCGACCGGGAAGGGCGTGTCGCAGTTGGCGAGGTAGGCCGCGTTGATGGCGCCGGCCGAGACGCCCGTCAGGATGGTCGGGGCGAAGGCGGGGTAGCGGCGGAGGATGCCACGGAGGACGCCGGCCTGGTAGGCCGCGCGGGCGCCACCGCCGCTCATCACCAGCGCCAGCCCGCGCCCGACCGGGCCGGGCGTCGGCGCAAGGTCGGGCTCGTCGGGCGGGAGGTCGAGGGTGGCGTGCTGGGGGGCCATGACGGGTGGGATGAGCGCAGAGTATACGGCACCGCGCCCCCACCTCGGGCGCGCGTCAGGCGTCCACGGGCACCCCTTCCGTCAGCGCCGCCATGAGCGTGCTGCGCGTGAACGGCTTGGAGACGTAGCGGTCGAAGCCGGCCTCGAGGAAGCGCTCGCGGTCGCCCGGGAGCGCATACGCCGTCAGCGCGATGGCGAAGACGTCCTCGTAACCGGGGAGTGCCTTCGCCACGCGGAGCACGTCCACGCCGGTCTGCTTGCCGCCGAGGTTGATGTCGAGCACGAGGGCGTCGAAGCGCTGGCGGGCCATGAGGTCGAGCGCCGTGCGGGCGTCGCCGACGGCCTGCACGCGGTAGGCGCGCTGGAGGATGCGTTCGAGCAGCATCCGCGTGTCGTCGTTGTCTTCGACGACGAGCACGGCCGGGCGGCCGTCGCCGACGGCGGCCGCCCCGTCCCCGGACGATTCGGACGCCGAGGAAGCCTGGAGGCGCTCGGGGGAAGACGGCGACGAGACAGACTCCGAAGCCACCGGCTCCTGCATCAACGGCTCCTGCATCAACGGCTCCTGCATCAACGGCTCAGGCATCTCGTCGGCGAGGGATTCGGGCGACGGCTCCGCGAGCGCGGCCGGCTGGAACAGCGAGGCAGCCGGAGCGGAGCGGAACGGCTCCTCGGCCTCCTCCTCCGCCGATACGAGTTCATCGGTGGACCATGCCGCCGTGGGCATTCCCTCTTCGTCGGGCGTCTCGTCCCACATCGGCGCTTCGTCCCACAGAGGCGCGGGCTCGTCGGCCTCGGCGGCACCGTCGGGCGGTGCAACGGCCGGCGCAGGCTCCTCCGGCGCAGGCTCCTCCGGCTCGGGACCGACCTCCTCGAAGATCAGCGGCGAGAGCGTCTCGAAGGCCAGGAAGGAGGCGTCGAATGCCTCGCCGCCCGCATCGTCGTCCGCATCATTGGGGGCGAAGCCGAGGAGTTCGGCCGCCTCGAAGGGAGCCGGCGCCGCCTCGAAGGGAGCCGGCGCCTCCTCGTCGTCTGAGAAGACGGCGCCGGCGAGGGACGCGTCCTCGGGCTGCGCGTCGTCGAAGCGGGCTCCGAAGAAGCCGTTGGCGGGGTGTTCGGCAGGATCGTACATGGGAGCGTCGTCCGGGTCGTCCGGGGTCTCGTCAGGGGCACCGAACGGTTCGTTCCGGTGCGGCAAGGAATCCGTCACCGCCCCGGCCCCGTCCGCCCGGCGGGCGGGCCGGAGGATCGGGGTGGCCGCATCGTCGAGGCGGCCGGCGCCGTCGCCGGAGGTGGAGGAGGGAAGGGCCGCTGCGAGGCGGGGAAAGGCGACGGCGAAGGTGGTCCCGCCGGGCCGGCGGCTCTCGACCGAGATCCGGCCGCCCATCAGCTCGACGAGCCGCTTCGTGATGGCGAGGCCGAGGCCGGAGCCCTCGTGCGAGCGGTCCTGCCCGGCCGTCTCCTGGCGGAACTCGTCGAAGAGGTAGGGCAGGAACGCCGGGTCGATGCCGACGCCGGTGTCGCGCACGCGGAGCACCACGTCGGCCGGCTCGACGACCACTTCGACGTCCACGCGCCCCTCGTCGGTGAACTTGATGGCGTTGCCGATGAGGTTGGTGAGGATGCGGCCGAAGCAGGTCCGGTCGAGCCGGGCGCGGGCGTCGTCGTCCGGGGCGTGCAGCGTGAAGGCCAGCCCGCGCTGCTCGGCGAGCGGGGTCAGGAGGCGGACGGCGTGCTCGGCCTCGGCCCTCACGTCGAGCACCTCCAGGTCCGGCTCGACGCCGTTGGCCTCCAGCCGCGCCAGTTCCAGGACCGAGTTGAGGGTGTCGAGGAGGCGCCGCCCGCTCCGCTCGATGAACTGCACGAACTCGCGGTGCTCACCCTCCACCTCCTCGGCCAGGAGCCCCGCATAGCCGAGGATGCCGGTGAGCGGGGTACGGATCTCGTGGCTCATGTTGGCCAGGAACGCGCTCTTGAGGCGGGCCATCTCCTCGGCCTCCTCACGCGCGGCGATGAGCTCGCCCTCGAACCGCTTGTGCTCGGTGACGTCCTGGCCGCTGTTGTAGAGCACGATGCGGCCGTGGTCGTCGCGCACGCGGCGGGCGCGGTGACGCACCCAGCGCTCCTCCCCGCTCTTGGTGACGATCTGCAACTCGACGTCGAGGTCGCAGTCGTCGGCGAGGGTACGGAAGGCGCGCTCGGCGAGGGGCGCGGACTCGGGGTGGACGAGGGCGAGGAGGCCGGTGAGGCCGTCAATCTCTTCGGCGGCGTAGCCGGTGACGCGGCGGAAGGCGTCGGTGGCCCAGGCGATCTCGTTGGTGCCGTCGGGGTGGAGGTAGACGGCGAAGGCGTAGTCGGAGGCGAGCTCGGAGATGGCGCGGTAACGGCCGTCGCTCTCGAGGCGGGCGGCCTCGGCGGCGTGGCGGTCGGCCCGCTCCAGCGCCAGCGCGATCACGTCGGCCACGGCGGCGGCGAAGTCCTGCTCGGCCTGCGTCCAGGCCCGTTCGCCGCCCACGTGGAGCAGGCTCACGGTGCCGACGACGCGGCCGTGGCGGCGCACGGCCGCCGCGAGGAGGGCGCCCACGCCGCGCTCGGCGAAGTAGTCGGCAGCCCCCATCCGCTCGATGATCGGGTCGGTGAGGGAGGGCAGGACGACGGAACGGTGGCGCTCCAGCTCATCGAGGAGGGGACGGAACGGACCGAGCGGGCGCGGCGCCTCCGCCCGGTGCTCGCCGGCTTCGCCGTCGTAGAGCGTGCGGCACGCCATCGTGTGCCCGTCGTCGTCGACGAGCCAGACGCCGACGCGGGCCGTCCCGGTGAGAGCCGCCGCGAGTTCGGCGCCGCGCCGGACGACGGCGCCGGGGTCGGGACCTTCGAGGGCGGCCAGCTCGACGAGCGCCTTCTGCTGGGCGAGGCTCCGGGCGGCCTCGGCGGCCTGCTCGTCCTCCTTCCGCTTCCGCTCGGTGACGTCCTGGAGCACGCCCACGAGGCCGACCGCCTGCCCGGCCGCGTCGTACCACAGGTACGCGTTGTTCTCCACGTAGCGCGACTCCCCGCCCTTCGTGCGCATCCGGTAGACGGCCAGGTAGTGGGACTCGCCGCCCGGCGACTCCGGCCCCTGCATCAGGCCGTGGCCCTGAATGATCTCGCGCGCCTCGACGAGGGCCGGGAGCCCACCCATCGCCTCCAGTTCCTCGAGCGTGTAGCCGGTCAGGCCCACGACGGCGGGGCTGAGGTAGTCGAAGCTGTTCGTCTCGTAGCGGAGGCGGTAGAGGACGTGCGCGGTGTTCTCGGCGATGAAGCGGAGGCACGCCTCGCTGTCGCGCAGGCTGCTCTCGGCACGGTGCCGCGCCAGGCTCCCGGCGATGTGCCAGGCCAGCGTCTCGGCCACCTGCAGCTCCTCGTCGGAGAACGTGTGCGGCTCGCTGTAGAGCACGATGAAGGCGCCATGGGCGCGCCCGTGGTGGATGAGCGGGAAGCTCCCCACGGCGCGCGCGCGGTGCCGGCGCATGGCCTCACGCACGGCCTCGGGCAGTTGCACCCGGCGGCTGCTCTGCTCGTCGCGGAGGAGGACGGGCTGGGTGTGGAGCGGCAGCAGCGCGCCGATGTTCATGTCGTGGAAGACCTCGACGGCCTCGGGCGGCATCGCCTCGCTGGCCGCCACGCAGCGCGTCTCGTCGTCGCGGCGGGCCATCAGCATCACGAACGGCGTCTCCATCGACACCGAGACGGCGTCGACGGCGGCGCGGTAGACGTCCTCGACGGAGGCCGCCTCGTCCACGGCCGTCGCGAAGCGGACGATGGCGGCGAGCTGGGCGTTGCGGCGGCGCTCCCGCTCGCGGGCGGTGTGCTCGGCCGTGATGTCCTCCATGGTGCCCTCGTAGTAGAGCACCTGGCCGTCCTCGCCGCGCACGGCGCGGGCGTTCTCGCGCGTGACCTTGGCCTCGCCGCTGCGGTCCGTCCACTCCACGATGAGGTTGCGGACCTCGCCGAACCGGCGGATCTGTTCGACGAACAGGTCGCGGGGGTAGCCGAGGTCCTGGCGCACGTCGAGCGCGAGCATCTCCTGGAACGACCGGCAGCCGAGGACGGCAGCGAGGGCCTCGTTGGCGAAGAGGATCCGCCCGTCGGGCGTGCTCTGGTAGAGCCCGATGGGGAGGTGCTCGGCGAGGGCCTGGACGGCGCTGGCGTCCGAGCTGTGGAGCGCGGGCGTGTCGGCGGCGGCGGGGTCGAGAGGCATGCGGTAGGCGGCGGGTGAGAGAGACGGGGCTGGGCCGTTGAGACGGGCGAGGGTGGCGCCCAGCTGATCGAGCGCCGAAGGGGGAACGACGGCCGCCGCACCGGCGAAGGCATCCGGCGCCCCCTCGGAGACGACGACGACGGGCAGCGCCAGCTGCGAGGCGCGCACGGCCGCGAGAACGGCCGAGGCGGGCACCTCGGCGTCCACCGCGACGAGGGCGTCCCACGGCCGGGCGGCCAGCGCGGCGGCCAGGGCGTCCGGCGTATCGGCCAGAGCGGCCTCGACCGCGAGCCCGCCCTGCTGCAGGGCGAGCACGAGCCGCGGCGTGGCGTCGGTGGCGACGAAGAGGATGCGGAGCGGGGAGGCCATCGGAGGAACATCCGCAGGATGCGTCGCGCGCCTGCGCAAATGCGGTGCCACGGCGCAGGCACGGCCTTTCCGCGCGATGGAGGCCGTTTTTGTGCCGCGTCCCTTCCCGAATCCTTCGAATCCGTAACGCGGGACGGGCAAAGCCACCCCTCGGAAAACCCGGCCCGACCGGCCCGGGGAGGGGCGAGGCCGCGCGTCGCGTACCTTCCGGTGGTTCCCCCGTAGCCCGATGGACGCCTCCTTTGCCCTCGCCCTCCTCGGCCTCGACGGCGTCGGCCGCGTCACGGCGGGCCGGCTGCTGGAGCACTTCCCCACCTACGAGGCGCTGCGCGACGCGCCCCGCGAGCAGGTGCTCCTCCGGCTCAGGGGCGCCCCTCGCGCCGAGCGCACGGTGGACGCCCTCTTCGGCGACGTCATGCGGGCGGCGCTGGAGGCGGCGCGCGCCACCCTCCGCGACCTCCAGGACCGGCACGTGCAGGTGCTCGCGCCCGGCCACGCGCACTGGCCCTCCGGCTTCGACGACCTCGACCGCGCCGACCGGCCCGTCGTGCTCTACGCCTTCGGGGATACGAGCGCCCTGGCGGCCCGGCCGGTGGCCCTCTTCGGACGGGCGCCGCTGCCCGCCCCGCCGTACGAGGCGGCCCAGGCGCTCGCGCGGCGGCTCATCGCCGAGGGGATCGGGATGGCGTGCGGAGCGCGGCCGGGGTTCGACGTGGCCCTGCACAAGCTCTGCGCCGCGGCCCGCCACCCGTGCGTGATGGTCACGCGCGCCGGTCTCGCCCGGCTCGACGGCCCTGCGCGCCCGAGCGTGGCCGCCTCGGTGAAGGCGGGCGGCGTGCTGGTGACCTCCTTCCCGCCCACCCACGGCCCGTTCGAGCACGACGATGCGGAACGCGCCCGGCTCCAGGCGGCCCTCGCCGGGCCGAGCGTCTTCGTCGCCCCGCGCGCCGAGACGCCCGAGGCGCGCGCCCTCGACTGGGCGCTCGACGCCCGCCGCCCCGTCTTCGCGCTGGACGAAGATCCGCCGCCGGACGACGCTCCGGCGCCGCTCTTCACCGAGCGCGTACACCGCGTAGATCGGCCCATCGACCTGGACTGGGTCGTCGCAGCGGCTAGAAGTAAGAGGGACGAAGGAAGAACATGATTCCTGGCGCTTTTCCCCCTACTCCCTTTCCACTCCCTACGTCGCTCCTCTTCGTCTTCCTCGACGGCGTCGGCCTCGGCGCGGCGGACCCGGCCGTCAACCCGTTCGCCGCGCTCGACCTGCCGGGCTTCGCACGGCTGGCGGGCGGGCGGGCGTGGACGGACGGAGCGCCGACCATCTCGCAGCCGGATCACGTCTTCCGGCCCCTCGACGCCACGCTGGGCGTGGACGGCCTCCCTCAGAGCGGAACGGGGCAGGCCACGCTCTTCACCGGCGTCAACTGTGCCGCGCTCGCCGGGAGGCACTTCGGCCCATACCCGCACTCGACCTCCCGCCCCATACTCGCCGAACGGAGCGTCTTTGCGCGGCTCAACGCGGCGGGCGTCCCCCTGGAGCGGCTGGCGTTCGCCAACGCCTATCCGCAACGGTTCTTCGACCACGCGCTCGCGCGGGCGCGCTGGACCGTCACTACGCTGGCGTGCCGTGAGGCGGGCGTCCGCCTCCGCACGGACGCCGACCTCCGCGCCGGACGCGCCCTCCCGGCCGGGATCACCGGCGCGCTCTGGCAGGCCCAGCTCGACCCGACGATGCCGGTGGCTTCGGAAGCCGAAGCCGCCCGCCGCCTCGCCCGCCTCGCCGCCGATCACACGTTCACGCTCTTCGAGTACTACCTGACCGACAAGGCCGGGCACGCGCAGGACGCCGGCCAGGCCGCCGCCACCCTGGAACAGCTGGACCGCTTCTTCGACGCCCTGCTCGACGCGCTCGACCCGGCCTCGACGCTCCTGCTCGTCACGAGCGACCACGGCAACCTGGAAGACCTCGGCACCCGGAGCCACACGCGCAACCGGGCCCCCCTCGCGGCGCGCGGGGCGGGGGCCGAGGCGTTCGCCGAGGCGGAAAGCCTGACCGACGTGACGCCTGCTCTGGTGCGCCTGCTGGCCGGCTAGCCCAGCACGTGGTGAACGCCGACGAGGCCGATCAGCTCGCCCTCGTCGCTGTAGACGGCGCGGGCGCGGAGGTGGGCTCGGACGGACTCGCCGTGCCGCGTGACGAAGTCCACCTCGCCCTCCCACGGCTCACCCGCCCGGATGGCGTCGAACACCTCGGTGGCCACGGCGGCGTCCCGGTACACGGCCGCCGGCCCACCGGCCGCGTTGAGTTCGTCGAGCGTGTAGCCGAAGCGGTCGGCCATCGCCCGGTTGATGTAGACGGCGGCCCCGCTCACGTCGGCCAGGCCGATGGGGTCCTCGACGGCATCGATGGCGGCGGCGAGCTGCCGGAACCGCCGCTCGGCGGCGGCCTCGGCGCTGGCGTCGTAGGCGACCATCACCATGCCGGCCACGCGGTCGTCGTCCCCGAGGAGGGGGAGGTAGCGCGCACGGAACTGGCGGTCGCGGACCTCCAGCAGCACGTCGGTCGGCTGCCCGCTGAGGGCGTCGCGCACGTACCCCATCCGCTCGGCCTGGTGGCCGTAGATCTCGAAGACCACCTCCCCCACCAGGTCGGCCCCGACGATGTCGAAGGCGTCGAGCGCCGAGCCGTCCACGTACGTGAACCGCCCCTCGGCGTCCGTCGCGTAGACGACCATCGGGAGGGCGTCGGAGACGTGGCGCAGGACGCCGTGGACGTCCGACTCCCGGAAACCGCCGGAGGCGCCGAACTGCCCCACGCCCACGGCTCCACCCCGATGAAGCGGCGAGAACGTCCACTCGACCTCGCGCTCCTCGGCGGTCGTGCGGAAGGAGAGGGAATGGGCCGTGCGGCCGGCGAGGAGGTCGGCGAGGGCGTCGTGCTGCTCGGCGGCGAAGCAGAGGGTGTAGGGGCGGCCGAGCACGTCGCGCGCCTCGAGGCAGAGGGCCTCGGCGGCGAGGGCACTCAGCCGCACCACGCGCCCGTCCGGCCCGAGCTCGACGACGGCGAGGTCGGCGTCGCGGAGGGCGGCGGTGAACACCTCCTGCTCGTGGCGGAAGGCTTCGACGGCCTCGCGCCGCGCCTGCGCCACCCAGAGCGCGCGCTCGACGGCCTCCGGCGTGAGCCGGTCGCGGAGGAGGTAGTCGGCCGCCCCCTCGAAGCGGAGGGCCTCGACGCCGGCCGCGCGCGAATCGGCCACGGCGATCACCGGCACGAACGTGTCGGCCCGGGCGAGGCGGAGCGTGAGCGCCGCGCTCGCGTCCGTCCCCTCCTTCGACGGGGCGAGGCACACGTCCACGCGGCCGGCGCGGAGCGCCTCGTAGGCGCCCTGCACCGTCCGCGCACGCGTGGCGCGGACGTGGAGGGAGGTCGGCGCGTCGAGCGCCTCGCGGAGGGCGGCGTACCGCGCGTCGTCGGGCTCGACGACGAGGACGCGGAGCGACACGTCGGCTTCCATGCGGCAGGGATGGGAAGGGCGGAAAAGACGGGCGCGGAGGCCGAAACCTCCGCGCCCGAAAGGTACGACGGCCGGTTCAGACGGGCGAGCGGCCATCCGCTCGGGCCGCCCGAGGCGGGACGCCTGAAGCGGGCTCAGCCGCCGACGAGCTCGTCCACGATGCGGTCCATGTCGTAGACCTTGTCGAGCGCCTCCAGCATGGCCCGCACGTCCACCGAGACCGACCGGTTGTGGGTGTCGATGAAGATGTAGTGACCCGGAAGGCTGTCGATGTTGCCGTCGAACACGATGCCGACGACGTTGAGGTCGCGGTCGAGCACCGGGCTGCCGGAGTTGCCACCGATGATGTCGTTGGTGGAGACGAAGTTGAACGGGGTCGCGAGGTCGAGGTCGTCCTCCGCTTCGAGCCAGCGCTCCGGAAGGTCCCAGTCGCACGTAGCGCCGGCCGAGCCCTCGCCGCCGCTGGCGCCGCAGTACGAGTGGTAGTGGTCGTAGAGGCCGTAGAGCGTGGTGTAGGGAGCGGCGTAGGTCCCGTTGTACTCGAAGCCGCGCACGACGCCGTCGGCGAGGCGGAGGGTGAAGGTGGCGTCGGGGGGGATGGAGGTGCCGTAGAGACCGAAGCGGGCGAGGGCGAGGCGCGTCTGGAGCTCGCCGAGTTCGGCGTTCGAGGCGGCACCGGCCTGCTGGTACGCCTGGAGCGCCGGCATCACGGCGGCCACCGCCTGCACGGCCGGGTCGGCCAGGACGTCGCCGCCGTCGAGGAGGGCGCCGACGTCGTCCACCGAGACGAGGGCGGAGCTGCGGACGATCTCCGCTGCGGCGGCCTCGGGCGTGCGCCCGTCCAGCGCGGCGTCGCCCTCGGCGCCGAGGTAGGTCTCGAAGTCGCGGAGGCGCTGGGCGACGAGGGCCTCCTGGAGGTCGGCCGGCAGGTCTTCGATCCCCTCGATCGCCTCGCGGATCTGCGCGCGCTGCGCGTCGTCGGTGGCGTGGGCGTACTGGAAGGCGAGGAAGGCCCGCTGCATGACGGGCGCCGAGAGCACCGAGCCGGGCCCGAACCCGACGAAGGCGCCGGCGGTGTTGCCGTGGGCGCGGAACGCCTCCCGGTTGGCGGCGATGGCCTCGACGACGTCGCCGTACTCGGCCTGGAGGTCGGGCCGCTCGGCGAGCGCCGCGAGGAAGTCACGCTCCGCGGCGCGTCGGCGGGCCATGATGTAGGGATCGCGGAGCCCCTTGAGGCGGCCGACGTAGACCTTCCGGCTGTTGCCGAGGCTGAACCAGGTGTCGGTGAGTTCGGGTGCTTCGGGGGCGTCGGGGTTGGCCGCGAGCCACGCGCCGTAGATCGCCTCGCGCGTGCGGAGGGCTTCGAGCACCTGCGGCTCGGAGAAGTCACGGCGGAACTCGAGCTGGGCCATGGTCTGCATCCGCGTCGTGCCGCCCGGGTTGCCGATGATGAAGACGGGGTCGCCGGGCGCGGTGCCCTCGGGGTTCCAGCGGAAGTAGTGCTCGACCTGGAGGGGGTTGCCGTCCTCGTCCACAGCGCGGAAGAGCGAGAAGTCGAGGGTGTAGCGGGGGAAGGTGAAGTTGTCGGGGTCCCCGCCGAAGTAGCCGAGGGCGGTCTCGGGGGCGAAGACGAGGCGGACGTTGTCGTAGCGGCGGTAGACGTAGGCCTTGTACTGGCCGCCGGAGTAGAACGTGACGACCTGGACGCGGAAGCCGCTGTCCTCGCCGCCGCGCTCGCCGAGCATGCGGGCCTGGATGCCCTGGATGGCGGCCTGACGGGCCTGCTGGCGCGCGGCGGCATCGGCGGCGCCCTCGGCGGCGGCCGTCACCTCCTCCGTCACGTCCACGATGTCGACGAGTTGCTCGACGAAGAGGCCCTCGATGGGCTTCTCCTCGTCCATCGAGCGGGCGAAGAAGCCGTCCGCGTTGTAGTCCACGCCGTCCTCGAGGCCGGCCTGCGTGACGCTCTCGCGGGCGCAGTGGTGGTTGGTGAGGATGAGGCCGTCGGGTGAGACGAACGAGGCCGAGCAGTAGGTGGCGAAACGGAGCGCGCCGAGGCGGGCGTGCTCGTACCAGGCGTCGTCGGGCGCGAAGTCGTAGGTCTCGCGGAAGTAGTCCGTCGGCGGGTCGTCCAGCGTGAACATCCGGCCGCTGTCGAACCGGCCGGCCCGGACGGTGTCGTAGGCGGCCTCGTCCACCTGGGCGGCGGCGGGCAGCGCGGGCACCGCCAGCGCCAGGGCGAAAAGGAGCGGAAGCGTACGGTTCATGGGGGGAAGGGCTGAGTGAACGGCGAAGCGCGTGCGCGGTATATTCTCGGGTTCGCGCGAGAGTGGCGGAACTGGTAGACGCGCAGCACTTAGGATGCTGTGGGCTATGCCCGTGGGGGTTCGAGTCCCCCCTTTCGCACACGGCCCGGGTCGGCAAGGTAGCCGATTCCGGGCTTTTTTCTGGGCAGGCCGGGTGCGCGCGCGGCCCCGGCCGATCCGATTCCTGCCTTCTTCACCGACCCGCCGAGGTTCGATGCCTCTCCCCCGCCTCGCGGCCGTCCTCGGCCTCGCCGCCGCGCTGCTCGCCGGGTGCGCGCCGGCCGGTCGCTTCACCGTCCCAGACGTGCCGCCCTCGCCGCCGGACGCCTTCGGCCGCGCCCCGGACGGCCTCCTCCACCGGCCGGACCTCCAGCGGATCGTGGACCTCCAGGTGCTCCGCCGGGGCGACTCCCTCGCGCTCGCGCTCGACCACCCCGACGCCGCCGTCCGCGCCCGCGCCGCCTTCGCGCTCGGCTCGGTGCAGGACCCCGACGCCGTCCCCGCCCTCCTCGGGCGGCTCGCCGACGTGGACGCCCGCGTCCGCGCCGATGCCGCCTTCGCGCTCGGCCAGACGGCCGACTCCACGGCCGCCGTCGCGCTCCTCGCCGCCTACGATGCCGAGGCCGACGCGGCCGTGCAGCGCGAGTTGCTCGACGCCCTCGGCAAGATCGGCGGGCGCGACGCCCTCGCTCGGCTCACGCGGCTCGCCGTCCCGGCGGGCCTGGAGCCCGACTGGGCGCGGGCCGTCGCCCGCTTCGGCATGCGCGACCGCCACGACGCCGACGCCGTGACGCGGCTCGCGCTCGCGCTGACGGCGGACGACCCGGCCCTCCGCGAGCGCGCCGCCTACTACTTCGGCCGCACGCGCCAGGCCGCGCCGTGGGCCGGCCAGGCGCCGCGCGTCCGCAACGCCTTCGACGCGATGGCGCCGGGCGATCCGGCGCGGATGCACCTCGCCCTCGGGCTCGGCCGCCTCCGCGACGCCGCCGACCTCGACCGCCTCACCGGGGCGCTCGCGAACGACCCCGACTGGCGCGTCCGCACCAACGCCGCCCGCGCGCTGGCGAACCACGAACTCACCGACGTGGCCGACGCGCTGTTCACGGCCCTCGACGACCCGAGCCCCCACGTCGCCGTCACGGCGGCGGGCGTCCTGGCCGGACCGACGCTGACGGACGCGCAGGCACGGCGCACGGCGGCCTGGATCGAGGCGCACCCGACCGACTGGCAGACGGCCGCCGCCCTCCTCCCCGCCCTCGCCGCCGCCGGGCGGACGGATGCCGTCCTCGCGTGGATCGACCGGCAGGCGAGCCCCTTCGCCCGCGCCGCCGGCCTCGGGGCGCTCGCCGAGGCGGACGACCCCGCCAGCCTCGGCCGCCTCTTCAGCGCAGCCGGCCACGACGACCCGCGCCTCGCCTACGCCGCCCTCGAAGCGCTCAAGGCGCGCTGGCAGGCCGGCCGCCACGAGGCCGACGCCCCGCGCTACTACGCCGCCTTCGCCGAGGCCCTCCGCCGCCGCGACCTCGCCACCACGTCCAGCGCCGCCTCGGCCCTCACCGACTCCCTCTTTCGGCCCCTCGGGGCGGGCGCGCTCCTCCGCGAGGTCTACGCCGAACTGGAGGCGCCGCGCGACCTCGAACCGATGGTCGAGATCCTCCGGGCCGCCGGGCAGGTCCGCGACGGCGCCGAGATCGCCTTCCTCGTGGACGCCGCGATGGCCGGCCACCCGGCCCTCCGCGCCGCCGCCCGCGACGCCCTCAACGACCGTCTCGTGGAAGGGATCGGCGTGGCGCTCACGGGCGAGGTCGCGCCGCCGACGGTGCGGATCGAGTGGGACGACCTCGCCGACCTCGGGCCGCGCCCGCTGCTCACGCTGTTCACCGAACACGGCCCCATCGTGATCGAGATGGACGCCGAGGGCGCGCCGCAGACGGTCCAGCGCCTCGCCCGCACCGCCCGGCGCGGCGACTACGACGGCGTCCCCTTTCACCGCGTCGTCCCCAACTTCGTGATCCAGGGCGGCGATTACGTCCGGGAGGACGGCTGGGGCGGGCCGGACGTGTCGCTCCGCAGCGAACTCACGCGCCACCGCTTCCGGAGGGGCACGGCCGGGATGGCGAGCGCGGGCAAGGACACCGAGGGCGTGCAGTTCTTCGTCACCCACGGTCCGACGCCCCACCTCGACGGCCGCTACACGGCGTTCGGGCGCGTCGTCGCCGGCCAGGACGCCGCCGACCGGATCCGCCAGGGCGACGTGGTGCTGAAGGCCGTGGTCACGCCGAGGGCCTCGGAGGAATAAGCGCGTTCTGCGCCGGCGTGGAGGCGCAGTGGGTCACGCCGAACGCAGAGCCGAGACCACCCGCTCCCCCGTCCGCCGCCGGATCGCGTTCGAGAGCATCATCAGCTCACCCACGTTCTCCAGCGTGAGGATGCCCACGAGGCGGCCGTGCTGCGTCACCGGCAGCACGGGGCAGTCGCCGTCCTGCATCCGCTCCAGCGCCGTCTCCAGCATCTCGCCCGCCTCGACGGGGCGGCAGGCCGGCAGCATCACGTCGTAGACGCGCGCGCGCTGGTCGAGCTGCGTGAGCGCCTCGACGAGCCGCTTCCGCGTGAGGACGCCGGCCACCTGGCCGTCCACACCGAGGACGACGAACTCCTGCTCGGCCCCCGCCAGCAGCAGCTCCACGGCGTCGGCCAGCGTAGAGGCCGGGCCGAGCGTGGAGAACTGCGTGAGCATGGCCTGGCGGACGGGCACGCCGCGCGTCACCGCCCGCAGCAGCGCCGCGTGGGCCTCCTGCTGCGCGCCGAGATAGACGAACAGGGCGATGAAGAGCAGAAACGGGTTGAACCCGACGAGCCCGAGGAAGCCGAAGAGGATCGCCATCCCCTGCCCCACGCCCGCCGCGATCTTCGTGGCCTGCTCGTACGGGAGCCGGTAGGCGAGAAGCGCGCGGAGCACGCGCCCGCCGTCCATCGGAAACGCCGGCAGCAGGTTGAACCCGACGAGGATCACGTTGAGCCAGAACAGGTTGTCCCAGAAGTGGCCCACCGGGTCGGCCAGCCCCGTCGGCATCCCCGGCGGACGCCCGAGGGCGACGAGCCCGGCGCCGATGAGCGCGGCGATGACCACGTTCACGGCCGGCCCGGCGACGGCGACGAGCAGTTCCTGCGTGGGGTGCTCGGGGATGCGCTGGAGGCGGGCCACCCCGCCGATGGGGTAGAGCGTGATGTCCTTCGTCGGCACGCCGAACCGGCGGGCGGTGAGGGCGTGGCCGAACTCGTGGAGGACGACGCACCCGAACACGGCGAGGATCAGCAGCACGCCGGCCACGGCCACCTCGACGGTCTGCCCGCCGAGGAGGTAGAAGGCGAACGCGCCGAGGATGAGCAGCGCGAACGTCCAGTGCAGGTACACGTCAATCCCGGCGAAGCGGCCGATGCGGAAGGAGTTGCCCATGGGGATGCGGTGCGTGGGGTCCTCGCTTACCCCGCTCGGGCGGATTCGCTCCCGGCGCCGCGCGGGTCCCTCCGCCTCCGGACCGAGGCGGAGGTGGCCGGGGCACGTTGCCCGATTGCGGAGGGCGGGGTATTGTCCGTTCCGTAGCCTGCGGTAACCCTGCGAAGCAAGACTGTCGCAGCCGGTTCCGTAGACTCCCATCAACCCGCCCATCCCCCTCTCGACCCCATGGCAACGAACAAGGATACCGGCTTCACGGCCGAGGAGCGCGCCGCGATGAAGGAGCGCGCGAAGGAGCTGAAGAAGGCGCGCTCGAACAAAGCGGACGGCGAGAGCGACCTCCTCGCCAAGATCGCCGAGATGCCGGAGCCGGACCGCCTCCTGGCCGAGCGAATCCACGCGCTCGTCAAGGACGCCGCCCCCGCCCTCGCGCCGAGGACGTGGTACGGGATGCCCGCCTACGCCAGAGACGGCAAGGTCGTCGTCTTCTTCCAGGGCGCGGACAAGTTCAAGGCGCGCTACGCCACGCTCGGCTTCAGCGACCAGGCCCGCCTCGACGACGGCGCCATGTGGCCCACCTCCTTCGCGCTGACGGCGTGGACGCCGGAGGTGGAGGCGGCGGTCAGAGCGCTCGTCGAGCGGGCAGTACGCTGAGCCCCTCTCGCCGCCTGCGGACGGCCGCCCGTCACGGCCAGGCGAACGTGACGCGGACGGGCAGGTGGTCCGAGATCGCCCGCGCCTCGCGGAGCGAGGAGAAGCGGTCGGAGAAGTCGAGCACCTCGGCTCGGAGGGCGGTCAGCTCGGCGGGCTCGTAGAACACGTTGTCGTACGCGTTGGCGAGGTGCTCTCCTGCCGGCGTGCGGACCGTCTTGAGCGTGGTCTTCTGATCCACCAGCGCTTCGCGGAAGCCACGCTCGCGGAGGCCGTCGAAGGCGGGGCGGTCGGCCGGCAGGTTGAAGTCACCCACGACGACGAGGTCGGCCTCGGGGTCGAGGTCGTGGAGGCGGTGCAGCAGCGCATTCTCGCGCGCGGGGTCCTTGCTCGACGGCACTGCGTGGAAGGAGGCGACGCGGACGGGCTCGGTGCGCTCGGCCCCGAGGCGGACGAAGCCGCACACGAACGGCTCACGGTCGAGCGCGTCCTCCAGCGCCCGTACCAGCGCGCACGCCCCCTCGACGCGGACGCGGTCCGTGCGCCAGAGAAAGGCGTAGCGCTCGGAGCCGCCCTCCCCCGTCGTCGGGTTCGAGACCGTCCAGTCCCACGCGCCCTGCCGGGCGTTCAGCGCGTCGCTGAGCCGCACGACGGCGTCGGTGCCGGGCGAGGTGGTGCTGACCTCCTGGATCGCCACCACGTCGGCGGCCGGCGCCAGGAGGTCGGCGATGACGGCCATCTCGGCGTCGTCCTTCGAGCGGCCGAAGTTGGCGACGTTCCACGTCACGAGCCGGAGCGCCTCGCCCCCGTCGGCCGACGCGGCGGGTGGATCGGCACGCGGCGGCGGGGCCTCACCCGTGAGCACCTCGTAGACCCCGCCGAGGTCGATCCACCCGGCCTCGTGCGCCTCGATGGCCGCCCAGCCGAACGCCAGCACGAGCACGACGACGATGAGCGCCTTGCCGCGCAGGCGGGGCGGACGGGACGACGAGCGACGGGAGCGGCGGGCCATCGGGCGGGGCGAAGGGCGGCCCCGAATATAGGCCGCGG
>CAZOJJ010000009.1:0-43145 GCA_964580105.1 uncultured Rhodothermales bacterium | reverse complement strand
GCGCGCTTGTCGTCGTCGGAGCCCGTCACCGCCGAGGGGTCGGGGAACGACTGGTGGAGGTTGGCCTTCCGCGCGGGGATGTAGGGGCACGCCTCCTTCGCCGAGTCGCACACCGTCACGACCACGTCCAGCGGCTCCTCCGCGACGGCGTCCACGTGCTTGGAAGTGTGGCTGCCGAGGTCGATGTCAACCTCGCGCATGACCTCGACGGCGAACGGGTTGACCCCGCCGGGCGCCGTCCCGGCGCTGAGTGCGCGGTAGCGGTCGCCGTAGCGCGCGCGCAGCAGCCCCTCGGCCATCTGGGACCGCGCGGAGTTGTGGGTGCAGACGAAGAGGACGGTGTCCATGCAGGCAGCAGGCAGACGCGCACAAAGGTACGCCCAAGGCCGTCCTGTGGGGTTACCGCCTCGTTATCCTCAGCGCGGGCGGCCGAACACCTGCGTCCAGTACCGGTCCTGCTCGGCCGCGCCGAACTCGACGTAGGCCGGGTTCATGAGGTTGGCGCAGTGGCCCTCGCTCTCCATCCAGTCCGCGAGCACCTCGTCCACGCCCTCCTGGTAGCGGGCGATGTTCTCGCCGACGCGCCGCCAGGCGTAGCCCTCGTAGGAGACGCGGTCGCCCACCGTGGACCCGTCGGTGCCGACGTGGTCGAAGAAGTCGTGGCCGACCATGTCGCGCGTGTGGCGGCGGGCGGCGGCTTCGAGGCGGCCGTTCCAGACGAGCGGCTCGGCCGGGGCGAAGTATTCGTCGCCGCAGTGGCGGCCCTCGGCGCGGAGCGCGTTGACGGCAGCGAGCATCTCGCCCCAGGCGGCCGAGGGCGGGTCCGCCGGTTCGAGCGGAAGCAGATCGACGACGCCGTCGCAGGCGGTCAACGGAACGCAGAGGAGGACGGCGAAGGCCAGACGAAGGGAGCGCATCGGACCACGGGTGGGTGTAGTCCTTCCTCTCGGCCACACGCTGCCGCCCTTTATCAGCCGCCGCGAACGACGCGCCCCGGTGCCCGATCCCTCCGTTAAACCGCCCGGCGGCTCACGGCGCCGGGGCGGCGCGGACCGTCAGCCGGGCGCGGAACGGCACCTCGCGGGGCGGCAGGCAGACCTCGTCGTTGCAGGCGGCGAAGCGGATGGCCCCCGTCACCTCGCGCGGGCCGTCCGCCAGGCCCGGGGCGAGGCGGACCGCCTGCCAGAGGCGCGCCTCGCCTGCGTAGTACCGATAGGCCTCCTCCAGCACGGGGTCGTAGGCGTCGCGCGGCGGGGTGTGGCCGACGGCGCCCTCGGGCGCGAGCCCGTCCGGGAGTGCGTCGAGGTGGAACTGGAGGGGCAGGCCGCCCGGCGAGTCGAGCGCGTAAACGCGCCAGCCGGGGCGGACGCGGGCCGTGACGGTGACGTACGCCTGCTCGCCGGGCGCGAAGGTGTCCGTCCATTCCGCCGCCGTACGGGGCGGCGCGACGGTGGCCGTCCACGTCACCACCTCGTCCGGCACGGCGGGACCGATCTGGGCCGAGGAGGCCGCCGACGCGGCGAGCAGGAGACCGGAGAGGACGAGCAGGCGCAGCATGCCGCCAAGATACGAGCCCGGCGGGCCCGGAACGCAACGGGGCGCCGGGCCCGAGCCCGGCGCCCCGTTCGACGGAAACGGCGGATGGGACCGTAGCGCCGGGTTAGAGCGCCGACGCTTCCGGGACCACCTTCAGCTTCACCTCGGCGCTGTGCTCGGGGTGGAGTTTGACGACGGCCGGGTAGACGCCCGTGAGGCGGATGTCCTCGCTCAGCGTGATCTTGCGGCGGTCCACGTCGAAGCCCTTCGCCTGCAGCTCGTCGGCCACCTGCTGGGTGGTGACGGTGCCGAAGAGGCGGTTCTCCTCGCCGACCGGCATCGGGATCGTGAGCTCGAGCCCTTCGAGGCGCTTGGCGAGGGACTCGGCGTCCTTGCGCTGCTGCTCGATCTTGTGCGCGCGCTGGCGCACCTCCTCGGCGTAGCGCGCCTCGTTGCTCTTATTGGCGACGACGGCCAGCCCGCGCGGGATGAGGTAGTTGCGCCCGTAGCCGGGCTTCACCTCGACGACCTCGCCGGCGAGGCCGAGGTTGTCGAGGTCCTCCTTCAGGATGACTTTCATGGGTTCGATGGCTTCGGGCCCTGGGCTACGGGCTCCAGGCTGCTCGCAGCCCGAGGCGCGCAGCCCGCGGCCTTACTTCACGTTGTCGGCGACGAAGGGCAGGAGGGCGACATGGCGGGCGCGCTTGACGGCGCGCGTGAGCTGGCGCTGGAACTTGGCCGAGACGCCCGTGAGGCGGCGCGGGAGCAGCTTGCCCTGGTCGTTGAGGTAGCGCTTGAGCGTCTCGGTGTCCTTGTAGTCGATGTACTCGATGCCCGCTTCGACGAAGGGGCACTTCGGCTTGATGTTCTTGGCGCCGGGGGCGGCGGTCCGGGCGATCGGCTCGCTGCTGGCGCTGCTGGTGGTTTCAGCCATGACGGGTCGGGGGTTCGGGGTGGGACGGCTCAGGCGGTCGCTTCGGCGGCGGGGGCGCTGGCGCGCTCGGTCCGCTGCTGCTCGTAGTGGCGCAGCATCTTGGCGTCGTAGCGCAGGATCATGTGACGCATGATGTCGTCGTTGATCTGCATGGCGCGCTCGAACTTGGCGATGAAGGCGCCGTCCGGGTGGCGGAAGTAGGCGTTGACGTAGTAGCCGTTGCGCTTCTTCTGGAGCGGGTAGGCGAGCCGCTGGCTGCCCATCTCGACGACTTCGAGGATGTCGCCGCCGTTCTCGCGGATGTACTTCGTCACCCGCCCGACGATGTCCTTGGTCTGCTCGTCGTTGAGTACGGGGTTGATGATGTACATCAACTCGTACGTCGGGGTTGGCTGGGGCATGGGGTTCCCTCCGGAATACGTGTGGTTGACAGCGTATGCCCGCCGCCCGGGGCCGGAAGGCGCCGTCGACGGGCAGGGCGTAGCCAGGGAAGATACCGGCCGCGGCCGCCTCGGCGGTAGCACCGAGGCGGTGAATACTTCGGAAAGGCCGGGTTGATGAGCGCGGTGGGCAGGTGACCGGGGCGCCACCTACACGCCCGTCCCTCCCACCTGCCCTTACCCGTCCCGGGCCGCCATGCGCTCGGCGTGGTCGGCCACGCGGAGGGCCGTGATGATGGGCTCGAGGTGGCCGGCCAGCACGTTCTGCAGCGCGTGGTTCTTGTCCTCGCCTTCGAGGCGGTGGTCCGTCACGCGGCCCTGGGGCCAGTTGTAGGTGCGGATCTTGGCCGAGCGGTCGCCGGAGCCGACCATGGCGCGGCGGGCGTCGGCGCGCTCGGCGTGGAGGCGGTCCTGCTCCATCTGGTAGAGCCGGGCGCGGAGCACCCGGAGCGCCTTGTCCTTGTTCTTGTGCTGGCTCTTCTCGTCCTGGCACGTGACCACCAGCCCGGTGGGCTTGTGCGTGATGCGGACGGCAGAGTCGGTCGTGTTGACGCTCTGGCCGCCGGGGCCGGAGGAGCGGTACACGTCGATCTCGAGGTCGTTCGGGTGGATCTGCACGTCCACCTCCTCCGCCTCGGGCAGCACGGCGACCGTCGCGGCGGAGGTGTGGATGCGGCCCTGGCTCTCCGTCTGCGGCACGCGCTGGACGCGGTGCACGCCGCTCTCGTACTTCATCATCCCGAAGGCGTCCGGCCCCTTGACGGCGAAGACGATCTCGCGGAAGCCGCCCGCCGCGCCCGGGCTCGTGTCCATCACCTCGACGCGCAGCTTCTGCTGCGCCGCGAACCGCTGGTAGATCTCGAAGAGGTCGCCCGCGAAGAGCGCCGCCTCGTCGCCGCCGGTGCCGGCGCGGATCTCGACGATGGCGTCGCGGGCGTCCTCGGGGTCTTTGGGGAGGAGGAGCCGCTCCAGCTCGGCCTCCACCTCGGGCAACCGCGCCTCGACCTCCTCCAGCTCGGCAGCGGCGAGGTCGGCCATCTCGCCGGACTCGGTGCGCGCGAGCTCCCGCAGGTCCGCCCGCTCCTTCAGCAGCGCCCGGTACCGCTCGGCGACGCCGACGACCTCGTCCAGCCCGGCGCGCTCGCGGCCCAGGGCGGCCAGCTTCGCCGGGTCGGTGGCGACGTCGGGCGTGGCGAGGAGGCGGTTGACCTCGCGGTAGCGGTCGAGGATGTCGTCGAGGGCCTGGGGGTCGATCATTGCGTGATTGCGCGGCTGGTGATGGGCTGCTTGGTGATTCAGTACCCGATGGTGACGGCCGGAAGCAGAGCGGCAGGTCGCCCTCCGCGATCCTCAACCGCCCGGCCACGAAATCACCCAATCACCCACTACTCCACCGTGACGCTCTTGGCGAGGTTACGCGGCTGGTCCACGTTGCACCCGCGCATGACGGCCACGTGGTAGGAGAGCAGCTGGAGCGGAACCACGGTCAGCAGCGGCTCGAAGCACTCCAGCGAGCGCGGCACGTGGATCACGTACTCGCACAGCGCGTCGAGCTCGTGGTTGCCGTCCTCGGTGATGGCGATGACGGCGCCGCCGCGCGCCACGACCTCCTCGATGTTGGAGACGACCTTGTCGTAGATCGCGTCCTTCATCGCGATGAAGACGACGGGCATGAACTGGTCGATCAGCGCGATGGGCCCGTGCTTCATCTCGGCCGCCGGGTAGCCCTCGGCGTGGATGTAGGAGATCTCCTTGAGCTTGAGCGCCCCTTCGAGAGCCACGGGGAAGTTGCAGCCGCGCCCGAGGTAGAGGAAGTTCGAGGCGAAGCGGTAGTCCCGCGCGATCTGGCGGATCGCGTCGTCGGTGCCGAGCACCTCGCGGATCTGGTTGGGGATGCGGGCGAGGGCGTCGAGGTGCGCCTGCATCCGCGCGTCGTCGATGAGCCCGCGCTCGCGGCCGAGCTTGAGGGCGAGCATGGCCAGGACCGTCACCTGCGCGGTGAAGGCCTTCGTGCTGGCCACGCCGATCTCGGGCCCGGCGTGGAGGTACACGCCTGCATCGGTCTCCCGCGCGATGGTGGAGCCGACGGCGTTGCAGACGCCGAGTGTGAGGAGCCCCTGCTCCTTCGCCTCGCGCACGGCCGCCAGCGTGTCGGCCGTCTCGCCGCTCTGGGAGATGACGAGGACGACGTCGTTCTCGTGGAGGACGGGGTCCCGGTAGCGGAACTCGCTCGCGTACTCGACCTCGACGGGGATGCGGGCGTGCTTCTCGATGAGGTACTCGCCCACGAGCCCGGCGTGCCACGACGTGCCGCAGGCGCAGATGAGGATGCGGTCGGCGCGGGCGAGCCGGTCCATCACGTCCTCGATGCCGCCGAGCTTGATCTGGTTCAGGTCGAGGCGGAGCCGCCCGCGCATGGCGTTCTCGAGCGCCTCCGGCTGCTCCATGATCTCCTTGAACATGAAGTGGTCGTAGCCGCCCTTCTCGATCTCCTCCAGGTTCCACTCCAGTTCGTGGACCTCCTTCGCCACCGGCGCGCCCTCGATGGACATCACCTCGTAGCCGTCGCGCCGGACGACGGCCATCTCGCCGTCGTTGAGGTAGACCACGTGGCGGGTGTACTCGATGAACGGGCTCGCGTCCGAGCCGACGAAGTGCTCGCCCTCGCCGACGCCGAGGAGCAGCGGGCTCCCGTTGCGCGCCACCACGAGCAGGTCGGGCTCGTCCTGCGAGAGGGCCACGAGGCCGTAGGCGCCGCGGACCTGGGTGAGCGCCTGGCGGACGGCCTCGGCGAAGCCGAGGCCCGTCTCCTTCTGCACGTCGTCGATGAAGTGCGCCAGCACCTCGGTGTCCGTCTCGCTCTGAAACGTGTACCCCTTCTCCAGCAGCCGCCGCTTGATGACGGCGTAGTTCTCGATGATGCCGTTGTGGATGATGGCGAAGCGCCCACCGCCGGCCGTGTGCGGGTGCGCGTTGAGGTCGCTCGGCGCGCCGTGCGTGGCCCAGCGCGTGTGCCCCATCCCGACCGTGCCCTCGACCGGCCGCGAGGCCAGCAGCGAGGCCAGTTCGTCCACTTTGCCCTCTTTCTTGCGGACCGTCACGCGGCCGTTGAGGATGGCGACGCCGGCCGAATCGTACCCGCGGTATTCAAGCCGTTTGAGACCAGTGACGAGAAGCTCGCTCGCGTCGCGGGAACCGATGTATCCGACGATGCCACACATAGCGCGTACAAAGGGAGTCAGAGGAAAGCCACAAAGCTACGGACGCGACTGGCCGTAGCAATGACACCCCGTGTGAACCTTCGTTTGGGCCTCCCGTTCCGCCCGGCCGCGTCCGGCCGCAGGCTCAGGCGAGCTGCGGCTCGGCCACGCTCCGGCCTACGGCCTCGGCCACGCGGCGGACCTGCGCCATGAGATCCGCGAAGTCGTCGAGGTAGAGGGACTGGGGGCCGTCGGAGAGCGCCTGCGGGGGGTCCGGGTGGGCCTCCACCATCAGCCCGTCGGCCCCGACGGCGACGGCAGCCCGCGCCAGCGGCGTGACCTTGTCGCGGAGCCCGACGCCGTGGCTCGGGTCCACGAAGACGGGCAGGTGGCTGAGCTGCTTGACGACGGGCACGGCCGCGAGGTCGAGCGTGTTGCGCGTGGCGGTCTCGAACGTGCGGATGCCGCGCTCGCACAGGATCACGTTCGGGTTGCCCTCGGCGAGAACGTACTCCGCGCTCATCAGCCACTCCTCGACCGTAGCGGCCATGCCGCGCTTGAGGAGGATGGGCAGGCCGGTTCGGCCCACCTCCTGGAGGAGCGGGTAGTTCTGCATGTTGCGCGAGCCGATCTGGAGGACGTGGGCGTAGCGCGCCACCGGCTCGATCTGCTTCGGCCGCATCACCTCGGTGACGACCTTGAGGCCGTGGCGGTCGGCCGCCTCACGGAGCAGCCGAAGGCCCTCCTCGCCGAGCCCCTGGAACGAGTACGGCGACGAGCGCGGCTTGAACGCGCCGCCCCGGAGGATCTTCGCGCCGGCCGCTGCGGCGGCCTCGGCCGCCTCGTCGATCTGCGCCGCGCTCTCGACGGCGCACGGCCCGGCGATCACGACCACCTCGCTGCCGCCGACCACCACGCCGTCCACGTCCACGAGGGTGTCGTCGGGGTGCCAGGTGCGGCTGGCGAGGGTGTACGGGCTGGTGACGCCGATGACGTCCTTGACGCCGTCGAGGATCTGGAGGTGGCGAACGTCGAAGTCCGGCCGGCGCCCGCCGGCGCCGAGGAGGACGTGCGCGCCTTCGCCGATCCGATGCACTGCGAAGCCGTAGTTCACCAGCTGCGCCTCGACGGCGGCGGGGTCGGCCCCGGATTCCAGCACGACGACGATGTCCGACACGAGCGCGGGTGTGGGTGGCGAGGCGAAGATACGCGGGGTGCCGATTCAGGATTCAGAAAAAAGTGAAAGTTAGAGAAGGACCTCGGGCCGCGGGCTGCGAGCCTCCCCCGGGGGAGATGCCCCGACCCTGTCGGGGCGGAGGGCCTCCTCTGCCACACCGGATCCGCGACACCCCGCGGCCGATCCTCCGCAGCCGCTACCGATACCGCTCCAGCGTGAACTTTTCCCCGAGGTAGCGACGGCGCACCTCGGGGTCTTCCGCCAGCGCCTCGGCCGTGCCCTCCTGGAAGATCTGCCCCTCGTACATGAGGTAGGCCCGGTCGGTGATGGCGAGCGTCTCGTGGACGTTGTGATCCGTAATGAGCACGCCGATGCCCCGGTCGCGCAGGCCGGCCACGATGTGCTGGATGTCCTCGACGGCGATGGGATCCACCCCGGCGAAGGGCTCGTCGAGGAGGAGGAAGCGCGGCTCGGTGGCCAGCGCGCGGGCGATCTCCGTCCGCCGCCGCTCCCCGCCGGAGAGCACGTAGCCCTTCGAGCGCCGCACGCGCTCCAGCCCGAACTCCTCGATCAGCCGCTCCACGCGCGCCGTCCGTTCCGCCTTCGAGATCGGCTGGAATTCGAGCACGGCGTGGAGGTTGTCCTCCACCGAGAGGTTCGTGAACACCGACGCCTCCTGCGCGAGGTACCCGATGCCGCGCCGCGCACGCCGATACATCGGCATCCGCGTGATGTCCTCGTCGCCGAGGAAGATCCGGCCCCGGTCCGGCCGGATCATCCCGACGATCATGTAGAAGCTCGTCGTCTTGCCGGCGCCGTTGGGGCCGAGCAGGCCCACGCATCGCCCCTGCCGCACCTCCAGCGAGACGCCGTCCACCACGTTGCGGCGGCGGTAGCGCTTGACGAGGCCGTCGGCGCGGAGGACGAGCGGGGCGGGGTCGGTCATGCGAAAAAGCTACAGCCGCCGTGCGGCCGGGGCCATCGCGCCGGTAGCTTGTATCACTCTGCTACAGCATTGCAGCCCCATCCCCCTCGCATGGCCTCCTCGAACCGCACCGAGTTCGCCGTCCTCGGCCTCCTCGCCCTCGGCGCCCGCACCGGCTACGACATCAAGAAGATGGCCGACGAGGCACTCGGCCACTTCTGGAACGAGAGCTTCGGGCACATCTACCCCATCCTCCGGCGGCTGGAGGCGCGCGGCTGGGTGACGAGCGCGGTCGAGCCCCAGGAGGGCCGGCCGGACCGCAAGGTCTACGCGCTCACGCCCGACGGGCAGGGCGCCTTCCGCGACTGGTTCACGATGCCGGTCGAGCCGGTGCCGCCGCGCAACGAGCTGCTGCTCAAGCTGTTCCTCGGCCCGCTCGCCCCGCCCGGCGACGTGCTCGGTCAGGTCGAGGCCTACCGGGCGCGGCAGGCCGACGACCTCGCCCGCCTCGACGCCCTCGCCGAGCAGGTGGCGCGCGAGGAGCCGAACAACCCGGGCCTTCCCTACTGGCTGCTGACGG
Organism: uncultured Rhodothermales bacterium; assembly: GCA_964580105.1. Lineage (GTDB taxonomy): Bacteria > Bacteroidota > Rhodothermia > Rhodothermales > Rubricoccaceae > CAZOJJ01. The sequence goes on along the minus strand of CAZOJJ010000009.1, from coordinate 34,353 downwards.
TGGACCAGCGCCGGGCCGTCCTCCGTGCCCTGATCGCCTGGAGCGACGACGTGCTGGCCCGGCTCCGCGACCGCCCGGATGCCCTCTGACGCGCTCCCCGCAACGCTCAGCCGTCGGGCGGCGCGCCGTCGGAAGGTGGTTCCGGCACGGCCGGTGGCGCCAGCGCCTCCTGGATCGATAGCGGAGCCAGGGTGCCGGGATGGGCAGCGAGCCACGCGGCTTCCCAGCCGTCGGGCGGCAGCAGCAGAGCGCGCGTCGGCTTTGCCTCGGGCGTATAGACGTAATTGCTCAGGCGGAACGGCTCGGGCACGATCTGCGGGCCGTAGGCGATGCCCTCGATGCCGCGCACGCCCCGGATCTCACGGAGGTCGCCGTCCCGGAAGAGGAACGCGAGGCTGTCGGCGGTGAGGCGGTCGGCGCCGTCGAGGAGGCCGTCGTCGGTGGCCCGGAAGTAGATGGCCTCGGCGTTGGGCGCGACGGCGAGGAGGCGGAGCGAGTCGCGCTCGAAGCGGGCGACCATGCGGCGGCCCTGGATCTGGCGGACGCGCCCGAGCGTGGTGTCGAGCTGGGCGGCGAAGGCGCGGCCGAGCACCTCCATCCGGTCCAGCGCCTCGCCCACGGCGTAGGCCACGAGCGTGTCGCCCACGATCTGCGCCTCGTCGGCCCAGACGGACGGGCGGGCGACGCCGTAGAGGTCGAGCCGGTCGAGGACGGGCGCGTCGGCGGAGTCCGGCTCGGTGCGGCGGAAGAGGGCGGAGTCGGCCACGGCGGCGAAGCGCGGCTGCGCCATCCGCACCGCGCCCACGGCGACGACCTCGGTGACGGCGTCGCCGAGGCTGTCGCGCTGGACGGCGTCGAGCCGGCGGGCGCGGACGAGCGTGGTGTCGGTCACGCCGAGCGAGTCGGTGCGGAGCTGGACGAGGAGCGGGTCGTGCCCCGCCTCGCCCTCGACGCGGCTGGTGCGGGCGCGCTCGTCGTGCGCGGCCCGCGCGCCGAAGAGCAGCGTGCGCCGCGTGGAGTCGGGCGGCGCGTCGGGGTCGTCCTCGGCGCTCCCGAGGCGCTCCAGAACGACGCGGCCCCGCGCGACGGAGCGCTCGGTCTCGCGGAAGTGCGTCAGCGAGTCGGCCTCGACGTAGACGCCGCGCTGGCGGAGGCGGACGTTCCCGGCGAACTCGGCCCGCTCGGCCTCGGTGTCGTACGTGCCCGACTCGCTCGTGAGCACGGCCGTCGAGTCGCGCAGCTCGACGGGCCCCTGGAGCACGGCGAGCTTGCGCCGGGCGTCGTAGGAGCCGCTCGGCGCCGTCAGCACCGCCCCGTCGTGGAGCAGCCGTCCGCCCTCCTGGAAGAACGATTGCTCGGCGTCCGTGAGGTACCGCGCCGACGGCGCGAGGAGGACCGTCTCGCCGTCGGCGATGCGCACGTCGCCCCGGGCGACGGCCTCCTTGGTGTTCGAGTCGTAGGTGACGCGGTGGGCGGTGAGCGTGTCGCGGCCGGTCACGATGCGGACGGCGTCTTCGAGGACGACCTCGCCGCGCGCGAGGTACTGCGTGGCCCGGTCGGCCCAGAGCGTGGTCGTGTCCTGCCGCAGCACCACGTTGCCGAGGAGCCGCCGGACGGGCTCCTCGCCGACGGTCTGCGCCGAGACGGAGTCTGCGTTGATGAGTTCGACCACGCGCGGCTGCGCCAGCGCGGGCGCGGAAAAGAGGAGGGGAAGAACGGAGGCGAGGAAGCACAGCCGCCTGAGGGCCCCCGCTCGCTCGCGCCCCTCCCCTCTTCTGCTCTTCCGCTCTTCCACGCTCATCACTCCTCCACCTCCAGTTCGCCGCGCGCCCGCGTGAACGTGTAGCGCGAGAGGTTCTCGCTGGCGCGGAGCCCATACCCCTGAATCCGCTCCGTGGGCGAGGTGAAGCGGAAGAGGCCGTCGGCGCGGAGGCTCTTCGCGGCCTCGTTCCAGACGACGCGCTCGCTCTCCAGGCGGCGGCCGCCTTCCGTCGTCACCACGACCCGGCCCGTCGCCACGAACTCCTGCTGGCGATCCCGGTAGTCCAGCCGGTCGGCCGTGAGCGTGGCGGTGGGCGCGCCGGCCTCGTCGTAGATCGCGACGCGGACGCGCGCCGTGTCGCCCCCGGCCGTGTCGCCCCCGGCCGTGTCGCCCCCGGCCGTGTCGGGCCCGAGGCGGACGACCGTGCTGTCGGGCCGCTCGTAGCGGGCGAGGTAGGGGGCGCGGAGGACGACGCGGGGGACGCCCCCCTCGCTCCGTTGCAGCTCCACGCCCCAGCTCTCCTGGGCGGGGAGGTCCGCCAGTTCGGCCTCCGAGAGCGTGCCCTCGCCGGAGGGCCGGGCGCACCCCGCCCACGGCAGTACCAGCAACAGGACGAACAAGAGGCGGAGCACGGCGGACGAGGCAGGCGGCGGCGAAGATAGCGTTTCGAATCCGCCGCCGGTGGTTACGAAACCGCAGGCTCGCGGGTGCCGGGCGAAGCGCCGGCGGTGCGGGTGCCCCCTCCGGCTCGCACGGGCGTGAAGAAAAGGCCCACCAGGCGCATTGAATCGCCGGATTGTCGCGTGGGCGGGACATGGCGGGGCGAGTGGGGCCGCCGGTGGTACGATATTAGACCCCGGGCCGGCGGAGTGACCGGGCCGCTACGGCCACGGCCGACCTTTGCCGCTCCCAGGCCATCCGCCAGACCCATGAGCTTTACGATTCAGCAAGCGTCGAAGTCCACCGCCATCGTGCGGATCGGCAAGGCGCTCGACTTCCGCAACGCCGCCGACTTCAAGGCGAGCTGCCAGGAGTACGTCCGCCTCGGCGTGCGCTACTTCGTCCTCGACTTCTCCGGCACCGGCATCCTGGACTCGACCGGCCTGGGCGTGATCTTCTCGCTCTACCGGCAGCTGACGCCCGTCGGCGGCCAGGTCGTCTTCGCGAGCGTGAGCCGCCCCGTCCAGGTCGTCGTCCAGCTGACGCGCACCTACAAGGTGTTCCGGCAGTTCCCGACCATCGAGGCCGCCTTCGAGGCGCTCAACCGCACGCCCACGACGCCGAGCCCCTCGCCCGGCACGGCCTGACCCGCTCCGCCCCCTGCCCCGATCCGGCCGCCGCCATGCCCGGGTCCGTCCCCCGCACGTACCGCTTCGCGGACTTCGGCCTCATCATCGACGAGGTGCATGCCCTCTTCGACGCGTGGGTCGAGGACGACGTCTTCGCAGGCGTGATCGACGAGGCCGGGCTGCTCGTGATGAAGCTGGCCGTCCACGAGTGGATCGCCAACCTCGTCCAGCATGCCGTCTTCCGGCACGGCGCCCCCGTCGTGCTGGTGACCGTGGCCACCGAGGACGCGGGCGTCCGCTGCCGAATCGAGGACAACTCGGACGGCTTCGACTTCCGGAGCCAGGTCGCGCAGCAGGAGGGGGCCGTCTTCGGGCCGGAGCCCACCGAGCGTGGCCGGGGCCTCCTGATGATGATCGCCTGCACCGAGGACCTCGCCTACACCACCACCGAGGCGGGCACGCAACGCCTCGAATTCGTCGTCCGTGCGCCGATGACGCCGGACAGCATGGCCCCGCTGTTCCCTGCCGACCACCACCCGTCCTGACCCCGCGCCCCGCGCGGCCTCCGCTCCCATGGCCGACCATTCCGTCCTGATCGTCGAGGACAACCAGACGCTCCGGCGCCTGCTCGAGTACCGCATCGGGAAGCATTACACCGTGCGGACGGCGGAGAACGGGGAGCACGCCCTCGGCCTCGTCGAGGAGGAGGTCCCCGACCTGATCATCTCGGACATCATGATGCCGAGGATGGACGGCTTCGCGCTGCTCGCCGCCCTCCGCCGCAACGAGCGCACCGCCACCATCCCCTTCATCTTCCTCACTGCCAAGAACGACGACCCCAGCCGCGCCAAGGGCCTCCACAACGGCGTCGACGACTACATCACCAAGCCGTTCGACATCGACTACGTGCTCGCCCGCGTCGGCCAGATCCTCCAGCGCAGCCAGGCCTTCCAGAGCAAGCTCAACGCGAAGATCGGCCGCGACTTCTCCGACCGCCTCCTCCCCAAGACGATGCCGAGGGTGGAGGGCTACCGCGCCCTCTTCTTCTCGCAGCCGAAGGAGGACGGCGGCGGCGACCTCTTCGACTGGGCCCTCCTCGACGACGGCTCCTACCTCTTCACCGTCGGCGACATCATGGGGAAGGGGCTGCAGGCCAAGTTCTACGCCTTCTCCTTCCTCTCCTACATCCGCTCGACGATCCACGCCGTCCTGAGCACCTCGCGCAGCCCGGCCGCGCTGATGCGCCGCGTCAACCAGATGCTCATCCAGGACCAGGTGCTGGAGGAGACGTTCGCCTCCCTCCTGCTCCTCCGCTGGGACCCGGCCACCCACCGCGTCACGTACTGCAACGCGGGCCACTGCCGCCCCGTCCTCGTCGGGCCGCAGGGCGCAGGCATCGTCGAGTACTCCGACCTGATCCTGGGGCTCGACCCGAACATCGAGTACGAGGACAGGGCGTTCGTCATTCCGCCGGGCCACGCGCTGCTCTCCTACACCGACGGCCTCAACGAGCAGGTCGCGCAGTCCGGCCAGCAGTTCGGCGAAACGGGCGTGGCGCTGACGGCGAGCGAGGCGCTCCCGTCGCCGCAGCCCATCAAGACGCTGCTGGAGGCGATGCTGGCGCGGAGCGCCGAGAAGCACTTCGCCGACGACATCCTCGTCTTCTGGCTCCAGCGCCAGGCCGCCTGAGCGTTACGGCGCCCCGCTCTCGCCGGACGCACCGGACTCCGTCCCGTAGCAGGCTCGAGCCCTCGAACCCGCCGAGCCTGTCAGCGCACCCAAACCACCGTGACGCCCGGTGCGCTCAGGGCACCCCGTAGGCCGTGTTGCGCCCACACCGAGCCATGACCTCGTATCCGAGCGCTGTCACCTCCTCGGGCAGCAGATCCGCCGAGGGCACGTCCTCGAGGATCAGGACGGGCTTGCACCGTCGGATCGTGTTGCGCGCGCCCATCAGTGCCGGCCCTTCGAACCCCTCTACATCGAGCTGGATCACGCTCACCTCGCGGTCCTCGGGCACGACGTCATCGATCCGGACGACGGCCACCTCCACCGTTCCGGTGTGCGCACCCTGTACGAAGCGGCTCCCGCCCCCGAGAGAGCGGCCGGTGCGGTCTCGCACCCTCAGGTGGAGGCTGCCCGCCGCCTCGCCCAGCCCGGCATGCTGGAGGTGAACGTTCGTCAGTCCGTTAATCGCGAGCGTAATCGTCGCACACCGGTGGTTCTCGGGGTTGGGCTCGAAAGCCCACACCGTTCCCCGGCATACCTTCGACAACGCCGGGAGGAAGTCACCGAAGTACGTGCCCGCATGGACGACGTCGCCCGTACCGCATCGCTCTGCGATGAGCGCGAGCGTGACCTCGTCGTGGACGCGCCCGGCCAGGATCCGCTGGGCCACCGGACGGTGGCGAGACGAATACGGCACGAAGTACCCCCCGTTCTCGTTGTAGGCCACCAAACCATCCAGAACTGCCTCCTCGCTGCCCGGGTAGCGGGGGTACCGGGGGCGCCCCCCCAGCCCCACGCCCCGGAGAAGAGGCGCTGCTCGACGAGCGATGGGCCGGACGAACAGTCTACGGAGGGCAGCCTTCATGAGCCAGACGGAGGATTGCGTGGGTGGCAGAGGACGCTGAGCAAGCGAGAGGCCCGAGCGTAGCGAAGGTACGGCTCCCCCGCTCTGGCGCGGAAGATCGGGACGGGTTCCGAAGCGAAACGAAGCGGCCCTCGCCCGGAAGACCGGTGAGAGACCCTGCTCCGCTCAGCGTTTGCGCCCGACGCGCCAGGTCTCGCGGGCACTCCGTTCGAGGCGCTGCAGCTCCGGCAGCGCCACCCCGTGCCGGAGCGCACTTCGCACGATGACGGCGCGGAGCGTCTGGTCCGGCGCCGGGAGCGGGTAGAGCCGGTCGTGGATGGCCTCGGTGAGCGGGCGCAACAGGGCCGGGACGAGCCCGAGCCGGAAGCCCACGAACCCCGCCAGCCCGACGACCACGGCGGCCACCTCCCCGCCCCATCCGAGCCAGGTCAGCACCACGAGGTACGCCGGCGCCTGCACGAGCGGCTTCTCCAGCACGGCGAGCGCCGCCGCGAGTGGCCGGCCCGGCGCCGCCGGCGCCAGCATCGCGCCGAGGAAGTACGTGCCCAGTGCGACGAGCGCCGCCAGCCACGGCGCCGCGACGAGCAGGCTCGCGGGGAGAACCCACAGCGCGAGCGTCGCGGGGGCGCGGAGCCAGACGTCGGCGCGGCGGACGAGCCGGTCGAGCGGCTCGATCTCGAAGACCGGCCCGGCGAAGTCGCGCAGGAGCGCCTCGGTGGTGCGGAAGCGGGTGCCGGCCTCGGTGACCAGCCCAGCGGGGCCGTCCACGTAGGCGGGCGCGTCGCGTCGGGAGAGCCGAGCCATGGGTCAGCCTGCCGGAGGCGAGGTCAGGGCCGGCGCGTCGATCTCGTAGACGGCGCCGTCGCCGAGGCGGAAGCGGAAGCGGGGTGCAGCCAGCCCGGCGGCGCGGAGCGGCGTGGCGAGGAGGCGGGCGAGGGCCTCGGCCGTGTGGAGGCGCGGCGTCTCGGAGGTCTGCAGGTGGCGCTGGGCCGTCTGGCGCATCGCCGGGCGCACGGCCCGGAGCGCGCGCCGCTCCATCTCCTGCCCGCTGCTGCCGTGTAGGCGCGCCCACCCCACCTCGGTGCGAATCTCGGCCCGTTCCAGCTCGGGCTCGACGGAGAACACCTGGAGGGCGGGCACGTCCACCTCCACGACGCCGTCGTCGCCGTAGCGGATGTGCTCGGGGCGGAGCGCGCGGACGTCGAAGCCGTAGGCGACGCGGCCCGGTACGCGCACCTCGGCGCGCGTGGTGCCGAGGTCGAGGTTCAGCAGCCCCGGCAGCAGCGTCTTCTCGCTCCGCCCCTCGACGGTCGTAGCGAAGCGGAGCGTGCCCGTTACGTAGAACGACGCGGGCGCCTCCTCGGCCAGCGTCGTGAGCACCGTCACCTGCACGTCCTCCTGCGTCAGCCGGGGCCGGAGCTGCCAGACCGAAACGACGAGCGCGCCGCCGATCAGCAGCACGAACAGCGCGACGACGAGCGGGCGCGCCAGCAGGCGGAGGACGCCGCGGTTCTCGGGGTTGGATTCCATGCCGCAAGCTACGGCCGCCTCAGGCGGCGAGCAGCGCCAGCGCCACCGCCGCGCACCCGAGGCCGACGAGGTTGGCCCGCGTCAGCCGCTCGCGCCAGACGGCCACGCCGAGCAGCGCCGCGCCCATCACGATGGCGATGCTGTTGGCCGGGAAGACGAACGGCCCCTCCAGCGCCGCCACGGCCCGCAGGATGAAGTCGGCCGAGCCGTAGTTGGCGAGGCCCAGCGCAAGGCCCCAGCCGTACGCCGCGCGGCGCGGCCAGCGGCCCGTCCGCACGCCCGCAGCGACGACCACCGCGACGCCGAGCAGGAAGGCCACGCCGAACACGAAGAGGAGGAACAGCGCCCGGCTGTGCCCGGCGGCGTAGACCTCGCCGAACGCCTTCATCACCACGTCCACCAGCCCACCGGCGACGAAGAGCAGAACCAGCACGAGGACGGGGTGACCCCGCCCGGACCGGCCCGCGGAGGAGCCGGGATCGGGCGGCCCGGGACCGGCGGCCGGGCGGGCGATGAGGAAGAACGCCGCGCCCGCCAGCGCCAGGCCGGCGAGTTGCCCGAGGCCGACCGGGTCGCCCCAGACGAGCCACGACGCGAAGAACGGGAGCGCCACGGAGAGGCGCATGACGCCCGTCGCCAGGCCCATGCCCACCTCGCGGATGGCGAGGGCGAACACGTAGAACCCCGCGATGAACAGCGCTCCCTGGACGAGGCCGAGGGCGAGCAAACCGCCATCGAGCGTGATCCCACGGGCCCCGCCCTCACGCCCGAGCAGCAGGCCCGCCACGACGAACCCGACGGCGTAGTTGACCGTCAGCAGGGCCGCGCGGTCCAGCCCGCGCCGCTCGCCGTGCTTGAAGATCATGCCGATGGCGAGGCTGCACGAGACGGCGAGGGCGAGCCAGATCATCGGGGCATGGAGCGAACGGGTGCGGGGCCGATGGACTGATTCACTCAATCACCAGTCACTCCATCATTCCCGGACCGTGTAGTACTCCAGCCGGCGGGGCTCCAGGCGGACCTCCTGGACGAGCAGCCCGTCCGGGATGTGCGGCGTCACCGGGACCGCCCCCGCCGTCGTGTCCCGCAGGATGTCGGCGTAGTCCACGACGGCGTAGAACTCGCGCGACTCCTCGGCCTCCTCGTAGTGCGGCCCCTCGATGGGGACGAGGTAGGTGGCCCGCACCCGGCTCGGGATCAGGCGGACGGACGAGACGCCCGGCGGCACGCCCTCCACGCGGACGTCGAGCATGCGCTCGCCCTCGGTGAACTGCGCCACGTCGAGGATGACCTGCGTGCGCTCCGTCGAGAGCCCGACGAGCCCGCGCAGGGTGTCGCTGAGGGGGACGACGGCCGTGATGGGGCGGCTGAGCCTCTCGATGTCCAGCGCGCGGGTCGGCCACGCCTCGATCCCCTGGAGCACCGAGCGCGCCCCGCGCACCTCGACGGTGTCCGGGTTCAGCCGGGGCGGATAGAGCAGGGCGTACCCCGGCTCGAACGCGATCTCGCCCGCGAGGCGGATGGGGAAGCGACGCGTGATGGCGGGGTCCAGGTTGAGCCGGATCGTCTGCGGCTGCACGCTCTGCACGCTCACGCCCACCGGGAGCTGGGCCGATTCGGCCGCCGCGCCGAGCAGGTTCACCTCGGGGCCGTCGGCGAAGATGGGGATCTCGGGCGGGCGGCGGCTGAGGCTGAACAGGTCCCACCCTACGCCCTGGTACTGCACGCGCACCGTGGGCGGCGGCGGCGTACGGAGGGCCTGCCCCTCCGGCAGCGTGAGCACCCGCACGGGGCTGTCCACCGAGATCGTGTACGTCTCGCGCATGCTCACCGTGAACCACAGCACGAACGCGACGAGCAGGGAGACCAGGATCGGGACCACGCGCGCGCGCGCCTCCTCGCTCACCCCGTCCTCCCGCACCCTCCGGGGGAACAGGTCGCGGAAGCGCTCGAACGGGTCCGGCTTCATGTCACGCCCGGCCGGTGCGGAGGAAGCGAAGCAGCTGCTCCTTCGACGCGCGCGCGATGGCCCGGCCGCTGAAGGCCTCCGTGGCGCGCTCGCGGGCGAGACCGCGCAGCTCCGGCACCGTCCGGGCCGCGTAGTCGTCGGCCGACGCGCCCTCGTCTGTGAGGGCGCGCGCGGCGTCCTTCCCGAGCACGCCCCACACGTCGTCGGCCGGGCGCGGGATGACGTGGGCGGAGACGACGCGCCCGACGCGCTCGGCCGCCGCCCGCCCCGCCTCGACGGCCGCACGGACCGCCGCCGTCTCCCCGGCGACGGTGCAGGTGATCAGCCCCGGCACCGTGCGCTCCTGCGTCACGAGGCGGACGTCGGCCGCCTTGAGCATGGCGTCGGCCCCCTCGATGGCCGCCACGAGGCCGAGGGTTTCGAGGAGGCCGAGGGCCTCGCCGTCGCGCGGTGCGAAGGGCGCCATAGCGGGATGCCGCCGGCCCGGGAAGCGGGCGGCGCGTTTAGTCCACGGAGCCTTCCGGGAGGATCGCCTCGACGTCGGCGTGGGGGCGCGGGATGACGTGGACCGAGACGAGCTCGCCCACGCGCTCGGCCGCCGCCGCCCCGGCGTCCGTCGCCGCCTTGACGGCGCCGACGTCGCCCCGGACCATGACGGTGACGTAGCCGCCACCGATCTTCTCCTTGCCGATGAGGGTGACGCGGGCGGCTTTGACCATGGCGTCGGCCGCCTCGATGGCGCCGACGAGGCCGCGCGTTTCGACCATGCCGAGGGCGATTCCGTAGTCCGAGGAGGCCATGAAAGGAAGGTGTCGAAGGAGGAGAACGAAACGGGGTCGGGCAATATACCCGGCGGCCGGATCGGGAGTCAACGCGGGCCGTCTTCGCCCCGCTCCGGCCGTGCTCCCGGCGCCGCCACGGCCTGCTCCCGGCCGAGCCAGCGCCGCACCCCGGTGAGCATCGTCGCCACTTCCTCGCGCGCGTAGAGCCCGGCCAGGCCGACGCCGACGGGGTAGAGCACGAGCAGCCCGAGCCGGTACGCCAGCCGGGGCAGCGCATCCCAGTCGGCCGACACCTGGGCGGCGGCCCAGAGCCCCAGCACGAGCAGCAGCGCCGACGCGAGGGCGTCCCAGCGGTACGCCACCGGCGCCATCCGGTGCGCCCGCCGCAGCGTGAGCGCCGCGAGCGCGGCGTAGGCCAGGAGCGAGGTGAGCGCCGCGCCCATCGCCCCCAACCACGGGATCGCGACGACGTTGAGGGCGAGGTTGGCGAGGGCTGCCGCCGCCACGCCCCCCGCGATGGCCCGCGTCCGCCCGCCTGCGTAGAGCACGTTCATCGCGAGGAAGTAGAGCCCGTAGGCCATGAAGCCGAGCGCGATGGGGAGCACGAGCGGCTCGGCGTCGAGGAAGGCCGGGTTCGGCGAGATGGCCGCCGTGACGTCGCGCGCAAGAAGGGAGACGCCGAGGACGCCCCAGCCGGTGAGCACGGCGAAGTGCCGGAACGTCCGGCGGTGGACGTCGGCCCCGTCCCCGCCCTCGGCCAGCGCCTTCAGCCCGATCACCGAGAAGGCGAGGTTGAAGCTCTGCACGAACACCATGTTTATGAGGCCGCCGTACTTCGCCGCGAGGCCGTAGATGCCGACGGTGTCGGCGTCGGTGAAGGCCTTGAGCACGAAACGGTCGCCCGCGTTGAGGGCGAGGGAGGCGAGCCCCGCCATCGCGAGCGGCGCGCCGAAGGCGAAGAGCGGGCGGAGCAGCCGGAGGTCCAGCCGGGGCCGCGTGCGGGCCAGCATCGCCGCCGTCAGCAGCAGCGTGCTGCCGCCGGCCGACGCCACGAAACCCGCCATCACGCCGACGAGCCCCCCGTGCAGCACGGCCAGGGAGTAGGCCACGGCTGCCACGAGGAGGCCCGCCTCGGCGAGGGCGGCGAGGGCGAACCACCCGGCCCGCTCCTGCGCCCGCAGCAGCGTGTACGGCACGGCGCCGACCAGCTTGAGCACCACGTATGCCGCCGTGAGGCGAACGGGCCAGACGGCCGCCGGGTCGTCCACCAGGAAGGCGGCGAGAGGCCGCTCGAAGAGCACCAGCAAGACGGCCACCCCCAGCGCGCAGACGAGGGTGCCGACGAGCGTCGTCAGCGGGAGCGCGTCGCGGTCGGCGGCGTAGCGGGCGTCGTGGAGGAACTTGAGCATCCCCGCCGCGAGGCCGAACCCGCCTACGAGCACGAGCAGCTGGCCGACGGCTTCGAGGAGCTGGAACCGGCCGTAGTCGGCCTGGTCGAGGAAGGCGGGGTTGAGGTAAAGCCCCAGCAGCAGCAGCCCCGCCACCTTGACGCCGAGGTTGCTCAGCGTGTAGAGGCCGCCGTGCCGGAGCAGGCGTGCCAGCGTGGACGAGGCCGCGTGAGGACTATCGGAAGGCGTGCTCACGCGAAGGAGGACGGGGCCAGATCCCGATACATCTGGACGAGCCGCTCGGCCCCGGCCTCCCAGTGGTACCGCACCAGGACGGCGGCACGCCCGCGCTCGCCCATCCGTCGGCGTTCCTCCGGCCGGCGGGCCAGGCCGATCAGGGCCTCGGCGATGGCCTGCGGGTTTCCGGCCTCGAACACTACGCCTGCTCCTTCGGCCTCGACGATCCGCCGGAGCGGGCGACAATCGCTCACGGCAACCACACGCTCGCTCACCATGGCGTGGAAGAGCTTGTGAGGGATGGTGGCATCGGTGTGGGCGGTGCGGAGGTGGGGGATGAGGCAGACGTCGGCGGCGGCGGTGTAGGAACGGATGCGCTCCTGGGGCTGCCACCCCTCGAACAGCACGGCGTCCCGAATGCCGAGGTCGGCGGCCAGCGCCTCCAGTTCGGGCCGGATGCGCCCGTCCCCGGCGATGACCAGCCGGGCACCGGGCACCGCGGCGCGCACCTGGGGAAAGGCGCGGAGCACCGAGTCCAGCCCGCGATGCACGTCGATTACGCCGGTGTAGACGAGGGTGAACGGCGAGCGCAGGCGTTCGATCAGCACTTCGTCCAGCGGGTACCCTTCGAACGACTCGAGGCGGACGTAGTTGGGCACGACGGCGATGTGCTCGGGATCGACACCCATCACCTCGTAGCGGGCGGCGGCTTCCTCGATCACGACGACGAGGCGGTCGGCCTCGTTCACCCAGCGGCGCTCCACCCGCTCCCAGCGCGGGATGTTGACGACGAGGCGCCCCGGAAAGCGCGTACTCCAGGCGTAGTGCTTCAGCGCCTCGACCCAGTTCTCGTGGAGGTCCGCCACGACAGGCACGCCCAGCCGCCGGCCGGCGCGGAGGGCTCCGCCGACGAGGTAGAGGTCGTGCGCGTGGATGGCGTCGAACGGGCGCTCGGCGTAGAGCGCTCGGGCACGTCGCGCCACATACTGATCCATCAGCGGAAGCGTCCCGGCGAAGCCGCGCATCTTATTGCGCACCTGGGCCGGGAGCCGATCCCGGACGATCCGCGCGCCGAGGTGCTCGCTTTCGGCCGACCGCTCGTCCGGGGCAATGGCGAGCATCGTCACCTCGATCCCCGCCCGCCCGAGCGACTGGATCTCGTTCTCCACCCGGAGGTCGGGAGGAAACGGGTGATCCATGACCATCAAGACGTGCATGGGCGCAGGCTAGGGCCGGACGGCTTCGACGACGTACCAGCGGGGCGTGACGCGCCGGAGGAGCGGGCGGACGCCAAGCGGAAGGCCGGCCGGCTTCGGGATCCAGCGCTCGCGCCGGACGATCCGCCAGCCCGCCTTCTCCAGCAGCCAGTCGAACTGCCACGGCTCGAACTCGTGGAAGTGGCGGTCCCAGGCGTCGTGCGGGTTGCGGTAGGCCGGCGCGAACCACAGCCGCAGCGGCACGCTGGCGAAGAGGCGCGGCGCCCGGATGGCGCGGAGCACGTTGAACGGGGCCACCAGGTGCTCCAACACCTCGAAGGCCGTCACGGCGTCCACCTCCGCCTCGGCCGCCTGGTGGGGGGCAACGTCGAGGTCGCCCTCCGTGTTCGAGACCGCGTAGCCGCGCGCGGCGAACCGGGCGGCGAGCGGGTTGGGCGGCCCGAGGTCGAGCAGCCGGGCCGGAGCGGGCAGCGCGGCCTCGACGAAGGCCAGCGTCCGGGCGAAGCGGTCGGCCGTGACGGCGTCGTCGGGCCGGGGCAGGTGGGAGCCCGTCTGCAGGTCGGTCATGGGGTGGCGAATGCGGCGGCGGGCAAGGTAGGCGTCCGCGGGGTGGGATCGGCGTAGAAATCCGGTGCAATCCGCATCAGGCCGCGCGGCGGGCTGCGTCGAGGACCTCGCTCAGCCGGCCCGTCTGGGCCTCCCGGCTGTAGGCAGCGATGGCCTCGGGCACCGCTCCGGCAGGCATCCGGCCCGCCTCCCAGTCGGCATAGGCGCGGGCCAGGGCTTCCACCAGTCCGTCGGCATCGTCCCGCGCCAGCATTCGGCCGCCGCGCGTCTCCGCCAACAGGCGGGCGGCATCGCCCGTTGCAGGCCCGAGGCCGAGGACGGGGCGGCCGGCGGCGAGGTACTCGTAGAGCTTCCCGGTGATCATCCCCGCCTCGGCGGCGAAGGGCTCGATGGTCAGCAGGAGCATCGTCGCCGCCCGCATGGCGGCCACGGCCTCGTCGTGCGGCGCGTAGGGCTCGGCGGTCACGAGGCCCTCCAGTCCTTCGCGGGCGATGGACGCGGTGGTCGCCTCCCCGACGCGCCCGATCAGCCGGACCCGAAACCGCGCCAGTCCGCCCTGGTCGCGGAGCCGGCGGATCGCCGCCCACAGCGCCTCGGGGTTGCGGGAGTCGTACAGGCTGCCGACGTGCGTGAGTGTGAATGCCTCCGTCTGTACGGCGGGTGCCTCGGCCGCGAAGTCCTCCGCGTCGAACCCGTTGTGGACGACGGCGACCTCGTCCGGCGAACGTTCTCCCTGCTCCACCAGCAGCCGCTTCCACGATGGGCTCACCGTCACGAGCCGCGTCGCCTCGCGGAGCACCGACCGCTCCAGGCCCCGGTCCATCCGCCGGGCGAGGCGGCCCATCGGCAGCTCGTCGTAGAAGTTGATGCCGGTCCAGGGGTCGCGGAGGTCGGCCACCCAGGGCACGCCGGTCTTCCGGCGCAGCGCCCGGCCGACGAGGTGGGCCGAGTGCGGCGGGCCGGACGTGAGGACCACGTCGTACGGCGCGGCGGCGTGGAGCCGTGCGGCCTCGCGGGCGGCGTAGGGCACCCACCCGACACGGGCGTCCGGCAGGAACACGTTGGCGCGCACCCACCGCGCGAGGCCGGCCAGGCGCCCGCCGCCCTGCACCGAGCCCACGGTGACGGCCTCCTTCCGCGTGCGGCCCGTCAGCGCGGCGTAGGCGCCGAAGGGATCGAGCGCCTTCGTCCGGTGCACCCGGACGGCCTCGGGCACGTCGCCGAGGAGGGCGAGGTCGAGCTCCGGGTACGCCCCGTCGGCGACGGTGAGCACCTCGGGCTCGTAGCCGTAGCCCCGGAGGTACTTGACGAACTTGAGGACGCGCTGCACGCCCGGCCCGCCGGAGGGCGGGAAGTAGTAGGAGACGACGAGGACGCGGTTCACAGCGCAGGGCGAAAAAGCGAGCGCGGCCCCGGATGGAGCCGCGCCCGGCAAAATAGCCCGCCGCGCCGGCTCGCGGCGTATCGTCACCAGGCGGGCCGTCTCCCGTGCGCCTGCGCGGACTCAAACGATGTCCGTCCCCGGCGTAACGGGCACCCGCCAGCAGCCATCGAGCGAGGTCGGCGTCAATGCGGGTGCCCTCTCCGGTACCAGAGCAGGCCACCCAGGGCGACCGCCCCGAGGTACACGAGCAGCGTCGCCATCCACGCGATGAGGATGCCGTTGCGGTGGCTTGCGGGGGCGAACTCCATCCGCACGATGTGCCGCCCGGGCGGGATCATGACCCCCCGCAGCAGGTGGTCGACGCGGAGGATCAGGGCCGGCTCGCCGTCGATGGTGGCGTGCCAGCCGGCCGGGTAGTAGACCTCGCCGGCCACGAGGAGGCGGGGCCGGTCGGTTTCCACCTGCCAGACGATGTCGCGCGGCGTGTAGCGCTCCAACTCCACGCGGGCCGTCGTCGTGGAGTCCGACGGGGCCGGGGCGTAGCCCTCGGGGGGTGCGTCGTAAAGGAAGGCCGTGCGGCGGAGGTCGGTGGCCGGGTCGAGGAGCACCGCGTACATCGCCTCTTCGTCCGGCACGACGGCCACGCTGTCCACCAGGAAGGCACGCGGGAGCGCGTCCGGGTTTTCGAGGACGAGCAGGCCGGCCTGGGGGTCCTGATAGACCGGCTCCATCCCCGGCAGCGGCTGCTGGGCGACGACGTAGCGCGCGCTCATCAGGTGGATGGCGTTGGGGTTCACGCCGCCCTCGGGCGTGAGCAGGAGGTGGTCGAGGTAGTCCTGGTAGAGCGCCAGCTTGGCCCCGTGATAGCCCGCGACCGACTCGTAGTAGAACGACGAGCGGGCGTCCTGCGTGGGGTTGGTGTAGAGCGGGAGGACGCGGAAGTGACCCGGCCCGCCCGCCTCCTCGACCCGGTTCTGGAGGAAGCGGTCGAACGCGTACTCCTCGACGGACGCCGCCACGCCGCTGCGGGCGCGGAGGGCGGGCGTCTCGTCGTTGTAGTAGCGCCGGTCCACCTTCCAGAGGTCAACGGTCACCAGGAGGATGAGGCCGGCGGCGGCGGCCCAGGCCGGGAGCACCCGGCGCCGGTAGAGCACGAGGAGCAGGCCGGCCGCGAGGAGGAAGCCGAGCCCCCGGAGCGCGTCGCCCCGCAGCATCGCCTCGCGCTCCTCGCGGGCGCCGCGGAGGTACTCCGCCGCCGCCTGCCGGACGCGCGGGTCGCTCCGCCCCACGCCCGCCTGCTGGGCGATGGCCATCTCGACCTGCTCGGCCTCGCCCGGACGGCCGTAATCGAACAGCGAACCGGCCCCGAGGTAGAGCACGCCGAGGAAGACGAGCATCAGCCCGGTGCCCGCGTAGAGCCAGCGCGTCTTGCGCTCCTCCGCCTCGGGCGTCGCCTCGCGGCGCTGGACGTAGTAGACGCCGTAGCCCGCCAGCACGGCCAGCGCCAGGGCCACGGCCGCCAGCCACGTCTCGGGTACGCGGAAGCTGGAGAAGAGCGGGAAGAGCTCGAACATCGGCCGGTTCACCAGCGGGAGGTGCTCGCCCAGCGCGAACAGCGTCATCAGCACCGCCGCGACGCCGAGGCCGGCTGAGGCCCGGCGGGCCACGCCGAAGACGCCGAGGACGGCGAGCAGGAGCACCAGCGGCCCCACGTAGTGCGGCCCCGCCGTGAACGTCTTCGGCCCCCAGTAGAGCCGGCTCCCGCCGAAGGCGTCGGCCACGACGAGCGTGAGGAGCTCGCCCACGCCCTGGCTCCACGCCATCGCGTAGCTCCACGCCAGCCCGCCGCCCTCGCCCGCCGAGCGGGTCGTGTACGCCTTGTACTCCCACTGCGCGAGGTACGGCTGCGCCACCATCGCCAGGGCCAGCACGGCGCCGAGGAGGAGGAGCGCGGTCGAGACGCCGAACCGCTTCCACCGGCCCAGCCGGATCGCCGTCACCCCCTCGGCGAGCCACCACACGCCCGCGAGGAAGACGACGTAGTACGTGATCTGGATGTGCCCGGCCCGGAGGTTGATCGAGGCGGCGATGGCGAAGAGGCACGCCAGGAGGAGGTTGCGCATCCAGCCCGAGTCGTCCGGCCGGTAGAGGACGGCGGCGAAGGCGAGCAGCAGCCACGGCGCAAAGGCCAGCGCCACGAACTTGGTGTTGTGCCCGGCCGTGAGGATGAGCGGGAGGTACGTCGTCAACCCGAAGGCGACGGCGCTGAGGGTCCCGGCCAGCTTGCTCCGCGTGAGGACGTAGACGAGGAGGTACGTCCCCAGCAGCAGCGCGACGAAGTGCGCCACGGGCCAGAGCCCCAGCGCGCGGAGCCCGCGCAGCACCGAGTCCACGCCCGGCACCTTCAGCGGGTAGTGGATCATGTACCCCGGCATCCCGGAGAACACGTTCGGCGCCCACAGCGCGTCTGCGCCGGTGGCCTCCTCGTACTGGAGCATCGCCTCGGCCATCCCCCGCCACTGCACGATGTCGCCGCCGACGAGCGTCCGGCCGCCGAACGTGGTGGCGCTGAAGAAGCCCAGCGCGACGGCGAGCAGGAAGCCGATGCAGACGGCGTGCTGCGCCCACGACGGCAGCCGCTCCCACGCCGACTTCTCGCGGAGCACCGAGGCCGACTTCCGCACCCGCCCGCGCTCGCGCCAGACCTTGTTGCCTTCCAGCGGCGCGGGCTGCTGGGTCTTGCTCGTGGGTTTGCTGGGCGTGGACTTGGCCATCGACGGGGCGGGGCGGGAGGAGGGGCGCGGCGAAAGATACGGGCCGCCCGTTGCCCCGCGCGGCCGGGGCCTACGCCACGTCGCCCTCCGGCTCATCGAGGCCCGGCTCCGGCGGCAGGCCCAGTTCCGCTGCCATCCAGGCGCGGACCTGCGCCATCAGTGCCGGGACCTCCCCCCGCGTGAGGCCGTCGGTCGGGATGGGTTCCCCGATCACGAGGCGCGCCTGCCCGGGCCGCGAGGCGCCGACGCGCTCGTCGAGCAGCCCCACGTCACCGTCGAGGACGACGGGCACGAGGGGCACGCCCGCCTCGACGGCCAGCAGGAACGCCCCGCGCAGGAACGGCGCCAGCGCCGTGCGCCACGTCCGCTGCCCCTCGCAGAAGACGAGGACGGCGTCGCCGTCGCGGATCTGCGCCCCCGCCTCGCGCATCGACTGGACGGCCCGGCGCGGCGTCGAGCGGTCCACGAACACGCTGGCCGTGTTCGCCAGCACCCACCCGATCAGCGGCATCTTGCGCAGCGCGGCCTTCGCCGTGAACCCGAACGGGTGCGGCACGTAGCCCGCCGCCGTGAAGATGTCGAGCGAGTTCTGGTGGTTGGCCACGAACACGACCGGCCGGGCGGGGTCGAGCGTCGCCCGCACCTCGCGGTGGACGCGGATGCCGCTGCAGAACAGGACGAGGCGCCCCCAGAGCGTCATCCACAGCTTGAGCGTCCTGGCCCCCGGACGGACGAGCGCATGAAGCAGCACGCACGGCGTGAACAGGAGCGTCCACAGCGCCACCCAGAAGGCGAACCAGGCGAAGTGGAGCCGGGTGAGCACGCCCGGCCGGGGCGGCGCACGCCGGACCGGCACCGTAGACGACGAGGGGGCGACGGCGGACATCGAGGCGGGTGGGTAACGCCCGAATGATACGCGCCCGCTCAGCCTCGGCGCACGGTGCGAAGCAGCCCGATCAGCGCGTCAGCCGCGCGCACGCCCCACTTCGCCTTCGGCTCATCGTGCACCTCCAGCACGAGCGGCCCGCCGAACCCCGCCGCCTTCAGCCGGGCGAGCTGGTCCGGCCAGCCGACGGCCCCCTCGCCCGGAAGCCGTTCGGTCCAGCCCTCCGCCTCCCCGACCCCGTCGCGAATCCCGACGAGGAGGACCGGTCCTCCGGCGCCCAGCAGTTTTGCGAGCCCGGCCGCGGGATCGGCCCCGGCCCGCACCGCCTCGGCCGGCTTCCAGAACGCCCCGACGGCCGGGTGGCCGACGGCCCGGAGCAGCGCCGCCAGCGTCTCGCCCGAGGCGCAGGGCGTCCCCGCCTCGTTGCGCACGGCGAGGCGGAGCCCCGCCCGCGCGGCCGCGTCGCCGGCCTGCCGGAGCGCTTCCGCGGCGGCCTCCACCGACCACGCCTCGCCCGGCTCGGCCAGCGCCCCCACCCCGACCGTATGGCAACCCAGCCGCCGGCAGAACTGCACCGTGTCGTCGAAGGCGGCGAGGTCGTTCATCCAGGCGGCCCGCCGGCCGGGCGCCCCTTCGAAGAGGCCGGGGTCTACGGCCACGACGGGCAGTTCGGCCTCCTCCAGCCGATGCCGGAGGGGCGCCTCGTTGACGTACGGCACCCGCTCGTCCTCGCTCCCCATCGCGCGGAGCACCACGCCTTCGAGTCCCCACAACAACGTATAGTGAACGGCCCGACTCACGTCGGTCGTGACGGTATCCGGAAGCCAGGCGGGTAGCATGTCAGCGAGACGTGGCGAGGGTATCGGGCGCAACGACGGCCGGAGGCGGCGTGGGGCCGGCTTCGCGGTCCACGAGGGCCAGGACGGCCGTCGTGAGCTGCTCCGCCTCGGCGGCCGCACCGAGGCCGGCCGCGTGGGGCCGGAGCACGCCGCCGGACACGCCGAACGCCGTGAGGACGTCGGCCACGCGCGCTTCGTCGCCCGTCACCACCCAGGCGCCGGCGACGGCGTCGGACGACCACAGCGGTGCCCGGAGCGTGGCCGCCAGCCCAGGCACCGTCGCGCCGCGCGGCCAGAGGGCCACGAGAACCGTCCGCTCGGGCCGCGCCGCGTAGGTCGCCCGGACCGCAACGAGGCGCGCGGCCTCCAGCAACGCGGCTCCCCCCGGCGTACCGATCTCGGCCCCCACCACGACCAGCTCGTCCGACCGCGTCGGGTGGCGGCCGGGGATGAACCCGGCGATGGGGCCGGAGGCCAACCGGAAGCGCGACCCGAAGGCCGGCGTCAGCCCGGCCCGCTGCATCCGCAGCACGACGAACGCGTCGGGAGCCGCTCCCGTCATCCGGCGCAGCGACTCGGCCAGCCGCCGGGGCGAGGGGGCCACCTCGGCACTCTGCGGCAACACCGTGAGGGCCTGTCCCCCTCCACAGCCGGCGCCGAGGAAGGCCGCGAGAACGAGCGGAAGGAGCGGAAGGACGAGGAGGCGCGACATCCGACGTGCAACGAAAAGGGCCGCCCGGCCGGAACCGGGCGACCCTGAAGGGTGGGCGGCCCGACCGGAAAACCGGTCGGAACCCCGGAGCGGCTTACTCGAAGCCGAGCGTCAGGCCCGCCGTGAAGCCGATGGACGGCTTGATGTCGTTGGCACCGCCGATGGCGTAGCCGTAATCGACGTACTCGCGCTGGACGGCGCCCTTGACGAAGAGCGAGACCGGGAGCGAGGGGGGCGAGATGCGGAGGTACGGCGACACGCTACCCGCATGGCTGCCCGACTCGGACGTACGCCGCATGAGCGGGAAGCCTTCCTCGAGCTGCGTGCGGAGGTTGAGCGCCGCGCCGAGCTCAAAGACGCTGAAGCGAACACCGGCCCCCATCGTGAAGAAGAGGATGTCGTCGTCGCCGTCAACCGTGGCTACGGCACCACCGCCCGTCGGGATGTCCGCGTCCTGGAGCATGAAGTAGTCGATGCCACCGAAGAGGCGGAACCGCTCGGACGGGTAGTCGAAGTCGCCGCCGAAGAAGATGGCGTCGCGGTTGTCGGAGTTGGGAAGGGTCGTGGGGAGGTAGCGGGCCGGGTTCGTGCCCGGGATGGGATCGCTCTGGAACTCCTGCTCCGCGCCCAGGTCGATGATGTAGCCCCCGTGGATCCCGAGGACGCGACCACGCAGGGTGCCGAAGATCTTGGCGTTCTGGAGGCCGAACTCGCTCTCGAGATCGGTGGTGATCAGCGGCCCACCGCTTTCGATCTTGAACCTGTTCTGGCCTACGTTGAGCTCGCCGCCCACGCCGAACTTGAAGCTCGGGAAGTTGATCACGTTGAGCTGCGCGCCCACCGCCAGGCGCTGGGAGACGACGTGGCCTACCGTGCAGGCGATGGTGCCGTCGGGCGGCGTGGGCACACAACCCACCTCGATCTCGACGTCGTCGCCGTTGGGCGCCCAGGCGCCCTCGGCCTCGCCCCAGGCGTACTCGACCCAGAGCTTGATCGGCGCCGCGTCGGCGGGCCGGCCGAACGCGTACGTGTCGCTGGTGATCGCGCGGACATCCGCCGGCTCGTCGCGTTCCACGACGAGCATCGGCCGGGCGTCGTCGCGGTTGCCGTCCTTGTTCTTGTCCTTGTCGCCGTCGGGGCTGCCGGTCACGAGCGAGCCGGTCAGCACCGCTACGAGTGCCAGGTTCAGCATGGGAACCTCCTAAGTGATGGGGTTGGGGGGACTTGCGAAGAAAGGTAGGAGACGAGCCCCGACTCGCACAAGCGGCTCGTCTCGCGCCTGACAATCCACCGCTGCCCATAGGGTTCCGCTTCGCGCATCCCTCCTCCGTTTTTTCCACGCCTAACCCGGTTTTTGCGACAGAACCCCCACGTATCTCTCACTTTCCACCCCTCCTCACGTTGTCGCAGTGGGCCTCCAACGGCGAACGGGGAGCGCCCACCGGCGCTCCCCGTTCCGGGTCCGTACCGCCTTACGGGGCGGTGCCGGGGCGATCCTGCCCGTCGCCGGTCACTGCCCGTTGCGGGGCGGGGCGTCCGGGAGGCTGTAGCGGCTCCGGTCGCGGTCCGGCGTGATGGTGTCGTACTCCTGGCCGGCGCCCGGGCGGAAGCGGTCGAGCCGCTCACGGAGGTCGTTCCGCTCCCGCTGGTACACGTTGGCCGGGAGCGGCCGGCCGGCGCGCGTCGGCAGCGGATCGACGACGCGGGCCTGCAGCACGATGACGAGCTCCTTCTGGATGACCGTCTTGGTGCGGTACGAGAAGAGGTACTTGAGGAGCGGGATGTCCATCAGGATCGGGATGCCCTTCCGCGTGCGCGACTCCTCGGTGGAGTAGAGCCCGCCGATGACGGTCTGCTCCCCGTCGAGCAGGAGCACCTGCGTGTTGACGTCGCTCTTGTCGATGGTGAGCCCGGAGGACGACGGCCGGCCGGAGCTCTTCTCGACCTTCACCTGGAGGTGGACGAACTCGACCGGCTCCCCGTCGCCGCTGCTCTCGTCCACGATCAGCGTGGGCGTGACGTCGATGATGATGCCGGTGGAGACGAACTGGGTGATGGTGTTGCCCTGGAAGTCCTGGATGTTGACGGGGATGTCGGACCCGCTCTGCATCCGGCCGGCCTCGCCGCTCTGGACGGTCACGCTCGGGGAGGCCACGGTCTCGCCGTAGCCCTGCGTCTCGAACCAGCGGAAGAGCCGAAGCAGCACGCCGAGCTCGATGCGGTCCGTGCTCGCCGAGATGAAGCCGTCGAGGGCGTCGAAGAACGACTCGCCGTCGATGAAGAAGCGGGGGACCTCGCTGCCCTCCTGGCCGCCGGTGCCACCCGTGCCACCCGTGCCGCCGGTACCGCCGGTGGCCTGCCCGAAGAGGGTCGCCCAGTTGGTGCCCGTCTCGCGGACGCGGTTCGCGTTGAGCTCGAAGATGATGGCGTCGATGCGGATCTCACGGCTCTCCGCCGTCGCCGGCAGATCCGCACCGTCCAGGCCCGCACCGGCCCCGATCGTCAGCGCCGCGCCGGGGTTGAGCTGGTCCGAGGTGGGCGTGATGGCCGGGCTCTGGATCACGAAATAGCTCTCCGACTCGCGGAAGTCGAGGCCGGCCCGCTCCAGCACGAGCTCGAAGGCGTCGATGAAGTGGACGCCGTTGAGGCTCACGCCGATGGGCTCGGTGCGGTCCATCGGGTCCACGACGGCCTTCCCGGTGACGCGGAGGAACACCGGGTTGATGAGGCGGACGAACTCGTTGAACGGGGTCGTCGGCAGGAACGAGACGAGCTCGTCGGACGGGACGTAGGCGCGGACGCGCCCGCCGGGCGGCGTGACGCGCTGGGCGAGGGCGTCGGTGGCCGGGCCGAGCAGGAGCAGCAGGGCCGCCCCGGCCAGGGCCAGGCGGCGGAGCGCCCGGGCCAGCGGCGAACGGGGAAGCGTGGGAGACGCGATGGTCATGGCGGTGTGGGGTTGGGGGCAGGATCGGGGCGGCCGGGAGCCCCGGCCGGGGGGTCAGGAGGTCAGGGCGTCGGGGCGTCGTCGTAGAGGCCGGAGCGGCGCGCCTCGGGCGTGCCGGGGGCGGGCGGGGCGTCCTCGGGCGCGGGCGCCCCCATGCCGGCGAGCTGCACCGAGCCGAGGGCCTGCCGGTAGCGCTCGCCGGACTGGAGGTCCAGCTCCACGCGCTCACGGATGCCCCCCTTGTTGAGCTCGATCACGACGCGGCCCTCGTTGGGGTCGACCACGGTGACATGGCCGAGGTAGACCCGGTCGCCGGGCCGGAGGCTGCGCATCGAGCCGCCGCGCTCGAACACGGCCTGCTGGCCGACGACGCTCACGAGCGCGTCCGCCTCGACGTCCACGAGGTCGTCCGTGTTGGGCGGGAGGCTCTCCAGGATGAGGGGGAAGAACGGGTTCATCGCCGGCGTGCGCGGCGCCATCACCGAGGCGGGCACCGTGATGAGGCTGTCGGGCGCGCTCATCCCCTGCGACCCGGCGAAGTAGGCGTCGACGGCGAAGGAGAACTGGGCGAGGATCACCTCCCGGTTCACGCCGGTCTCCGCGTTCGGAATCGACGCGATGCTCTTGGAGACGGAGAGGTCGCGGATGCGGTACATCCCGCGCCCGTTCTCGACGTTCCAGATGAAGCCGTAGAGGCTCTCGAAGTAGGCCAGGCCGGTGACGTTGTAGGAGTAGACCGAGAAGTTGGGCTGCTGCTGCACGCCGGCCAGCGTGATGTCGAAGGAGCGGAAGCCCGAACGCGAGAGCGCGTTGAGGTAGTCGACCACGTCGGGCGAGGAGAGCTGGTCCGGGAGCACCTTGTAGCGGGCGTTCCAGCGGCGGTAGGCCTCGGCCGCCTCTTCGCTGGCGATGGCCTCCTGGCCGAGCAGGTCCTGGAGTTCGGCCTGGCGCAGGCGGATGGCCTCCTCCTCGGCCAGCAGCGCGTCGAGCCGCTTGGGCTGCACCTGCTGCGTGACGTAGTAGCCGATGCCGAGGGCCAGGGCCATCACCACCGTCAGGATGATCGTGTTGAGGACGTCGTTGGACATGGCGGTATCGCGGGGGTGGGGTGCGAGGGCGGCCGGGCGGGTGCGGGGCTACAGCTCGCCCGCGTCGCCCTCGGTGAGGCCGATGGACTCCCGGACGAGGGCCTCGTCGTCCGGTGTGAGGGGGACGGAGCCCGAAAGCGGCTCGGGCGGCTGCGGGGTCGTCGGCATCGACTCGCCGGCCTGCTCGCGGAGGTAGCGCACCGCCGCGGGCAGCTCGTAGGGGAGCGCGAAGCGAATGCGGTACTCGTAGACCGGGTACTCCCGGATCTCCCGGAAGAACACCTCCTCGATGGAGGCGTCGAGCCGGCTGGCGAGCTCGACCACGTCGCTCCGGGTCGTGGCGTAGCCGTGGAGGAGGAGGTCGTTGCTCTGGGCCTGCCACTCTTCGATCCAGGCGTCGCCCACGCCGGCGGCGGCCGTGCTCGTGCGGGCGAGCGTCTGGCTCCAGCGGTCGGTGCCGTAGAGGAGCGAGTCGAGGACGGCGAGCGAGTTCTGGATCCGCATCTGGGCCGTCCGGAGGCTGTCGATGCGCATCTGGAGTTCGCCCGAGGACATCGTCATTTCGGGCGGCATCTCGGCCAGGCGGCGCTCGGCGTCGGCGATCTCGCCGCTCTGCTTGAGGTAGAGCCCGACGAAGAACAGCACGCCGAGGAAGAGCAGCACGGCCACGACGGCCGTGTGCCACGGGAAGGAGACCTGGACGCCGCTCACCTTCCGGCGGAGGTGCTTGGGCAGAAGGTTGACGTCCTCGAACGGGGACTCCTTCCGCATCAGCTCCTTGAGCGCGATGCCGGTGGCCTCCATGGCCTGCGTCGGGAGCGGGCCGTAGGGCCCGGCCACGCCGATCTTGGCGATCCCGGCGCGGAGCGTCTCCACGCGCGCCTCGGGGTAGAACGCGGCGAACCCCTGCACCAGCTCGTCCTCGCGCTCCTCGCTCACCACGATCACGTTGTGCACCGTGCCGACGCCCTGGACGTCCTGCTGGAGGAGCACGCGGCTGCAGATCGTGTCCGGCCCGTCGAACGTGGTGACGGACCGCATGTGGTCGCAGTGGTGGAGCTGGTCCCCCTGGAGCAGGATGACCAGGGTGTCCTCGGTGCCGACGCGGACGAGGGCGGTGTTCTCGTGGGGCTCGGTCGGGAACGCGAGGCGGGCCATGCCGACGAGGACGGGCACCTCGGCGGACATGCCGCGGAACGGGATCCGCCGCATGCCCTGCTGCTCGCGGAGGAGCTCCAGCGAGTCCGCCACGGGCTCCTCCGAGCGCGGGATCACGGCGAGGTAGCGGCGGAGGTTCTCGCGCGGGGTCATCGGGATGAACGCCACGCGGTCCTTGTCGAAGGCGAAGTCCGTCTTGGGCAGGAGCGAGACGAGGCGGTCGCGGCGTACGGGCGCGGTCGAGACGGCGGCCGGCTCCTCCTTCTTGCCGGCCTTCTTCTTGGCGCCCTTGCCCGCCCCTTTCGAGGCCTCCGCCTTGTCCTTGCCCTCGGCCGGCACGCTGATCTCGGCGTACTCCACCTCGGGTACGCCGATCACGAACGTGAGCGAGGGGCGGTCGAAGCCGGCGGCGGCGCACTCGTCGAGGATGTCCTTGAGCTCGAAGACGATGGGGCTGCCCGTCTTCTTGGGCATCATCGTGGCGGCGTCGAAGCCGGGCGTGTCGTCGAGCGAGAGGCCGGCGAACTCCGACTCCATGAACAGGTCGGCCCCCTTATCGGCGGCCATCCCGTCGCCGAACTGGATCATCACGCCGTCGTCGCCGCCGGCGCTGATGGACTCCGGCGTGGCGCCGTCCTGGGCGAGCGCGGCGAACTCGGGCGGCGGCCCGGCCGGGCCGTCGAGGGAGCGCTGCCGCTGGAACTGGCGGACGGGCTCGAACCCGTCGCCCGTGGGCCGCATCAGGATGGCGTAGAGTGCGTGGGGCGTGACGTGCACGCCGAGCACGGGGGCGGACCCACTCGCGCGGCGGCCGCTCGGCGCGGCACGGCGAGCGGCGCGGGCGGAACCGCCCGGCGCTTTCTTCGCGGCGGCCCCCTTCGGCGGTTTCGTGGCGGTGGGGGCCTTCGGCGTGGTCGGGTTGACGGACTCACTCATGGGAGTGGGCGGTTGGCGGTTCGGGTGGCGGGCAGCGCGTCAGGAGGTCACCCCCCGATCAGCTGCTGGAAGCGGCGCTTGTTGTTGGCGTACTGGAGCCCGATCTCGGGCATGATCTTGCGTTCGCGGACGAGGCGGGCGAGGTCCTGCTCCAGCGTGACCATCCCCTGCTTCCCGCCCTCCCACATCATCTGGTAGATCTCGCCGGTGTTGCCGTTGAGGATGGCGGCCTTCACGCTGGCCGTGACCCAGAGCACCTCCTTCGTGAGCACGCGCCCCCCGCCGATGCGCGGGGGCAGCTTCTGCGAGATCACGCAGCGGAGCACGTCGCCGAGGCGGATGCGGATGCGGTCCTGCTCCTCGTGCGGGTACTCGGCCACCATGCGGTCGAGGCTCTCGACGGCGCTGGAGGTGTGGAGCGTAGAGAACACCTTGTGGCCGGTGTCGGCCGCCTCGATGGCCGCCGAGATCGTCTCCGGGTCGCGCATCTCCCCGATCATGATGATGTCGGGGTCCTGGCGGAGCGCCTGGATGACGCCGTCCTTGAACGAGGGCACGTCCGGGCCCACCTCGCGGTGGCGGATGATGCACTTGTCCGGCGCGTGCATGTACTCGATGGGCTTCGCCACGATGACGATGTGCCCGTTGAAGTCGTGGTTGTTCGCGTCAATGATGGCATCGAGCGTGGTGGACTTGCCCGAGCCGGTCACGCCCGTGACGAGGGTGAGGCCGTCGCGGACGTGGCGGAACATCATGCCGCGCTGGATGGCCGGGTGGAACCCGAGCCCCTCCATCTTGCGCACCGTCTCGTTGATGGCACGCATACAGAGCCCGAGGTGCTGGGCGTCGAAGTAGACCGTGCAGCGGAAGCGCCGCTGGCCGCCGGAGACGGGGAGGAAGTACGAGAAGTCCGCGCTCTGGACCCTGAAGAGGTCCGCGCGCTGACGCGGGCTGAGCAGGTTGAGGATGAGGATGTCGATCTCGTCGTTGCTCCGTGCGCCGATCTCGTCGTAGGGGCACTTCTCGCCGTCCACGCGGTACCACACGCGGCCGACGCAGGCCGGCCCGCCCATGTCCATGTCGGAGGCGCCCATCTCGTGGAGGCGGCCGACGAACGACTCCATGTAGTCGCGGAGCGCCTCGCGCTGGTCCACCGTGAGCTGCTCGATCTTCTCGGCGTAGTACATCAGCCGGTCCTCGCCCTGGATCAGGCGGGGGGCCGAGCGCGCGAGGTCCGTCACGAAGCCGGGCAGGCCGGCTGAGCCGAGCACGACGGGCTCCTGCGGCCGCTGCGGAGGGGCGGGCGCGAGGGGCCGCTGGGCGGGCGGCGGCGCGCCGGGCGCCGTCGTCCCCAGGCTCGCCAGGGGGAGCACCTCGGGCACCTCGTCCAGCGGCACGCTCAGCAGCGACGAGGCGGGGAAGGGCGCCGCGCCCTCGGGCTCCTCGGCGGCGCCGTCGCCGGCCTGCGCCGCCTCGTAGGCGGCGAGGGCCTGGGCGGCCTGCTGGAGCGCGGCCAGCCGGGCCTGCGCCTCGGGCGTGAGGGCGCCCTGCCCGGGCGCGGCCTCGGGTGCGGGGGCCATGCCGGCGGCGCCGGCGGGAGCCGACGGCGTGGCGGGTGCCGAAGAAACCGGGGACGACGAGGCGGGCGTGTTCACGTGACGGAAGCGGGGGAACTACGGAGGGAGAAACCGGGGGCCGGCGCGTTGGCCTTGACAAAGGCCGCGCCAGCGTGCGCATGCCCTCTCTGGCGGCGTGGGTATCGGCTGAGCCCGCTTCCGAAGGGCAGGAACTACCGCCCTCCGCTCCAATCGGTAACGCCCGCGCTACACGCCCCCCCCCTGTTCGAGCAGCCCGCGCCCCACCCGCACACCTCGAAGCCGCCGCTCGCCTCCCCTGCGGAGCCCCCGAGGCCGGGGAATCCAGACGCCCGCGTGGCTGCGCGAACGAGCCGCCAACGAGCGCGGCCGGCCCCCACACGAGGGCCGGCCGCCGGAGCCATCTGCGCTGACGCGGTGCGCGGCTAATTACCGATGCACGTGATGTAGTCGCGGTCGTGGTTCTTGTGGCCGTTCCACCCGTTCTGATTGATGCAGACGATGTGGGCGTTGCCAGGGTTGCCCGGCGGGTAGTGCATCACGGCGATCTTCTTGTTGTTGTTGTTGCCGCTGGGGCAGGCGCATGCCGGCGCCGGGGGCTCGGAGCTTCCGCCGCCCTCTTCGCCGCCCTCGCTTCCGCCGCCCTCGTACTCCCCACCGCCGCCGTCGTCGTCGCCGCCGCCCGTCTCGCCGCCGTCGCCCGGCTCCTCACCGCCGCCGTCGCCCGGCTCCTCACCGCCGCCCGGATCGGGGTCGGTGTCGTCGTCGTTCTGAATGGCAGCCATGGCGTCGTGGCACGACTGCGGCCAGTTGGCATAGGGGATGGGCTCCAGCCAGACTTCGATGACCTGGTCGCTGAAGTCGGGCCGGTCCCCGTAGTCGCGGAGGTCGGGGTAGCCGTTCGCATCCGTGACGGGCCACCCTATGCCGTCGTAGCCGTAGCGCTTGAGCGCCTGCAGGCTGTTCCTCGGGTCGGTGGAGTTCTCGTTGTCCCAGCGGAGGATGTGCTGGTCCTCCCAGCCGATCCGCCACTTCTGGTTGTTGGTCGGGTGCTGGTTGATGAACGACCAGATCGACTCGTTGATGAACTCGAAGCTCTCGAAGGGATACTCGATGCCGTGGTGGATGTGGTTGTAGTCCCTCTCGTCGAAGACGTGGGCCTCGACGTCGTAGGTGCGCGGGTTGCTGGGCCGCTCCGAGCAGTTCTCGTCCACGCCGATGAAGAAGTCCATCTGCGTCCCCGGCGCGATCGTCTTGTCCACGCGGAGTTCGGTGTTGTCCCCGTTGTGGCCGACGGGGAAGATCATCTCCGGCTCGGAGAGTTCGGTGGCGCCGGGGAGGTGCCGCTGAAGGTAGACGCCGGAGCAGTAGCCGGCCTCGGACTCGATGTAGCGCGCGTGGAGGGTGCTGCACGTCTTGGCGCGGAGCACCGGAACCTGGTAGCGGTCCTGCATCACGTGGGTCCCGCCCCCGACGTACTCCCCGTTGACCCACTCCCCGCCGAAGTAGCCGGTCGAGCGGACGTTGATCGTGAAGCCGTCGCTCGTGAACGCCTCGACGACGTACTCGCCGCCCTGGTGCTCGCGGCGGAGCTCACCGTTGCCGCCGTTGATGGCGGTGACCGCGGCGTAGATGTCGGAGCCGTACTGGCGCGCGAGGCCCATGGCGACGTTGAAGCCGGACCGCGCGATCTCGCGCGCGACCACCTCGTTGCCGTACTGCCCCTGCTGGGCGGACGTGCGCACGAGGGACTCGTTGGTGCCCACCTGGGCGATGGCGAGGAGGAGCCCCGCGCCCAGAACGAGGATGAGAAGTGCCTTACCCATGATGCTGCTCGGTGGTTGGGGAGGGTGGAGAGGGGGAGCGGGGGATCAGGCCGATGGCGGCTCCCAGAACGGACGCACCTTGAGGGTGGTGGTCCAGTACAGTTCGCGGAGGTACTCGGGCTCGACCGGGTACTCCGGCACGAGCGCGAACGAGACGCGGATGAACTCGCCCTGATCGACGTCCGTGGTCTCGGCGCCGGTGCGGGTCAGGATGGCGATGTTGAAGGCGGAGAGGGTCGAGAGGCTGCGGCCGTCGGCCGTCCACTCGTGCTCGGCGGGCTCGGCGGCCTCGCCGTTGACGACCGGCTTCTGCGCCGTCGCGCGCTCCATCTCGAAGAGGAGGATCTCCCGGCCGCCCCGGACGATGGTCTCCAGCGGGTCGAGCTTGTAGCGGGTCATCATGCGGAGGGTGTCCCCCGAGACGAGGAGGCTGTCGCTGTAGAACCGGAACTCGGTGGTGTTGCCCGTGGTGGAGTCCGTCGTGGGGACCTCGAAGCGGTAGGCGTCTTCGCCGTAGTTGGCGCCGAGGGAGAGGATGTCGTCCTCCAGCCATTCGCCGAAGGAGAGCGCCTTGGACTTCGTCGCGTAGGACGTGGTCTGTTCCAGGCCGGAGCGCTGGGCGTAGAGCTGGGCCGTCGCCAGGATGAGAATCACGACGCCCGCCACGAGAAGGGAGGTGAGGTGGTCGAGGATGAACTGCATGGCGGTGGCGGTGAGCGAGACGGAGCGCCCGGAGGATCAAGCGCCGAGGGGGCCGTAGACGTCCTCGTAGTCGGCCTCGGCCTTGAGCGGGTCGTAGGCGAAGATGCGCACCATTTCGAGCCGGCCGTAGGGAAGGAGGTCGTTGGCGGCCGTCACGACGACGCGCTTGTAGAAGGTGGGCGTGGTGATGGGCCGGTCCATGTCGTCGAGGCCCACGTAGTCCACCTCGACGGAGACGGCGAAGTCGAGGGTGAGGCCGGTGCTGAGCGTGACCGAGATGGTCTGCCCCGTAAGGCCGTCCACGTCGTCGATGTCGTCGCAGTCGGGGGTCCGGTACGGGGCCATGAGGTCGCAGCCGCTCGCGCCGCGGTCGTAGCTGCCGAACCGGTGGGCCGCGCTGAAGTGGGTGGAGTCGGCGGGGAGGGTCTGGGCCGCCTCGATGGCCGCGGGGGTGGTGCGCTCGTCGAAGGAGCGCGAGCCGATGAACTCCAGCACGGTCATGAGGGCGCCGGAGGCGGCCATCTCGATCTCGTTGCCGACCATGTGCGTGTAGTTGTTGCGCACGCTCTGCTGCTGGTTGAAGGCCAGGAGCGAGGTCAGGATCATCGCCAGGAGGGCGAGCAACGTCTGAGGCATGGCAGTGGCGTTCCGGTAGGGGGAGGGCGTCTGGGCGGACGGGATGCGGGTATCGTGCCCCGCCGTTCGGATCTATGGCCGGGGGCGTTTCGCCCGACCCTTTGTCGCACGCCGGTCACGCCGGTTCTCGCTAACCTCGGGCGCGCGGCCCGGTTACGCCGCGCCGTCCGGCGCCCCTCCGGTCGTTTCGTAACGCCGTGTTACGGGGCGGCACGGGGTCAGTCCTCGCCCGCCGTCACGCGGAGCATCTCGGCCAGGTCCACCTCGCCCATCTGCACGAGCACGCGGGCGGAGGCCTGGAGGGTGAGCATCCCCTCCCCCTCGGCGATCGTGCGCAGCTCGTCCTCGTCGATGACGTCGCCCGCCTCGACGATGGCCTCGCGGATGGCGTGCGAGAAGTAGAGCGCCTCGGCGACGGCGCGGCGGCCCTTGTACCCGCGCCCCTTGCAGGTGGGGCAGGAGCTGCCGAGGTGGGGCCTGTAGAACGTCGTCGTGGCGATCTCCTCCTCGGAGAAGCCGAGCTCGCGGGCCAGCACGGCGTCCACCTCGGGGTCGGGCTGCTTGCAGTCCGGGCAGAGCGTACGGATGAGCCGCTGGGCCACCACGAGGTTGATGGCGTAGGCGATGAGGAACGGCTCGATGCCCATCTTGAACAGACGGGAGACCGCGCTCGGGGCGTCGTTGGTGTGGAGCGTCGAGAAGGTGAGGTGGCCGGTGTTGGCGAGCTTGATGGCCAGCTCGGCCGTGTCCTTGTCGCGCATCTCGCCCACCATCACGATGTCGGGGTCGTGGCGGAGGATGGCGCGGAGGGCGCTCTCGAGCGAGAGCTTGTGGGAGAGCTTGATCTGGCGCACGCCCGGGATGATGTACTCGACGGGGTCCTCGACCGTGAGCACGTTGACCTCGGGCGAGACGACCTGGCTGAGCGCGGCCACGAGCGTGGTGGACTTACCCGAGCCGGTGGGGCCGGTCAGGATGACCATGCCGTGGGGCTGGCTGATGGCCTTCTTGAACTGCTTGAGCGCGCCCTCGAGGAGGCCCAGCTTGCGGAGGTCGGTGAGCACCTTCCGGTCGTCGAGCACGCGGATGACGATGCTCTCGGCGCGGATCTCCGCGTTGGCCGTCGCGATGGGGAGCACGCTGACGCGGTAGCGGATGAGCGTGTCGTCGATGCGGCGCTGGATGAAGCCGTCCTGCGCCATGTCCCGCTCGAATCGGTCCACGCCGCCGGCGGCGTCCTTGAGCACGGCCAGCAGCGCCTCGGGGTGCCCCTTCTCCTCGGTGTGCCAGTGCTGGAGGCGGCCGTCGATGCGGAAGTGGACCTCGGTCTTGCGGCGGTGGTTGGGGAAGACGTGGATGTCGCTCGCGCCGAGGCGGACGGCCTCGACGAGGAGGGCCTCGACGAGGTTGATCAGGGACGAGCGCGAGATCTCCGCTTCGAGGGCCTCCTCATCCACGAGCGACTTCTCGCCGCTCTCGAAGCTCATCCCGAAGTCGAAGTCCGGCCCGCTGCTCTCCTGGATGCGCTCGAGGTACTCGTTCTTGCGCGGGAAGGCCTCCGTGAGCACCTGGTTGACCACGGCGGCGGGCGCGAAGCAGAGCTCGAACCGCTCCAGCTCCAGCTGGTGCATCGTGCGCTGGAGCTCCTGCCGCATCGGGTCTTCGGTGATGAAGACGAGCTTGAGGATGCCCGAGGGCTGGTCCTGCGCGTAGGCGTAGGGCGCCACCTTGAGCTCGAGGAGCTTCTCGCGGTGGGCCTCGGAGAACGACTCCAGGACGGTCTTGACGAACTCCGCCTCCGGCTCGCGCTCCTTCACCGGCGCGATGCGGAAGGCGTACGTCACCGCCGCCTGCTCGTAGACCACGTCGCGGTCGACGCTGGTCAGCTCGGCGAGCATCCGCCACAGCGGCGCCTTGGACTGCTGGATCCGCCGCTGCTCCTCGGCCTCGGTGACCTGCTCGGGCCGGATGGCCCCCTTCCGCAGCAGCGCCTGGACCACGCGGTCCTGGACGTGGGCGAAGGCGTGGGCCTGGACCGCCGGCGCGGCGGGGGCGGCCGGGGCCGGCGCACTCGGGACGGCCTCCGTCGCGTCGGCCCCGGCGGCGGCCCCGGCGCCGCCGCCCTCCTGCACCGAGGCCGGGGGGCTCCCCACGGCGCCGTCGCCGGGGAGCGGCGCGGGCGCGGCGGGGGCCTCCTCGACCGGGGCGGCGGGGGCGCGGAAGAAACGGCTGTTCGACATGAGGGCGGCGGAGGGCGGGGCTTACCGGCGGCCCGGCATGAACTCGTTGGCCGACGGGCGGATGAGGGCGGTCTCGGCCGAGAGCACGGTGAGGAACGCCACCATGATGCCGATGAACATACTCACCGCCGTCTGGATGGTCTGCACGGCCACCTCCAGCTTCAGCGTCGTCTCCTTCTCGTAGTAGTCGGCCATCTGCTGCGCGCTCTTGCGCACGTTGCCCGTCTCGGCGCCGGAGCGGTACCGCGCCAGCGCCATCGGCGTGAACACGCCGGAGGCCTCCATCGCGCGCACGAGGTCGGCGCCCTGCGCCATCATCATGGGGATGGTGATGGTCTTGACCTGGTGCTCCATGTAGGAGTTGCCGCACGCCTCGGCGGCGATCTTGATGACCTCGATGTTCTCGCCCGAGCCCGAGTACAGGATGGCGAAGACGCGGCTGAACACCTCGATGTTGAGCTTGTGCAGCAGCCCGCCGATGACGGGCACCCGGATCATGTACTTGTGCGCGAGGAACTTGCCCCTCGGCGAGCGCAGGAACATCACCGCCCCGGCTACCGCGGCGACGAAGCCGAGGAGCAGCCAGATCATGTTCCGGTCCAGCCACTCCGAGAGGACGATGGACATCGTCGTCAGCGGCGGGAGCTCGATGCTCTCGAAGTTCTTGAACAGGCCGGCCGTCTGCGGCACGATGTACCACACGTACCAGATGAACACGCCGATGGTGGCCAGGATCGTCACCGCCGGCATGATCATGGACGACTTGACGCTCTTGCGGAACTCGTCCTTGCGCTCGAGGAACCGCGCCGTCGCCTCGTAGATCTCGGCCATGTTGCCGGACTGGCTCGCCACGCCGAGCATGTAGGCGGTGAACTTGCCGAGCTTCTCCTGGTGCTTCATGAAGGCCGCCTTGGCCTCCATGCCGCTCTTGAGGTCGGAGTTGATGTCCCGGATGACCTGCTTCAGGCTCGTGGACGAGATGTCGGCCACGAGGAGGTTGAGCACCTCGGCGAACGGCATCTTCTCGGCGAGCAGGTTGGCCGCGAGGCGGACGAACATGATGACGTCGCCGGTGGGCGGCTTGCTGCTGAGGTTGAGCAGCTTCCGGTTGATGGAGACCACCTCCATCCCCATCCGCTCGAGCGCCACGCGGATCTCGTCCGCGTTGTACGCCTTCTGCTCGCCCGCGATGACCTTCCCGTTGGGGTGGCGCACCTTGTAGCGGAAGATCATCCGCTCCTCCAGCTCGCGGAGCTGGAAGCGGTGCTGGCTCGAGAGGGTGTCGATCTTCTTCTGGGC
>CAZOJJ010000008.1:80145-84634 GCA_964580105.1 uncultured Rhodothermales bacterium | reverse complement strand
GGCGTAGACATACGCCGAAGCTACCCTGAGCCTCAGAGATCCATAACACGCTCTACTGCCACGTCCCCAACGGCGCCGAGGCCAACATGACGGCGGCCATCGAGGATCAGGTCGAGCGCTTCGCGCCGGGCTTCCGTGACCGCATTCTCGACCGCCACGCGTCGTTGCCCCGCGATCTCCAGGCGGCCGACGCCAACCTCGTCGGCAGCGACATCGGCGGGGGCCACAACGGGCTGAGCCAGCTCCTCGCCCGCCCCGTCCTCCACCCGACGCCATACCGGACGCCCCCCGCCGGTGTCTACCTCTGCTCTGCCTCGACGGCGCCCGGCGGCGGGGTCCACGGGATGTGCGGCTTCCACACCGCCGAGGCGGCCCTCGCCGACGCACGCCAGCAGCCGCGCCTACGCCGGCGCCAGTTCCAGGATGGCCACCTCGGGACGACAGCGGAAGCGCATCGGGAGGTGCACCGTCCCGATCCCCCGCGAGACGTAGATCCACCCCCAGGGCCGCCGCACCAGCCCCGCCTCGTAGAGCTCCGCGTGCCTGGCCGAGGTGGCCCCGGTGCCGACGAAGGGGAGGCGGACCTGCCCGCCGTGCGTGTGCCCGCTCATCACGAGGTCGACCCGGCCGAGCGCGCGGCGGGCCGTTGCCGCCTGAAAGGGGTTGTGGGTAAGGAGCACGATCACGTCGCTCGGCGCCTGCCCTCTGAGGGCAGCGTACGGCTGAGAGCGCCCCGCCTTCGGGTTGTCCGCCCCGGCGACGAGCACCGAGGCCCCTCCGTGCTCCAGGCGCACGGCCCGGTTGGTGAGGTCGTGGAGACGTGGATGCCGGCGGAGGGCGGCGTACCAGTGGGCGATGCCGGCGGCGTGGTCGTGGTTGCCGGGCACGGCGAAGACGCCCAGCGGAGCGGCCAGCTCCTCGTCCAGCACCTTCATCACGGCGTCGACATAGCCCCCGGTGTCCTTCGACACGAAGTCGCCGGTGAGGGCGACGAGGTGGGGGCGCGCGGCCATGGCGAGGCGACAGGCGCGGCGGATGAAGGCGAGGGAGGTGTGCTCGCCCGCGTGGAGGTCGGTCAGCAGCGCGAGGCGGAGCCCCCGCAGGGCCGCCGGCAGGCTCGGGATCGGGACGCGCGTGTGCGTCCGCTCCAGCCACCGGGGCTCGACGAAGCGGGCGTAAGCGAGGACGGCGCCCGCGCCGAGCACGGCGGTCGTGAGGACGGAGCGGGCGGTCATGCGAACGAGGAGGGCGCAGCGGAGCGGGCTGCGTTGGGCGGACGCCGCCGGTTTGCGGGTCCGCGTACCGTGAGGCGGGACGCCCGCGGGCTGCGATCAGTGCTCGGCGAAGACCGTCGCCTCGCCGTCGTCCACGAGGTAAACGGCGTAGCGGTCCGGCTCGCGGCCGGGGACCTCCATGCCGGGCGAGCCGATGGGCATGCCGGGCACGGCGAGGCCGGCAGCCTCGGGCTGCTCGGCGAGCAGCCGCTTCACGTCCTCGGCCGGCACGTGGCCCTCGACGATGTAGCCGTCCACGACGGCGGTGTGGCAGGACTGCAACTGGGCGGGGATGCCGTACTGCTGCTTGATCGCCGTGAGGCTCTCCACGTCCTGCACCTCGACGGGGAAGCCGTTCGCCTCCAGGTGGTCCACCCAGAGCGAGCAGCACCCGCACGTCGGCGTCTTGTACACGGTGACGGCCGGGAGGTCCGGGTCGGCTTCGACCGAGGCCGTGGGCGTGGCCGGCGTGGGGGGGTCGCCGGGAGCCGGCGCTTCGGCCGCGCAGGCGGCGAGGAAAAGCGCGAGGAGGAGGACGGGAATCAGGCGCATGACGGTTCAGGCGGCGGTGAGCTTGTCGAAGTACCGGGCGCGAAGCTTCGCCACCTTGGGGGCGATCACGGCCTGGCAGTACGGCTTGTCGGGGTTGGCGCGGTAGTAGTCCTGGTGGTAGGCCTCGGCCGGGTAGAAGGTATCCAGCGGAGCGACCTCCGTGACGATGGGAGCGTCGAAGACGCCCTCGGCCTCCAGCTCGGCGATGACGGCCTCAGCCGCCGCGCGCTGGGCGTCGTCGTGGTAGAAGACGACCGAGCGGTACTGCGTCCCGACGTCGGCGCCCTGGCGGTTGGGCGTGGTCGGGTCGTGCGTGGCGAAGAAGACGCGGAGGAGGTCGGCGTAGGCGATCGCGTCGGGATCGAAGGCGACCTGGACGACCTCGGCGTGGCCGGTCCGGCCGGCGCAGACCTCGCGGTAGGTCGGGTTCGGGACGTGGCCGCCGGCGTAGCCGGAGACGACCTCCTTCACGCCGCGGAGCGGCTGGAGCACGGCCTCGACGCACCAGAAGCAGCCGCCGCCGAGCGTCGCGGTTTCGGTTCGTGGCATGGGGGATCGACGGTGCAGGGAGGGCTCCTACGCCCCCCGGCGCCCCAGGCTCCGCGAAGAAGCGGCCCGTTTCCGTCCCGGCGTCGTAGGTTTCGGGCCCTCCTCTCGTCTCGCCCGCATGGCCGCCCCCTTCGACCGCCTGCGCGTCCGCCTCATCCAGGTGCGCGTCCGCCCCGAGATCCTTGCCGAGGAACGGGCGAGCTTCGCCGCGCGCACCCGCCTGCGCCCCGGCCAGTTTGCCCTCACCAACGCCCTCACCGACCCGCTCACGCCCGACCTCCTCGACGGCGTGGACGCCGTGATGATCGGCGGGGCGGGGGCCTATTCGGTCACCCGGACCTACGGCTGGACCGACGACCTGGCCCGCCTCTGCCACGCCTGCGCCGAGCGGGCGCTGCCGCTGTTCGGCACGTGCTGGGGGCACCAGTTCATCGCCCGGGCCTTCGGCGGGCTGGTCGTCAACGATCCGAGCCGCCACGAGATGGGCACGCACGAGGTCGAGCTCACCGAGGCGGGCGAAGCCGACCCCCTCTTTGCGCCGTTCCCGCGCCGGTTCCGGGCGCAGATGGGCCACCAGGACCGGGTGGCCGTGCTGCCCGACGGC
This sequence comes from uncultured Rhodothermales bacterium, assembly GCA_964580105.1. Classification (GTDB taxonomy): domain Bacteria; phylum Bacteroidota; class Rhodothermia; order Rhodothermales; family Rubricoccaceae; genus CAZOJJ01. Next base: position 81,655 of record CAZOJJ010000008.1, on the reverse strand, counting down.
GCCACCGAGCTGGCGCGCAACGACGCGGCCCCCTACCAGGCCTTCCGCCTCGGCGGCCTGCCGGTCTACGGCACGCAGTTCCACAGCGAACTCGACGAGGCGGCGGTGCGGGCGCGCCTCCTCGCCTACCGCGCGCACTACCCCGAGATGGCCCACGACGCCGCCTTCCAGGCCACGCTCGACGGCCTCCGCCCGACGCCGGATGTGGACGACCTCCTCTACCGGTTCCTCCGGCTCTACGCCGTCGCCGAGGCGGACCGGGTGGGCTGACGAGCGAAGGGGCGGGGTCGGGCCCTCCCCGATCGCCCGCTACTCTCCCTGCCTCCCGCGAATCGTAAGCGTGTACGCGCCCGTCTCACCCACCGCGTAGCTCGTCACGATCACGCGGCAGGGGCCGTCCTGCGTCGGCGTCGCCTCGATGAGCGAGCGGGTGCGGTCGCCTTCGTGGTCGTCGTTGTCGAGTTGCTGGCCGCCCGGCAGCGCGAGGATGAGGTAGGGGTCGAAGTCGGTCGAGCGGAGGTCGAGCACGAGCGGCTCGCTGCGCCGGCACGACACGGCGTACTCGTCCGCGTACTCCCCGGACGAGAGCGTCGGGTCACCGGGGGCGAGGCGGCCCTGCTCTACCCGGTCGGCCGTGTCCGGACCCCGAGCGGCGGGCGGAGGAGCGTTGCCCGACGGCACGGACAGCGCGACGTAGCGCACGTCCGTGGGCGGATCGAGGGCGAGGGGCTCGGGGTCGCCTTCGGCCACCCACGCCGTGGACGCACAGGTGGGCCGGACGTAGCGTTCGATGGTGAAAGCAGGGCCGGGCAGGGCCAGGATCCGGGCGGCCATGCTGGCCCCCGCGTCGGGCCCCGCGTCGCAGGCGCTGCCGTGGATGGGCGCGCTGCCCCAATCGCGGAGCCCGTCGGCCCCGAATGACAGCACCGTCATGCTCGTGCTCGTCTGCCCTCCCATCCCGAACGAGCCCGTAGCGACGAGTTCGTCGCGGCCGTCGCCGTCGAGGTCGGGCACGGCCGTGAGCGTCTGGGCGACGCCCTCGAAGGCGGCGTGGTAGACGAGCCGGTCGCCTTCGACGAGCGCGATTCCCATCTTGGGGCAGCAGCGGGGCCACGGGCTCATGAAGTAGAGCACGGCGTGCTGCCGGGTGCCCGGCTCGGAGAAGGCGCCCTCGGCGGCGTCGAAGAACCGGACGTCCTCCTCGTACTCGGCGTCCTGGCTGCGCCAGTAGGCGCGGGCGGCTTCGGTGGCCTGCCGGAGGGCCGGGTGGGTGGGCCAGCCGGATACGTCCGCCGTGGGGGCATGGGCGCGCCCGTCGGCGAGCACGGTGGGCGTCTGGGCCGAGGCGACATGGGCCCCGGCGAGGCCGAGGGCGACGAAGACGAGGAGGAGGCGCATAGGACGTGAGCGGCAGAGTGGGAGAAGGTAGGGACGACGGTCCACATCCACGCAGTGCTTCCCCGGTCTGCCGACCTCGGCCCGATACAGGCCATCCCTACAGGCCATCCCT
>CAZOJJ010000008.1:0-80045 GCA_964580105.1 uncultured Rhodothermales bacterium | reverse complement strand
CTTCCCCGGTCTGCCGACCTCGGCCCGATACAGGCCATCCCTACAGGCCATCCCTACAGGCCATCCCTGCGGGCGGGGCGCCCTCGGCAGGATTCGAACCTGCGGCCTGCGGTTTAGGAAACCGTCGCTCTATCCCCTGAGCTACGAGGGCGGGGCGAAAAGATAACGCCCGCCCCGACCCGGTTTTCCCGGCTTCCTCTACCTTCCGGCGTCCTCACCGAACCCGCATGGAAGCTCCCTCCCACCGCACGCCGAAGGCCTACAGCCGCAAGGCCGTTCTCGGCTGGGCGATGTACGACTTCGCCAACTCGGCCTTCACCACGCTCGTCGTCACCTTCGTCTACGCGACGTACTTCACGCAGGGCATCGCCGACGACGAACTGACGGGCACGGCCTTCTGGTCACGCGGCGTGACGATCACGGCGATCGTGGTCGCTCTCCTCTCCCCCTTCCTCGGCGCGTGGGCCGACCGGCGCGGGGCGCGCAAGCGGTTCCTCTTCGCCACGACGGCCGTCTGCGTCGTCTTCACCGCGCTGCTGTTCTTCCCTACGGAGGGCCAGGTGCTGCAGGCGCTCGCGTACGTCGTCGTCGCCAACGTCGCCTTCGAAATGGGGATGGTGTTCTACAACGCGTTCCTGCCGGACATCACGCCGCAGGCCACCATCGGCCGCGTCTCGGGGTACGGGTGGGCGCTCGGCTACGTCGGCGGCCTCGTCTGCATGGCCCTCGCGCTGGTGGTCTTCGTGCTCCCCGAGGCCGCCCCCTTCGGCCTCGACAAGGCCACGGGCGAGCACGTCCGCGCCACCAACCTGCTCGTGGCCGGCTGGTTCGCCGTCTTCTCGGTCCCGGCGTTCCTGTTCCTGAAGGAGCAGAAGCCGGCCGTGGTGCCGCCGCTCGGCCGGATGCTGGGCGAGACGGTCGGCGAGTTGAAGGAGACGTTCCGCGCACTGCGGCGCTTCCGGATGATCGTCCGCCTCCTCGTCGCCCGGCTGTTCTACAACGACGGCCTCGTGACCATCTTCGCCTTCGGCGGCATCTACGCGGCGGGCACGTTCGGCTTCACGACCGAGGAGATCCTCTACTTCGGCATCGTGCTCAACGTGGCCGCCGGGCTGGGCGCGTTCCTGTTCGGCTTCGTGGACGACCGCCTCGGCGGGAAGCGGACCATCTTTATCTCCCTCGCCCTCCTCAGTGTGGCGACGCTCCTCGCCGTGACGGCCGGGAGCAAGGCGATGCTGTGGGCGGCCGGCGTCCTCATCGGCATTGCCTCGGGGCCGAATCAGGCGGCCAGCCGCTCGCTCCTCGGCCGCTTCGTGCCGGACGACAAGGAGACGGAGTTCTACGGCTTCTTCGCCTTCTCGGGCAAGCTGACCGCGTTCATGGGGCCGCTCCTGCTGGGCGTGCTCACGACGGCCTTCGGGACGCAGCGGGCGGGCGTCTCGGCCGTGCTCCTCTTCTTCGCCCTCGGCGGCGCCGTGCTCTGGACCGTGGACGAGGCCGAGGGCATCCGCGCCTCCGGCCGCACCGCCGTGGACCCGACCGTGGCCGACGAGCTCCGCGAGCTCGAGTCGTAGCTTGGCCCCATGCCGACCGTCCGCGACCTCACCGCCGCTCTCGAAACCTGGGCCCCGCCCGGCCAGAAGCTCGACTACGACCACGTCGGCCTCCAGGTCGGCGACCCCACGCGTGAGGTGGACACCGTCCTCATAGCCCTCGACCTCACGCCCGCCGTGATCGCCGAGGCCGAGGAGGTCGGCGCCCAGCTCGTCGTCACGCACCACCCGCTCCTGTTCAAGCCGCTCACGCGCCTGACCACGACGGACCCCGTCGGCGCCCTCGCGCTGCGGTTGGCGAAGGCCGACCTCGCCTACTACGCCATCCACACCAACCTCGACGCCGCCGTCGGCGGGGTGTCGATGGCGCTGGCCGAGCGACTGGGCGTGGAAGCGCCCCGCTTCCTGGAGCCGACGCCGGGCGCGCTCGTCAAGCTCGTCACGTTCGCCCCCGCCTCCGACGCCACCGCCGTCCGCCACGCGATGGCCGAGGCCGGCGCCGGCCGCATCGGCGACTACCAGGCGTGCGCCTTCACGCTCCGGGGCATGGGGCACTTCCGGCCGGGCGCCGGCACGAACCCGCACATCGGCGAGGCCGGCGGCCCCGAGGAGGCCGTCGAGGAGGTCCGCATCGAAGCGGAGGTGATGCGGTGGGACCTGCCGCGCGTCGTCCGCGCGATGAAGGCGGCGCACCCGTACGAGGAGGTCGCTTACGACGTGGTGCCGGTCGAGCAGCCCGCTTCGCGGGCCGGCTTCGGCGCCGTCGGCCGCCTCGCGGAGCCGATGCCCCTGCCCGACTTCCTCGCGCGCGTCGCCGAGCGCCTCGGCGCGGTGAGCCTCCGCTACGCGGGCGACCCCGAGCAGACAATTGAAACCGTCGCCGTCTGCGGCGGGGCCGGAGCGGGCCTGATCGGCGCCGCCCTCGGCGCCGGGGCCGACGCCTACGTCACTGCCGACGTCACCTACCACCGCTTCTTCGAGGCCCTGAATACCGACGGCCGCGCCCGCATGGCGATCATCGACGCCGGGCACTACGAAACCGAGGCGCTCACGGAGGCGCTCCTGGCCGACTGGCTCGCCGCCCGCTTCGACGGCGTCGCGTTTCACCGCACGCGCCACCGCACCTCGCCGATGCGGACGTTCGTGAGGGCCGGGGGCGACGAGCGATGAGCCGAGCGCCGTGCGCTTCGGCCCCCCGGCCTCGGGTTTGCAACGCACCCGGCCGGGGGACGGCGTACCTCCCCCAGCCTTTTGCCACAAATTCGCCGGGCGGCTGAACATTCGTGCGCGCGGGGCGGTTAATTCGGGTTGACGATCCTCCCCACCCAGCCCAACCCGGATGGCGACCACGGACACCCTCAGCATCGAAGAACAACTCCGCGCCCTGGTGCGGCTCCAGTACCTCGACAGCCACATCGACCAGCTCACCAAGATGCAGGGCGACCTCCCCGAGGAGATCCGCGACCTGGAGGACGAGAAGGCCGGCCTGGAGACGCGCATCGAGAACGCCAAGCGCGAGGCCCAGGAGGGCGAGGTCCTCCGCAAGAAGCTCAAGCTCGACATCGCCGAGAGCGAGGGGCTCATCCGCAAGTATGAGGAGCAGCAGCTCCAGGTCCGCAACAACCGCGAGTACGATGCGCTCACCAAAGAGATCGAGGCGCAACGGCAGCGGATCCAGGCGGCCCACGAAGAGATCGAGGGCTCGACCGAGCGCGAGAGCGCCAACGAGGAGGCCGTGGCCGCCGCCCAGGAGCGCCTCGCCGAGCTCGAGGAGATCCTCGCGGCGAAGCGGAAGGAGCTCGAGCAGGTCGTCGAGGACACGAAGGCGGAGCAGGAGAGCTACCAGGCCCAGCGCGAGGAGGCCAAGGAGGCCATCGACCCGCGCTACCTCCGCGCCTACGAGCGCCTCCGCGGGCGCATGCGCGACGGCCGCGCCGTCGTGCCCATCGAGCGCGGCGCCGCCGGCGGCTACGCCGTCCCGCCCCAGCGGCAGGTCGAGATCCGCCAGCGCGACCGCATCGTCCCGTGCGAGCACACCGGCCGCATCATCGTGGACGACCAGCTCTACCGCGAGGTCTTCGAGGCGATGGAGAAGTAGCGCCGGTCCTTCGCGTGCTTTTCGAGGCGCGGCCCCACACGACGGGCCGCGCCTCGCGCGTTGTATCTTCCTTCGCGGATCGGCCGGATCGTCGCCTCAGCCGCGGCTGGGGAGGAAAGTCCGAACACCGTAGGGCACCGTGCCTGCTAACGGCAGGGCACCCCCGACGGCGTCGGGGGTGACAGCACGTGCAACAGAGAGCAGACCAGCCGATGGATCGGGCAACCGATCACAGGTGATGGGTGAAAGGGTGGGGTAAGAGCCCACCGGCGTCTCCGGTGACGGGGGCGGCCAGGCAAACCTCACGGGGTGCAAGGCCAAACAGCGCGGGTTCCCCGGCCTCGGCCGGGGTGAAGGGCGGCCCGCCCGACCGCGCGGGTAGGCCGCTCGAGGCCGTCGGTGACGGCGGTCCCAGATAGATGACGATCACGCCCCGCTCGGCCCGGCGACGGCCGGCGCGGCGTACAGAATTCGGCTTACAGGCCGGTCCGCGTCGCCTGTACCGCGCCCCCGCTGGAGCTCCCGGCGGGGGCGCGTCCGTTCCACCAGCACGAAGCCGCGCCCCCGAACGGAGGCGCGGCTTCGAAGCCCACCGGAACGGCGGTTACTGGTCGGACGAAGGCGGTGCGTCCGGCGACGGGGCCGGTGCGTCCGGCGCCTGGCCGGGGGCCTCCGGGCCGGGCGCGCCCGGCGTCACGGGCGCTTCGACGGGCGGGAGCGTCCCGCCTTCCTGGAGCACGCTCCGCGAGGCCCCGCCGCCGATGGTGAACGGCGCGACGAAGCAGAGCACGATGAGAGCGGTCCCGAGCACCCAGGTCGCCTTCTGGAGGAAGTCGGGAGCCTGACGGGCGCCGAGGATCTGCGTGGCCTGGCCGCCCGCGGCGATGCCGGAGAGGCCGCCGCCCTTGCCGCTCTGCAACAGCACGACGACGCCGAGGAGGAAGGCGTCGATCAGGATCAGGATCACCAGAAAGAGGAACATGGAAGCGTGGAAGTCGGAGGCGAGGGATCGGCTGCGGCCATCGGCGTGCGGCCATCGGCGCAGAGCCGGGAAAGCTACGGCCACCGCGTTGAGTACGGCAATGGAAGCGTCGGCGCCGTGCTGCAATCGCGCGTGAAATCGGCGTCAGCCTCCGGCGGCGCGGCGGTCTAGGAACGCCTGCACGAGCAGGAGCGCCAGCGCACTCTTGGCGTCGAGGATCTCGCCGCGCCGCGCCCGCTCGACGGCCTCCGCGAGCGGCATCCGAACGGGATCGAGGAACTCGTCGGGCTCCGCCTCGGCATCCTGGCGGCGGAGGCCTTCGGCCAGGAACAGGTGGATGACCTCGTTGCTGTACCCGATGCAGGGGTACGTCGAGGCGACGTGGACGAGCGCGTCGGCGGTGTAGCCCACCTCCTCCTCCAGCTCGCGCCGCGCCACCTCCGTCGGGTCTTCCCCTTCGCGGTCGAGCTTGCCGGCGGGCACCTCCAGGAACTCGCGCTGCGGGGGATAGCGGAACTGCCGCACGAGCAGCGTCGAGCCGTCCGGGAACAGCGGCACCACGGCCGACGCGCCGGGATGGGCGATCCACTCACGGACCGATTCGCCGCCGTCGGGGAGCGTTACGGTGTCGCGGTACACCTTGAGGAGCACGCCGTCGACCAGCTGCTCGCGGGATTTCTTCGTCTCGGTGAGGTTCATGCCGTTGCGGATGGATGATGGGCTACCTGCTCCCTCTCGGGCGAGGATACCAGGATCGGCGGTTCGGAGCCCCCCCTTTCCGCAGAATCCGCACACCGGGCTACAGGCGCACCCCGTAGCTTCGTCCGTTCCGTGCGCGTCCTTCTTCGAACCCACGCTCTCCCCCATGACTCTCCGCGCCCCCCTCCTCACCCTTCTGGTGGGCACGCTCACCCTCACCGCCTGCAACCGGGAAGCGCCCGTGCCCGAGGCGGCCGACACCGCCGGCCTGGCCGAGCGCTCCGTCGAAGAGCAGGCCCTCTACCTCAGCGCCTACCGCATCGGTGAGAGCGTCCGCGAGCAGGACCAGGACTCCGTCTTCCTCTACGACGTCTTCCTCCAGGGCCTCCGCGACGGGTTCGCCGCCGACTCGGCCCACGCGCTCGCCTACCTCTTCGGCTATCAGAACGGCGCCGAACTGGCTGCGAACACCCGCCTCGACTCCTCTCTGTCGGACGACATCACGCTCTACGTGGCCGGCTTCCGCGACGGGTACAACGACCAGCCGATGGCACTGACCGAGGCCCAGGACCGCGCCGTCAGCGAAGCGATGCAGATGCGGCAGCTCCAGCGCCAGGCCCGCACCAACCCGCGTGCCCAGGCCTTCCTCGACCAGGTCACCGCCTCCAAGGCCTCGGCCGACTCCGTCCTGGCGGCGGTGCGCCAGCGCGAGGGCGTGCAGTCGACCGAAAACGGCGTGCTTTTCTTCGTCGAGCAGGAGGGGGAGGGGGAATCGCCCGAGGCGGGGGACCGCGTCCTCGTCACCTACGAGGGCCGCCTCCCGGACGGCACCCCCTTCGACCGCTCCGAGGAACCCGTGGACTTCGTGCTCGGCGCAGGCCTCATTCCCGGCATGACCGAGGCGCTGGTGGACATGCAGATCGGCGAGCGCCGCGAGATCGTGATCCCGCCGGACCTCGGCTACGGCATGCAGGGCATCCCCAATTCGCCCATCGGCCCCAACACCGTGCTCATGTTCACCGTCGAACTGGTGGACATCCTGGACCCGGTGGCCGACGAGGTGGCGCCGGGCACCCAGGCCCCGACGTCCAGTCGGTAGACCCGATTCGGTTTCCCTCGGGCCCGAGGCGCTCCATCCGGGGCGCCTCGGTGCGTTTCAGGCCGCTGCCAGCAGGGCCAGGAGTTCGTCGCCGTACGCCTCCGCCTTCGCCGGGCCGACGCCCTGGACGCCGAGCAGCGCCTCCCTCGTCTCCGGCCGGGCGGCGGCGAGCGCGCGAAGCGCACGGTCGTTGAAGACGATGTAGGGCGGGACTTCCTGGGCGCGCGCCGTCTCCGTGCGCCACGCGCGGAGCCGCTTGAACAGCGCCTCGCCTTCCTCGTCCAGCGGCACGTCTTCGGAGGCGGGCGTGGAGCGGCGCGCGGCGGGACTCGTGGCGGCGCCCTGCATGTCGAGCGGGACGGCCTCGCGGTGGGCGAGGGCCTGCTCCCCGAGCACGGTCAGTTCGACGACCGGGTACTCGCCGCCGGTGACGCGGAGGTAGTTCTTGAAGATGAGCTGCTTGTAGAGCCCGTCCACCTCGTCCTGCGAGAGGAAGCTCAGGCGGCCGTAGTACGGTGAGCGTTCGTAGCGCGCCATGCCGTCGGCCTTCGAGCCGGTGAGCATCCGGGCGAGCGTCTTGCGGCCGGCCTTCCAGCGGAGCCGCCTGACGGCGTCCAGCAACCCGAGGGCGATGCGCGAAGGCATCGGGAGCGCGTCCCAGTCGGGAAGCTCGGTGGGGGCGGCTTTGAGGCGGGCGCGGACGAGGCAGTTGTCGCAGCAGCCGGCCTCGCTGACGGCGAGGTCGTCCGCCTCGGCCGCGGGGTCGCCGAAGTGGGCGAGGAGCAGGCGGCGGCGGCACTCGCCCGTCTCGGCGTAGGCCACGAGGCGGGCGAGGTCGCGCGTCTTGGCGTCGCGGCGGCGGGCGACGGCGCGGAGGACGCGGCTCGCGCCCTCCGGGTCCCACGCTCGGACGCGCCACACGCGGTACGGGCCCTCGTCGTCGAGCCGTTCCAGCGCGCCCGCTCTCTCCAGCAGGCTCAGCCCGACCCGCGCGCCGACGGGGTGCTGCCCGGCCTCGTCGGCGAGCACGTCGGGCTCGGCGCGGACGATCCCTTCGTCTGCCTGGCGGTCGGCAACGCGCAAGAGGCCGCGGAGGCTCGCGGCGTCCGGCGCGTACTGCCCGATGAACCATTCGCGGAGGCTCCGGTCGTGCGGGGCGTAGAAGAGCACGGCCGTAGCCGGCTTCCCGTCGCGCCCGGCGCGCCCGGCTTCCTGGTAGTACGCCTCCAGGTTCGCCGGAATGTTCCAGTGGGCGACGAACCGCACGTCGGCCCGGTCCACGCCCATGCCGAAGGCGTTGGTCGCCACGACGAGCGAGAGCCGGCGGCGCATGAAGGCGTCCTGCACCTCCGAGCGCTCGGCGTCCGGCAGGCCGGCGTGGTAGGCTCGGACGTCACGGCCGGCCTCGTCGCGCACGAACCGGGCGAGGTCGTCGGCCTCCTTCCGCGTCGAGACGTAGATGAGGCCGGCCTCGCCGTCGTGCTCGTCGAGGAACGCCTTGAGCGCCTTCCGCTTCTCCTTGACCGTGGGCGTCGAGCGGACGGTGAAGAGCAGGTTGGGCCGGTTGAAGCCCGTCACGAGGCGGGCCGGGTCGCGGAGGTCGAGGTTGGCGACGATGTCGTCCTGGACGCGCGGGGTGGCGGTGGCCGTGAGGGCCACGCACGGGGGATCGCCCATCCGATGGCGCGCCTCGGCGATGGCGAGGTAGTCAGGCCGGAAGTCGTGGCCCCACTGGCTTACGCAGTGCGCCTCGTCCACGGCCAGAAGCGCCACGCCCGCCTCGGCGAGAGCCCGGCCGAACGAACGGCTCCGCAACCGCTCCGGCGCCACGTAGACGAGCCGCGCGGCGCCCCGCGCGACGGCCCCCAGCGCCGCCGTCCGCTCCGCCGCCGGCTGCGACGAGTTCACGGCCACGGCCGGGATGCCGCGCGCCGTGAGCCCGTCCACCTGGTCCTTCATCAGCGCGATGAGCGGCGAGACGACCACCGTCACGCCGTCGTGGAGGAGTAGCGCCGCCAGCTGGTAGATCAGCGATTTCCCCGCGCCGGTCGGCATCACCACGAGGGTGTCGCGGCCTTCGAGGACGGGCGCGAGGGCGTCGGCCTGCCCCTCGCGGAGCGCGCGGAAGCCGAAGTGCTCCTGCAGCGCAGCCCCGACGGCCCGCTCGTCGAGCGAATCGGCGGGGGCGGCATTCGGCATGGACGCAGGGGGGTGATCGAGCACGTCAACGGGCCAAGGTAACGAGCGGGGGCGGTGCCGAGCGGGGGCGGTGCCAAGAGAAGCACCGCCCCCTGTCAGTCCTGCGTCACCGGCCGGACGTACGCACGGCGGGTTCACCGCTCGTAGCGGAGCCGAACACTCACGACGACCTGCCCGTCGGCGCTCTCGACACGGTAGAAGGCGGGCGCCCCGGCATCCAGAATGTCCTGGATGGTAAAACGCTCCGTGCTCCCCATGAAGTCGTCGGCCGTCGTGGGGTCGTAGTCGTAAAGGTCGAAGGCGAGTGGCGTATCGAAGCGGCTGAAGTCGAGCTCGGGCGTGATCGTGAAGACGAGCGGGAGGTCCTGGCTCCTCACGTTGCTGACCACGGCGTTGTCGGTCGAAAAGAGGATGGAGCCGGTGTCGTCGTTGACCAGGTCCACGTATATGTCGGGGCCACCGCCGAGGTCACCGTCCCAATCACCGTCGGGGTCATCCGGGTTAAAGATCGGGGCGGCGTCCACGTCAATCTCACGGATGAACACGCGGCGGATCTCGTCGGGGCTCGGCTCGCCGGTGTCACAGGCGGCCAGGCCGGAAAGGGCCAGGGCCAGGAGGAGCGGAAGGGTGCGGCTTCGCATGGTCAGAAGAGGGGCAGGAGACGGGGTTGCGAGAGAGGAGGCGCGGTGATACGCGCCGGGGTCACGCGGGTGCCGGCCGCCCCGGGAACCGCGTGTGTATTTTGTGGACGGCTCTGCATCCGGACCCGCGTCGGCGCCGCTCGCGTTCCATCGCGGATCGGACTTGCTCGTCTATGCTCGTCATCCCTGCCCTCGACCTCCGCCACGGCCACTGCGTCCGCGTCCACCGGGGCCGCTACGAGGACGAGTCGGTGTACTTCGCCGACCCCGTCCGCATGGCGAAGCTGTGGCGCGTGATGAACGCGAAGACGGTCCACATCGTGGACCACGACACGCCGCAGCAGGACGAGGAGGGCGCCGCGGCCACGCGCGCCGAGATCGTCCGCATCGCCGCCGCCCTCGACATCCCCGTCCAGACGAGCGGGCGGTTCGAGACGATGGCCGACGTGGAGGCGATGCTGGATCAGGGCGTCTACCGCGTCGCACTCCCACCCTCGACGCCCGACGAGGTGGCCGACGAGGCGCTGGCTCGCTACTCGCCCAGCCGCGTCGTGGCCGCCCTCAACGGGACGGACCCCAACGCGGCCGAGCACGCCGCCGAGTTGGAGCGGCGCGGGTTCCGCCGCCTCGTCGTGGCCGCCCTCAAGGACGAGGGCGAGGGGCCGGACTTCGAGGCGCACCGCCGCGTGGCCGAGCCGCTCTCCCGCGCGCGCGTCACCGCGGCCGGCGGCGTCCGGGGCTACCGCGACCTCCTCACCCTCCAGGCCCTCGAACCCCACGGCATCGACTCCGTGATCGTCGGGCGGGCGCTCTACGAGAACCGCTTCCCCTGCCAGCAATTCTGGTGTTGGCACCGCAAGGAGACCGTCGACCTCGACCGGTTTTCGACCGCCCGGCTGGCCCTGCAGGGCGAAGGATGACCGACGACGCGATCCGCTCCGGCCGGCGCTTGCTCACGGTCGCGCTCGGGCTCTTCGGCGGCCTCGTCGTCGGAATCGCAGGGTGGACCGCCGCGCAGGCCCTCCGGAACCCGGACGTACGGACGCGCCGCCCCCGCTGGCTCGACGAGGCCGCCGGATACGACGTGAGCTTCTGGCTTCCCCTCCTGGTGACGGTGGTCGTCGGCGGCGGGCTCGTGGTGTACGTGCTCGCGCGGGCGCTTCGCCGGATCCGGGCGGGCGAAGACCTCTACGCCCGCCGCGTCGGCCGGGGCGTCCGCCGACGCGGGGAGCGACATCTGGAAGGGGAAGAGGACGCCGGCCTCAGCGGCTCCTCAGAAAAGCCTCACGCCCCGAACCGCAGCGGTCGCCCCGGGGGGCGGTAGCTTCCGGCGCCGCCTTTCCCCCCTCCCGCCGATGCGCTCGTTGGTCCTCTTCGGCCTGCTGGTTCCTCTCGCCGCGACCGCGCAAGTCCCTGCGCCCGCCGCTACCGGCGAGGTCGCCGACTACGTGGACGTGATGCCCGAGATCGTCGGCGGCCTCGGCGCCCTGCTCGACCGGGTCGTCTACCCGGCGGAAGCAGAGAAGGCCGGGCTGGAAGGCGAGGTCCTCGTCGGCTTCGTCGTGGACGAGGCGGGACGGGTGGTCGAGGCCGAGGTGCTCGACGGCGTTCATCCGTGGCTCGACGCGGCCGCGCTCGACGCCGTTCGAGCCACGCCGTTCCATCCGGGGCGGCAGGGCGAGACGCCCGTCCGCGTGCGCATGGCCCTCCCCATCGCGTTCACGCTGCCGGACGGCTGAGCGCCCGACACAGCCGGAGCAGGACGGCGAACGAGGCGGCGTGGATGCCGGGCTCCTCGCTCTCGCGCGGCCCGGCGACGTTGAGCACCGCCACTCCGTGTCGAGCCAGCCACGCAGGAATGGCGCCCAGTTCCTCCTCGGCCCACGGATCGACCACGAGGGCGGGACGACCGAGCGCCTCGGCGACCTCGACCGTGAGGCGGGTACCGCCACGGAGCGGGGGCCGGGCCAGCACCAGCGTGGCGTCGCTGTCGCGGACGTTGAGGCGGGTGCGCGTCTCGTGGTCGGCCGCCTCGGTCTCCCGGAGCGGGTACCGAGGCGGGATGGGTCCGTCCTCTGCCCGTCGCCCCGCCGGGCACCAGCCGCCGTGGGGGAGACCTGCCGCGATGGCCGCGTCGAGGGCCGCGCGGTCCACGCCCGTCTGTCCTCCCGACACGATGCGGAGCCGGCTCGGGGGCGGCCATTGTTCGGGCGTCGGCATACGGCTGTCACGCTGGCAAACGGAGGGAAGCTGGCACAGGGGCTGCAAGGGAAATCGGTGTCGAAACCGGCTGCCACGATTGCACGCGGCAGCCCTTGTCCCTCATCTCAACCCGTAGTCTCATGAACACGCTGACCCGCTTTACTCCCGCGCGGGAGCTGAGCCTGCTCCGGCGCGAGATGGACCGCCTCTTCAACGACTTCCTGCCGACGCGTTCCGACGAGGCCAACGACTCGTCCGTCTGGATGCCTCGGGCCGACCTCGCCGAGACCGACGACGCGTTCGAGCTGGAGCTCGACCTGCCCGGCGTCCCCGCCGAGGCTATCGAGGTCACACTCGAGGACGACACGCTCACCGTCAGCGGCGAGCGCCGCTTCGACAACGAGCACAAGGACGGCCGCTTCCATCGCGTCGAGCGGACCTATGGCCGCTTCTTCCGGACGATCCGCTTCAGCACGCCGGTGGATGCCGAGGGCGTCGAGGCCTCCTTCGGCGACGGCGTCCTCACCGTCCACGTCCCCAAGGCCGAGGCGAGCAAGCCCCGCCGGATCGAAATCCGCCAGGGCCGCCGCCTCTCGGGCGACGGAAGCTCCGAGGCGACCAGCGTCGAGGTGAACGCGTCGGAGGCTGCATCCTGACCGCGCCCTGCGCGCCATCCGTGCCGCCCCGCCCGTGACCTCGCGTCCGGGCGGGGCGGCAGTATGTAGGCGCGGGCACGGGCTTTGAACCCGTCCCCCTCGACCGCGAACTTACCGGCCCTCGGGCCTCCCCTTCATGCCGATGCCGCTTCTGACCCTCGCTTCCCGCGCGTTCGCGCCTGTCGCCCTCGCCCTGATCGTCCTCGTTAGTGGACAGGCGCACGCCCAGGACGCCACCGCCATCGCCCAGCGCCTCCAGCAGCGCTACCGCGCGCTCAGCGGCCTCAAGGCCGACTTCACGCAGAACGTAGGCGGCGCCTCGCTCAGCGGGACGCTGACCGTCCGCGGCGACGCCTTCCGCATCGAGTTGCCGGATCAGGTGCTCGTCTCCGACGGCGAGACGCTCTGGTCGTACTCCGAGGCCGACAACCAGGTCGTCGTGCAGGACTACGCCAGCGAGGACCTCGGCTTCTCCATCGGCCAGGTGTTCACGGACTACCTCTCGGTCTTCCGCGCCACCGGCGCCACGCGCGCCACCATCGGCGGCGTGCGCCACGACGTGATCGCCCTCGTCCCGCGCGAGGCCGGCTCCTCCGTCCGCGACGCGACGCTCTACGTCCGCACCGACGACGCCGTGCCGACGCGCGTCCGCGTCCACGACGTGAACGGGACGACGCTGGCGTTCGACCTGAGCAACGTCCAGCTCAACCCGCCCATCGCCGACGACTTCTTCACGTTCCGCTACCCGCGTGGCGTGGAGGTGGTGGACCTCCGCTCCTGACCGGCGCTTCACCCCGCCCCGACCGGGCGGGCGGTATCTTGCGCGCGGGGCCGCCGACGTGGCCCCGCGTTCTGTTCGCCCCCGCCCGTGTCCCCCCGCCTCAAGACCCTCCTCGCGCTCGCCGGCAGCTTCGTCCTGGGCGGCGGGCTGCTCTACCTCGCCCTCCGGGGCGTCGACTTCGCCGCCGTGGGCGAGGCGCTGCGAACGGCGGCGTACGGCTGGCTGGCTCCTCTCCTCGGCGTGACGCTGCTGGCGCACCTGTTCCGCGCCTGGCGCTGGCAGCTCCTCCTCGAAGCGCTCCCCGAAGGGGCGCTCCCCGAAGGGGCGCTCCCCGAGGGGGGCGAGGCGGGCCCGCGCGTGTCGCTCAAGCTCGCCTTCTACTCGGTCATGATCGGGTACATGGTGAACTACGCGGCCCCCCGCCTCGGCGAGGTGGCGCGGTCGGCCAACGTGGCCTCGCAGACGCGGCTGCGCTTCTCGGGCGTCTTCGGCACCGTCGTCGTCGAGCGCGTGCTGGACGTGCTGACGCTCGGCGTGGCGCTGCTGACCGTTCTGGCTCTCTTCGGCGGACGGCTCCTCGGCGTCGCCGAGGTCTTCGGGGCCAACACCCGCGAGGCGCTCTCGGGAATGCCGTCGGTGCCGTGGACGCTCGTGCTCGTCGGCCTCGTCCTAGCCGGCGTCGGCCTCGCGTGGGTGGTGCGGCTGTTCTACCGCAAACGGCTGGCCTCCGGTGGGGACGCCCGCGACGGCAAGCTGCTCGGCACGCTCCGCTCCTTCCGCGACGGGCTGGTCTCGCTCGTGCGCGTCCGCCAGAAGGGTCGCGTGCTCCTCGCCACCGTCGGCATCTGGTTCTGCTACCTGCTCATGGCCGACATCCCGCTCCGGATGCTGGGCCTGGCCGGCCCCTTCGACCTCGGCCTGCTGGACTCGTGGGCGCTGATGAACGTGGGCGCCATCGGGATGACGCTGCCGTCGCCGGGCGGGACGGGGTCGTACCACTACGTGACGGTGCAGACGCTCGTCCACCTCTTCGGCGTCGCGGAGACGCCGGCCGCCACGTACGCGCTCTTCTCGCACGCCGCCCAGCTCGTGCTCTACGCCGTCGTCGGCTTCGCGTGCCTGCTGCTCCAGGGCACGAGCGTCCGCGCCCTCCGCTCGACCACGGCCGAGGCGCGGGCGTCCAGGCCCGCCGGCGTCCCGGTCGCGGAGGGATGAGCGGGCCGGTGCGGGCCGCCCTCGTGGGGCTGCTCGGGCTCGTGGCCTGCCGGTCCGAGCCGGCGCCCCGCAAGCTGCCTGCGTTCGACGGCGCCGTCGAGGTCACCGCGCTGGACACGTTCACGCTCCACGAGGACCGGGACGTCTTCGTGGGCGTCTCGGGTGTGGTGGCCGAGGCGCACGACGGGCGCGTGATCCCGCTGCGGGATGCGACGGGGAGCGTCCGCGTCGTGGTGCCGGACTCGGTGGGCTTGCCCGTGGGCACCCGGTTCCAGGCGCGCGGCGCGCTCCGACGAGACGCGGAAGGCCGCCTCGTCGAAGCGCACGAGTGGCTCTACGACTCGACGGCGGTTCCGGTCCGTTCGCCCTAAGCTGAAGACCGTTCGGCGGGATCCGCTTGGGGTGCGTGCGGCCAGGCCGTAGTGTTCGCTTGGGACGCGGCCCGTCCCGCTGACGAACGCCCACCCAGCCCTTCTACCCATGCAGGCATCGGCAGACCCCAACCCTCTCAGCGGCCTCATCCCGGCGGACGTGTACAGCCTCCTCGCCGAGCACAACCTCCTGAGCGAAAAGGGCGTCCGCGACTACCAGATCCGCCGCAAGTTCCGTGCGCTCCGCCGCCGCGACGTCCCGGCCTACGAGGCCATCGAGGAACTCCGCGAGCAGCACCCTTACCTCCAGTTCGACACGATCCGCAAGATCGTCTACGGCCTGCGCAAGCGGAAGTGAGGCGCTTCGCCGCTTCCGCCGGCCCTGAGCACCCGCGGATTGGGTGAGAGACGGACGGGGACTGCGCACCCGTCCGGTCAGAGGGAACGACGCCGTGGCCTCCGGGTCACGGCGTCGTTGGTTCAGGCCCGGCCCCGCACGGCCGCGAACAGCGCGATGCCCGCCGCCACGGAGGCGTTGAGGCTCTCCGCCGGACCGTGCATCGGGATCGCCGCGAGCACGTCGCACGTGGCACGGACGCGCGGGCGCATCCCCGCTCCCTCGCTGCCCACGACGAGGACGACGGGCCGGTCCCAGTCGTAGTCCCACACCGTCGTCCGCTCCGGCCCCTCCGCCTCGGCGTCGCCCCGGTCGAGGCCGACGACCCAGTAGCCCCGCTCCTTGAGGCTGTGGAGCGTCTCGGCCAGGTTCGTCACCCGCGCTATGGGGATGCGGAGGGCAGTCCCGGCGCTGGCCTTGACGGTCGTGGCGCTGAGCGGGGCCTGGCCCCGCTCGGGCACGATCACGCCGCCCGCCCCGGCGGCCACGGCGCTGCGGAGGATCGCCCCGAAGTTGTGCGGGTCCTCGATGCCGTCGAGGACGAGCAGGACGGGCTTGGCGGCCTTCACGGCGTCGAGCGTCGGGGCCACACCTTCGAGCAGGTCGGTCAGTTCCACGTAGGCCACGGGCGCGGCGAAGGCGAGGACGCCCTGGTGGTTCGCCTTCGGGGCGAGCTTCTGGAGCCGAGCGCCGGGCACGACCTGGACGGGCACGCCGGCCTCCTTCGCAGCGCGCCGGATGGCGTCGATCTGGCTGCCGTGCGTGCCCTGCTGGAGGAGCACCTTTACGAGCCGCCCGTCCCGGCGCTCCAACGCCTCGCGGACGGGGTTGCGGCCCACGATCAGGCCGTCGGATTCAGACATCGGTTCGCGTGGCGGTGGTAAGGGACGCGACGTGGTGGTGCAGCCAGGCAACGTGACGCTCGTGCTCGGGCTTCATCAGCACGCTTCGCAGGATGCGGGCGTGGGGCCGGTCGGGCGTCAGGTGCGGATGCCTGGCCGTCAGCCGGTCGGCGCCCATCCGGTAGAGGCTGAGGAAGACGGGATCGTCGGTCGCCATGCCCCGGTCGAAGACGGCCCGGCTGGCGGCGTCCACGCCCGAGAGCGACAGGGCCGCGGGGAAGTAGCTGACGATGTCCAGCTCCGGCGGCGTGTACAGGGTGAGCGCCTCCGAGTCGCTCAGCAGCGCTGCCCATGTCCTTGCAGCGCGGAGGCCGGCGGCGAGTACGGGACCGAGACCGTCGTCGGCCTCCAGCGGAAGCGCGCGGAGCGTCAGCCAGAGCGCCCCGGCCGCCGCGCCCGGACGCGAACACTCCAGACTGATCTCGCCGAGGTGCAGCGCGTCGGACGTGAAATAGGTGTAGGGCGAGTCGTGCCGGTAGAAGCGGCCGACAGCCGGGTCGCGGAAGAGAACGGCGCCGCAGCCGTAGGGCTGGAGACCGTGCTTGTGCGGGTCCACCACGACCGAGTCCGCCTCGGCGATGGCGCGGACGTGCTCGGCGGGGAAGGTGGCGTACCCTCTCGCCTCGCGCTCGTCCGCCCGTAGGGCGGCGAGCACAACGAAAAAACCGCCGTAGGCGGCGTCCACGTGGAGGCGTGCGCCGTAGCGCCGCAGCAGCGGCAGTGCCTCGGCGATGGGATCGACGGCGCCGAGGCCGGTCGTCCCGGCGGTGAGCACGACGGTGCCGACCGCCCCGGTCTTCAGCACCTCCTCCAGCGCGCCCAGGTCGATGCGGCCCTCCGGCGTGGCCGCCACCGGGTGTGCGTCCATCCGCAGCACCTCGGCCATGCGGCCGTGCGTGTAGTGCGCGTCCGTGCCGTAGGCGATGCCCTGCTCCGGGTGCAGCTGGCGGGCGACGAACAGGGCTTCGAGGTTCGCCACGGTGCCGCCGCCGGTGAGGTGGCCGAGCGTGCCCTCGGGCAAGCCGAGCATCGCCGCGAGGTCGGCCACGACCTCCTTCTCCATCCGGCCGGTCGGCGGGCCGCCGTCGAGGGCGTGGTTGTTCGGGTTGACGCGCATCGCCGCGGCGTAGGCGGCGACGGCCACCGGATGCGGCGGCTTGAGCATCTGCCCCGCATAGCGCGGATGGAAGAACGGGTAGGTACCCCCGTCGGCGGCGGGCGGGGCCGTCAGCCGGGCGAGGTAGGCGTCGAGCGCCTCGGCCAGCCGGTCCTCCTCGACGGCCAGCGCCGGGTGGGGCTCGAACGCCCCCCAGCGCGCCTCCCACGCTTCGACGGCGTCGTTGGCCCGGTCGAGCAGCGCGCGAAGGTCGGGATAGCGGCGGGCCATCGCTACGCGGCGGCCGAGGCGGGCGCGGCCGGCTCGGCCGAAGGCGGGGCGCCGGAGGCCCGGCGCGTCGTCAGCGCGAGGCCTACGAGGCCGAGCACGACGAGCAGCAGGGCGATCAGCTGCGCCTGCGAGAGCCCGACGACGACGACGGGGTTGAGGCGGACCAGCTCGATCAGGAACCGCTCGATCCCGTTGAAGACGAGGTAGAGCGAGAACAGCCAGCCCGCCTTGAACGGGTGCGCCCGCAGCACCCACAGGATCGCGAAGATGACGACGGCCATCGCGAACTCGTAGAGCATCGTCGGGTAGACGCCCGTCACGATCTCCGGGGGCAGGTCGCACTGGCTCACGCTCCCCGGCGGCTGCCACGTCTTCACGTCCACGCCGAGGATGTTGCGCGGAAACGTCTCGCTCCAGAGGAAGTCGGGGATCCACGCCGGCTTCTGCGAGAGCGCCGAGCACTTGCCCCAGTCGCCGTCGCCGGCGAGGTAGCAGCCGATGCGGCCGATGCCGTAGCCGAGGATGAGCGAGGGGGCGACGGCGTCGGCCACGCGCGGCACGGCGAGCCCCTTCTTGCGGACGTAGTAGGCAATGGCGAGCCCGGCGCAGATGAGGCCGCCGTAGAACGTGAGCCCGGCCGGGCTGAAGAGGGTCCCGAGGGGATCGTCGAGGAACGTGCCCGGCTGCTCGAAGAGGTAGAACAGCTTCGAGCCGGCGATGCCGAAGCCCGCCGCCAGCAGCATGATGGTCCACACGAGGGCGGACGGGCTCGCCTTCACCGTCCGCTCCCGCCCCTTCGGGTCTTTCTCCTTGACGGTGACCGAGGCGAGCTGGCCGGCCGCGTGCATCCGGTCGAGCTCCCGCTTCGTCAGCCACGCCGCCGTCACGATGGCGACGGCCACCATGAACCCGAACGAGTAGATCGGCAGCGGGAGGTCGATGCCGAAGAGGTCCTGGAGCAGGTCGGTCAGGCGGGGGTACATCCCGGAGGGGAAAGGTCGAAGGTCGAAGGACGAGAGGCGTGGTCCCCTACCCCATCAGCGCGTCGGTGAGCGCGTGGAAAGGTACGCGCCGCTGCTCGGACGAGTCGAGGTCGCGCACGGTGGCCTCGCCGGCGGCCAGTTCGTCGGAGCCTACGAGGACGGCGCGCCGGGCCTGTTGCCGGTTGGCCTCCTTCATCTGCGCCTTCATCGAGCGCCCGAGGAGGTCGTAGCCGACGGCCAGCCCGGCGGCGCGGAGCCGCTGCGCCTCGGCGAAGGCCCACGCCTGCGCCTCGTCGCCGAGCGCCACGAGGAAGGCGTCGGGGCGGCCCGCCTCGGGGAAGGCGTAGCCGTGGGCGTCGAGCGCGATGAACAGCCGCTCGATGCCCGCCGCCCAGCCCACGGCCGGGACCGGCTGCTTCCCGCCCACCGAGGCCGCCAGGCCGTCGTAGCGCCCGCCCGCCGCCAGCGCACTCTGCGCACCGAGCGCGTCGGACTCCAGCTCGAACACGACGCCGGTGTAGTAGTCGAGCCCGCGCACCAGCAGCGGGTCCTCGACGTACGGGATGCCGAGGCCGTCGAGGTAGCCCTTCACGGCGTCGAAGTGGGCGCGGGCCGCTTCGCCCAGAAAGTCGCCGAGGCGGGGGGCGTCGGTGAGGAGCGCGCGCTCGTTCTCGTCTTTGGTGTCGAGGATGCGGAGCGGGTTCGTCTCCAGGCGCTGGCGGCTCGTCTCGGAGAGGCGGCCTTTGAAGGGCTCGAAGTAGGCCCGGAGCGCCTCGCGGTAGGCCGGGCGCGTGTCGGCGTCGCCGAGGGTGTTCAGCCGCAGGCGCGTCCCGGCGATGCCGAAGGCGTCGTAGACGGCGCGCAGGCAGGCGACCGCCTCCGCGTCGGCCAGCGGCGAGGCGGCGCCGAGGAGCTCGATGCCGAACTGGTGGAACTGGCGGTAGCGCCCCTTCTGCGGGCGCTCGGCGCGGAAGCAGGGGCCGAGGTAGTAGAGCCGCTGCGCGCCGCCGCGCTGGTCGAGGCGGTGCTCCAGGTAGGCGCGCATCGTGGGGGCCGTGACCTCGGGGCGGAGCACGTAGTCCTCGTCCTCGCGGGGGACGACGAACATCTCCTTCTGCACGATGTCCGTCGTCTGCCCGACGCCGCGCGCGATGAGCCCGAGCGGCTCCAGAATCGGCGTGCGGATCTCCTCGAATCCGAACCGCTCCATGACACCGCGCACCACGCCCTCGACGTGCCGCCACGCGGCCGAGCCGGGGATCGTCGTACCGCCCAGATCCTGGGCGTCGGGGAGCACGTCGAAGGTGCCGCGAACGGACTGGAACATGGAGGAGGCGGTCAACCGATCCGTTCTTCGGCGTCGCGGAAGGCAGCGATGACCGCGGCGGCGTCCGGCGCGTCGCGGAGGCGGGCGCGGAAGGCGTCGTCGTTCATCAGCCGGGAGATGCGGCTGAGCAGCTTGATGTGGGTGCCGCGCACCTCGTCGGGGCCGCAGAGAAGGAAGACGAGGCGGACGGGCTCGCCGTCGAGCGCCTGGTAGTCCACCGGCTCGGCCGTCACGGCGAAGGCGGCCACGGTGTCGGAGACGGCGCGCGTGCGCGCATGCGGGAGGGCCAGCCCCTTCCCCACCCCCGTCGACATCACGGCCTCGCGGGCGAACACGTCGGCCCGGAGGCCGTCGAGGTCGCGCACCTCGGGCGCACCGCGGAGCAGGTTGACCACGCCGTTGATGAGGGCCTCCTTGTCCGTACCCGGAAGGCCTACCCGCACCCGCGAGGGCGTGAGCAGGTCGGAGAGGGAGACGGTGCCGGTGGGGAGCATGCGGTGCGGTGACGAGAGGCGAGTGGAACCGCGCAAGATACGGCCGGGCTCCCAGCGTGGTCCGCGCCCCGGCGCCTTCCCGAGGAGTTAACCCGCCCCGCCCTCGACCTCCCGGAGCCGACCGAGCACGAACGCCATGTCGTCCGGGAGCGGCGCCTCGAAGTCCAGCTCGTCCCCCGTCTCGGGGTGGCGGAAGCCGAGGGTGTGGGCGTGGAGGGCCTGTCGGGGCATCGCCGCGAAGAGGTTGCGGAAGAAGGCGCGGCGCCGCTGGATGTCCGGCCCGGCGACGATGCGGTCCCCGCCGTAGGTGGCGTCGTTGAGGATCGGGTGGCCGAGGTGGCGGGCGTGGACGCGGATCTGGTGCGTCCGCCCCGTCTCCAGCCGGAAGCGCACGAGCGCGGTGAACGCGAAGGCCTCGACGGTCTCGTAGTTCGTCGCCGCCCACTTCCCCTCGCCCTCCGGGCGCACGGCGACGCGCTTCCGGTCGCGCGGGTCGCGGCCGAGCCACGTTTCGAGACGGCCCTCGGGCGGATCGGGGACGCCCCAGACGAGCGCGAGGTAGCGGCGGCGGATCGTGCGCTGCTCGAACTGCGCCGCCAGCGCGGCGTGCGCGGCGTCGTCCTTGGCCACGACGAGGAGACCGGAGGTGTCCTTGTCGAGTCGGTGGACGAGGCCGGGGCGGATCGTGAGGTCGCCCTCGAAGCGGGGTGCGGCGGTGGCCGTGGACAGGCCGACCTCCTCGTCCTCGGCGTCGTCCTCGGCGTCGTCCTCGGCGAGGTCGTCGGCCGACAGCGGTCCGGCGCCGACGTGGTGCAGGAGGGCGTTGACGAGGGTGCCGCTGCGGTGGCCGTAGGCCGGGTGCACCACCATCCCGGCGGGCTTGTTGACGACGAGGAGCCGGGCGTCCTCGTAGACCACGTCGAGCGGGATCGGCTCGGGGGCGACCTCGATGGGCGGCGGCCGGAGGATGCGGCAGACGATGCGGTCGCCGGGCTGGACGGGGGTCGAGGGCCTCGTCTGCGGCGCGCCGTTCACGTCCACCCGTCCCTCTCTGATGCCGCGCTGCACCTTCGCCCGCGTCGCGTTCGGCAGCTTGCTCGTCAGGTACACGTCGAGCCGCTGCCCCGGCGCCTGCCCCGGCGGCACGACGATCTCGACGAGGGTTTCCTGCTTCTCTTCGGGCATGGTGTACGCTTGCGTATTTCGCATCCCGTCTGGGAGATGGCCGCGATGCTCTCACGCACTACGTGATAGGCATCACGTCCTGTAGCTCGCCACCGCTTCCAGGGCCGCGCCGATCTCGTCCTCGGTGTTGTAGGCGTGCGGGGCGAAGCGCAACGTGCGATTGCGGACGGAGGCGTGGATGCCCCGCGCCGTCAGGTGCGCGTGGAGCCCTTCGGGATCGGGCGCCTCGACGGCGACGATGCCGGAGGCGTGGGCGGGGTCGGCCGAGCCGTAGCGGCGGAAGCCCAGCCGGTCGAGGCCGTCGGCGAGGCGGGCGGCGAGATCCAGCACGCGCGCTTCGACGGCTTCGGGCCCTACCTCCAGAAAGAGGCCGGCGGCGGCGTCCAGCGCCAGGCACCCGGCCGTATTCAGCGTGCCGACGCGGAAGCGCGTGGCGTCCGGGTGGAGTTCGTCGGTGAACGCGCCGAAGTCGTCCCAGTCCACCGGCCCGCCCAGCCAGCCGCGTACGGGCGTGATCCGCTCCATCAGGTCGGCGCGGAGGTACACGAAGGCGCTCCCCTGCGTGGCGAGCATCCACTTCTGGCCGCCGCACGCGAGGAAGTCCACCCCGGCCGCCTCGGCGTCGAGGCGGAGGGCGCCGAGCCCCTGGATGGCATCCACGGCGAGGACGACGCCCCGGTCGCGGCAGAGCGCCGCGAGGCCGGCGAGGTCACACCGAAAGCCGGAGAGGAACTGCACCCACGAGACGGCCAGCACGCGCGTCTCGGGCCGCAGCACCCGCTCCACGTCCTCGACCGTGAACGTCCCTCGCTGGTGCGGGATGAGGTCCACCTCGACGCCGTAGCGCTCGCGGGCGCCGAACCACGGCTGCACGTTGGCCGGAAACTCGCACGCCGGGAGGGCCACGCGGTCGCCCGCCTGCCACGGGTAGCCGAGCGCCAGCACGTTGAGGCCGTACGACGTATTGGGCACGTACTCGACCTGCCCCGCTTCGGTGCCGAGGAGAGCGGCCAGCCGCTCCCGGCCCCGCACCAGCGTCGGCATCACGTCGGCGTAGTTGTTCGGCTGCGTGCGGTGCCGCTGCGCGAAGAAGCCGTCGAGGGCGTCCATCACGCGGCGCGAGAGCGGCCCGGTGGCGGCGTGGTCGAGGTAGACGAGGTCGTCGGTGTGGGGGAACTGAGCGCGGAAGTCGGCGAGGGTCACGGCGGCGGGTGCGGGTCTGCGGCAAGGTAGCCCACGCCCGGCGCGCCGGGCGTCTCCTCACGCGCCCGCCGCCTCCGCCCTCCTCTCCGTCGCTGGCCTCCTCCGACGAGGGCGCCGCCTCTCTCTATTCGGCGCGGACGTAGCGGATGTCCTCGAAGTCGATTTCCGAATCGGGCACCTCGATGTCGACGAGCAGCTCGTCGCCGGAGCAGGTGAAGGTGACGACCGCGCCCGCCTCCGAGGTGAACAGGTCGTTGAACGGGAGGTCGGCCGTGCCCATCTCGCGGCCGTCCATCGTCGCGCTGCTCGTCACGGAGACGTGGGCCGTGCCCGGCGTCATGTCGAGGCGGTCGCCATGGACGGAGTAGGTGCCCTCGGCGGTGCCGTCCATGGCAACGGTGCTCCGCATCTGCCCCATCGGCATGGCGGCGTCGATGGAGACGGTGAAGTCCTCGAAGCGCTGGCGGAAGGCGCCGTCGGGGCCGAAGGTGACGAGTGCGCGCCCCTCGGAGCCGGCAAACTCGAACGCGAAGTCGCCGTTCTCGCGGGGCATGATGCGTTCCCAGAAGTCGGGGCCGTAGACGGACTCCACGTCGGCCTGCCAGGTGCCGACGAGGCAGGCGGCCCCGCCCGAGGCGGAGGGAGTGGGCGCCTCGGCCTCGGGGGCGGTATCGGGAGCGCCGGGGGTGGTGGCCGGGTCGTCGGCGCAGGCGGCGAGGGTCAGGGCAACGAGAACCCCGAAGGGCACCGCGAAGCGAAGGAGCAGGGTGTGGCGCATGGATGGATTGGAAAGCGAGAGAGGACGATCAAGGTAGGGCGCAACGCCGAATCGGACGCGCCCTCACCTACAACGCCCTGATCTATCTTTCCATCCCATCGCCCCACGCCGCATGGATCTGCTCGATCGCATCAAGAACATCCGGCCCATGCTGGCCGACGGCCGCCTCGCCAACGAAGCCGCCGTCAGCAGCGGCGTCGTTCTTCCCATCCTTGACGCGCTCGGATGGCCGGTCTTCGATCCCCGCGTCGTCGCGCCGGAGTACAGCCTGCAAGGGCGACGGGTTGACTTCGCGCTCCTCACGAACCGGGGACCGACGGTGTTCGTCGAAGTCAAGCAGCCCGGGCAGAGCGACGGCGCCGACCGGCAGCTCTTCGAGTACGCGTTCCACGTCGGCGTCCCGATGGCGGTGCTGACGGACGGGGCGACGTGGCACTTCTACCTTCCGGCCGAGCAGGGCAGCTACCAGGAGCGAAGAGTTTACCTCCTCAACCTCCTCGAACGCGAGCCTTCGGAAAGTGCCGAGCGGCTCCAGCGCTACCTCGAGTACGAGGCCGTCGTCAGCGGTGAGGCGTACGAACGAGCCCGGCACGACTACCAGCGCGCCCGCCAGCGGCGCGAGGCGAAAGACGCGCTCCCCCGCGCCTGGGGCCAGTTGGTTAGTGCCGCCGACGAGCGGCTGGTCGATCTGATCGTGGACGAGGTCGAGAGCACGAGTGGGTACAAGCCCGAGCGCGCCGACGTGATCGAGTACCTGCGGTCGCTGGGCGGGTTACCCGAGCGCGAGGCTGCGCAGACCGCCACCCCACCCCAGCGAAGCCGCGTGCCTCGGCGGCGACCTGAGCGCCCCGGACGCGTGGCCGAGGCGGGCGATCTGCCGGAGCGCGGCTTCATGTTGGACGGAACGTTCGTGCCCGCCCGCAATGGCCGCGATGTCCTGGTCAAATTGTTCCAGGCCCTGGACAAGCGAGACCCCAGCTTCCTCGCTTGCTTCATTGCAATTCCTGAGCACGGTCGGACACGCCGATATCTAGCTCGTAGTCCTGAGGCCCTCTACCCTAATGATCCTTCGTTCGTCAGCCCGAGTACGACGGCCGAAGTGAAGCCAGGTTACTGGCTCATGACAAACGCTAGCCATCAAAAAATGGAAAACATTATCAAGATGGCCTGCGAGGTAGTCGGTCTGCAGTACGGTCGGGAGGTGATCGTACGGATGAGGTGACCTTGCCAGACGAGCTATTTACTCCTCCCCGTCATCCTGAGCGAGCGTAGCAAGTCGAAGGATCTCTGCCCCGGAGGAGCCCGGGAGCCGGCAGAGATCCCTCGACTTCGCTCGGGATGACACAGGTGGAACAGCGGAAGCCGTCAGTGCGCGTCCAGCCAGTTGTCCGCCACGCCCACGTCCACGACGACGGGCACGTCGAGCGGCATGGCCCCCTTCATCTCCTCGCGCACGAGCGCCGTGACCGCCTCCACCTCCGCCTCGGGCACCTCGAAGACCAGCTCGTCGTGGACCTGCAGGATCATCCGTGACGCCAGCCCCTCGCGCTTGAGCCGCGCGTGGATGGCCACCATCGCGAGCTTGATCATGTCGGCCTGCGTGCCCTGGATGGGCATGTTCACCGCGATGCGCTCGGCGTAGGCGCGGTCGTTGGGGTTGCGGCTCGTGATCTGCGGCACGTAGCGGCGGCGCCCGAGCAGCGTCTCCACGTAGCCCCGCTCGCGGGCGTCCTCGATCAGCCCGTCGAGGAAGCGGATCACGTCCGGGTAGGAGGCGCGGTACTGGTCGATGAGGTCCTGCGCCTCCTTGTTGCCGATGCGGAGGCGCTGCGCGAGGCCGAAGGCCGAGATGCCGTAGGGGATGCCGTAGTTGACCTGCTTGACGCGGTCGCGCTGGGCGCGCGTGACGGCGTCGTAGTCCACCTCGAAGACCGTCGCGGCGGTGGCGGTGTGGATGTCGCGCCCCTCGCGGAAGGCCTCGATGAGCCTGGCGTCGCCGCTCATGTGCGCGATGATGCGGAGCTCGATCTGGGCGTAGTCCGCCGAGAGCAGCTTGCAGCCCGGCTCGGCCACGAACGCCTTGCGGATCTCCTTCCCGAGGTCGGTGCGGATGGGGATGTTCTGGAGGTTGGGATTGGACGACGAGAGGCGGCCGGTGGCCGCGATGGTCTGGTTGAAGTCGGTGTGGACGCGGCCGGTCTCGGGGTGGATGAGCTCCGGCAGCTTGTCGACGTAGGTGTTCTTGAGCTTGGCGACCTTGCGCCAGTCGAGCACGAGAGCCGGGAGGGGATGCTCCTGGGCAAGTTCCTGGAGCACCTTCTCGTCCGTCTTCGGCTTGCCGGTGGCGGTCTTGCCGAGCGGCGCGAGGCCGAGGCCGAACGTGGGCGCCCGCTCGGCGAGCTCCTTCTTGGTGAGCGAGGTGTCGGGGTCGGCCATCTCCCGGGCCCACGCGGCGGCGGCCTCGCGCTCTTCCGGCGTCGGCGGCGGGTTGAAGAGAACCTCGCCGAGCTGCTTGGTCGAGCCGATGGCGAACGTGCGCCCGGCGAGTTCGTAGATCTTCGCCTCCTGCTCCTCGAGCTGGCGTTCGAGCTGGACGCGGATCTCGTCGAGGACGGCCACGTCCACCTTGACCCCGGCCGCCTCGATGTCGGCGAGGACGGGCACGAGCGGGAACTCGATGGTCTCGGCGATCTCCAGCAGCCCGTCGGCCTCCAGCTTCTCGTGCAGGACGGGCACGAGGCGGAGGGCCACGTCGGCGTCCTCGCAGGCGTAGGGGCCGACCTGCTCGATGGGCACGTCGCGCATCGAGATCGCGTTCTTGCCCGTCCCGATCAGCTCGGTGATCGGCTGCGGCCGGTAGTTGAGGTAGAAGCTGGCGACGTCGTCGAGCTTGTGGCTGGCCTCCGGGTTGACGAGGTAGTGCGCCACCATCGTGTCGAACACCGGCCCGCGCACCTCGACGCCGTGGCGGCGGAGCACGAGGAGGTCGTACTTCACGTTGTGGCCGATCTTGAGCGTCGCCTCGTCCTCCAGCACGGGCCGGAGCGCGTCGAGGACGGCCTCGGTGGGCGTGCCGTCCGGCATCGGCGTGGGGACGTAGGCCGCCTTCTTCGGCTCGGCCGCCAGCGAGACGCCCACGAGCGAGGCCATCATCGGGTCTATGGACGTCGTCTCGGTGTCGAAGCTGAAGGCGTCGCGGCCTTCGACCAGGCCCGTCGCGACGCCGAGGTCGGCCTTCGCCAGGACGGTCGTGTAGTCCACCGCGCCCACCTCCATCGCCCGGACCGGCTCGTAGGGGCCGAAGTCGAAGGCGAGGGAGGGGTCGTCTTCGGGGAGGAGCGTGCGGGCGCGCGTGCGGCGGGATTCGCCGGCGGCGTAGGCTTTGACGCGGCTCCACAGGCGCGCGCCGAAACCGACCTCGTTGAAGAGCGCCTCGATGGCGTCGAGGTCGGGGTCGGTGCGGCGGAGCGTGTGCCAGTCGAGGTCGAGCTCGACGTCGGTGGCGATGGTGACGAGCCGCTTGGAGAGCAGCGCGTCCTCGGCGTGGTTGGTCATCCCCTCGCGGGCGCGCTTGCCCTTGAGCTCGGCCGCGTGCTCGATGAGGTTCTCGACCGAGCCGTACTCGGCGATGAGCTGGACGGCCGTCTTTTCGCCGATGCCCGGCACGCCCGGCACGTTGTCGGCCGCGTCGCCCATGAGCGCGAGGAGGTCGATGAACTGGCGGGGTTCGAGGCCGCCGTACTTCTCGGCGAAGGTCTCGGGCGTCTCCTGGTCGAACGTCTCGCCCATGTAGGGCGGGCGGAGCATGCAGACGCAGTCCGAGAGGAGCTGGCGGAAGTCCTTGTCGGGCGAGAAGATGACGGCGCGGACGCCCTCGGCCTCGGCGCGCTTGGCGAGCGTGCCGATCACGTCGTCGGCCTCGACGCCCTCGACCTCGATGACGGGGATGTCGAACGCCTCGACGAGCCGCTTCATGAGCGCGATGTTGCTCTTGATCTCGACCGGCATCGGCGGGCGATGCGCCTTGTAGGCGTCGTAGAGCTGATCGCGGAAGGTGGGCTTGCCGCCGAGCTTGTCGAAGACGACGGCGATGTGCTCGGGCTGGTGGTCTTCGAGCAGCTTGAGCAGCGCGCTCGTGAAGCCGTAGAGCGTGCGGGTGTCGGTCCCGTCCGGCGCCGTGAGCGTGGCGTTCTTCATCGAGAAGAAGGCGCGGTAGGCGAGGGCGAAGGCGTCGCAGAGGAAGAGCGTCTCGCGCTCCTCTCCTCCCGGCCCCGCCGCCCCGGGCGCCTCGTCGAGGTCGTCGGGCAGGGTGACTTCGATGTCGGCCTCCGGGGCGGGCGCGGCGGGATCGAAGAGCGAGGGCTGGTCGGACATCGGCGGGACGGTCGGGGTCGGTCGGGAAGCTACCGCCCGAGGGTGACAGCGTTCCGGCGGCGCCCGAGGCGCCCCCGGCCGCCGGGTTGCACGGGCGCGAGGCGGGGCCTAAACTCGGCCCACCCATCCATCCGGTTTTCCATGCGAACCTCCCTCCTGCTCCTCGGGCTCCTCGCCCTCGCCTCCCCGGCCCTCGCCCAGTGGTCCCCCAACCCGGCGCTGAACCTGTCCGTCGCCGACGGCGCGGGCAGCCAGGTCCAGCCCAAGATCGCGCCCGCCCCGGACGGCGGCGTCTACGTCAGCTGGTTCGACGGCGCGGGCTTCGACGTGCGCGTTCAGAAGCTCGACGCGAGCGGGCACGAGGTCTTCCCCCACAACGGCGTCCTCGTCGCCGACCGTGGCTTCAGCTCGACCGTGGACTACGACCTCGCCGTCGATGCGGCGGGCAACGCACTGCTGACGTTCCGCGACGACCGAGGCACGGGCGTCCAGATCACCGCCGCCCAGGTCACGCCCGCGGGCGACCAGCCCTGGGGGCCGAACGGGGTCGTCCTCACGAACACGTCCGGCTTCGTCGCCAACCCGAAGATCACCGGCACGAGCGACGGCGGCTCGGTCGTGGCGTGGTCCGACGACGCCAGCGTCCACCTCCAGAAGCTCGACGCCGACGGCGTGCCCCAGTGGGCCTCCGACGTGGTCCTCACGCCCCCCGTCGGCTCGTACACGGCCAGCGACCTCCACGCCCACGGCACCGACGTGCTCCTCTCGCTCGTCCACCAGACCGGCATCATCACCGCCCCGAAGCACCTCCTCGCCCAGAAGTTCGACGCCACGGGCGCGACGCTCTGGGGGCCGGTGGCCGTCTTCGACGGCGGCTCGCTCCAGATCGGCAACTTCCCCACGTTCGTCCCCGACGGCGCGGGCGGCGGCGTCTTCGCCTGGTACAGCGTGGCCGGCAGCCTCCAGAGCTACGTCCAGCACATCCTCCCCGACGGCTCCGAGGCCTTCGCCCACGACGGCGTGCCCGTCTCGACGAACGCCGCGCAGCAGCGCGTCGCCCCGGACGCCGACTACGACCCCGCCACCGGCGACATCTACGTCTTCTGGACGGAGCTGAACGGGAATCAGAGCATGCAGGGGCTCTACGGCCAGAAGGTGGACGCCGCCGGCAACCGCCTGTGGACCGACGACGGGCTCGAACTCGTGGCGCTGAGCCCCGACGCCGTCACCAACGTGCGCACCGTCCGGGGCGGCCCCGGCGCCTTCGTCTTCTGGAACGACTCGCCGGGCTTCGGGCTGGACCAGCTGTTGGGCGCGACGGTCTCGGACGCCGGCGCAGGCGCCCACGCCGGCGGCGTCACCGTCTCCCCGTTCGACGTGTCGATCACGCCGAGTTCGAAGTCGAGGCTCGCGGCAACCCGCCTCGCGGACGACGAGGTGGCGCTCGCGTGGCAGGACGACCGCGCGGGCAACGACGACATCTACGCCCAGAAGGTCGACCCCACCGGTCCGATTCCCGTCGAGCTGACCGCGTTCACGGCGACGACCAGCGGCTCGGAGGTCACCCTCCGCTGGGAGACGGCCTCGGAGACCAACAACGCCGGCTTCGAGGTGCAGATGCGCCAGGGCGACGACTGGGCCCCGCTCGGCTTCGTCGAGGGCCATGGCACCACGACCGAGGCGCAGACCTACGTCTTCGCGGCGCGCGATCTCGGCGTCGGCACGCACACCTTCCGCCTCAAGCAACTCGACTTCGACGGACGGTTCGAGGTCGTCGGCACGGTCGAGGCCACCATCGGCACGCCGGGCACGCACCGGCTCTCCGCCGTCTACCCCAACCCGTTCAACCCGCACGCCCACTTCGACCTCGCCGTCGCCCAGACCCAGCACGTGTCGGTTGCGCTCTACAACGTGCTCGGGCAGCGCGTCGCCACGCTGTTCGACGGCGCGATGGACGCCGACGCCACGCGCACGTTCTCGCTCGACGGGACCGGCCTGGCGACGGGTCCCTACGTCGTCCGCGTGGTCGGTGAGCGCTTCGCCGAAAGCCGCCGGGTGACGCTGCTGAAATAGGCTCCGCCTATTCCTGCAGGACATGAAGCCGCCGCGCTGCGAATCCGGCAGGCGAGCCCGCCCACTCATCGCGTTCGCCTGCCGGTGACCGCCCCCGCCCTCTGGACCGAGTCGTTCTCCGTCCGGGCCTACGAGATCGGCCCGGACGAGCGCGCCCGCGTCCTCACCCTCTGCGACTACGCCCAGGAGGCCGCCGGCAACCACGCCCGCGCCCTCGGCGTCGAGTCGTTCGACCTCGGGCACGGGCCGGGCGCGTGGGTGCTCCACCGCCTGCGGATGCGCGTGGACCGCTTCCCCGACTGGCGCGAGGCCGTCGGGGTCGAGACGTGGCCGAGCGCCGAGGACGGCCTCCGCGCGGAGCGCGACTTCGTCTTTCGCGGCGAGGGCGGCGTGCCCCTCGCCCACGCCGTGAGCACCTGGCTCGTCCTCGACGTGGCCCGCCGCCGCCCGGCCCGGCTGCCCGCGTCGGTCCGCGCCATCCGCGTGCCCGTCGCCCCCCGAGCGCTTCCGCCCGCCGCGCCGCCGACGGCTCCCGAGGAGGCCGCTGCCGAATGCCGCTTCTCCGTCCGACGCGCCGACCTCGACCGGAACGGCCACGCCAACAACGTTCGTTTCGTCGAGTGGGCGCTCGAAGGCGTGACCGAAGACGTAGCGGCGTCGAAACGGCTCGCCGCGTTCGACGCGCTCTTCAAGGCCGAGGCCGCTGCAGGCGACACGGTCGTGGTGGAAACCGCGTCGTGCGGTGCGGATTCGTACGCCCACCGCCTCCGCCGCGCGGCGGATGGCATCGAACTGGCGGTCCTGCACACGCACTGGGCCGCCCCCTGACTCCACCGAGGTCCCCCATGCGCTCCGTCCTCTTCCTCGCCCTCACCCTGTCCCTGCCGCTCACCGGCGGCTGCCAGCCCGAACCGGCCCCGCCCGCCTCGGAGGCGGCAGCCACCCCCATCGTCCAGCTCGCACCGTCCGACTTCGTCGCGGAGCGCGAGCCCGGCGCCGTCGTCCTCGACGTGCGCACGCCCGGTGAGTACGCCGACGGCCACCTCGTCGGCGCCCGCAACGTGAACGTCGGCGCGGCCGACTTCCGCGCACGGGTCGAGTCGCTCGACCGCACGACGCCGGTCTACCTCTACTGCCGCTCGGGCAACCGGAGTCGGCAGGCCGCCGAGATCATGCGGGAGATGGGCTTCACCACGCTCTACAACGCCGGCGGCTACGCCGACCTGAAGCGGGCCGGCGCCGAGGTCGTCGAGCCCTGAAACGCGCGGGGGCGCCCGACCGGGCGCCCGACCGGGCGCCCCCGCCGATCTCGTCGTGAGCCGGCGGCTCAGTCCCGGCTCATGAACAGGCGGAGGACGTACCAGAACATCAGCGCCACCGAGGCGAAGAGCTCCAGCGAGGCCGCCACGTAGCGGTCCTCGGGGTAGTGGTACATCACCTTCGAGGTGTCGTACAGGATGGCCGCGCCCGCGAGGCCGATCATCGCGACGGAGAACCACGTCCCGAGTTCGAACCCGAAAATCACCCCCGCCACGATGGCGACGAGGGCGAGGACGAAGGCCCAGCGAAGGAGGCCGCCGAGGAAGGAGAAGTCCTTCCGGGTCGTGTAGGCGACGGCCGTGAGGCCGGAGAAGCCGAGAAGCGTCACCCACGCCGCCTTGTTGATGACGCCGGGATCGTTGGTGTAGTAGGCCGCCACGAACAGGAGCGGCACGAAGATCAGCGCCTCGGCGAGGATGAACCCGCCGAGGGCGAGGTACTGCGCCGCCTTCGACTCGGCGCGGTGGGCCGTGTTCGAAGCCAGCCAGCTCACGATCACGAAGCCGCCGAGCACGAGGAGCCAGCTCCCGCTCAGCATCGTCTCGGCGATGGGGGCCGCCAGCCCGCTCGCGAAGAGCGCGTACTCGACGGCGGCGAAGGCGAGGATGGCACCGAACAGGTGGAGGTAGGTCCGGAGCATGAACGTCGCCCGCGCCTCGGTGTCGAGGGCGGCAACGGGGGTGCCGGCGGTGGCGTAGGTGTTCATCGGCGTGGGTTGGAAGGAGGGGTGCGGTCCGGTGAAACCTACGAACGAACGACGTTCCCGCCGGGTGCCCCGAAGCGGACGGCATCGAAAAGGTCGGCCGCGTCATCCGTCTGGCCGAGAACCGTCCGGGCAAGGAGGTAGCCGAACCGCACGCCGAAGCCCATCCCGTGCCCGGTGAAGCCCGTGGCGAAGCGCGCGCCCGGCACGCCCGGCACCGCGCCCACGACGGGCAGGCTGTCGGGCGAGAAGCCCATCGTCCCGCTCCACCGCCGCTCGACGGCGGGCGCGCCGGCGGCCGGGAAGTGGTCGCGGAGGTAGGTCAGGAGGTCGGCCTGGAGCGCCCCGGTCGTCAGGTCGGCGTAGCCGACCTCGGCCTCGACGTGGCGGTGGCGCGCGCCGCCGAGGAGCAGCCGCCCGTCGGGTTGCTGGCGGAGGTAGTAGAACCCCTCGTGCGAGTAGACGGGCCGGTCGGTCACCGGCGCGACGGGCGCGGTGGCGAGCATCTGGGCGCGGACGGGACGGACGAACCGGGCGGCCTCGGGGACGAGCCGGGGGAGGTAGGCGTTCAGCGTCAGCACCACCTGCCCGGCCGTGAGCGTGCCCGACGGACCACCGAGGCGGACGCCCGCGCCGTCGGCCGCGATCCGATCCACGGGCCATCCCTCCAGCACGGTCGCGCCGCTGAGGGCGGCGAGGTGACGGACGAGCTTTGCCGGGTGCAGCGTGCCGCCTTCGGAGACGAACTGCACGCCTGCAAAGCCGCGCGTGCCCAGCCGCGCGTTGGCCGCCTCGCCGTCCACGTACTCCGTCTCGACGCCGTCCTCGGCCAGCAGGGCCGTCGCCCGGCGGAGCCGCTCCGCCTCGGCGGCGTCGCCGGCGGCCAGGACGTTTCCGGTGAAGCGGAGGTCGAAGGCGCGGCCGTCCAGTTCGTCGCGGACGAGCGCGGCGTTCTCGGCCGTGAAGCGCCAGAGCCGGCGGGCGCGGTCCCGGCCGTACGCCTCGACGGCCGAGGCGTAGTCGGTGTGCGTGCCCAGGAGGAGGAAACCGGCGTTCCGCCCGCTCGCGCCGAACGCCAGCGTCTCCGCTTCCAGCAGCGCCACGCGCAGCGACGGATCGAGCCGGCGGAGCGCGTACGCCGTCGCCGCCGCCATGATGCCGCCGCCCACGACGGCGACGTCGCACACGGCCGGCGGCATCGCCCGCTGCCACGGCGAGAAGGTGCGGGAAGGCAGCACGCCCGCTCCCTCTCTCCCTTTCCTCGCCGCTCCCTCGCTCATTCTCCCTGCACCTCGACGACCACGCGCCCGCGCGTCTCGCCGCGCACGATCCGCTCGCTCCAGGCGATCACCTCGTCCAGGCCGATGACCGTGCGCTCGACGGCGTCCAGCGCGCCGTTGCGGAGCGCCGCCGCGAGGCGCTCCCACGCCTGCGTACGTCGTTCGGGCGTGGCCGTGTTGGAGTCGATGCCGTAGAGGACGACCCCGCGCAGGATGAACGGAAAGACCGTCGTGTGGAGGGCGTGCCCGCCCGCCAGCCCGCACGCGGCGACGCACCCGTGCCGCCGGGTCGTCGCGATGATCGAGGCGAGTGTGGTCCCGCCCACGGAGTCCACGGCGCCGGCCCACCGGCCGGGGCCCATCGGGTGCTTCGGCGGCTCGGCCAGCTCGGCGCGGCCCAGAATCTCGGCGGCGCCGAGGGCGCGGAGATAGCCGTGCGCCTCGGGCGTGCCCGTCGCGGCGGCGACCTCGAAGCCGGCGTGGGCCAGCAGCGCCACGGCCATCGAGCCCACGCCGCCGGAGGCCCCGGTGACGACGACGGGCCCCATCGCGGGCTCGACGCCCATCGCTTCGAGCGCGAGCACGCTCAGCATGGCCGTGAACCCGGCGGTGCCAACGAACATGGCGTCCTGGAGCGTCATCCCGTCGGGGAGCCGGACGAGGTGGTCGGCCCGCGCCCGCGCCTGCTCCGCGTAACCGCCCCACCGATCTTCGCCCGTCCCCCACCCCGTCAGGATCACCCGGTCGCCCTCGCGGAAGGCCTCCGTTTCCGACGCCGCCACCGTCCCGGCCAGGTCGATGCCCGGCACGAACGGGAAGTCGCCCCGGATGATCTTGCCCCGGTTCGTAACGGCGAGGCCGTCCTTGTAGTTCAGGCTCGAATAGGCCACGTCTACGAGCACGTCGCCCTCGGGCAGACGGTCGGTTTCGACGGATTCGAGGACGGGGGTGACGGTGTCGGCGTCGCGGTGGAGGACGAGGGCGCGCATCGGGAGCAGGGGTACACAGAAAGGCCGGCCGCCAAACTACGACGGCCGGCCCGCGAAGCAGGCGCCTTACGGGGCGCCTCTTCCCGAGGAGCTCGGCTAGAGCAGGGAGCTCGGCTAGAGCAGGAACGCGATGATCACCAGGATCACGAAGACGATGAGGAGGATCTTGGCGAGGCCGGCGGTCATGCCGGCCACTCCCCGGAAACCGAGGAGGGAGGCGATGAGGGCGATGACGGCCAGGACGATGATGGCTTGGAGCATGACGGGCAGGTTCGGAGAGGTGAAGGGAGAGGGGGATGCCCCGCGGGGCAACGCCGCCCGTCTCTTCCACAACCGTGCCAGCCGTACTGCCTGTCTTACTGGCAGCGTTCTACCACGACCCCGCCGTCTACGATCACGTCTACGGTCAGGTCTAGGGTCAGGTCTAGGGTCAGGTCTACGGTCACCGTTCGGGCAGGAGGCCGCGCGCTTCGAGCTTGCCGACGGGGCTGTCGAGGACGATGGTGGGGGCCGGGCTCCCGCTGTCGGCGCTGGCGTCGACCACGCGCACCTCGGACCCGAGGTCGAGAGGGGCGGCCTCGCCCACGTCGAGGATGCGGCCGCCTTCGACCCCCAGCACGCCGTTCGCGACACGCCGTTCCCGATGGGCGGCCCGCCCATCGCGAAGATCGCCGCGCCGCGACGAACGCCGTCGGCTCCGGCTGGGCGAGGACCGGCGCGGACAGCGCGATGAGCGAAAGGACGAGGAAGAACCGGCGCACGGGCAGCCATCGGGCGCGTGAGGCGTACGCAGGTACACGTCGGCGCGGAATCGCACGCCACCCTCCGCCCTTCACTCCCCAGCCCATCCCTGCCCATGCATCCCTGGCACGACCTCCCCACCGGCCACACCGTCCGCGAGGCGTTCAACGTCGTCATCGAGGTCCCGCGCGGCGGGACGGTCAAGTACGAGCTCGACAAGAAGACCGGCCTCCTCCGCGTGGACCGCGTGCTCTACAGCGCCGTCTACTACCCCGCCAACTACGGCTTCATCCCCCGCACTCTCGGCGGCGACGGCGATCCGCTCGACGTGCTCGTGCTCATGTCCGAGCCCGTCGCCCCGCTGGCCATCCTCCGCGCCCGCGCCATCGGCATGCTGCCCATGAAGGACGAGGCCGGCGACGACGAGAAGATTATCGCCGTGTGCGTGGACGACCCCGAGTTCGCGGGCTACGCGCGGCTGGAGGACCTGCCCGCGCACCGCCGCCGCCAGATCGAGCGCTTCTTCCTCGACTACAAGACGCTCGAAGGGAAGGCCGTCGAAACGGGCGGGTACGAGGACCGCGAGGCGGCCGAGCGGATCATCGAGGAGGGCGTGGCGCGCTATGCCGAGCGCTTTCCCGAGCGCGCGTGGAAGGGCGCGTGACGGAGGGAGAAGTGCGAAGTTCGAAGTGAGAAACGGCCGGCGCGGCCGCTCCCCTTCGCACCTGCCCCCCACCCGCTCTAACTTCTCCCTTCCTACTTCCCGCTTCTATGAAAACCACCCCGCTCCACGACGCCCACGTCGCCCTCGGCGCCAAGATGGTGCCCTTCGCCGGGTTCGACATGCCCATCCAGTACAGCTCCATCCTGGACGAGCACCGGGCCGTCCGCGAGGCTGCCGGACTCTTCGACGTGAGCCACATGGGCGAGGTCCTCGTGCGCGGCCCGCAGGCCCTCGACTTCGTCCAGCACCTCGTCACCAACGACGCGACGAAGCTCTACGACGGCCGCGCGATGTACGCGGTGCTGTGCCAGGCCGACGGCGGCGCGGTGGACGACCTGCTCGTCTACCGGATGGCCGGGGACGACTACATGCTCGTCGTCAACGCCTCGAACATCGAGAAGGACCTCGCGCACATCCGCGCCGTCCACGCCGAGGCGGGCTTCGACTGCACCGTCGAGGACGCGTCCGAGCGTACGGCGCTGCTGGCGCTCCAGGGGCCGAAGGCGTTCGACGTCATCGCCGAGGTGACCGACCTGCCGGTGGCGGACGTGCCGTACTACCACTTCCTGCGGCCCGAGCCGGGCGCCTTCCTCGGCTGCGAGCGGGCCCTCCTCTCGCACACCGGCTACACGGGCGAAAAGGGGCTGGAGATCTACTGCGAGCCCGAGCGCGCCGTGGACGTGTGGAACGCGCTGCTGGCGGCGGGCGAGAAGCACGGCCTCCGCCCCGCCGGCCTCGGTGCGCGGGACACGCTCCGCCTCGAAGCGGGCTACGCCCTCTACGGCCACGAACTCTCCGAGACGATCAACCCGCTGGAAGCCGGCCTCGGCTGGGTCGTCAAGCTCGACGCGGGCGACTTCGTCGGCGCCGAGGCGCTGCGGAAGGTGAAGGCCGAGGGACCGAAACGGAAGCTCGTCGGGTTCGTGATGGAGGAGCGCGGCATCCCGCGCCAGGGCTGCGCGCTGCTCTCGCCCGAGGGCCGGCCGCTCGGCGAGGTCACCAGCGGCTCGCAGTCGCCCACGCTCGGCCGGGGCATCGGCCTCGGCTTCGTGCCGAACGACGAGGCGTGCACGACCGTCGGCCAGCCCCTCCACGTGGACGTCCGGGGCCGGATGCTCCGCGCGAGGGTGGCCAAGCCGCCGTTCCACAAGAGCGCCTGAGC
Source organism: uncultured Rhodothermales bacterium (assembly GCA_964580105.1). Lineage (GTDB taxonomy): Bacteria > Bacteroidota > Rhodothermia > Rhodothermales > Rubricoccaceae > CAZOJJ01. Next base: position 43,527 of record CAZOJJ010000008.1, on the reverse strand, counting down.
CCGGGCAATTCAGGGGCACCCCGTCTTGCACCGGGCGTGGGACCGCCTATCTTCGGCCCGCGCCCGGCGTGACCCACCGTCGGCACCCCGCGCCGGGACCTTCCGGCCTCACCCGAACCCACCCGCATGAACGTCGACGTCCTGTTCACCCCGCGCACGCTGGACGAGGAGGCCCTCCGGGGCAAAACGGTCGTGGTGGTGGACGTCCTCCGGGCGTGCTCGACGATCACGACGGCGCTGTTTCACGGCGCGCGGGCGGTCGTCCCCGTGGCCGACATGGCCGAGGCGGGCCGGATGGCGGCGGCCCTCGACGCCGAGACCTCGCTGCTGGGCGGCGAGCGCGGCGGCCGGCCCATCGACGGCTACAGGGCGGGCAACTCGCCGCTGGAGTACACGCCCGAGGCCGTCGCCGGCAAGACCGTCGTGCTCAACACGACCAACGGGACCGGCGCGCTGGCACGGGCGCGCAAGGCCGAGCACCTCGTCGCGGGCTGCTTCCTCAACGCCGCCCGCGTGGTGGACTTCCTGCGGGAGACGCTCTCCGAGGACGACGCCGACGAGCCCCAGGCCGTCATCGTCTGCGCGGGCGAGGAGGGGCGCCTCGCCCTCGAAGACGTCCTCTGCGCCGGAATGCTCCTGCACCGGCTCTGGGGCGAGGCCGTCCCCGACCGCATCACCGACGGCGCGCACATCGCGCTGACGCAGTACCGCCACGACGAGCGCCGGCTCGCCCGCGCCCTCTTCGACTGCCAGCACACGCAGCGGCTGATCGCCCTCGGCTACGGCGACGACGTGGCCTACTGCGCCCGCCTCGACGCCCTCCCCATCCTCCCCCGGTTCTCCGACAACCGCCTCGCGCTCGACGCCGACGACCGCGCCCTCGCGGCCCAGGCCGTCGCCGCGCAGCAGGAGGCCGAGGCCGCCGCGGAAGCGCCGGACGCCTAGCCCGGCGCGGAAACGGGCGCCGCGCGCGGTCCCCTTCCCGGAACGGGCCGCCGTCGTGTATTTTCGTCCGGGCCGGACGCCCCGGCCCCGTTTCCCCACCACCGGACCCTCGCGGTGAGCAGCCCCCGCACGCGCAGCAAAACCAGGAGCCGGGCGAAACCCCGCGCCAAGGCCGGCACGGCCGGCACGGCCGGCACCCTCGTCTCCCGGGAGCGCAAGACCGAGATCCTCGGCCTCGTGCTCCTCGCCCTCGCCCTCCTGCTCGCCCTCGCCGTCGTCACCCACACCCGCGCCGATGACGCGCTCCTCGACGACCCCGGCCGCTGGGCCGACGTCTTCGACGCGCGCGACAACCGGGCCGACAACCTCCTCGGGCCCGTCGGCGCCGTCGTGAGCCGGTGGCTGGTGACGGGCTTCCTCGGCTATCCGGTGCTGCTGCTGGTCGGGATGCTCGTCGGCTGGGGGTACGTGCTCTTCCGGCGGCGGACGCCGGTGTTCCTGCCGCTGCTGACCACCCTCGCCGCCGTCGGCGCCTTCTTCCTGGCGTGCTTCTTCGGCTGGCTGGAGCCGCGCACGGACGCCGCGCTCGACCACTGGAGCGGGGCCGTCGGCCTCGGCGTGGCGGGCTGGCTGGAGAGCGTGCTCGGCGCCGTCGGCTCCTTCGCCCTCCTCGTCCTGGCGCTGCTCGTGACGATCCTGCTCGTCATCGACCGGGACATCCAGACGTCGCTCGACCGCGCCGAAGAGCTGTTTTTCGGCGTGCGCGACGGGGGCCGCAACGTGTGGGCGTCCTTCCGGAGCGGGGCCGAAGAGCGCAAGCAGCTCCGCGCCGCCGCGCTGGCCGAGCGCCGCGCCCGGCAGGAGGAGCGGCACGCCGAGCGCGAGAAGCGACGCCGGGCCCGCGCGGCGAAAAAGCAGGAGGACGCCCACCGCGAGGCCCGCCCCGCCCCGGCGCCGGAGCCCCGCACGGCCGCCCCGCGCCCACCGCTTCCGCCCGCCGAGCCGCGCCCGTCGCCCCCGCCGTCCGACCTCTTCGCCCCGCCCGCCGAGGACGACGACGAGATCGTGGACGACCTCGTCCGCCTCCACCGCAGCCAGCCGCAGGACGGCCCGGCCTTCCACGTCCGCCGTCCTGTCGAGGAGGCGCCGGCCGACCTCGACAGCGCCCGCCGCACCTCGGTGGACGCCCACACCCTCCCGTACGACTACCCCTCCATCGAGCTGCTCGAAGCGCCCGACGACCGCACGCAGATCGACCTCGACGAGATCGAGGAGAACAAGCAGATCCTCCTCGACAAGCTGGAGACGTACAACATCGAGATCGCCGAGATCGACGCCGTCGTGGGGCCGACGGTGACGCGCTACGAGCTCACGCCCGCGCCGGGCGTCAAGATCAGCCGCATCACGGCGCTGGAGGACGACCTCGCGATGGCCCTCGCCGCGCCCGGCATCCGCATCATCGCGCCGATCCCGGGCAAGAGCGCCATCGGCGTGGAGATCCCGAACCGCTCGCGCGAGCTCGTCCGCCTCCGGTCCATGCTCGCCACGGCCAAGTTCCGCGACGCCAGCCGCCGCGACGGCGGCAAGATGGCGCTGCCCGTGGTCATCGGGAAGACCATCGAGGGCGAGGTGTTCATCGAGGACCTCACCAAGATGCCGCACCTGCTGATTGCGGGAGCGACGGGCTCGGGCAAGTCGGTCGGCATCAACACGCTCATCGGCGGGCTGCTCTACGCGTGCCACCCGGCCGACCTCAAGTTCGTCCTCGTGGACCCGAAGAAGATCGAGCTCAACACGTACGCCGGGCTGCTCGACCACTTCATCGCCATGCCCGAGGACCTGGAGGAGCCAATCACGACGGAGTTCGGCCTCGCGGCGGGCGTGCTGCGGACGTGCGAGCGCGAGATGGAGCACCGCTACGACCTCCTCGCGGCGGCCGGCGTGCGCGGCATCCAGGAGTACAACGCGAAGGTCGCCAAGGGCAGCCTCGACCCCGACGACGGCCACCGCCACCTCCCCTACATCGTCGTCGTGATCGACGAGCTGGCCGACCTCATGATGACGTCGGGCAAGGAGGTCGAGGCCCCCATCGCGCGGCTGGCGCAGATGGCGCGCGCCGTCGGCATCCACCTCGTCATCGCCACGCAGCGGCCGAGCGTGGACGTCATCACGGGGCTGATCAAGGCCAACTTCCCGAGCCGCATCGCCTACCAGGTCGCCTCGCGGATCGACTCGCGGACGATCATCGACATGGGCGGGGCCCAGCACCTCATCGGCAACGGCGACCTCCTCTACATGAACGGCTCGCGCATCACGCGCCTCCAGGGGCCGTTCGTGAGCGTGGAGGAGGTCGAGCAGGTCGTCAACTTCGTGCAGGCGCAGAAGGGGGCCGGCCCGTACCTCCTCCCGCCCGTCGAGGCGGGCGGCGACGGCGGCCCCGCCGGCCTCGGCGAGGCCGACGAGGAGCGCGACGACCTCTTCGAGGAGGCCGCCCGCGTGATCGTGCGGAGCCAGCAGGGCTCGGTGAGCCTCCTCCAGCGCAAGCTCTCCGTCGGCTACACGCGCGCGGCGCGGATCGTGGACCAGCTCGAGGAGGCCGGCATCGTCGGGCCGTTCGAGGGTTCGAAGGCGCGCGAGGTGCTCGTCACCGACGAGGCCCAGCTCGACGGCCTGCTCGCGCAGGGCAATGAGCCGGCCTGAGCGGCACGGTCCGAGTCCGCACGTCCTTCGCCCCGCTCGGCGCCTCACCGGCGCACCAGCACGCGCCGTCCATCCTCCTCTCCCTTCCCCCCTTCCTCCGTGCCCACCACCGCTTTCCCTCCCACCCTCGGCATCCTCGGCGCCGGCCAGCTCGGCCGCATGACGGCGCTCGCGGCCGTCCGCCTGGGCATCCGCGTCAAGCTGCTCACGCCGAAAGCCAGCGGCTCCGAGGCCCCCTTCGCGAACGTCACCGTCGCCGACTGGACCGACCCGTTCGTCCTCCGCGACTGGGCCGAGGGCTGCGACGCCGTCACCGTCGAGAGCGAGTGGGCGCCGGCGGACCGGCTGGCGGAGGTGTGCCCCGACGGCGTCGCCCTCTGGCCGAGGCCGCAGACCCTCCGCCAGATCCGCCACAAGGGCACGCAGAAGGACGCCCTGGACCGCGCCGGTCTGCCCCTCCCCCCCTTCCGCCGCTGCGCCGGCCTCGGCGAAGCCCTCGACGCGGCCGACCGCTTCGACTACCCCGTCGTCCTCAAACGCTACGAGGGCTCCTACGACGGCTACGGCAACGCCACCTGTGACGACCCCGCCGCGCTCGAAGCCGCCTGGGCCCACCTCGCGGCCGAGGACGGGGCACTCGTAGAGGCGTGGGTGCCGTTCGTGGGCGAGCTGGCCGTGCAGGTGGCGCGCCGGCCCGACGGCGCGCACGTCGTCTACCCCGTCGCCTACACCGAGCAGCGGGAGCACCGCTGCCACGCCGTGGTGGTCCCGGCCGACCTGCCCGAGGGCGTGGCTCAGGAGGCCCAGCGGGTCGCCCTCGCGGCCGTCGAGGCGGTGGACGGCGTGGGGCTGACGGCGGTGGAGCTGTTCCACCTCGCCGACGGCCGCGTGCTGGTCAACGAGCTGGCGCCGCGCCCGCACAACACGGGGCACTACTCCATCGAGGGGTGCCACACGTCGCAGTTCGAGAACCACGTGCGGGCCGTGCTGGGGCTGCCGCTCGGCGATCCGGGCCTGCGCGCCCCGGCGGCGTGCATGGTGAACGTGCTGGGCCACCGCGACGGGCCGGCCGGGTTCGGCGGGGTGACGCAGGCGCTCTCGGTGCCGGGGGCGGCGGTGCACCTCTACGGGAAGACCGAGGCGCGGCTCCGCCGGAAGATGGGGCACGTGACGGTGACGGCCTCGGACGGGGAGACGGCGCGGGCGCGGGCCGAGCACGCGGCGTCGCTGATCCGGCTGTAGGGGGCCGTGGCGTGGTATGCCGCGCGGGGACGCTGTTTTCGTGTCACCCGGGGGGGTGTGGCATGGAGCCATGGCCTATCTTGAAGCCGTCCCTGCGTGTTAGGCGTCTCGAAGCCGTGACACGACGCGTCTCTCCGGCATCTAATTACCAGCCAAGAACCCAGCTTACACCCATAGGCGCATCCCAATCATTAACCTCATATCAGTCCCAACATCCAATATAATCAATTCATTACCGCTCAACGTTACTACGGGACGACTTATGCCCCGAGATTTGATTCACGAATGACCACCCAAACCCCCGCCGCCGAGATCGCCTCCTCCCGAGGCATCCCCGAGTCTGCCGTGACCCACCGGGGCACGTCGGGGATCTACGACGGTGTCGAGGAGGACGGTGCGTGGTACGTGCTCCATCGCAGCAAGTCAGCCTTGCCCACCTCCGGGCAACCCGTATCGAACCCACCCTCACCGCCACTCGCCTCACCGTCGTCACCGGATCTAGTTTCAGAGCACGCACAACTCGTCCGGGACCTAGAACGGGAGTTCTACCGCCGTGCGTGGAGGAGCCTCCCTCTCATCTTGCTGGAGGTGCGTGGCCTCCTGCGGTCGTCGTCGCATTCATGGTGTCCCAACCTCTCGGCGTCTGTGCCGTTTTGCTGACGTACTTCGGCATGGAATCTCGGCGCCGGAGGAGCGGGTGGGATCGACTCCACGTGATCCGCGCCTTCTTCGCTGCAGCGGTCTCCCTCCTCATGCTGCCCAACCTCCTCCGGGGCGGATCGTAAGCCGTTACGCCCCGGCAACCGACCCGCGCCCACAATAGCATTTCACCTCTCACTATTACGCCCCATCATACAACGCCTTCTATCCCAACACCCATATCGAGGTACAGCGCATTGAATACCCGATCAAGGACGACCCTCGAGAACCCCTGGTCAACTGGATGGCCCGCCTTGAAGGCTGCTCCAGCGAACTGCTCGCCGCCCTCGCCGAGAGCGTAGACCTGACGAACGCGACCACCCTGGAGCTTCTCTACCACACCCCCTGCCCCGGGTCGAGGAGCGTGGCACGATGCCGCCGCCCGCCGCGCTGTGCCCCTGACCGTATCCGCCCTCCCTTCCGCCGGCCCGCCATGTCCCTCTCCGACCTGACCTTCGACGACCCCCGCACGGGCCTGCGGGCGCACGTCGTCTATGCCGACGAGGCGCACGGCCGGCACTTCGTGCTGGAGTACACCGCCCCGCCGGGCAGCCCCCGCGCCCTCGTCTTCCCCCACCGGCACGCCGCCTGGACGGAGCGCTTCGAGGTCCTCGCCGGACACGCCCGCTACCGCCTCGGCCGCACCGAGGCAGAGCTGCCGGAAGGGGCGGCCGTCGAGCTCCCGCCGGGGGTCGTCCACCTCCACCCGTGGAATGCGGGGACATCCGAGCTGCGCGTGCGGCAGTCCACGACGCTCCACCGGCCCGACCCCACCGCCATCCGCGACACGCTGCACGGCTTCGCCATGCTGTCCTGGCTCGCCCGCAAGGGAAAGGTGGATGATCGCGGGCGCCCCTCGTCCCTCCTCCAGGGCGCGGTGATTCTGCACGCGATGTTGCGGCACGGCGGCTCGATGTCGGGGTTGCCGGTGCCGCTGCAGCGCGCCCTCGTCGGCCTCCTCGCCGCGTGGGGTCGCCGGCGAGGGTACGTCGCCTGCGACCCCGCCGCCCTCGGCGCCTGACTCGGCTCCATCCCACGCCATCCCACGCACACCGTACGGCATCGGCCGGGCGACCCGCCATGAAACCGCTCCTCCTCGGCGTCAACCTCCTTGCCGCCGCCACCCTGCTCCTCTGGCCCGTCGGCCTGTTCCTCCTGCTGTTCCTGTTCGACGCGCCGGGCTCGGAAACGAGCTTCTGGACCCAGGCGGTCGCGGCGTCGATCCTGCTCTATCCGGTCCCGGTCGTCCTGGGCAACGTCCTGTTCTGGCGGCAGCGGAAGCGGACGACCCCCGGCCGGCTGGGCCTCTACACGCTGGTGACGTTGTGCGGACCGGGCCTCGTAGCCCTGGCGTTCCTCGCCCTGGAGCTGTTCTGCGAAGGGCGAACCGTGTGTACGTGAGGGGGCGGCGTCGCCCGCGCCGGAGAAGAGGCCGGGAACTCCGCCGCGCGCGCCCCCGAGGCGGGCCGGACGGCTTGCCACGCCGTGCGCCCGCGCCTACCTTCCCCGCGCCGGCCGCCCTGCCTCGTTGCGTTGGGGCGGCCCTTTTTCGTGGCCCCACCCCCGCTTCCGCGCACGTCCCTTGAACTCGCTGGAGCCGAAACTCGTGGCCGTACTCCGGGAGGGGTACGGCCGCGCTCCGTTCGGGCGAGACCTCGCCGCCGGCCTGCTCGTCGGCGTCGTGGCCCTGCCGCTCGCCATCGCCTTCGCCATCGCCTCGGGCGTCAAGCCGGAGCAGGGGCTCGTCACCGCCGTCGTGGCCGGGTTCCTGATCTCGGCGCTGAGCGGGAGCCGCGTCCAGATCGGCGGGCCGACGGGCGCCTTCATCGTCCTCGTCTACGGCGTCGTGCAGGAGTTCGGCTACGACGGCCTCGCCGTGGCGACGCTCATGGCCGGCGGCCTCCTCGTGGCGATGGGCGTGGCCCGCCTCGGCGGGCTCATCCGGTACGTCCCCTACCCCGTCACCGTCGGCTTCACGGCGGGCATCGCCGTCGTGATCGCCTCGGGGCAGGTGCGCGACGCGCTCGGGCTCGCCATGGCCGAGGTGCCGGCCGCGTTCGCCCCGAAGTGGGCGGCCTACGCCGAGGCCCTCGGCACGCTCAACCCGTGGGCGCTCGGCCTCACGGCGGCGACCGTCGCCGTGGTCGTCGGGCTGCCGCGCGTGGCCCCGCGCGTGCCCGCCTCGCTCGTGGCGCTGCTCGCCGCGACGGCGGCCGTGGCCGCGTTCGACCTCCCGGTGGAGACCATCGGGAGCCGGTTCGGGGCCGTCCCGAGCGGGGTCCCGGCCCCGCGCCTCCCGCGCGTGGACCCGGCGATGCTGCCGGAGCTCGTCTCGCCGGCCGTCTCCATCGCGCTCCTGGCCGCCATCGAGAGCCTGCTCTCGGCCGTCGTCGCCGATGGGATGACGGGCCGGCGGCACCGCTCGAACGCCGAGCTCGTCGCCCAGGGCGTGGCGAACCTGGCCTCCCCCCTCTTCGGCGGCCTCCCCGCCACCGGCGCCATCGCGCGGACGGCCACGAACGTGAAGGCGGGCGGGCGGACGCCCATCGCCGGGATGGTCCACGCCCTCACCCTCCTCGTCATCCTCGTGGCGGCGGGCCGGTGGGCCGCGCTCGTCCCGATGCCCGTCCTGGCCGGCATCCTGTTCGTCGTCGCCTACAACATGAGCGAGGCGCACCTGTTCGCCCGCGTGCTCCGGGCCTCCACGCGGAGCGACGCGCTCGTGCTCGTGGTCACGTTCGGGCTGACGGTGTTCGTGGACCTCACGGTGGCCATCCAGGTGGGCGTCGTGCTCGCGGCGTTCCTGTTCATGCGGCGGATGGCCGAGGTGGCCGGCGTCCGCGCCCTCCGGGGCGACGACGAGGCGGACCCACCCGTGGATGCGGCCGAGGCCGCCGCGCTCCGGGCCAAGCCGGCCGGCGTGGAGGTGTTCGAGGTGTCGGGGCCGTTCTTCTTCGGGGCCGCGCACAAGTTCGCCTCGTCGCTCGCGGCCATCGAGCGGACGCCGCGCGTGCTCGTGCTCCAGATGCGCGACGTCCTGGCCCTCGACGCGACGGGCCTGCGGGCGCTGGAGACGCTCCAGAACGAAGCCGAGCGACAGGGGCCGGCGCTCGTGCTCGTGGGCGTGCACGCCCAGCCGCTCGTCGTGCTGGAGCGGTCGGGGCTCCTGGCCCGCCTCGGCGACGCGAACGTCGTGGGGGACCTGGCGGCGGCGCTGGCGCGGGCGCGCGAGCTCGTCGGCGAGCCGGCGGCGTAGCGCGTTCCGTCCAGGGCGGGCGACGCGTCCGTCCACGTAGAACCGGCTTTCCGGCTCCGGCCGCCGTCCGCGGCTACCTTTTTCGCTCGCCCGGCCGCTCCGCGTGGGATGCGGCCGGACCGCCGGACCACGGAAGCTACCCACCGATGGCCACCAACGACCCGAACGCACCGCGGTATTACCACGGCACGAAGGCCGACCTGAAGCCGGGTGACCTGATCGCGCCCGGCTACCGTTCCAATTACGGCGCGAGGAAGAAGGCGGCCTACGTCTACCTCACCGCCACCCTGGACGCGGCCACCTGGGGGGCCGAACTGGCCGTCGGCGAAGGGCGCGGCCGGATCTACATCGTGGAGCCGACCGGCCCCATCGAGGACGACCCCAACCTGACGGACAAGAAGTACCCGGGCAACCCGACGAAGTCCTACCGCACGCGGGACCCGCTGCGGGTCACGGGCGAAGTCACGGACTGGCAGGGGCACCCGCCCGAGCAGCTCCAGGCCATGCGGGACCATCTGGAGGAGCTCAAGCGGCAGGGCATCGAGGCCATCGAGGACTGAGCCCGGCCTCGTCCGCACCCACGGTGTGCGCGGACGACCGCGCCGGGCTCACCCGATCACCTTGAGCCGGGCGAACCGCAGCTTCAGCTTCTTCTGCCCGACGTTCTTGAAGAAAACGGTCGCCGTCGCCCGCTCGCCCGTACCCTCGACGGCGAGCACCTTGCCGGTCCCGAACGTGCCGTGCTGGACGCGCACGCCGGGCACGACGGCGCCCTCGCCGAACGTGTAGCCGGCCTCGTGCTCCGCGTCGTACTCGATGCGCCGCCCGCCCGAGGCGGGCGTCTTCGCCTCCGGCCGGAGCGACCGGCGGTAGTAGTACGGGTCCATCTGGCTGTACTCCCCCGTCCGCCTCGGCGACGACGCGCGCCCGCTCGTGGATCGCGACGAACGCGCGTAGCCTTCGCCCTCGTCGTCCATCGTGAACCGGCCGCGCCGGGCTTCGAAGGAGCGGCCGGCCTCGGTGCGGATCACGTCGTCGGCTTGGATCTCGTCGAGGAAGCGGCTGCGGACGGCGCTCTGCTGCTCGCCGTAGCGGAAGCGGCTGCGGGCGTACGAGAGGAAGAGGGCCTCCTCGGCCCGCGTCACGCCGACGTAGAACAGGCGGCGCTCCTCCTCCAGCTCCTTCGGGTCCTGCGCCGCCGCCGAGAGCGGGAAGAGCCCCTCCTCCAGCCCGGCCACGAAGACCGCCTTGAACTCCAACCCCTTCGAGGCGTGGAGCGTCATGAGCGTGACGCGGTTGTCATCCTCCTGCATGCCGTCCACGTCGGCCACGAGGGAGACCTCCTGGAGGAACGCCGAGAGCGTCGCGCCCTCGCCGCTCTGGGCGAACTCGGCCACGGCGTTGAGCAGCTCGTGGACGTTTTCGAGGCGGACGAGCGCCTCGGGGGTGTTCTCGTCGCGGAGGGCTTGCAGAAGGCCGGAGGCCTGGATGAGCTCCCGCGCGAGCTCGTCGGCCGGGGCCGTTTCGACCTTGGAGGCGAAGCGGCCGATCAGGAACGCGAAGTCCTGGACGGCCCCGGCCGCGCGCCCGCCGAGGCCGGCGCCCGCCGGCTCCTGGAGCGCCTGCCAGAGGCTCAGCCGGTGCTCGGCGGCGTACGCGCGCAGCCGCTCGACCGTCTTGTCCCCGATGCCGCGCGTGGGCGTGTTGATGACGCGGAGGAGGCTGGCCTCGTCCTGCGGGTTGACCGCCAGGCGGAGGTAGGCCAGCGCGTCCTTGATCTCCTTGCGCTGGTAGAACGACGTGCCGCCGACGATGCGGTACGGGATGCCGCCGCGCCGGAGGGCCTCCTCGATGGAGCGGCTCTGCGCGTTCGTCCGGTAGAGCACGGCGAAGTCGCGGTAGCGGAGGCCGACACGGACGTAGAGGTCGCGGATGGTGCGCTCGATCTTCTGCGCCTCGTCGCGTTCGGAGAGCGCCTCCATCAGCACGACGTGGTCGCCCTCGGGGTTGTCCGTCCAGAGCGTCTTGTCGAGTTGGTCGCGGTTGTTGCGGATGATGGCGTCGGCGAGGCGGAGGATGCGGCCGGTGGAGCGGTAGTTCTGCTCCAGGCGGATGGTGCGCGCCTCGGGGTAGTCCTTCTGGAAGGAGAGGATGTTCTGGATGTCGGCCCCGCGGAAGGCGTAGATGGACTGCGCGTCGTCGCCGACGACGCAGAGGTTGCGGTGCTTCGCGGCGAGGCGCCTGGCGAGGAGGTACTGCGCGCGGTTGGTGTCCTGGTACTCGTCGATGTGGAGGTAGCGCCAGCGCAGCTGGTACTGCGCGAGGACGTCCGGGTGCTGCTCGAAGAGGCGGAGCGGCCACGCGAGGAGGTCGTCGAAGTCCATCGCGTTGGCGCGGCGGAGGGCTTCGTCGTAGGGCCCGTAGAGCTTGGCCGTGACCTCCTCGAAGGGGTCGCCCGCGAGGCGGAGGTACTCCTCGGGCGAGACGAGCTGGTTCTTCGCCCCGGAGATCCGCCCGCGCACGGCGCGCGGGGTGAACTTCTTGGGGTCGACCTGGTAGCGGGGCATGAGGTTCTTGAGCAGCCCCTCGGTGTCGGCCGTGTCGTAGATCGAGAAGTCCTTCGTGAACCCGATCCGCTCGGCCTCGCGGCGGAGGATGCGGGCGAAGATGGAGTGGAACGTGCCCATCCAGAGGCCCTTCGCCGCGTCGGGGCCGACCAGCTTCGTCACGCGCTCGCGCATCTCGCGGGCGGCCTTGTTGGTGAAGGTGAGGGCGAGGATCTGGCTCGGCCACGCCTTCTTCGCCGCGAGGAGGTAGGCGATGCGGTGGGTGAGCGTGCGCGTCTTGCCGCTGCCCGGCCCGGCCACGATCATGACCGGCCCTTCGGTGGTGCGCGCCGCCTCGGCCTGCGCCTCGTTGAGCCCGGCGATGAGGGCCTCGGCCTCCTTCAGGTCGGCCTCGGTGGGGCCGCGCGGTTCGGCCACCTGCGTGGGTTCGTCGGGCTGGAGAGCGAAGGTGCGGGCCATCGGCGGGGGCTCCGGGGGTGTGGCCTCCAACATAACCCGGAACCGCCGCCCCGGACGATGAAGCTTCGCGGGCTACGCGCCCGATCCGGGTGAGTTCACGCCTTCTCGAGCGCCGTCCGCGACAAGGTGGGCGCGATATCCGACAGAGCGAGACGTGGCGGGGCAAATCGCTGCCGCGTTCTCTCCGCGTGCTGTAGGTTCAAAAGTAAACGAACTCCAGGTTCTTGCGCTCACGCTCGAAGAACGACTCGTGCCCCCAATCCTGCTCCAGCCCCCTGCGGCGTCCGCGCTCGTGCTGGCGCTCTTCGCCGGGCTGATCGGAGGGTACCTCCTCGTGGCACACGGGCGGGACCGGGTGAGCCGGCTCGTGGGGCTGGGATTCAGTTGCCTCGCCCTCGCCCAGCTGGCCGCGGCGTCCGTCTACACCCTGACGACGGACGCCGTCACGTGGGGCAACGCCACAGAGCGGCTGCTGATCCACGCCACGCTCTTCCTGGCCCTCGCGTTCGCCTACCGCTTCCGGGGCAATCCGTTCGCCGGGGAAGCGCGCGCCGCCGCCGTCCTCAGCGGCGTGGTGTGGGCGGCGCTCGCGGCGGCGACCGTGTTCGTCCTCCTCGCGCACGCACGGGCGTATCCGTTCCCCTGGGAGAGCGCGCTCTTCGTCCTGTGGGCCGGCTGGGGGATCGTCGTCTGCCTGCGGAAGGCGCGGCACTTCGAGCGGGAGGCGACGGGCCGCCGGCCATCGTGGCGTCGCCTGCGCGATCCCCGTGCCCGAACCCTTCGCGCCCTCGCGCTGTGGTTCGGCCTCATCATCGTGCCGGGCCTGTTCAGCACGCTGTCCTACGCCGGGCTGATGGACCATCAGGCGTTTTACTCGGGGTACCTGGGGCTCCAGTTCGCGGCGCACGTGTACTTCGCGGCGATGTTCTTCCGGCACACGCCGGAGCCATCGTCGTTCAGCGCGAAGGTGACGGCGGTCTCGCTGATGACGGTGCTGGCCGTGGTGGGGGCCGGCAGCCTCATCGTGCAGACCCCGCGGAGCCTCGCCCACGATGCGGGCATCCGCCTGCCCGAGGGGCGTGGCTACCGGCTCACGCCCGCGGCAGGGGGCGGCTACGCGGTCTCGAATGCCCCGGCCGCGTTCGACCCGGCAGATGCGTCGCCGCTCCCGCTGAGCAACTTCGACGCGGCGCGGATCGCGCTCCCGTTCGCGTTCCCGTTCCACGGGCGAACGTACCGCGAGGCGTGGATCCACGACGACGGGCTCGTCGCGTTCGGGCCCGTCGCGCCGCACTCGTGGTCGCACGTCCGCCGGCTCCCTGAGGCGCCCGTCGTCGCCCCGCTCTACGCCGACTTCAACCCGGAGTTCGGTGGGGCCGTGACCCTCGCCCGCACGCCCGACCGCGTGGTGGTGACGTGGGAGGACGTGAGGGGGTTGCGGAACCTCTCGCCGAGCACGTTCGAGGTCGTCCTCCACCGCGACGGCCGGATCGACCTCACCTACGGGCGGCTCGGGCTCGTCCCGACCAACGCCCTCCGGGCGGTCCATCCCGGTGGGCCAGGCGCGGGCGCCCTGCCCTTCCCCGAGGCGCAGGCTGCCCTCCCGGCGGGACAGACGCTGCTGGACGACTACGCCCTCGTCTACCGGGCGTTCGCGCACCCGCGTGAGGCGCGGCTGGCGTGGATCATCCTCGTGAGCGTGGCGCTGATCCTCGCGCTGTTCCCGCTGCTCATCCACGCCTACGTCGTGCGCCCGGTCGAGGCGCTGGCCGAGGGCGTCGCGCGGATGACGGCCGGCGAGCGCGCCGTCCGCGTCCCGGTGCTCTACCGCGACGAGGTGGGCGCGCTCGCCGACGGGTTCAACCGGATGGCCGGGACGCTGGCCGAGCGCGAAGCGGCACTCCGGGACCTCAACGCCTCGCTCGAGGTGCGCGTGGCCGAGCAGACGGCCGAGCTCCGCCGCGCGAACGGGCGGCTCCGCGCGCTCGACGAGGCGAAGAGCCGGTTCTTCGCCAACGTCTCCCACGAGTTCAGGACGCCGCTCACCCTGCTCCTCGGCCCGCTGGAGCAGCTTCTCGACGACCCCGCGCTGCCGCCGGAACGGCGCCGCGATCTCACCGCGATGCAGCGGAGCGCCCGCCGCCTCCTCGCCCTCGTCGAGCAGCTGCTCGACCTCGCCCGCCTCGACGCCGGCGAGGTGACACTGCGCCCGCGCCCCGGCGACCTCGCCGCCTGGGCCGACCACCTCGCCGACGTGTTCGTCCCTCTCGCCGAGCGGCACGGCGTCACCCTCCGCCGCCGCATCCGGCTCGCCCACCCCTGCCGGCGCTTCGACGCCGACGTGCTGGAGAAGATCGTCTCGAACCTCCTCGCCAACGCGCTCAAGTTCACGCCGCGCGGCGGGCGCGTGGCGCTCCGCGTGCGCGAGGACGGGGCCGACGTCGTCTTCCTCGTGGAGGACGAGGGGCCGGGCGTGGCGCCCGGGGACGCCGAGCGGCTCTTCGACCGCTTCTTCCAGGCCGACGGGGCGCACGGCGGGGCCGGGCTCGGGCTGGCCCTCGTGCGCGAGTTGGCCGAGGCCTGCGGCGGCACCGTCCACGTCGAGAGCGAACCCGGCGTCGGGAGCGCCTTCGAGGTGCGCCTCCCGCTCCCCGCCGCGTCGGAAGGGGCGACGGACAGCGAGATCAACGGCGCACGGCGGAGCGCGTTGCTGGAGCCCGTCCACCACGACGACGAGGCGGGCGAGGATGAGGGGCCGGCATCGCCGCCCGGCGCCCCCGCCGTCCTCGTCGTGGAGGACCACCCCGACCTGCGCGCCTTCCTCCGCCGCGCGCTGGCCCCCCACTACCGCGTCCTCGAAGCCGCCGACGGCGAGGCGGCCTGGGCGCTGGCCCGCACCCGGCGGCCGGACCTCATCCTGACCGACGTAATGATGCCGAGCCTCGACGGCCACGCGCTCGTCGCCCGCCTCAAGGCCGACCCGACATTGCAACACACGCCGGTCGTCGTGCTCACGGCGAAGACGAGCGAGACCGACCGCGTCGCCGGTCTGACCGCCGGCGTGGACGATTACCTCTTCAAGCCGTTTCACGTCGAGACCCTCCTGGCCCGCCTCGCCAACGTGCTGGCCCGCCACCGCACACTCCGCGATCGCTTCAGCCAGACGTTCCGCCTCGAAGCGTCGTCGGTCGAGGTGACGCCCACCCAAAAGGCATTCCTCGACTGCGTCCGTGAGGCCGTCGAGGCGCGGATGGCCGACCCGGCGCTCTCGGTCGAGACCCTCGCCGAGGACGTCGGGGCCAGCCGACGCTCGCTGGAGCGGGCGTTGAAGGCGGTCGGGACGACGCCGCTCTCACTCATCCGCCGGATGCGCATGCAGCGCGCCGCGGACCTCCTGGCCCAGCGATACGGCTCCATCAAGCAGGTGGCCGCCGCCGTCGGCCACGCGCACGCCGGCAAGTTCGCGGCCGACTTCAAGCGCGTCCACGGCCTCACGCCGACGGAGTACTTGGCGCGACTCGGATAGGGCGCGGGATGCGACGCGGCGGGCGGGTTATCCGACGGGACGGATTCCGCACCCGGATTGGCGGGATGAGCAGAAACCGGCGCGGGAGCTTGCGACAGCAAGGGCGCCAGGCGCTCGCAACACTCGAGAGCTCCCTCTACAGTAACAGACGCCAGCCGTCACCACTAGCGGTGCGATTTCCCAGCAACTCCAAGCCAGTCATGACCAGATCTATCTCTCTCGCTTGGCTCTGCACCCTGCTCATGTTCTCTTTGACGCTCTCCTCTTGTGACGATAGCGCCGTTGATCGGGGTAGAAACGATGACGAGGCCGAGTTTGGTTACAGCGAGGCCACGCTCTCTGGAGCTGTGACTGGCTCCTGGGACAATGGACACGCTGCTGGAACGATCTCCTCGGAACCTAATCCTAAATCTTTTAATTTATTGCACCTATTTCTTACCGACCCCGAATCCATTACCAATTCTATCGTACTCCAACTCACAACTCTCGACCACATTGATGCCGGCTCCACTTACGACCTGGGCGAATATGGCACCTTCGGCCTGATTTATAATGGAGTGCAGGTTATCAGTGGCCCTGATGCCCCCGGTAGCACCGGTCATGTTGAGATCACAATGCTGTCGGATGATTGGGCGGAGGGAACGTTCGAGTTCCAAGGGCCGGTCCTCGGTACAGAGGGCCAGATCGTGAACGTCAGTGGAGCATTCAGATCCCCCTTGGACGATGATTCGGATGGCGATTGATCGCAGTACGAACTCGCTGGATGAGGAGGTGGTCTTGCTCCGGTGAGCCCAACTTCGACTTCCGTTCCTGGCCAGCATTTTTCCGCACGCCGGAGCCACCCGGCGCCTTCCCATTCACACTCACCCGCCCCACCTGCCATGAACCGTCTCTACTCCCACCTCCTCCTTGCGCTCGTCGCGCTGGCCTTCGCGGCGGCGCCAGACACCGCGCGAGCACAAACGCCCGAGAACCCACCGACCGTGGAGGACTCTCCTTCTCGTGCCGCTCGGTTCAGCGCCGGCCTCCAGAGCTCGTGGCCCACCTACGGCCTCAGCCTCCAGTACCACCTCAACGAGAAGCTGACCGCCGAGGGCGTGGCGGACTTTATGGGGAACCTGACCAACGTCGGAGGCCGCGTGCTCTACCGCTACCGCCGCGACGGGGACTACGACCTCTACGCCTACGGCGGCGGCGGCGTGTGGCACTACAGCTTCCTGGGCGTCGGGGAGTCGGTGCCCGGGGCGTCGGTCGGCGTGGGCGCCGAGGCCTTCCTCGAGCAACTCCTCGGCGCCCCCGGCGAGCCGTTCCTGCCCATCACGCTCAGCGCCGAGGTGGGGCTGGCGTTCGTCGGGTTCGAGACCTACGGCGGGTTCTCGGCGCTGAGCTACGGCGGCGGCATCCACTACCGGTTCTGAGGGGCCTCGCCCCCCGGCCGGTCTCGCCCTTCTGCGTCATGATTCGTTCCCCCATCGTCTTTGCCGTGCTCGGTGCGAGCCTGTTCGCGCTGCCGGGCTGTGACCTCTTCCGCAGCGGCCCCGCCGTGAACGAGGTGCTCCTCATCGGGACGCGCGTCTCGCTGGACTTTCTGGATACCGGCGCCTTCGAAATCGTCGCGACGCCCCTCGATGAGGAAGGCGCCTCCATCCTGGACGAGGGTGTCGAGGCGGAGGTTGCCGTCGCTACGCCAGGCGGCGTCGACGCGACTGCCCAGTTCGGGCGGGCCGACCCGGCTTCAGACCAGCCCCTCCGCGTAGCGCTCGTGATCGATGAAAGTGGGAGCATGCGCGATACGGACCCCCTCCGGCTCCGTGTCGCCGGCGCCATCGATTTCGTGGAGCACCTTGCACAGACGCCCGGCCTCGATTGGCAAGCGGCCGTCTACAGCTACAGCAGCAACTGGCAAATGCGAGCACCTTTTCTGTCGGACCTCACTCGCCTTCGCCAAGGCATCGAGCAAATCGGGGCCTCTGGGGGGACGAATACGTATTATGCCCTCAGAAAAACGCTGTTTGAGTTTGCTAGTGGGCCGAGGTCGGCACCCTCCCTCCGCAAGGCCATCGTCCTCTTTTCGGATGGGCAGCCAAACGACGCCCACCGTCGTGACGAGGTGTGTCAAGAGGCCGTTCGCCTGGGCGTCCCGATTTTTGCCATCGGCCTCGGGCCGGCCTCGGACCTCTCCCCCGATGCCGACCCCGCCGCCGTCGAAGAGATGCGGGCCATCGCCAACTGCACCGGCGCGGCCTATGCAGGCATCGCTCCCAACGACCCCACAGCCATTCAGCGGATCTACGTGAGCATCGCGACGGCGGCAGCGCAGGGTAGTCTCACCTATGACGTGACCCTCTCCGGTCCAGGGTTTGAGGCTCTCCAGCCCGGCCAGCGCGTTGAGGGCCGGCTCCAGCTGTCCAGTGGGGGTGCGAGCGCGTCGGCCTCGTTCCAGTTCACAGTTCCCCCAGCCACCGCCGCGCATTTCACCTCACATCCTGTCTCCAGCGTGGGAGAGTGATTTCCCCAGAATCCTCTGCGCGCTGCTGTCGGCCGTGGCCCTAACTCTCGCACAACCCTTCGGCTTCCCATGCGCATCCTCCCCCTCGCCCTGAGCCTCACCGCCCTCCTCGCCCTCTCCGCCTGCGACCTCCTCGGCCTCGGCGGCTTTGAGGCTCACGACGACACCGCCTCCACCTCCCCCGGCCAATCCGTCACCATCGACGTGCTGGCCAACGACGACGGCGACAACCTCACCATCGTCAGCTACGACCACACCTCGGAGCAGGGGGGGCAGGTCGAGACGACGTGGGACGACGACGGCTACGCCCGCCTCGTCTACACCCCGGCGCCCGGTTTCACCGGCACGGATCACTTCACGTACTGGGCCTCCGACGAGTCGCCCTTCGAGGTCGAGGTCCCCCGGACGAGCGAGGCAGAAGTAACGGTGACGGTCGAGTAGCCGACGGCGAAGCTTCGCGGCTACTCGACGCGCAGGAGCCGCCGCGCGGCCTGCTGCCCCGAGGCCGTCCCGAGACGGATGGGGTAGAACCCCGGCGCGAGGCCCGACGCGTTGAGGGCGACGCTGTGCGGCCCGGCCGGGAGCGCGCCGAGGTCAGCCGACTGGACGAGGCAACCTCGGACGGCGTAGACCTGGAGAACGGCCATGAAACGGAGCGCGATCCGAAATCACAGCCGCGTGGGCAACCCTCCGTGCGCCTCCGACGTTGGGAACCCGCTACCCCTTTCGCTCGCGGATCCCGCCCCTCATGCTCCACCGCTTCGCGCCGCTGGCGCTGCTCGTCGCCCTCGTCCTCCCCGCCTCGGCCCAGCCGCTGCCCGAGACGAACAACACCGCCTTCGCACCGCTGGACCTCCCCACGCCCAACCCGTACCGCGCCGCCAACGGCGCGCCCGGCCCGGCCTACTGGCAGAACGAGGCCGACTACCGCATCGAAGCGAGCCTCGACACCACCGATCACCGCATCGAGGGCACGGTCACGCTGACGTACACGAACCACAGCCCGCAGGCGCTCGACCACCTCTGGCTCCACCTGGAGCAGAACCTCTTCGCGCCCGACAGCCGCGGCGCGGCCCTCCTCCCGGCCGACTCCCGCTGGCGCGGCGCCTTCGCCGAAGGCGGCTACGACCTCGGCACGGTCACCGTCGCCCAGGACGGGCGGCGCTACGAACCGGCGACGTGGGTGGACGACACCCGAATGCGCGTCGCGCTCCACCAGCCGCTCCCGGCCAACGGCGGCACGCTCACGCTCACGATCCCCTACGCGTTCGTCTCGCCCGAGTACGGGTCCGACCGGATGGGCCGCTTCGAGGCCGCGCGCGGGACCGTCTACGAGTTCGCCCAGTGGTTCCCCCGCGTCGCCGTCTTCGACGACGTCAACGGGTGGAACGCGATGCCCTACCTCGGCCAGGGTGAGTTCTACCTCGACTACGGCGACTTCGACGTGAGCCTGACCCTGCCCGCCTCGATGACCGTCGTGGCCACGGGCGCGCTCCAGAACGAGACCGAGGTGTTCACGCCCGCTCAGCAACAACGCCTCGCCCGCGCCCGGACGGCCGCCGCCACCGTCCCCATCGTCGCGCCCGACGAGGTGGGCACGCCCGAGAGCCGCCCGGCGATGGACGGCACGCTGACGTGGCGCTTCCGCGCCGAGAACGTACGCGACTTCGCCTGGGCTGGCTCGGCCGCCTTCATCCTCGACGGCACCGGCGCGGCGGTCGAGCAACTGGACGGGACGACGAACGACGTGCTCGTGCTGGCGGCGTACCCGCACGAGGGGCTCGGCACGCCCGAGGAGCCCGGCTGGGAGGAGGCCGCCCTCTACGGCCGCTACAGCATCCTCAACAACTCCGTCTGGTACCCCTACCCGTACCCCGTCGCCATTTCCGTCGGCGGCATCGTGGGCGGGATGGAGTACCCGATGATCCAGTTCACGTCGGCCGAGTCCCGCCACATGGGCCTCTGGGGCACCCTCGACCACGAGCTCGGCCACAACTGGTTTCCGATGATCGTCGGCTCCGACGAGCGGCGGCACGCGTGGATGGACGAGGGGCTCAACACGTTCCTCAACACCGTCTCCGGCCGCGTCTTTTACGACGAGCAGCGCCGCCCCGGGCAGCCCGGATACGGACGGGCGGACGAGGTCCGCATGATCCGCCTGACCGGCGACGAGGCCACGCGCGACTACTTCAACGAGCCCTACGCCGCCGACCAGGCCTTGATGACGTACCCCGACCAGCTCCGCCGCGAGTCGCTCGGCTGGCTCGCCTACCGCAAGCCGGCCAAAGGGCTCCAGATCCTCCGCCACGTCGTCCTCGGCGAGGAGCGTTTCGACGACGCCTTCCGCGCATACATCCGCCGCTGGGCCTACAAGCACCCCCAGCCGGCCGACCTCTTTCGCACCATCGAGGACGTGGCCGGCGAGGACCTCGACTGGTTCTGGCGCGGCTGGTTCATGACGACCGACTCGTTCGACGTCGCCGTCGCGTCCGTCGAGGCGGGCGAGGCGGGCACGACGATCACGGTCGAGAACCGGGGCGGCCTCGTCTTCCCCGTCCCCGTCGCAGTCACGTACGACGACGGGCGCGCCGAGACGCTGCGCCTCCCCGTCGAGGCGTTCTTCCTGAGCGACACGGCCACGCTCGGCGCCGGGCCGGACGTACGCTCCGTCACGCTCGACCCCGACCGCCTCCTGCCCGACATGGACCGGAGCAACGACGCGTGGACGCGTTAGTCGCCCCCCTCCGCGAGGCGCTCGAGGGCGAGTACGTCAAGACGTTCGTCGGCGCGAACCGGGTGGCCAACATTCCTAACGCCGTGCTCCCCCGCACGGAGGCGCTCCACGTCGAGGTCCTCTATGGGGCGAGCGAGCGGAGCCCGATGTACATCGGGCCCATCCGCATCGCCGAGAGTGAGCTCTCGCTCTACGACGCGCTCATGGCCGAGGGACGCGTCGCCACGCAGGGCATCTTCTTCACCACCGGCAGCGCTCAGATCCGCCCCGTCTCCACCCCGACCCTCCAGGAGATGACGCAGATGCTCCAGCAGCACCCGGACCTGCGCCTCCGCATCGAGGGCCACACGGACGACACCGGCAACGCGGCCTCGAATCAGACGCTCTCCGAGCGGCGCGCCCACGCCGTCCGCGCCTACCTCGTGCGCCAGGGCATCGCGGCGAACCGGCTCGAGGCCGTCGGCCTCGGGCAGACGCAGCCGGTGGCCGACAACGCCGCACCGGAAGGCCGCCAGCAGAACCGGCGCGTCGAGCTGGTGCGGCTCTAGCCACCCGGAACGAACGGCACGCGGAAGCGCCCACCCCGTATGCGGAGCGTGTCCGCCGCGTCGCCGTCGTTGACGAGGTCGAGGGCGAAGGTGCCGGCGAGCCACCCGCCCTCGGCCTCTTCTACGACCAGCTGGCCCTGCCCCTCCACGCTGGTGTAGGACCGGAGGACCTCGTCCCCGTCGGCCACCGTGAAGGTGGCGCGAGAGAGCCCTGTCAGCGGGTAGGCCACCGCGCCGGACGGCGGCGGGCGCACGTCGAACGCCAGCTCCTCGCACGGTTCGGGGCGGCAGAAGAAGCCGTCGGTGACGCGGTTCTTCCGGCCCCAGAGCACGAGCGCCAGCGCGTCGGCCGAGGCGGCGACGGTGTCGGCCTCCCACGCCGCCCCGCCGATCTGCGCCTCGACGTACGCCGAGACGGGCGGGGTGGGCTCGTCGGAGTCGCACCCGAAAAACGCGAAGGTCAGGAGGAGAAAGGCGGGGCGCACAGAAGCAGAGAGCGAGTTCGCCCCGTCTACGCCGCGCGTGTCCGCGCGGTCCCGTGTGACACGCGCAGCGGCTCCGAGGGTGTGGTATGTTCCGCCCCCCGCCGCCCGAACGGCGGCGGGCGTCCCCCTCCGTGCGAGCGAACCCGTAGCGTCCCCGGTGTCGTCCCCCCCCGGTACACCGTCGCCCTTCTCCGAACCCGTCGAAACCACCCCCGAGGCCGAGCCCCTGCCGGGCATCCGGCTCCAGGACGGCTTCCGCTTCCGGCGCGGCCAGCAGGTCTTCCTCGAACGGTGGGCCGAGGCGCTGGCGCGCGGCGAGCGCACCGGCCTCGGCGTCTTCGTGCCCGGCTACGGCAAGACCATCACGGCGCTGGCCGCGTTCGTCGTGGCCCGCGCGATGGGCGTGGCCGACCGGCTCGTCGTGTTCGTCCCGCGCGGCAACCTCCGCGACCAGTACGCCGACCCCGTCGAGCTCGCGAACGTGTTCCGCGGCCTCGGCGCGCCGCCCTTCTCGTTCTGCACGGCCGACTCCGACCGCGTCTTCCTGAAGAACCTCGACACGGACCTCGTCGTCACGACCTACCAGTACGCCAGCGGCGAACGGGGCAACGAGGCGCTCATCGAGTACTGCCGGCGTAACAGGGCGCTGTTCGTCTTCGACGAGGTCCACCACCTCGCGAGCGACGGCACCTGGGCCGAGGCCATCCAGCGGTTCCCCCACGCCGCCAGCGTGGCCCTCTCCGGCACGCCCGTCCGCAGCGACAACAAGACGCTCTTCGGCGTGCCGTTCACCGAGGACGCCGAGGGCTTCCAGTACTACGAGGCCCTCCACGAGGTCTCGATGCGCGACGCCCACGAGGAGGGCCGCATCCTCAAGCGCGTGGATGCCCACGTGGTGGACTACGCCATCCGGATGATGCGCGAGGACACGGGCGAGGAGGTGACGATGACGCTCTCGGCGCTCCGCGAGGAGGCCGAGTCGGCGAAGGACGTGGACGTGTACCTCGCCCGGCAGAAGCTCCGCTTCCACGAGGTCTACCTCGAGACGCTCCTCGGCCCCGCCTTCGAGCGCTTCGCCGAGAAGCGCGCCGCGCTCCGGCGGGCGATGCCGGGCGCGGCAGCGCAGGGCCGCCTCCGCCAGCACCAGCTCCTCGTCATCGCGATGAGCAACCGCCACGCGGCGGCCATCCTCGACTTCATCCACCGCCGCTACCCCGGCATCGCGGCCACGCGGATCGGGCAGGACGTGCCCGCCATCGAGCGCGAGGAGCGCCTGGAGGCCTACCGCGACGGCCGCGTGGACGTGATGGTGCAGGTGGACATGATCGGCGAGGGCACCGACATCAAGCCGATCTCCGTCATCGTCAAGGCCGACCTCGTCCGCGCCCCCTCCAAGACGATGCAGCAGGTGTTCCGGGGGATGCGCTACTACGCGGGCTGGCCCGAGGCCCACAACCGCTGCGACCTCTACGCCGCCGACGACTCCGACGTCGTCCACACCCTCCGGCGCATCGCCGAGGAGGAGCGTCTCGGCGTTTCGAAGCGCCGGGCCGCCGAGCGCGAGGCGGCCCCGCCGGGCGGGGCCCCGCCCGATGCCCATTCGGTCTGGGAGCTCCGCGAGGTCCGCCAGGCCGACCGCCGGACCCACTCGCTCGAGCAGATGCCGGGGTACCTCCGCTCCAGCCGCTCCTTCCACCAGGCCCCGCCCCGGGTCGAGGAGCAGGCCCCGCAGGTCGTGGACGTGGCGAAGAGGGAGCGCGCGCTCCGCCGCCGGTGCGCCGACCTCGCCAAGGAGCTGGCGTTCGCGCTCCAGGCCCGGGGGCAGGCGGTGGACGTGCGCGAGGTCCACGCCCGGGCCAAGCGGGTGCTGGCCAAGCCGCAGGGCGCGCTCAGCCTCCGCGAGTTGGAGCGGAAGCACGCCTGGCTGGAGCGCTGCCTCGACCGGGGCCGGCTGCTGTAGCGTAGCCGGTGTGGCCGCCGCCCCCGTGCCGCCGCGCTCACCGCCACGTCATCCTGAGTAGGGCCACCCTGCAGGGTGGCCCTACGCCTCAGCCCCGGTGCGCGGGCCCGTGCAACGAACCTCCGCTCTAGCCCCGCTGGGCTTCCGCCCCCCGAGACCAGTTCCTTGGCGTTGGCTCAGGATGCCACGGTGGGGAGCGAGGAGGGCACCCGGCCCTCCTCGCTCCCTTTTCCCCATCCCCTCCCACGTTTCTGCACCCGGGGTATCTTCGCGGCTTCGCGCTCACCCACCCCCTCGTTGATGGACCTCGCCTCCGTCCTGCGCGGCCTGCTCGGCCTCGCCGGCATCGTCGCCCTCGCCTTCGCCTTCTCCAGCCACCGCCGCCGCGTCAACTGGCGGACGGTCGGGGCCGGGCTCCTGCTCCAGCTCGTCTTCGCCGTCGTCATCCTCAAGGGCGAGGCGATGGCCGACGTCTTCGCACCGCTCGGATGGCCCAAGGCGGCCTTCGCGTGGGTGGCCGGCCTGTTCGTCGCCTTCCTGAGCGCCGTCGAGGTGGGGTCGACGTTCCTCTTCGGGAGCCTCGGCCTCGGGCCCGCCGCCGAGGGCTCCCTCGGCTTCTTCTTCTTCGCCCAGGTGCTCCCGACGGTGATCGTGTTCGCCTCTCTCATGGCGATCCTCTACTACCTCGGCATCATGCAGCGGATCGTACAGGGCGTGGCCTACGTCGTCCGCCGCGCGCTCGGGACGAGCGGGCCGGAGTCGCTCTCGGTCAGCGCCAACATCTTCGTGGGGCAGACCGAGGCGCCGCTCGTCATCAAGCCGTACATCAAGAACCTCAGCCGCAGCGAGCTCCTCGCCGTGATGACGGGCGGGATGGCAACCATCGCGGGCGGCGTGCTGGCCTCCTACGTGGCGTTCCTCGGCGAGCGGTACGCGGCGGCGGCGGGCGTGGCCGTGGAGGTCGGGCAACAGCTCTTCGCCGAGCAGCTCCTCGGCGCGAGCGTGATGGCGGCGCCGGCCGCGCTCGTCCTGGCCAAAATCCTGATCCCCGAGACGCAGTCGGTGGACGCGCGGAACGCGCGGAACGCGCGGGTGGTGACGGACGCGGGCGAGGCCACGCTCCCCTCCACCGCCAGCGACGAAGCCCACGAGGCCGTCGAGGAGGCCCTCGCGGACCCCGGCCCCAAGAACGTCATCGACGCCGCCGCCAGCGGCGCGGCCGACGGCCTCCACCTCGCGCTCAACATCGGCGCGATGCTCATCGCCTTCCTCGCCCTCATCGCCATCCTCAACGGCATCCTCGACTGGGGCGCGGGCTTCTTCGGCTACACGACGAGCCTGGAGCGCATCCTCGGCGTCGTCCTCGCTCCCGCCGGCTGGCTCATCGGCGTGCCCGCAGCGGACGTGACGACGTTCGGCTCGCTGCTCGGCACGAAGATCATCGCCAACGAGTTCGTCGCCTACACGCAGCTGGCCGACGCCATCGGCGCGGGCGGGCTCCAGCCCAAGACCATCGTGATGGCGACGTTTGCGCTGTGCGGGTTCGCCAACCTCTCCTCCATCGGCATCCAGATCGGCGGCATCGGGCCGCTGGCCCCGGAGCGGACGGGCGAGATTGCCAGCCTCGGCCTCCGCGCCGTGCTGGCCGGGACGCTCGCCAACCTCATGACGGCCACCATCGCGGGCGTGCTGCTGGGGTAGCGAATTTCGGCGGACGGGTTACGAACGGCACCGGTCTCGTGTCTATCGTGGATCGCCCCCAGCCTCTCTCCCGCCATGCCCTCCGTCCTCGACCGCATCAAAGCCATCCAGCGCCGCCTCGGCGTGGCACCCGACGGCATCATCGGCCCCGTCACGCTCTCGCGCATCGAGGCCCTCCTCGACGCCGCCGAGGCGCCTTCGGGCGGCGAGACGCCGGCCCCCGAGGCCAGCCTCGTCGTCTCCCGCGACGCGCTCGAAGCCCTCGTCGGGTTCGAGATCTCGTCGGAGGCGTACTACCGGCGCCACCTCCAGAGCCCCATCTGGCCCGGCGCCGCCAGCGGCGTCACCATCGGCATCGGGTACGACCTCGGCCACACCTCCGCCACGCAGCTCGAGCGCGACTGGCGGGGGCGCCTTCCCGATACGGCCGTGGACGCGCTCCTGAGCGTGCAGGGCCTCAAGGGTGAGGCCGCCAAGCGCGCCCTCTCGAAGGTGCGCCACGTCGTCGTCCCGCTCCCGGAGGCCAAGCAGGTCTTTTACACCTCCACCCTGCCCCGCTTCGCCAAGGACACCCGCCGCGTCTACGAGGGCGTCGAGAAACTCCCTCCCGACGCGCAGGGCGCGCTCCTCTCGCTCGTCTTCAACCGTGGCACCTCGATGGCGAACACGAGCAGCCGCCGCGAGATGCGCGCCATCCGCGACCTCGTGAAAGCGAAGAACCTCGCCGGCATCGCCGCCCAGATTCGCGCGATGAAGCGGCTGTGGGACCGGAGCACGTTGCCCGGCCTCCACGTCCGCCGTGACCGCGAGGCCGACCTCGTGGCCGGCGCCGACCGCCCCTACACGCCGGAGGAGAAGGTCTCGGTGTGACCGGCGCCGCGCTGCTCGCCGTCGACCTCGGGCTCCGCACCGGCCTCGCCTTCTACGGCCGCCACGGGCGGCTGCTCGCGTACCGCTCGCAGAACTTCGGCGCCCGCGCCCGGCTGAGACGCGGCGCGGCGTCGCTGCTGAACGAGCACGCCTCGCTGGAGCGGCTCGTCCTCGAAGGAGGCGGCGACCTGGCGCTGGTGTGGCAGCAGGAGGCCGAGCGCCACGGGCTGACCGTTCGGGTGGTGGACGCACCCACGTGGCGACGAACCCTCCTGCTCGCCCGCGAGCAGCGCAGCGGCGCCCGGGCCAAAGAGGCAGCCGACGGGCTCGCGCGGGCCGTCATTGCGTGGAGCGGGGCGGCGAAGCCGAAGGGCCCGCTCCGCCACGACACCGCCGAGGCCATCGGGGCCGGTCTCTGGGGCGTGCTGGACGCCGGCTGGCTGAGCGCGCCGCCTCCGTTCGTCCCCTAGCCTGCCTCTAGGGCGCCCGCCCTCCCCTCACCCATCCGCACGGCCAGCGCCGCCAGCGTCACGAGGGCGAGGGCCGCGAGGTGCAGCGCGGCCGTCGTCGTACGATCCGGCAGCGGGAACCGGGCGGTGACGTGGTGGAGGCTCGTCAGCACGCCCGCGCCCAGCAGCACCCCCTCCACCCAGAGCGTCCGCAGGTGTCGGTCGATCAGCACGGCCATCAGCGGGTACACGGCGGCGAACGCCGGCTGCATCAGCCGCTCCTGGTCGTGCCCGAAGAAGGCGCTCACGAGCACGCACCCGAACAGCGCGACGAGGTGGAGCCGTTCGCGGAGGAAGTCGCGGGCCGTCCCGAGGAACACGAGCGGAAGCAGGCTCAGCGGCGCCCAGGCGTTGACGAGGAGCCGAAACCACGTCGCCGGCCGGGAAGCCTTGCGGCCCTCCTCGAGCAGCGCCTCGACGAGCCCGTAGCCACCGCGGGCCTCCACCACGAGCCGGAGGCCGACGAACGCCCCGACCGCGAGCACCGCGATGCCGGCCAGCGCCGGGCCGTCGCGCCGGAGGGCCCCCTGCTGCGCCGCCCACACGAACGCCACCGGCACGACGAGCACGGCGGCCTCGCGGACGCACACGCCGAGGCCGAGCACGAGCGCCAGCGCCGCCCATCTCCGCTCCTCCAGCAACCAGAAGCTGCCGAGCACGACGAGATGGGCGAGCACGTCGCCGAGCTGGAAGTAGTCGAAGGCGTTGAACCCGAAGAGGTACGGGTTGAGCGCGAAGAGGACCGTCGTGAGGGCGGCCGTGCGGGGGCGGACGAGCCGGAGGAGGTAGGCGTAGAGCGCGCCGGCGAGCGTGAGCGAGGCCAGGACGGTCCACAGCCGGAAGGCGAGCGGGTCGGGCAGCGGCGTCACGCCCGCCAGCCACGGCGCCCCGATGCGGTAGGCGAAGGGCCGGGGGCGGTCGTCGGCCAGGCCGGGCGCCGCCTCGGCCATCGCCCGGTAGTGCCGCAGGTCCGCCCCGGCGTACTCGCCGAGGTAGTCGATGCCGCCGTAGAGATAAAGGGCGAGGGCGACGACGGCGAGCGTCGCCGCGCCCCAGGCCGTCCGGGCGGGCACGCTAGTAGGTGAGCTTGAGGCGCGTCCAGCCCGGAACGTAGCGCTCCTGCCCATCGGTGATGACCCACGGGCGCGTCCATCGCGTCTGCGTGGCCATCTGCATCGTGAGTGCATCGAGCGTGGGGTGGGCCCCCTCGACCTTCTCGACGGCGAGCGGGGCGCCCTGGTCGTCCACGTAGACCTGAAGGACGACCTGCCCGCCGACGCCGGCCTCGCGGAGGCTGTCGGGGTAGACGGTCTGGGCCTGCGTCTTGACGAGCGGCTGGCGGTAGTACCGGGCGAGTTCGCGGTTGATGGCCGTGACCATCTGCTCGCGCCGCGCCGTGCGGTCCCCTGCGTCGGCCGCGCCTTCCCGGACCACCGGCAGGCCGTGGACGGCGAAGAGCGAATCCACGAGCGCCGGGTTCGTCCGGTACAGCTCGATCATCCGGTTCTGGACGCTCGCGCCGAGGTCCACGTCCTCGTAGACCGTCACGCCCATCGCTTCGAGCGTCTCCAGGTCGCGGAAGGCGGTCGCGGTGTCGGTTCCTTCCATCCACCAGCGATCGGCGCCCTCGCCGGTCCAGCCCTCGGGCGGGCCGAGGTCGGGTTCGCCCGCGCAGGCAGACAGAAGGAGGCAGAGGACGAACGGCAGCAGGACGGAGCGGCGCATCGGAGGCGGGGCGAGACGAGCGGGTCGCCCCAAGCTACGCACGGCCTGGCTCAGCCACCCCGGTCTCCCACCTGCTCCACCTCGTCGGCGAGGCGGACGAAGTAGCGGCGGCGGTCCATCGCCACGACGCGGACGCGGCTGCCGGCGGAGACGAACGCCCCCTCGGTCACCACCTCCACCCGCTCGCCGTCGATCTCGACCACGCCCGTCGGGCGCAGCGGCGTCAGTGCCGTCCCCGAGCGGCCGATGAGCCGGGCGCGCGTCTCCTGCTCGGCCGAATCGGCCAGCGGGTCGCGGCGAAGGTCGTCGGCGAGCACGAAGCGGTCCCACGCGCCCGAGCGCCAGAGGTAGGTGAACACGAGCGCGCCGCCCGCGACGGCCCCGACGAGCGAGAGGAGCCCGCCCAGCGGCCCGAGGTCCACGAAGGCGTAGACCACGCCCACGCCCGCCGCCAGCACGCCGATGACGCCGACCACGTTGAGGCCGGGCACGAGGTACACCTCGGCCACGATCAGCGCCAGGCCGATCACGATGAGGGCGATGGGGATCAGCAGCGACACGGCCTCAGGCGACGGTGGGCTCGGACACGGCACGGACCTCGACGCGGCTGCCGCGCACGCGGATGACCTCGACCGCCGTGCCGGCCGGGATGAACGTGCCCTCGGCCACCACGTCCACGCGGCGGCCGGCGATCTCGGCCGTGCCGGACGGGCGGAGCGGCGTGAGCGCCGTGCCCGCCCGGCCCAGCAACGTCTCGTCGGTGTCGGCCGCGGTGTAGCCGGCGGCGCTGGAAAGGTCCGGCGCGAGCACGAGCCGGTTGAACCGCTCCGACTGCGGGAGGAAGCGCCCGAGTGAGACGGCCAGCGCGATCAGGAGCACGAACGTGGTCCCCAGCGTCATCGCCGCACGAGCGAGCTGAAGGCCCGAGGGGAAGTCGAGGCCGACGTTGGGGAGGAGGGCCGCGAAGAGCGCACCGATGATGCACAGCAGCCCTGCCACGCCCGCCACGCCGAACCCCGGCGTGACGAAGATCTCGAAAGCGAGCAGCCCGACGCCCACCAGGAACAGCAGGATCTCCCAGCTCTGGACGAGTCCGAGCATGTAATGCGGCGCGAAGAACAGCGCCGCGCCGAGGAACGCCATGATCCCCGGGAAGCCGACGCCCGGCGTCTGCAGCTCGAAGTAGAGCCCGCCCATCATCATCAGCATGAGGATGGACGCGACGACGGGCGAGCCGAGGAAGCGGAGCACGCGCTCGGCGGCCGAGGCGTGGTGCGCCACGAGCGTCCGGTCGGCCGCGCCGAGGTCGGCCAGGAGCGCGTCCATCGTCGGCGCCACGCCGTCGGCGACGCCGAGGCGGACGGCCTCGGAGGGCGAGAGCGAGAGGAGTTGACCGGCCTCGACCACACCCGGGATGGCCAGCTTCTCGTCCACCATCGCCTCGGCAATACGGGGGTCGCGGCCGTTGGCCTCGGCGGTGGCGCGCATGAGGCTGCGCATGTAGCTCTGCACCTTCTCGCTGGCGTAGGTGCCCGTCGCGTCTACGGCCGTCGCCGCGCCGATGGAGCCGCCGGGGGCCATCACGATGCGGTCGGCGGCGTAGGAGATGAGCGCGCCCGCACTCGCCGCGTTCTTGTCCACGTAGGCGACGGTCGGCATCGGCGCGTCAAGGATCGTCGTGCGGATCTGGTCGGCCGCATCCACGAGCCCCCCGAAGGTGTTGACGTGGAAGACGACGACCGAAGCCCCGCCGGCCTCGGCGTCGGCGAGGGCGCGGCCCACGTAGCGAGCGAGGGCGTTGTCGATCATGCCCTCGATGGGGACGCGGTAGACCGGCCCGTCGCCGAGGTCGGGCAGGGCCAGGCGCGCCCCGCCGTCCTGCGCCGCCCCGGCGAGCGGGAGGGCGAGCACGAAGGCCAGGAGGAAGCGGAAGGAGGCCACCATGGAGATACCGGGTGCGTCTGCGGGCAACCTACGCACGGGCGCGGTTGAAGATGCAAGGGGCGGGCGGGCTCACCGCCGCCAGAAGGTCGGGGCGAGCTGCATCAGCACGGTGAAGATCTCCAGCCGCTTCGGGCGGGTCAGCCCTCGTCGGCGAGCGGGAAGCGCAGCGTGAACGTGGTGCCCACCCCCTCCTCGGTCTCGAAGTCGATGTGCCCGCCGCTGGCCTCGACGGCCTTCTGCACGATGGCGAGGCCGAGGCCCATCCCGCTGTTCTTGGTCGAGAAGTTGGGCTGGAAGATCCTGGGCCGCACGGCGGGCGGGATGCCCGTGCCGGTGTCTTCGACCTCGGCGTAGGCGTGGCCGTCTACGCCGCGCCACGTCCGCGCGGTGATGCGGCGGGGCCGGCCGCCCTCGGCGTCGTCGGGCAGGGCCTGGAGCGCGTTCTTGAACAGATTGATGAACGCGCGGCGGAGCTCCTCGTGGTCGGCCTCGACGGGCAGCGGGGCGTCGGCGAGGTCGAGGCGGACGTCCACGGTGAGCGGCCCCTCGGCGCGGGCCTCGTCCTCGAACAGGACGCCGGCCTCGCGGACGACCTCCCCAAGGTCGAGCCGCTCGGGGTTCCGTTTGGGCAGCCGCGCGAACGTCGAGAACTCCCCGGCGATGCGGTCGAGGGCGTCGATCTGCTCGATGAGCGTGGTCGTGATCCGGTCGAGCAGCCCGGCGAAGCGCCGCTCCTCGGCCGTGGCGCCGTCGCCGGGCGCGCGGTAGGCGCGGCGGAGGTGCTGCACGGAGAGCTTCATCGGGGTGAGCGGGTTCTTGATCTCGTGGGCCACCTGGCGGGCCATCTCGCGCCAGGCCAGCTCGCGCTCCTGCTGGGCGAGCTGGCGGCGGCTCTCGACGACCTGCGCCTGCATCCGGTTGAACGTCTCGACGAGTTCGCCCATCTCGTCGCGGCTCTCGACGGGGAGCGGCTCCTCCATCCGCCCGGCGCCGACGGCCTGGAGCCCGGCGCGGAGGCTCCGGAAGGGCCGCGTGAGCTGGCTTGCCAGCAGCGCCGTCGTCACGAAGATGCCGATGAGCAGCGCCAGCAGCGCGCCGAAGAGGTAGGCGATCATCCGCGCCTGCTCGGCCTCGATGGCCGCCTGCTCCGGCAGCGTCGGCACGGCCACGACACCGACGGTGCGCCCGTGCTCGTCGCCGATGGCCTTGTAGCCGGTCGTGTAGGTGAACGAACCGATCCGTTCGCGGGTGAAGGCGTAGCGGCGGCCTTCGACCATGAGCGCACGGTAGACCTCCGCCGGGAGGCGGCCGTCGATGAGCCGCTGGCGGACGAGCTGCGGACGGCTCGTCGAAACCAGACGCGGCCCGAGGAAGACGTGCACGTCCACGGCCAGCTGGGCAGCGGCATGGTCGGCCCGCGCCCGCTCGATGGAGGCAGCCACGGGAACGCCCGGCCCGGCCTCGGCGGTCACCTGCGCCTCGGCGAGATGGAGCCGCCGCTGGAGCAGGTCCCGCACGGATTGGCGGTTCTGCTCCACGACCACCTGCCGCCCGATCACCCCCGTCAACCCCACGCTGGCGATGCCGACGATGAGGAATCGCGTGAGCACTTTGTCGCGGAACCGGCTCTTCGGCGCGGGCAGGAGGCCGGCGCGGCGCCGCACGGGCACGCCGGCCAGGTAGATCACGGACCCGAGCAGGAGGCCGGCCACCGTCATGCGGAGGAGGTAGAAGAGGTGGTCGTAGTAGGCCACGGCCGGGACGCGGACGGCCACGGCGTCGAGGCGCTCGCCCTTCTCGGCGGGGAGGCGCCGGTAGTACGTCCGGTACCGCGCCCCCTCGACGACCTCGCGCACCCACACGGCGTCGGCCGTGCGAGCCAGCCGCTCGCGCACCTCGGGCGGGAGGCGAAACGGGCCGCCCGTCTCGCCCCGGCCGCGGACGAACACGCCGGCGTCGTACTCGGCATACGAGAACCCCTCGTCCACCTCGCCGAAGAGCCCGGCGGGGACGAGCACGAGCGGGAACGGCGTCTCGGTGACGTAGCGCTGGAGGCGCGGCGTGGCGCGGGCGTAGACCCAGACGGCCGGCGGTGCGTCGTCGTCGTCGGCCTCGACGGGCCCGAGGCCGGCGTACCGGTAGACGCCGCGCCGCCGCTCGATGGGAGCGCGGTTGACCGTAAAGCCCGCCCCCGTGCGCGCCTCGTACCGCTGGCGAAGGCGTTCGAAGGCAAGGGGGTCGTCTTTCCGCGCGCGCGGGTTGCGCGGGCCGCGCTCGTCGGCGGGCAGGGTGTCGGTGTAGGCGGCGAGGGTGTCGCCCTCGGGCGTGAGCAGAGCAAGCTCGACGGTGTAGTCCGAGAGCGCGGCCAGGAGCGAGCCCGAGACGAGGTCGCTGACGAGGCCGTCGAGCGTGGCCTGGAGGGAGTCCTGCGCCGTGGGCTCGCCGATGGCGGCGGTGTCCAGCGCGACGGCCCGGCCGAGGCGGTCGGCCTCGACGGCGGCGAGGAGGGCCGGGCGGAGCTCGTCGCTGCGGGCACCGGCGAGCACCTGCTCGATGGCGAAAACGGCACGGCGGTCCTGCCCGCCGGCGAAGTCTTCGGCCGCCTCCACCATCAGCGCGTCCCGGCGCTCCCGCGCGGCGCGAAGCATGAGGAGGTAGGTGCACGGCACGAGGACGAGCACGCACACGAGCATCCCCCGGAACGTGAGCGGCCACGCCCAGCGGTCGCGCCGGCCGAGCAGGAAGTAGGCCCCGGCCCCGGCGGCGGCGAGGTAGAGCAGCGCGGCCGACCACGGCGGCACGTCGCTCAGCGGCGTCACGACGTAGGTGGCGACGAACGCCGCCGCCAGCAGCCCCAGCGCCGCCGCCCACACGCGCGGTCCGCTCCGCTGGCGACGCCCCAGCGCGACGCGGACCAGCATGATCAGCGCTGCGACGCAGCCCGTCGCGGCGAACCCGGCAGCGAGGAGGGCTGCCAGGACGAGGAGCGTCAGCGGCTCGGGCACCGGGCCGGAGCGGTTGAAGTACCCGAGCGTCGCGTCGAGGACGGCCCGGCGGACCCCCACGGTGAGGGCCGCCACGACGACCGCCGAGAGGACCGCCGTGCCCAGGAGCAGGAGCGCCGACCGGAGGGGGCGGACGGGCTCCGGCCGCCGCGTCATCGCCGAGGCCGACCGGAGCAACGCGAACCGCAGCAGGGCCACGGCGAAGAATCCGGCAAACCCGGCCGTAATGACGAGGTCCCCCGCCGAGCGGAGGAGTCCCCCCCCTACGTCCGACGCGAGGTAGGTGGGGTCGAAGAGCGCGGAGGCGAAGCCGCCCCGGCGGATCCACCGCGTGGGCACGTCGGTCGTGAGGAAGCCGAAGCGCGTGGCCCACCAGCCGAGGGCCCATGCCGTGAAGACGGCGCCCGCTGCCCACCACGCGCCGGCCGTGCCCCGCCGCAACGCCCGCTGCATGCTTCGCTCGACGACGAGCCAGAGCCCCGCCAGCAACCACCCCGCAAGGAGCACGAGCCAGAACGCCGTCACGTCCCGAAACGCCCCGCGCAAACGGCCCACGAGGAAGGCCTCGCTCGGCGTCGGCACCTGCACCCACCCGAGGCGCGAACCGCCGGGCCCCCACAGCGGGGCGGCGTCGCCCGCGAACGCCCGGCGGCGCCCGGTGAAGGCGACCGAGAACGGGAGGTCGAGGTCCACCCGCCAGCCGTCGGCGAGGTCGTAGTCCTGGAGGTAGCGGTTGCGGACGGGGACGGACACCTGCACCTCCCGCATCACCCGGACGGCCCCCACCTGCCGGCTGCCCGCGCGTACCGGCCACCACGCCACGACGATGCGGCGCTCGGTGCCGTCCAGGACGATGCCGGTGCGGAGGGTGTCGGGCAGGCCGCGCCGCGCCGCCGGACCGAACGGGGCCGAAAAGCCGCCCCAGGCCACGAGCGCACCGTCGCTCCGGTACGCCTCAGCGGCCATCCGGGGTGCGCTCCCCACCGCCTCGAAGCGGCGCAGCAGGGCTTCGTCGCGCGTGGGGGCCGGGGCCAGCGAATCGGCCAGCGCCTGCTGCACGAGTGGATCGGTGGCGAGGCGCTCGGCGTCTGCCAGCATCGCCGTGAGGAGCGCCGTCGTGCGCTCCTGCACGGCCTCGCGCGTCTCGGCGGTGGCCGCCTCGGCGCGGGCGTCGAGGTCGGCCCGGAGGCGGTGGACCCTCCACGCCTCGATCCCCATCGTCACCGGGACCGTCAGCGCCAGCAGCGCAGCGACGGCAAAGAAGCGACGGACGAGGCGCGCGTTGAGCACGGAGAGCGAGAGCCGGAGGGACGCCGCTAAGCTAGCACCCGGCTCGGGGCCGCTCTACCGGGTGCCGGTGTGCTGGAACATCGCCCGCTCGATGCGGATCACGTCGAGCTGCCACGCGTCGGCGCCGTCGGTGCGGAAGCCGACGTAGAGGGAGAAGGGGCCGGCGCCGTCGTCCGGCCAGTACCGTCCCAGGGCCGCCCGGCCCTCGTCGGCCACCGCGCGCTCGGCGAGATGCACGCGGCGCGCGGGGTGGCGGCGGAAGAAATCGGCCAGCACGAGCGCGGCCTGACCGCGGCTGTAGCGCGCGCTCTGCCCCAGCAGCACGATCTCGACGCGGCGCGTGGCACGGTGGAGCAACGCATCGGAGTCGCCCTCCTGCAGTGCCGTCACGACCTCGCCGATGACGTCGCCGGCCGTGAGGGCATCCGGGGGCTCCAGGTCGACCTGCGCGGCGGGCAGCGAAGCGGTGCAGAGCAAACCGGCGAGCAGACACAGCGTCGGCCACGGGCGCGAAGGAATACGGGTGTGCGTAGCGAGTGGCATGGAGCGGCGGACCACCGGGAAGAATACCCAGACCTCGGCAAAAAGTAGGCCCGCCGCCGATCCGCCCGCAATCGGACCGCCGTGGCCTTTTCGTGCGAAGCGGCTGCCTGCTATCGGAGACAGCCCGTCTCGCTACCGATACAGGATCTCGACCGGCTGCGTCGGCGCCGCCTCGGCGTTGCGGATGGCGACCTGCTGGGCCGTCCGCTCGGCCATCGCCACGAGGGCCTTCGCCGAGGCGCTCTCGGGCTCGCGGAGGACGAGCGGCGTGCCGAGGTCGCCGCTCTCGCGGAGCGCCTGCTCCAGCGGGATCTCGCCCAGGAGCGGCACCTCCATCGCCGCCGCGAGGTTCTTCGCACCGCCCTCGCCGAAGAGGTAGTACTTCCGGTCGGGCAGGTCGGGCGGAACGAAGTAGGCCATGTTCTCGACGAGGCCGAGGACGGGCACGTTGACCTTGCGGAACATCGCGATGCCCTTGCGGGCATCGGCGAGGGCGACCTCCTGCGGCGTCGAGACGATGACGGCGCCGGTGAGGGGGACGGTCTGGACGAGCGTGAGCTGGATGTCCCCCGTGCCCGGTGGGAGGTCGAGGACGAGGTAGTCGAGCTCGCCCCAGTCGGCGTCGCCCAGGAACTGACGGACGGCGGAGGAGACCATCGGGCCGCGCCATACGACCGCGTGGGCCTCGTCCACGAGGAAGCCCATCGAGAGAAGCTTGATGCCGTGCGCCTCCAGCGGGACGATCTTGCGCTCGTCGTTGACGCGCGGCTTGACGCCCTTCTCGATGCCGAACATCGTCGGCACGCTCGGCCCGTAGATGTCCGTGTCCACCAGGCCGACCCGCGCGCCTTCCCGCGCCAGCGCCACGGCGAGGTTCGCCGCGACGGTGCTCTTGCCGACGCCGCCCTTCCCACTCGCCACGGCGATGAAGTTCTTGACGCCGCGTGCGCCCTCGGCCGGGCCGGGCGCGCCGGGCGTCCGCCCCGGCCCCGTCACGTTCGCCTCCATGTGCACCACCACCTCGGCCTCGGGGTCCACGTCGCGGTGGATGGCCGTCTCGCAGCGCGTGCGGATGAGGTCCTTCAGCGGACACGCCGGGGTGGTGAGGACGACCGTGAACGCGACGCGCGCGCCCTCGATCTCCAGGTCGCGGATCATGTTGAGCGAGACGAGGTCGCGCTTGAGGTCGGGCTCCTCGACGGTCGCGAGGGCGGCGAGGACGGCGTCGCGGGTGATCGGCATGGTCGGTGCAGGTGAACGGTAGGCGATGGACGGAAGGTGAGGAGGCGTGTTCCGAGGGGTCCGGGGAGGATGCGATGAAGGCGGCCCTACCCGCCCCCGGCGGCTTCGAGCGCCAGCCCGTGCCGGAAGCCGCCCGGACTGGCAACGAACGCGTCGAATCCGAACCGACGCATCACCACGTCGAGGATCAGGGCCGCGGTGCCCGTCACGTCCTCGCGGCCGGTGAGCACGTCGGGGGCGAGGGCGCGGACGGCGGGCGGGGAAAGCGCGAGGAGGCGATCTCGCCACGACCGAACGACCGAGGCGGGCACAGTGGGCGCCTCGCCCCCGATCTCCGCCAGCCGGGTCAGCACGCGCGCCGTGCCGCCGCCCTCCACCAGCGGCAGGCCGCGCAGCACGGGCTCCGGCACGGCCGCCAGCGCCGCGTCCACCAGCGCCTCCGCTTCGGCGATGCCAGCGGCCGACGGCGGCAGCGCGGCGAAGCACCGCTCGGTGAGCCGCACGCTCCCCACGCCGAGGCTGAGGCGGAACGCCGGCGCCTCCCCCGCTCTCCCGACGACGACCTCCGTCGAGCCGCCGCCGACGTCGAGCACGCAGGCGGCCTCCACGCCCGGCACCATCGCCAGGGTACCTCGGAAGGCGAGCAGGGCCTCGTCCTCGCCGGAGCGAACGCGGTAGTCGAGCCCCAGCTCACGCCGGACCCGCTCGATGAGCACGTCCACGTTCTCCGCGTCCCGCGAAGCGCTCGTGGCGCCGATCACGATGAGTTCAGCGCCGAACCGCTCGGCCGTGGCCTTCGACGCCGTCAGCCGGTCGAGCACGCGGTCCATCGCCGCCACCGAGAGCCGCCCCGTCGCGTCCACACCCGCCCCGAGGCGGGCGAAGCGCTCCTCGTCGGCCAGGACGGTCAGCCTGCCGGTGGGAGCCACGTCGGCCACGAGGCAGAGGACGGTGTTCGTCCCGACGTCGATGGCGGCAACCCTCATCCCTTCTCGACCACGCAGGCCCACCATTCGTTCTCCGTGGCCTCGTCGTAGAGGGCCAGCCCGGCCGCCTCGACGGCGGCGAGCATCCCGTCGCGATCCGTCCGGAGGAGCCCCGCGAGAACGAGGCGCCCGCCCGCCGCCAGCTTCGCGGCGAGGTCGGGCAGCATCGCCTCCAGCACGTTCCGGTTGATATTGGCGAAGGCGAGGTCGAAGCCGGCTTCGGGCACGACCTCGAGGCCGCCCTCCCGCAACTCGATCCGGTCCGCCACCCCGTTCAGCGCCGCGTTCTCCGTCGCGTTCTCGACTGCCCACGGATCGATGTCGAAGGCGACGGCCTCGGCGGCGCCGAGGCGGAGTGCGGCGATGGCGAGGATGCCGGTGCCGGTGCCGGCGTCGAGGACGCGCGCGCGGCTTCGAACGAGACCGGGCGTGAAGCGGAGCGCCAGCCGCGTGCTCTCGTGGTAGCCCGTCCCAAAGCTCATCTTCGGGTCGATCCGGAGCGGGACGCGGTCCGCGTACGCCCCGGGGATCGGTGCCCACGTCGGTGCCACGACGAAGCGGCCGACGGGAATCGGCTCGATGGTGGCCTCCCACCGGGCGTTCCAGTTCGTCGCCGGGATCGCCTCCTCCTCGACGGCTTCGTCGAGGCCCCGCGCCCGCAGCCAGTCGGCCACGGCCTCGCGGGCGACGCCGGTCCACACGGCGACGGGTCCGTAGGCGACGACCGCGCCCTCCTCGCGCTCAAAGGCGTCGAAGCCGAGGTCGGCCAGTTCGGCGATGAGCAGTTCGTGGTAGTCGTCCGGGAGGCGGACGGTGAGGGCGACGGTCACGGCGAGGCGGGGCGGGTGGGCGCCCAAGCTACCCCGTCCGGACGCCGTCAGTCATCCTGGCGCCAGAGCGTCACGCCCCACGCCTCCGGGTCGTTCGGCGCCGGCTGGTCCCAGCTGTCGTACGCGTGCGTGCCGTTGGTGCGGTACCGCACGACGTACGTTCCAGCGGGCAGGTAGATCGTTTCGTTGAACGCGCGGTTCTTCTTCGAGCCGCCGGCCCATTCGGTGTTCTCGCGGGTCATGACCCACGTCGTGTCCGTGCGGGCCTCCTCGGGCGTGATCCAGGCGTAGTCGTAGCGCCCGCTGGGAAGGATCTCGCCGACGGCGTAGATGCGCACCTCGGCGCCGTCGGCGAGGGTGAAGGCTGCGCTCACGTCGGCGTTGTTGCCGAGGCGGGTGAGCTGGACGAGGAGGGTTTCCTGCCGGATGCCCTCGGCCTCGTCGGTGCGGCGCTCCCGGATGGTGTGCTCGATCTGCGCGGGGTCGAAGTTCAGGTCGAGCGCGAAGAGCGTGGCGCCCCAGTGCTCGGGGTCCGGCGGCGGATCGGCGTTGAAATCGGAGCAATCGTGGGAGTCGTCCGTGCGGTACGAGAGCGTGTAGGTGCCGGGCGCCAGTTGGAGGGCGACCTCGGCGCGGCGGTTTTTGGAAGCCCCGCCGGCCGGCTCCGTGTTGTCGCGCCCCATCGTCCAGACCTCGGTGCGCATGCCGCTCGCCTCGCGGAGGAGGATGGCGTAGTCGTAGGCGGTGCTGCCGACGATCTCGCCCATCGCCAGGAGCAGCACGTCGGTGGTATCGGAGAGGGTAAAGGTGTCCTCGCGGAGGGCGCTGGTGGCCACGCACGTAAACGAAGCGATGCGAGGGAGCCGCTGCCACGGGTCGAGCGCGATGACGCGCCCGGCACTGGCGGAGTCGGCGGCGAGGAGCATGAGGCCCCAGGCTTCGGGGACGTAGGGCGGGTTCCCCCTCCAGGCCCGGTAGGCGTGGTCGTCGTCGGACGTGTAGCGCGCGCGGTAGAGGCCCGGCTGCAGGGTCAGCGTCGTGTCTACGTGCCGGTTGCGGCCGGCGCCCCCGGCCCAGCCGGCCCGCGTCGTCATCGCCCAGATGGTGTCCTGCCCCGTCATCGGTAGGATCGCCCCACCGTCACGGACCGCCCCGCCGGCGACCTCACCGGCGGAACGGACCCGAACGCGCGCCGGGGCGGTGACCTCGAAGAGGTGCTCCGCCGAGGCACGGTTGCGCACGGGGCCGCTGGCCCAGATCAGCCCCGGCGTGCGGGCGAGGGCGTCGGCCGGATCCGCCTCGTCGCCGTCGAGCCGGACGGCCCTGCCGAGGTCGGCCTCGTCGGTGAAGCGAATCCGGAAGCGCCAGCGGTCCTCGTCGCCGCGCCAGAGGCGGCCGTCGCCGCCGAAGAGGCGCTCCCAGAAGGAGCGCGCCCCGGGATCGATGAGCAGGTCGGGGTCGCCGTAGGCGGCGAAGTAGGCGTCGTAGACGCCCGGCTCGAAGACGAGCGTGTCGTTGGCCGTTGCGAGCGTGCCGCGCGTGGGAGCGTGCGTGTTCGGGTCCATCCGCCAGATGAGCGTGCCGTCGCTGCGGCGGACGATCCACGCCGTCGCCGCCATCGCCGAGTCGGTCTCGACGGAGCCGACGGCGTGGACGGCCAGCCGGACGGGGCGCTCCACCTCGAAGGCGGCGTGCCGGTCCTCCCGCACCTCCAGCGAGGTCATGGCGAACACGGCGGCGGGGTCCTCCGGCCCATCGAGGGTGCGGACGACGGCGTACACCGCCACACCGAGAAGCACGAGCAGGAGGAACCGCGAAAGGAAGCGACGCACGGGCGGAAGCCGAACCGGAAGGGATGGACGAAACGGCCTCTCTACGAGACGATTCCACCGAGGTTGCCCGACCGGACCGGATTCCCCCTCGTCTATATTGGGACGACCGGGCGCGGGCGCCTTTGCGGGGTTGGTGCAACC
Organism: uncultured Rhodothermales bacterium; assembly: GCA_964580105.1. Taxonomy (GTDB): domain Bacteria; phylum Bacteroidota; class Rhodothermia; order Rhodothermales; family Rubricoccaceae; genus CAZOJJ01. The sequence continues at coordinate 3,279 of CAZOJJ010000008.1, read as the reverse complement.
CGCACGGGGCGACCTGCGATATGCCCCCTGCTCGGCCAGGCGGCCCCGCCGCGCCGGCCCGCGCCTCTTCCCGGCTGGCTTCCACCCGTGCCCTCCCTCCCCCTTCCCTTCAACCGGCTGCGTTCCACCCTCCCCGGCGGGCGGACGCGGCGCCTCCTGCTGTGGGCGTCCGCGTCCGGCCTGTTCGCGGCGCTGCTGCTGGCGCTGGGCGGGTTCTCCGTCATCAAGGCGCCGCTCAGCCTGACCACGCGCGGGGTGCTCAACGTGGCGGCCGTCGGCCTGGGCGGGCTGCTCTACGCCGCCCTGGAGCCGATCTTCCGCCGCGTCACGGCCGACCCGGTGCGGGGGCTCTGGACGCTGTTCCTGCTCGGCCTCGGCCTGATTCTGGCCTATGCCGGCCTGCGCCCCCTCTTCGGCCCCGTGGCCCTCGACCTCACCACGGCACTCCCCGCCGACCTCGCGTCGGCCTCGGCGGCGGCGGTGGCGGCCCTGCTCGAAGGGCTCTTCGCAGCAGCCCTGTGGCACACGGTCCGCCCCCTCGTCCTCTTCCGCCGCACCGAGCGGACGGGCCGCATCTGGCAGGCCTTGATCCTCCTCATCACGGCGGCGGCGCTGAGCTTCGCCACGACGCTCCCGGACGAGCCGCCCGGCACGCTCAGCGCCGTGCTGACCGCGCTGGCCGTGGTGCCCATGCTCTACGCCGCCTTCCGGGCCTCGTGGATCGTCCCGCTCCCGTTCCGCCGGAAACTGGCGACGATGGGAATCGCCGCGGGCCTGATCGGGGTGTTCATCCTGGTCCTGGTCTTTCGGGAGAGCGGCTTCGCCGCCGCCGAGGCCGACGGGGGGCGAATCGCCCTGGCCACCCTCTTCAGCCGCTCGTTCAGTGAGTTCGTCGCGTTCACGCTCGCCTTCGGCATCCTCTACGCGAGCACGACGCTGCTCTCGCTGCTCTTCCACCTGCCCACCTCGGGCGCCTACGAGCAGCGGTCGAGCGAGGTCAAGGCGTTCCGCGCCCTGACCGAGCTCACCGGCCAGGTGCTCGACCGCGACGCCCTCGCCTCGACCGTCGCCCGCGCCCCCGTCGAGGCCGGGGCGGCCGACGTGGCCTGGCTGACGCTGATCGACCCGCGCACGGGCTCGCTCGCCCCGCGCACCGTGGCCGCCTCGGGGCTGCCGCCTGCCGCCGCCGAGCGGCTGGCCGACGTGGCGGCCCTCACGGCAGACGTGGCGCAGACGCGCCGCCCGCTCGTCCTGGGCACGGCCGCGGCCGACCACCGCGTCCGCACCCGGCCGGGTGACCGCATCGGGAGCCTGCTCGTGCTCCCGCTCGTAGCCGGCGGGCAGACCCACGGCGCCCTCTTCGCCGCCCGCGCCGTCACGGACGGCTTCGAGCCGGAGGACGTCGAGGCGCTGGGGGCGTTCGCCGGGCAGTCGGCGCTGGCGTTTGCACACGCGGCCCTCTTCGCCGAGGCCCTCGAACACGAGCGGCTCGCCCGCGAGCTGGCCCTGGCCCGGGAGGTGCAGCAGCGGCTCCTCCCCCAGCACCTCCCCGAGTTGGAGGGGGTGGAGGTGGCGGCCTCCGAGCAGCCCGCCCGCGAGGTCTGCGGCGACTACTACGACCTCGTGGACCTCGGCGAGGGCCGCCTCGGCGTCCTCGTCGCCGACGTGGCCGGGAAGGGGGCGGCGGCGGCGTTCTACATGGCCGAACTGAAAGGGGTGGTCCAGAGCACGGCGCGGCTCTCGGCCTCACCCGGCGAGCTCCTCGCCCGCGCCAACGAGGCGCTGGCCCCCTCGCTCGGCAAAAAGGCGTTCATCTCGGCCGTCTACGGCGTGCTCGACACGCACGCGGGCACGTTCACCGTCGCCCGCGCGGGCCACTGCCCGGTGGCGATGGCGCGGGGCGACGGCGGAGCCTGGCTGCTCCGCGCCGACGGCCTCGGCCTCGGCCTCGACGACGGCCCCCTCTTCCGCAAGACGCTCCGCGAGCAGGTCGTCCGCCTCCGGCCGGGCGACGTGTTCGCGCTCTACACCGACGGGCTCGTGGAAGCCCGCAACGCTGAGGGCGAGGAGTACGGCTACGACCGGCTCTCGCAGGCCGTAGCGGCGCACCGGGACGCGACGGCCGACGAGATCCTCGCGGCGCTGCTCGCCGAACAGCGTAGCTTTACCGGGCCGGAGGCCCTCGACGACGACCTCACGCTCGTCGTGCTCCGGTGGACCGGCCCTCCCGCCGGGGCGTCCGCCGAGGTGGACGACCCGGCCGCCAACGGCCGCGCCGACGCCGAGGGCCTCCCCTACTCCATCCGCCCCGCCTTCGCCTGACGAGCCTCCCGTGAGCAACTTCTCCGTCTCCTTCCGCCACCGCGACGGCGCCCCGCCCATCTGCGTGCTCGACCTCAACGGCGAGCTCGACGCGCACACGGCCGGCGAGCTCGAGGCCGCCTTCCAGAAGTGCCTCGACGACGGCCAGACCCGCGTCGTCGTCAGCGGCCGGGACCTCCAGTACATCTCCTCGGCCGGCCTCGGCGTCTTCATGGCCTACGTCGAGCCCATCCGCGAGGCCGGCGGCGACCTCAAGATCGCCGCGCTCCAGCCGCGCGTCTTCAACGTGTTCGACCTGCTCGGCTTCCCGCTCCTCTTCGACATCACCGAGTCGGAAGACGAGGCCGTCGGCAAGTTCTCCGCCGACGCCGCCGCCTGACCCATGCCCCGCATCGCCCACTCCCTCACCATCCCCAGCCGGACGAGCCAGCTCGCCCGGGTGCGGCGGTGCGTGATGGCGTGGGCCGAGGAGGCCGGCCTCCCCGACGCCGACGCCCGCGCCCTCCAGCTCGCCGTGGACGAGGCCTGCGCCAACACCATCGAACACGCCTACGGCGGACGCCCCGACGGCCGCGTGGACATTCAGGCGACGCTCCGCCGCGACGCGCTCGTGGTCACGATCCGCCACACCGGCGTGCCGTTCGACCCGCAGGTCCACCAGCGGGCCGCGCTGCAGGACATGCGGAAGGAACGCCGCGCGCACGGCTACGGCCTCCACCTCATGCACCGGCTCGTGGACGAAGTGGCCTTCCAGGCGCGCGGCAACGCCAGCGAAGTGCGCCTGACCAAACGCCGGAACGGGGGGGCGGAGGCGTAAGCCGCCGAGGCGAGAGTGCCTTCCCGCTCCGCCCTGCCCCGACCTGCTCGTCCTCCCCACGCCCGAAGCGGCGACGCGCCCCGAAGCGGGCTCCGCCTAGCGCGGGCTCCGCCTAGCGCGGGCGAGGAACTTCGTAGTGC
>CAZOJJ010000007.1:77294-90984 GCA_964580105.1 uncultured Rhodothermales bacterium | reverse complement strand
TTCTTCGTGGACAACATCTTCCGCTTCACGCAGGCCGGCTCCGAGGTCTCCGCCCTCCTCGGGCGCATGCCGAGCGCGGTGGGCTACCAGCCGACGCTCGCCACCGAGATGGGCGTCATGCAGGAGCGCATCACCTCGACGAAGAACGGCGCCGTGACGAGCGTGCAGGCCGTCTACGTCCCGGCCGACGACCTCACCGACCCCGCCCCGGCCACGACCTTCGCCCACCTCGACGCCACGACGGTGCTCTCGCGCCAGATCGCCTCCCTCGGCATCTACCCGGCCGTGGACCCGCTCGACTCCACCAGCCGCATCCTCACCGCCGACGTCGTCGGCGAGGAGCACTACAAGGTGGCGCAGGACACGAAGGAGCTGCTCCAGCGCAACCGGGAGCTCCAGGACATCATCGCCATCCTCGGCATGGACGAGCTCTCGGACGAGGACAAGCTCGTCGTCCAGCGCGCGCGCCGCGTGCAGCGCTTCATGAGCCAGCCGTTCCACGTGGCCGAGCAGTTCACCGGCAACCCCGGCAAGTACGTCAAGGTCGAGGACACCGTCCGCGGCTTCAAGATGATCCTCGACGGCGAGGTGGACCAGTACCCCGAGGCCGCCTTCCTCTACAAGGGCACCATCGAGGAAGTCATCGAGGCGGGCGAGAAGATGCTCGCCGAAGCGTAGCATGGATGATGGATGAGGGGCGATGGCTGATTGAAAGCCCTCCATCATCCATCTGCCATCTGACAGTTACCATCCCATGGCTACCAACCTGCTCGTCGAAATCGTCTCGCCGGACGGCGCCGCCTTCCGGGGCGAGGCCGTCTCGTTCCGCGCGCCCGGCGTGGAGGGCGGCTTCGAGGTCCTCCGCAACCACGCCCCGATGGTCGCCGCCACGGGCATCGGCCCGGTCTACGTGACGCTGCCGAACGGGAACGTCGCCACGTTCGCCACGACGGGCGGGTTCGTCGAGGTGCTCGACAACCGCGTGATCATGCTGGCCGAGACGGCCGAGCCCGCCTCGGCCATCGACGTGGAGCGCGCGCGCGCGGCCGAGGAGCGGGCGAAGGAGCGGCTGGCCGCTGCCGAGAGCCCCGAGGAGCGCGCCGCCGCGCAGGCCGAGGCCGAACGCGCCCGCAACCGCCTCCGCACGGCGATGGGCAGGGTCTGAGCCCGCTCCCTTCCAGGACGTCCCCGCGCCCGGCCTCACGAAGAAGCCGGGCGCGGTTCGTTTCCGAAGCTACCAGGCACGGAACGCGTTGCAGCCGGGCTCTCGCGCGTGCCGAGGCGGGCGGCGTGGCCGTGCCGGGCGAAGCCTCGTCCAGCATCCGGCCCACGACGCCCGATCCGATGGGGTCGGGGTTCCCTGGAGAACGGGAGTGGGTGAGCGGAAAGGAGGGTGGGCTACTCCCGGCGTGCCACGTTCCCACTCAGCGCGCGACCACTCGACTCAACACCTCCACCATCATCGCCGTGGCGAGGAGCGGGTCGTCCTCCTTGTTCGGCGCGCCGTCGGGGTTGGCGAACGAGCCGTCGGCGCGCTGACGCTCGGCGAGGAGGCGGGTGAGCTGGGCCCGGCCCGTGGTGTCGCCGAGGGCGGCGTAGGCGGCGCTCCGGGTGTGGAGGTGGTAGAAGACCATCACGCGGTCCCACGGAACGGGGCCGTCGGACGGGATGCCGGCGGGAACGGCCCAGTCGGGGTGCGCCCGGAGCCATCGGTGCGCGTCCTGGACGGGCGCGCTGTCGGGCGCAGCCCCGGCCGCGAGGAGCGCGAGGAGGCCGTCGGCCGTAGCGGTGGCGTAGCTGCGGAAGGCGCCGTCCGTGCCGATCCAGCCTTTGTTCGTACCCTGGACGGTGGGCGAGGCGTGGAAGCCGCCGTCGTAGACCGACAAGTCCGCCGCGACATTGCCGGGCGGGAGCGGGCGCGTTTCCTCCGGTCGCTTCTGGAGGAGGCGGAGGAAGACGAGGGCGTCCGCCTCGGTGGTCGAATCGAGGGCGCCCGCTTCCCGCAGCGCCTGGAGGGCCCGGAGCGTGTGCGAGAGGTCGATGTGGCCCACCTCGCCGTGTGCCAGGGCGACTTCGCCAAAGCCCCACGCGCCGTACTCGGGCCGATCCGGCGTGACCCCGCGCTGCTCCGTGAACTGCTGAGCGCGGAGGTACGCCGCCATGCGGCGGACGAGCGCCGAGTCCTCGGGGGCGCCGTGCCGGGCGAAGACGCGGAGGGCGTAGGCCGTGGCGTAGTTGGGGTATTCGAGGACGAGCGAGTCGGCCAGCCCCAGCACGCCGCCGGCGTTGGTGCGCGCGCGGAGGAAGGCGAGGGCGCGCTCGACGCCCGCCTCGGGCGGGGCGTAGACCGAGGCGGGCACGGCCAGCAGCGCGTGGAGGACGAAGGGCGTCCACGCCTGGCCGCCGCGCAGGAGGCCGTGCGTCTCGCTGTGCCAGCCGCCGTCGTCGGCCTGTTGGCTCCAGAGGAAGGCCGCCGCGTCGGCCAGCATCGCCTCGGGCTCGGCGGGCCGGGGCTCGGGCCGCGCGCACGCGGCGAGGAGGAGGAGGGGAAAGAGGAAGCGCACGGTGATCAGCGTGGACGCGCGGAGGAAAGGAAGAGCGGAGGAGGAAGGCCGGGGAAAGCAAACCACCCTCCCCTTTGCGTCCGCTCCTCCATGCAACCCTCAGCCCTGCCGCTCAGCGAGCAGGTTGGGATCGCGGTCGGCCGTGAGGGCGAGGATCACGGCGGCGGTGCAGAACACCGGGCTCGTGATGCAGTGGTGCCCGCTCCAGCTTCCGTCGTTGTTCTGGATGCTGCCGAAGAGGTTCGCGAGGCGGGCGTGCCAGCGGTCCCACTCGTCGCCGCCCGCGATGACCAGGCTCTCGCTCGTCATCATGTAGCTGAGGAACTCCTCGCCGCCGTTGTTGCCGAAGCCCTGCCAGACGCGGTCGTCCTGGAGCATCGCCGTCGTGGCCTCGTTGCGGCGGTAGGCGTCGTAGAGCCGCTCGGCGTCGGCCTGCGAGCGGCCCGACCGGCGCAGCGCCTCGACGCTCACCTCGCCGCCGTCGCCGACGGCCTCCATCGCCTCGCGGGCCTCCTGGGCCGTGGCGCGCTGGCTGCTCGTGGCGGCGTAGAGCGCCACGCCCGCGCCCGCGCTGGCGTCCACCTCGGCGGGGGCGCCGGCAGCCGGCACGCGCACGTTGCCCTGCTGGTAAGCGCGCGAGCGGCGGAGCACCTCCTCGTCCACCTCGCGCCCGAGGGCGGCGGCGGTTTCCAGCGCCGAGTTCGCCATGGCCGACTGGAGGACGGGCGCCCAGCCGCCGTCGTCCCACGAGCCGTCGTCGCCCTGGCCGCGTTGGATCTTGCGGAGGCACTTGTCGAGGGCGGCCTCGGTGCGGCGGGCCGTGCGGCCGTCGAGGTGGGGGAGGACGTCGGTGAAGAATTGGGCCACCATCGCGGCGTCCACGTTGCGGCCGAGCTTGACCTGCGGCTGCGTGCCCTCGATGGTCGTGATGCGCGGTCCCTCCTCCGGGACTTCCTCGACGAGCGCGACGAGGAAGTCGAGGGCGCGGGCGACGTTGCGGGCGTAGGGGCCGGCATCCGGCGTGCTGCCGGTGCGGAGGAGCGCCATCGCGGCGAAGGCGGTCGTGGCGGGGTCCACCTGCACGGCGTGCGGGTCGCGGATGCCCTGGCGGGTGTGGAGGCCGGCGCCCCAGCCGCCGTTCTCGAACTGCGCCTCGGCGAGCCAGGCGAGGCTGCGGTCGAGGTAGCCCGGCAGCGGCTTGGCGTCGTCGGAGCCGAGAGTGACGGGCGACCCTGCGTCAGGAAGCGGGACCGGGTCGGGCGCGCGGAAGGAGGCGACGGTGAGGGCGAGGACGGCGAGGGTGGCCGTCGCGGAGGCGAGCAGGCGGTTCATGGTCGGAGAAGGGGTGGGCTCGAAAGGAGAGAGCGCCGCGACCCGGCCGGGGCCGGTCGGCTGCCCTGGGCTCTGCGCGCGTCGAGCCCGGGGCCGCGCGTCCGGCTGCGCGCGTCCGGCAGCGGGTCGTGACGGAGGCACAACGGGCCGTGCTTCCACTTCGTACATGTTGTTTTTATAGCACCTGGTCGCGCGTCTGCAACGTCGTCCGGATGCGTCGCCCCACCGATGGCAGGGGGGCAGGCAGGGGCACGCTCCTCGTCGGCTCCTACCCGGGGTGGGCGGCCAACGGTGTGACCGGCCGGCTCCGCCTCGCCCTTCGCAGCGGCTCGGAGTACGCCGACCGCAACGCGCGGCCGGCTCCGCCCGGCGGCAGGGCCGGCGACGTTCCTACAACGTTGCGCCGATGACGGCGAAGCCCATCGTCGCTACGCTCGCTGCCAGCAGCGCATAAGGCAGCTGCGTCCGCACGTGGGCGATGTGGTCCGTAGCGGCGGCGAGGCTGGAGACGATGGTGGTGTCCGAGATGGGCGAGGCGTGGTCGCCGAAGATGCCGCCGGCGAGGCTGGCGGCGAGGAACGGTGCGAGCGGGAGGCCCAGGGCCGCCGCTGCCGGGATGGCGATGGGGATCATGATGGCGAAGGTGCCCCAGCTCGTCCCGGTCGAGAACGCGATGAACGCGCCGGTGAGGAACACGAGCGGGACCAGCAGCGCGGGCGGGAAGCCGTCGCCGACGAGGCCGGCGACGTACGCGCCGGTCCCGAGCTCGCGCGTGACCGCGCCGAGGGCGAGGGCCAGCAGCAGCACGAGCGCCATCCCGAGCATCCCGCCCGCCCCCCTCAGGCCGGTGCTCGTGAGCCGATCCACCGTCATCCCGCGCTGGGCCAGGACGAGCACCCACGCCACGGCGAGGCCGACGAGCACGGCCCAGAGCACGCTCGTCGAGCCCGAACCGTCGAGGAGGTTGCCGTCGCCGGTGACCCAGAGGCCGAGGGGCATCGTGAGGACCATCGCGCCGAGCGGCAGCAGCATGTTGAACGCGTGCGGCGGGATGGTGCCGACGGGCTCGGGGACGAGCGCCTGCTCGTCCACCATCGGGGCGGTGCCCTCGTCGAAGAGGCGGCCCCCCTCGGCGCGGGCCTCGGCGCGGCGCATCGGCCCCCAGGCCCAGCCGGTCGCGGCCACGAAGCCGGCGAGGAGCACCGTCGCCACGGCGTAGAGGTTCATCGGGATGGCCGCGACGAAGAGCCGCAGCGGCTCGTCCACGCCCTGCTCGCCCAGCAGGCCGAGGACGTACGCGCCCCAGGCGTTGAGCGGGATCAGGATGCAGACGGCCGCGCTCGTCGAGTCGATGAGGTAGGCGAGCATCTCGCGCGAGCGGCGGTGCCGGTCGAACAGCGGACGCGCCACGGCCCCCGAAACGAGCACGGTGATGTTGGACTCGATGAAGATGACGACGCCCGTCAGGAACGCGAGCATCCGCGCCCCGCGCGGCCCCCGCACGAGCCCGCGCCGCTCGACCCAGCCGATGAACCCGCGCACGCCGCCCGCCGCCTCGACCGTGGCGATCAGCGCGCCGATGACGAGCGTGAAGAGCAACACGCGCGCGTTCCCGGCATCGCCCAGGACGGCCACGCACGCCTCGATGGCGTCGCCGAGGCCGGCCAGCGGGTTCCAGCCGTTGAGGATCGTCCACCCCAGCCAGATGCCCGCGGCGAGCGAGAGGTACACCTGCCGCGTCCCGATGGCGAGGGCGATGGCGAGGAGCGGCGGGAGGAGGGAGATCCAGGTCGGCTCGGGCATGGACGGCGGCGGGAGAGGGGTGGCAAGCTACGCGCCCCGGGTCGTTCCGGGCCCATGTGCTCAGGACGATCCGTTCGTGCGAAGCCGGCGCCTGTGTCGAACCGAGGTAAGCCCGTGCAAATCAGCAAGGTGATCACATTTGTCATCGGTCATTATTGCATCCTGGAGACACTCGTCCAACAAGGCCCGCCTCGGTGCCTTCGTCGCCGAGCACACCGACGCCGCCCGCTCGACGGCGAACGTGACGGCGCTTACGACCAGCGCCGGGCTGCCCACGAGTGACGCCTTCCGTGGCGTGCTGGCCTACGACGGCCGCGAGGTGCCCATTACGAGCCTCCGCGACCTCCCGCCGTCCGGGGATGGCTTTGGGGCTTGGCGGATCGGGGCCGTGGACCTCTACCTCGGCCCGAGCACCCTGGAGAAGTGGGAGGTCGTCTCTCTCTCCAGCGCCAGCTACACCCACGACCGGATCACGTCAAAGGGCCAGGTCAACGAGAGCGACAACGGTGGCTCAAGCTGGGACTTCGGGACGTGGTTGGGCTACACGCGCTTCAATACGGACGAGACCGTGCTCGTCGGGCGCAACTACATGACGGCCGGGCCGACGTGGTGGCAGGCGCTCGGGAAGCACGAGTTCGAAGATGGAGGTCAGCAGTGGAATTTGACTTCCAACACCAACACGCTCTACAGCAACGTTGGTAGCAATCCCGTATGCGCCCCCTCGAACCTGAGCCCGAGCGGGCAGAGCTACAGCTACGGCAGCAGTATCAACTTTTCATGGACCGGCGCCTCGTGTGCATCAGGCTACCAGGTCCGATACGCCTACGTCAACTTCGACGGCAGCGTGACCTACTCGCCCATCCTGAGCCTCAGCGGGACGAACTTCTGGGCCTCCGGGGCCAGCGGTTACTACCAGCCGTTTCGACTGGGCACGCACGGGTGGTCCGTCCGCGCCGTCGCCTCCGGCTACGACACGCCGTGGGTGAGCGGCAACTTCACGATCACCAGCGGCGGAGGCTCGGGTTGCAACCGGAGCTCCGGTGGGGACGGCGCGTTCGTTCCGCCCATCTGCGACGAGTGAGCCGATGATCGCATTCCGCCACTACATCGTGTGGGGCCTGCTCCTGGGCGGGTTGCTCACGCTGGGCCTGGCGTGCGACAGCGGCGAGCCCGGCTCCGTTCAAGCATGACCCGCTACCGTACCACCGTCACCCGCTGGCTCTGCGTCTGCCCGTCCGCCTCCAGCCGCACCACGTACGTCCCCGCCGCCAGCCGCGACGCTGCCAGCGCGACCTCGTGCCGCCCGGCCGCCCGCTCGCCCGAGGCGAGGAGGGCCACCTCGCGGCCCCGGAGGTCGTAGACGGCCACGTGCACCGCGCCGGCCTCGGCCAGGCGGAAGGCCACCGTTGCCGGGCCGCGCACCGGGTTCGGCGCGACCGGCTCCAGCGCGAGCCCCGAGGCGGGCGCCCCCGGCTCGGCGGCGACGGGCGCACGGCCCAGGCTCCGCTTCCACATGCCGTTGCCGTGCGTGGCCACGCGGAGCGAATGGTCCGGGATCGAGACCTGCAGGTCCATCACCATGACCGCCTCGGGCAGCCCGGCGGAGAAGGTCGTCCAGGTCTGCCCGCCGTCCTCGGAGCGGTACACCCCGAGGTCGTTGCCGACGTAGACCTCGTCGGGAAACTGCGGGTCCACGATCACGGCGTTGGTCGGCACGTCGGGGAGGGCACCGGTGACGTCCGTCCAGGTGGCGCCGCCGTCGAGCGTGCGAATGAGCGTCGTGGAGGTCGGGCCGGAGGTTTCGATGCCGTCGCCCACGCTGGCATAGACGACGTCGGGATCGGCCGGGTAGCCGCTCAGGATGATCTTGCCGATGAAGTCATCGGGGACCCCGTTCGTCAGGGGCGTCCACGTCTGTCCGCCGTCGGTCGAGCGGAGGACGCCCTCGGTCGTGGCCGCCCACACGTCGTCCGGATCGGCGGGGTTGACGCGCACCTTCTGGACGCCGCGCTCCTGGTGCAGGCTCCAGTCGAGCACGTGGCTCCAGGTGGCGCCGCCGTCCTCCGATTTGAGTACGCCGATGCCGTAGGAGCCGCGTGTGGGGCGGTTGACGACGCCGCCCTGGACGTCCATGTAGCGGTAGCCCTCCCCCGTGCCGAGGTAGACCACGCCGGTGTCGCTCGGCGCGATGGCGACGGCGGTGGCCGAGGTCACGGGGAAGCCGGTCGCGACGCGCGCCCAGGCGCCGCCGGTGCCGCCGGTGTAGGAGCGCCACAGCCCGCCGCCGGCCGATCCGGCCCAGACGGTTTCGGGCCGCTCGGGGTTGAGCACGATGGCGAGCGTCCGGCCGCCGTTGTTCGTCGGGCCCATCGGCTCCCAGACGGGGTCGCCTTCGTCGGACGTGGCGCGGAGCGCCTGGTGCTGCGCGAAGGCGGCGGCGAACCCCTCGCTCGGGAATCGCTGCTCGGGGTAGGTGCGGGCCATCTCCCACCAGACGAGCGCCTGGGCGGCCCCGGAGATCGGAGGTCGGTCCGCCTCGGGCGCGTCGTGGGGGCGGAGCCACAGGACGGCCGCGGCGGCGAGAACGGTGAGGGCGGCGGCGATCAGGAGCAGGCGCGGGCGCATGAGGCGGGGGCAGGGGTGAGACCGTCCACGCTAGCCCCGAGGCACGCAAGGACGCTGCGCAACCGTGGCAGATACCTGGACGGCCCCATCCATCAGCAATCCACCGAACCTAGCGCGCACCCGCTCGTGCAACCCCGCCCGTCTGAACCTCGCCCTCATGTCCGACGCCAACGCCTCCTCCCGTACCGATACCGTCCGACTCCAGGTTGCCGGCGCCCAGTCGCCCGACGTGGGCAAGGGCGTCGCGCGCCTGCCGCAGGCCACGCTGACCCAGCTCGGCCTCGCGCCCGGCGCCGTCGTCGCCCTCACGGGCAAGCGGACGACGGCGGCCATCGCGTTGCCGCCCTACCCCGCCGACGCGGGCCTCGACATCATCCGCCTCGACGGCCTCCAGCGCGCCAACACCGGCGTCGGCCTCGGCGACCACGTCGAGGTCGGCCGCGCCGAGGTGCGCGAGGCCACGCGCGTCGTGCTCGCCCCGGCCCAGCCGAACATCCGCCTCCAGGGCTCCGGCTCGGCCCTCCTTCGCACCCTCCTCGGCCGCCCCCTCACCGCGGCCGACGTGGTTTCGACGAGCGTCTACCGCCGCCAGCCCGGCCCCGCCGAGATGGGGCTGCCCGACGAGGTCGTGCGCCAGCTCTTCGGGCAGCAGCGCGCCTTCGGCCTCCAGGAGATCCGCCTCGTGGTCGTGCAGACGGCCCCGCGCGGCATCGTGCAGGTGACCGAGAATACGGAGATCGAGCTGCGGCCGGAGTACGTCGAGCCCGGCGACGGCGAGGGGCCCGTCGGCATCACGTACGACGACGTGGGCGGCCTCGGCGACACCATCGAGCAGGTGCGCGAGATGATCGAGCTTCCGCTCAAGCACCCCGAGCTGTTCGCCCGCCTCGGCATCGACCCGCCGAAGGGCGTGCTCCTCTACGGCCCGCCCGGCACCGGCAAGACGCTGCTGGCGAGGGCCGTCGCCAACGAGTCGGACGCCCAGTTCTTCGTCATCAACGGGCCCGAGATCATGGGCCGCTACTACGGCGAGAGCGAGGAACGCCTGCGCGGGGTGTTCGAGGAGGCCCAGCAGAACGCGCCGAGCATCATCTTCATCGACGAGATCGACTCCATCGCGCCGAGCCGGGGCGAGACGGGCGAGGTCGAGCGCCGCGTCGTGGCCCAGCTGCTCACGCTGATGGACGGCCTCGAAGCCCGCGAGAACGTCGTCGTCATCGGCGCGACGAACCGGCCGGAGGCCCTCGACGAAGCGCTCCGCCGGCCGGGCCGCTTCGACCGCGAGATCGTCGTCGGCGTGCCGGACACGGCGGGCCGCCGCGAGATCCTGGGCATCCACACGCGCGGCATGCCGCTGGCCGAGGACGTGGACCTCGACGCCATGGCGCGCACGAGCTACGGCTTCGTCGGCGCCGACCTCGGCGCGCTCGCCCGCGAGGCCGCCATCAGCGCACTCCGCCGGCTGCTCCCCGAAATCGACCTCGACGAGGCGGAGATCCCGCAGGAGGTCCTCGACCGCCTCATGGTCACCGCCGCCGACTTCCAGGACGCCCTCAAGCGCGTCCAGCCGAGCGCCCTGCGCGAGATCCAGATCCAGGTCCCGAACGTCGGCTGGGCCGACGTCGGCGGGCTGGAGGACGTGAAGCGGCAACTCCGCGAGGGCATCGAGCTTCCGCTCCAGAACCCGGAGGCCTTCCGCCGCCTCGGCATCCGCCAGGCCCGCGGCTTCCTGCTCTTCGGGCCGCCCGGCAACGGAAAGACGCTGCTGGCCAAGGCCGTCGCCCGCGAGGCCGAAGCCAACTTCGTCGCCACCAAGTCGAGCGACCTGCTGAGCAAGTGGTACGGCGAGAGCGAGAAGCAGATCAGCCGGCTCTTCCAGCGCGCCCGCCAGGTGGCCCCGACGGTCGTCTTCATCGACGAGATCGACGCGCTCGCGCCCCAGCGGGGCGGCGGCCTCGGTGAGCCGGCCGTCACCGAGCGCGTCGTCAACACGCTGCTGGCCGAGATGGACGGCCTCGAAGAGCTGCAAGGCGTGGTCGTCATCGGCGCGACGAACCGGCCGATGCTGCTCGACCCGGCCCTCCTCCGCCCCGGCCGCTTCGACGAGATCGTCTACGTGCCCGTGCCCGACGAGGCAGGCCGCCGCACCATCCTCGGCATCCAGACCGCCCGCATGCCGCTCGGCGACGACGTGGATCTGGACGAACTGGCGAAGCGGGCCGAGCGATACTCCGGCGCCGACCTCGAGAACCTCGTCCGCAAGGCCGGGCTGCTGGCGCTCCGCGAGAACCTGGCCTCCGACACGGTGCCGATGCGGTTCTTCGAACAGGCGCTCAAGGAGACGCGGCCGAGCGTGACGCCGGAACTGGAGCGCGAGTACGAGCGGATGGTGGAGCAGCTCAAGCAGGAGAGCCCGCGCGGCCCGCGCCGCATCGGATTCCAGCTGGAGCCCAGCGAGAACGGCGGGGCGTGAGGGAGGTCAGAAGTGGGACGTCAGAAGACAGATTGTGTGGCCGCGCGCCCTGCCGCCTTCTGACCCCTGGTTTCTGATCCTCCACTGGTTTCTGATCCTCCATACGATGCCGCCCTCGTCGGTTACGGTCCGGTCGGGGCGTTGCTGGCGAACCTGCTCGGGCGCTACGGGCTCCGCGTGCTCGTGCTGGAGCGCGAGGCGGCGGCCCACGCGCAGCCCCGCGCCGCCCACCTCGACGACGAGGCTTTCCGCATCCTCCAGGCCGTCGGCGTCGCCGAGGCGGTGCAGGCCGCGTCGCGCCCGCTCGACGGGCTGGACGTCGTAACGGCCGAGGGCCGGGTGCTCGTCCGCGCCCGGAAGGCCGGGGCGAAGGCGGAGCCGTACGGCTACCCGGCAGCCACCCTCATCCACCAGCCGCAGGTCGAGGCGGCCCTGCGGGCGCGCGTAGCGCAGCATCCGAACGTGGCGGTCCGCCTCGGGCACGCCGTCGAGACGGTCGAGGCGGACGCGGACGGTGTGACGCTACGTGGGACCGGGCCGGCGGGGCGGTTCGAGGTGCACGCCGCCTGGGCCGTCGGGTGCGACGGGGCGCGGAGCCGCGTCCGCGCCGCGATGGGGAGCCCGCTCCGGGGCGGCGGCTTCGAGCAGCCCTGGCTCGTCGTGGACGTGCGCCTGACGCGGGCGGTGAACCTCCCCGACCGCCTCTTGCAGATCGCCGATACGCAGCGTCCGACGACCTACGTGCCGTTCCCCGACCCGCGCCGCCGCTGGGAGTTCATGCTCCAGCCCGGCGAGTCCGAAGCGACCATGACACAGCCGGCGACGATCCGCCGCTTGCTGAGCCGCTGGGTGGACCCCGACGCCGTGGAGGTCGAGCGGGCGGCGGTCTACACCTTCCACGACCTGACGGCCGAGGGCTGGCGGCGAGGCCGGCTGCTCCTCGCGGGCGACGCGGCCCACCAGATGCCGCCGTTCCTCGGCCAGGGCCTCTGCGCGGGCGCCCGCGACGCCCACGCCCTCGCATGGCGGCTGGCGCTCGTCGCGCGCGGCGCGGCGGACTCGGGGCTGCTCGACGGCTACGAGGCCGAGCGGCGCCCGCACGTCCGCGCCGTGACGAGGCTGGCGGTGCGGGCGGGCCGCCTCCTCCAACTCGGAACGGCGGCGGCCCGCTTCCGCGACGGCGCCTTCGCCCTCGCCCACCACCTCCCGCCGCTACGCCGGCGGCTGCTCGACCTCGAAGGCGACATCCCACGCATCCCCCTCGCCTTCGCCGGGACGGCGCTGCCGAGGCGCCCGCTCATCCCCCAGCCCTTCGTCACCACCGAGGCGGGCGAGACGGTCCGCCTCGACGCCGTGCTGGGCGACGGTTTCGCGCTCCTCGGCCTCGGGCTCTCGCCGCGCGCGTGGGCCGGGATGCAGCACCTCCGCGTCTGGACGACGCTCGCCACGCGCGCCGTCTACGTCGTGCCGGAGGGGGCGCCGTGGCCCGCGACGGCCGGGGGCGAGGTCGCCGTGCGCGATCCGTCGGGTGCGCTGGCGGCGTGGGCCGGATGTGAGCGTGGCGTGATCGTCGTGCGGCCGGACCGCCACGCCTTCGGCGTCTACGACGACGGCGAGGGCCGCCGGGCCGCCCTCGCCGTGCGCGAAGCCCTCGGGCTGCGGATCGGATGAGCCGGGTCAGTTGGCGCGTGCGATGTTGCCCGAGCCCATGACCGAGCGGTCGATGGACGGGTTGCCGTAGTAGCGAACGTCGCCGGAGCCCATGATGCTGGCGGCGAGGCGCGCCTCGGCCCGCACCGTGGCGTCGCCGCTGCCGGCGATGCTCACGTCCACGTCGCGGGCGGCGAGGTTGCCGAGGAGGGCGTTGCCGCTGCCGGCGATGCTCACGTCGAGGCCGTCGGTGCGCCCGTCGAGCGTCACGTCGCCGCTGCCGGCGATGCTCACGTCCACGCTCTCGGCGCGGAGGTCCCTGATACGCACCGTGCCCGATCCGGCCAGGGAGACGTCGAACCCGCCGGCGCGCACACCGGCCGCCTCGATCCGGCCGCTGCCGGCGAGGCTGACGCCGTTGAGGCGCTCGACGCCGAGGGTGAGGCGGAGGGGGCGGTCCGGCTGGAAGATCACGTTGCGCGGCGCGCGGATCTCCAGGTGGTCGCCCCGGCGCTCGACGCGGATCTGCTCGACGATGTTGGCGTCGCCTTCGATGCGGAGGTCGCGCTCGCGGCCGACCTCGATGACGAGCGTGCCGGGGATGGCCAGGCCGACCTCGCGGACGCCGTCGGCGCGCTCGGTGCGGGTGTCGGCGCGGCCGTTGCCTCGGACCGTCTGGCTCGTGACGTTCGTGCTGAAGCAGCCGGCCAGGAGCAGAAGGCCGAGGAGAGAGAAGAGTCGCATGAGGGTAAGGAATTAGCAGGAAGGGACTCGGCCTCCGACGAGCGCCGCCGCCGGAAGGTTACAGGGGCCACCCCGTCCGCATCCCGGCGTTACGGCTGCGTAAAACCAGGGCAATCCGGAGTGCCCGGGTGCATCTTCGAAGACGGCGTCTGCGTATCCACTCCCGTGTCGTCGTCTTCTCCGTCCGCCATGTCGATTGGTACCCTGTTTCAGCAGGCGCTTCCCCTCGGGCGGACCCGCCCCCTCGACGACATCGGCCGCCAGCGGGTGGTCGCGTTGCTGCTGGCCGGGCGCAACGAGGCTGCCGTCCGCGCCTACCGCGAGAGCACCCGTGCCTCCCAGCGCGCCGCCGAGGCCGACGTCGAGCGGATGCGGAGCCGCCTGGCATCACCGAGCGCCTGAGCCGCGAACTCCGTAAGGCGGGCTTTCGCATCGCGTAAGGAGCGGACGAGGATTCCTTACGCAACGATGCGTCGCAACGATGCGTCGCAACGATGCG
>CAZOJJ010000007.1:52651-77194 GCA_964580105.1 uncultured Rhodothermales bacterium | reverse complement strand
CGGACGAGGATTCCTTACGCAACGATGCGTCGCAACGATGCGTCGCAACGATGCGGAGCCGGCGATCCGAAGCTTTCGCGAAGCGGGTCCGCTGCGCCTGCCATCGTGGCAACGGGCCGGGGGGTGGTACGGATTTCGTCGCTCTCCGCCGGGAAAAGCCCGAGCGGGCGGACTGTCATTCCGCCCCCCGACCCCCGACCCCCGAAGCGAATGAACCTCCAGAAGTTTACCGTCAAGGCCCAGGAGGCCATCCAGGCGGCGATGGAGATCGCCCAGTCGAACACGCACCAGGGCATCGAGCCGCCGCACCTGATGAAGGCGTTCCTCCAGGAGGAGGGCGGCCTCGTCACGACCATCCTCCAGCGCCTCGGCGCCAACCTCGACTACCTCACGACCAAGACCGACCAGGCGCTCGATACGCTGCCGAAGGTCTCCGGCGCGTCCGTCACCGGCCAGTACGTCGGCAACGACCTGAGCAAGGTCTTCGACCGCGCGCTCAAGGAGGCCGAGAAGCTGAGCGACGAGTACGTCGCCACCGAGCACCTGCTCATCGCGATGGCCGAGGGCGCCGGCCCCATCGCCGAGGCGCTGAAGCACCAGGACGTGACCAAGGCGCGCATCCTGGAGCAGCTCAAGACGATGCGCGGCGGCCAGCGCGTGACCGATCCCTACGCCGAGTCCAAGTACGACGCGCTCAACCGCTACGCGCGCGACCTCAACGAACTCGCCCGCAAGGGCAAGATCGACCCCGTCATCGGGCGCGACGAGGAGATCCGCCGCGTGCTCCAGATCCTCTCCCGCCGCACGAAGAACAACCCCGTGCTGGTCGGCGAGCCGGGCACGGGCAAGACGGCCATCGCCGAGGGCCTCGCCATCCGCATCGTCCAGGGCGACGTGCCCGAGGGGCTCAAGAGCAAGCGCATCCTCGCGCTCGACATGGGCGCGCTCATCGCGGGCGCGAAGTACCGGGGCGAGTTCGAGGACCGCCTCAAGGCCGTCGTCAAGGACGTGACCGACGCCGGGGGCGAGATCATCCTGTTCATCGACGAGATCCACACGCTCGTCGGGGCCGGCGCCGCCGAGGGCGCGATGGACGCGGCCAACATCCTCAAGCCCGCCCTCGCGCGCGGCGAGCTCCGCGCCATCGGCGCGACGACGCTCGACGAGTACCGGAAGTACTTCGAGAAGGACAAGGCGCTCGAACGGCGCTTCCAGATGGTGCTCGTGCAGGAGCCGTCCGTCGAGGACACCATCGCCATCCTGCGCGGCATCCAGGACCGCTACGAGGTGCACCACGGCGTCCGCATCACCGACGGCGCCATCGTGGCCGCCGCCGAGCTCTCCGACCGCTACGTCACCAACCGCTTCCTGCCCGACAAGGCCATCGACCTCATCGACGAGGCCGCCAGCCGCCTCCGCATCGAGATCGACTCGATGCCGGAGGAGCTCGACGCCGTCGAGCGCGAGATCCGTCAGCAGGAGATCGCGCGGGAGGCCGTCAAGCGCGAGGGCGACACGAAGCAGGTCGAGGCCATCACCGAGCGCCTGGCGAACCTCGAAGAGGAGCGCGGCCGGCTCCGCGCCAAGTGGGAGCAGGAGCGCGACCTCGTCCAGACCATCAAGGACCGGAAGGCGCAGATCGACGCCCTCAAGACCGAGGCGGGCGAGCTGGAGCGGCAGGGTGACTTCGGCAAGGTCGCTGAGATCCGCTACGGCCAGATCCCCGGCCTCGAGCGCGAGATCGAGGAGGCGCAGCAGAAGCTGGCCGAGGTCCAGAAGGGCGGCGCGATGCTGAAGGAGGAGGTGGACGCCGAGGACATCGCCGAGGTCGTCTCCCGCGCCACCGGCATCCCCGTCTCGAAGATGCTGGAGACCGAAAAGGAGAAGCTCCTTGGGATGGAGAAGGTGCTGGAGCAGCGCGTCGTCGGCCAGCCGGAGGCCATCGAGGCCGTGGCGAACGCCGTGCGCCGGGGCCGCGCCGGGCTCCAGGAGGCGAGCCGCCCGCTGGGCTCGTTCATCTTCCTCGGCACCACCGGCGTCGGCAAGACCGAGCTGGCGAAGGCCCTCGCCGAGCAGCTCTTCGACGACGAGCACGCGATGGTGCGGATCGACATGTCCGAGTACCAGGAGCGCCACACGGTGAGCCGCCTCATCGGCGCGCCGCCGGGGTACGTCGGCCACGAGGAGGGCGGGCAGCTGACCGAGGCCGTCCGCCGCCGCCCCTACTCGGTCGTGCTGCTGGACGAGTTCGAAAAGGCGCACCCCGAGGTGTTCAACGTGCTCCTCCAGGTCCTCGACGACGGCCGCCTGACCGACTCGAAGGGCCGCACGGTGGACTTCACGAACACGCTCATCATCATGACCTCCAACCTCGGCGCCGACCTCATCAAGCGCCGCATGGAGGCGGCCGACGAAGGGCAGCTCTCGGAGGTTGAGATGGAAGGGCTCAAGCGCGATCTCTTCGACCGGCTCAAGGCGGAACTCCGGCCCGAGTTCCTCAACCGCGTGGACGAGATCGTCGTCTTCCGGCCGCTCGGCCGCGACGAGATCCGCCGCATCGTCGAGATCCAGTTCGAGCGCATCCGCCGGATGGCCGAGAAGAACCACGGCCTGCGGCTGGTGCTGACCGACGCCGCGAAGGACGCGCTGGCGCGCGAGGGCTTCGACCCGGTGTTTGGCGCGCGCCCACTCAAGCGGGTGCTCCAGCGGCAGGTGGCCAACCGGCTGGCCGAGCAGATCCTCGCCGGGTTCGTCCGCGAGGGCGACACCGTGGTGATAGACGCGGCGCCGGGCGGCGAGGGCGTCACGCTGACGACGGAGCCGGCCGAAGGAGCCGCCTCGGCGAACGGCCGGGCGACGGCCCCCGCCGCCGAGGCCTGACTCGCCCCGCCTGGGGCCCGAGGCGAGGCCACCCGGCCCGATACGAGCGCGCCCCGCTCGGGCCCTCCGGGCGGGGCGCCGCGCTCTTGCTCAGTTCGCGAAGAAGCGCGGACCTTCGCCCTCGACCACCGTCACGTCCTGCACGGCGAACCACCCCTCGCCCTCCACGCCGGCCGAGTTGGTGTAGGGCACCGGTTCGCCCTCGGCGTCGCGCCCGGCCTCGATGTCCACCACGTAGACGAGGTCCTTCTTGATCTCCTTCCCGGCCGGATCTTTCCCCACGACGACGCCGGGCGAGACGTCGGCCACGCGCCCCTCGACGGTGCCGAGGAGGAGGCCGCTTCGGGTGTAGAGGTGGACGCGGACGCGCTTGCCGAGGAGGCCGTAGGGAAGGGCGGGCATGGCGATCAGGGTCCGAGGCGGGTGACGATCCAGCCGCCTCGGCCGCCCGGCGTGTAGAGGAGGCGGTCGTGGAGGCGGCTCGGCCGCCCCTGCCAGAACTCGTAGCGGTCCGGGACGACGCGGAAGCCGCCCCAGAACGGTGGGCGCGGGACGGTCTCGGCGTCGCCGAAGCGCGCTTCGACCTCGGCGAGGCGGGCGTCGAGGGCGGCGCGGTCGGCCACGGGGCGGCTCTGCGGCGAGGCCCAGGCGCCGAGGCGGCTGCCGCGCGGGCGACGGGCGAAGTAGGCGTCGGCCTCCTCGGCCGTCACCGGCTCGACACGGCCTTCGACGCGGACCTGGCGCTCTACGGCGGGCCACCAGAAGACGAGCGCCGCTGCCGGATGGGCCCGTAGCTCCTCGGCCTTGCGGCTCTCCAGGTTGGTGTAGAAGGCGAAGCCACGTGCATCGGCCTCCTTGAGCAGCACCACGCGGGCCGACGGGCGCCCGTCCGGCCCGACCGTCGCCAGCGTCATCGCGTTAGGCTCGTGGGCGCCGGCCTCGGCGGCCTCCCCGAACCACGCGAGGAACTGGACGAGCGGGTCCGCCGCGGCGTCGGTTTCGGAGAACGCGGCGCGGGCGTAGTGGGCGCGGAGGTCGGCGAGGGAGGGGCGGGGCGAAGCGTCCGGCATGCCCGGAAGCTACGACGAGGGCGCCTCGTCCGGGTCCTCCGCCGGCACCGGCCTCGACGCCGCGCCGTCCCCCGAGGGGAAGGGGAACACGTTCTCGCCGGGCCGGGCGCCGGGACCGGGGATGATCATGTGGAGCACGGCCGGGGCCGGCTCTTTCTGCTCCGGCGCCGGATCGGCGGAGGGCTCCTCCCGCGCGCCCTGGAGCACGCCGAGCAGCTCCGGTTTGGTGAACGGCTTGGGCAGGTATCCGCTGAACCCGGCGTTGAGGAACCGCTCGCGGTCGCCGGGGAGGGCGTAGGCGGTGAAGGCGAAGATGGGCGTCTCGGCGTAGCCCGGGAGGGCGCGCATCCGGTGCATCACGTCCACGCCGGAGGTCTTCGCGCCGAGGTTGATGTCGAGGAGGACGGCGTCGTAGGCGACGGCCTCGGCGGCGGCCACGGCGTCCGGCGCCGTGCCGGCCGTATCCACGCGGTAGACACCGCGCAGCATCCGCGCGACGAGGTGGCGCGTGTTGGCGTTGTCGTCCACGACGAGGAGGCGGGGGGTGGGGAGGTCCTCCTCCGCGTCGTCGGGGAAGACGGACGGCGCCTCCGCCGCCGCGTCGGTGCGGGGGAGGCGCACGGTGAACACCGAGCCGATGCCCTTGACGCTCTCGACGTCGATGGTGCCGTGCATCCGCTCGACGAGCTGGCGCGTGATCGTCAGCCCGAGGCCGGAGCCCTCGTGGCTCCGCTCGATGCCGGTGGACTCCTGCTCGAACTCGTCGAACAGACGCGGCAGGAACGCCGCGTCGATGCCCACGCCGGTGTCGCGCACGCGGAGGATGGCGTGCACCTCGTCGGCGTCCACCTCGACGCGGACGCCGCCCTCCTCGGTGAACTTGAGCGCATTGCCGACGAGGTTGGTGAGGATGCGGTTGAAGGCGCCCACGTCCACGCGGGCCTGCACCTCGGGCGCGCGGAGGTCCGTTTCCAGGAGGAGGTCGCGGTCCTGGGCCAGCGGCTGCATGAGCCGCACGTGCTCCTCGGCGAGCTCGCCGAGCGGGCGCGCCTCCAGCGTGAGCTCCATGCGCCCGGCCTCGAGGCGGGCGAGGTCGAGCACGGAGTTGAGCGTCTCCATCAGCCGCCGCCCGCTCTTCTCGATGAGCCCGACGAACTCGTGGAGCTGCGGGTCGGTGATCTCCTCGGCCAGGATGCCGGCGAAGCCGAGGATGCCCGTGAGCGGCGTCCGGATCTCGTGGCTCATGTTGGCCAGGAACGTGCTCTTCAGCCGGGCCACCTCCTCGGCCTGCTCCTTGGCGCGGACGAGCACCATCTCCGCCCGCTTCCGCTCGGTCACGTCGCGCACGTTGAGCACGAGGCCGCCCACGTTGGGGTCGTGGAGCAGGTTCGCCCCCACGCTCTCGACGTAGACGTAGTGGCCGTCGGCGTGGAGCACGCGGGCCTCGACCTGGCCGAGGTTGCCGCGGCGGCAGAGCGCGCGGTGGAAGAGGAGCTGCACGCGCCGGCGTTCCTCGGGGTGCACGAGGTCGAAGGGAGCCGTGCGCTCGAGGTCGCCCGGGGCGTAGCCGAGGATGCGCCGGATGGACGGGCTGAGGTAGGTCATCGCCCCCTCCCGGTTCAGCACGACGATGACGTCGGAGGCGTTCTGGGCGAGGGAGCGGAACCGCTCCTCGCTCTTGCGCAACGCCTGCTGCACGCGCCGCTGCGCGGTCACGTCCTCGACGGTGCCCTCGTAGTAGAGCGGCCGGCCGGCCTCGTCGAACACGGCGCGGGCGTTCTCGCGGACGTGGAGCCAGCGGCCGTCGCGCCGCTTCCACGTGGACGCGAACTGGTGCACCTCGCCGGCCGCCTCGATCTGGGTGCGGAAGCGCTCGCGGTGCTCGGGGTCGGGGTAGACGTCGGCCGCCTGCAGCGCCTGCACCTCCTCGGCGGTGCGGTAGCCGAGCAGCTTGACGAGGGCCGGGTTGACCATGAGCACGCGGCCCTCGGGCGTGGTCCGGTAGACGCCGAGGGGGACGTTGTCGAAGAGGGAACGGTAGCGGGCCTCGCTGCGGACGAGCGCGTGGTGGAGCTCACCGAGCCGGCCGCTGAGCGTGCGGAGTTCGCGGAGCGTGTGCCGTTCGTAGAGCCATCCCCACAGCAGCGCGAACAGCGTGGAGGTCCCCACGCTGAGCAGCGCCGAGAGGTGCAGGCCGGCCGGCGGGGTGAGGTGCGGAAACGTGTAGCCGCGCACCGTGAGCACGTAGAGCCCCGCGATCCCGGCAAGGTTGATGGCGGCGCAGGCGACGGAGAGGCGCGGCCCCACCGAGAGCGCGGCGGCCAGCGGCACCAGCGCCGCCCAGTACAGGATGGGGTCACTCAGCCCGGCGTCGGTGTACGCCTGGATGAAGACGACGAGGGAGAGCGAGATGCAGACGATCGTCCCCGGGACGACGTGGCTGCGCGCGCGACGGAGCAGGAACGGGCCCGCCAGCGAGGCCAGCCCGAAGCAGATTCCCGCCACGGCCTGCGGGATCAGCCCGTTCGCCAGCAGCTGCTGGACGAGCACGCCGTAGAACGGCACCACCACGAACGCGATGATGACGACGAAGCGGGCCCGGCGGCGGAGGTCCAGGCCGGCTCGCAGGAGCTGCGGGGGGAGGAACCAGTCCACCGCCCGCAGGAACGGCGTGGCCTGGGGCCGGGCGCCGGTCGGGGGGCTCCCGCTGCGGACGGCGGCCAGCAGCTCGGCCTCGCTCTGGAGGTGGCCCTGCTTGACCGCGTCGAGGAGGGCCGACTCGGGGTGGCCGATGGGGGGAGGCATAAACGGGGACGTGAATGGCGGATGCGTGCGCTTTCACCCGGTGCCGGGCGAAATCGTAACGCATAGGGCACGTCCGGGCCCGATTCCGGCCTGCAGCAGGACCCGGCGCCGTTCCGGAAGCACCCGGCCCCTGCCGGGCACAGACCGTTCCACTCTGCCTCCACACCGATCCGAACCGGCGTTGAGCAGACGCCCGCATCCTCCTCGCAAATCCGCGCATACCAACCGGATAACCCGGTGATGGCGCGTGGGCCCCGACCGCCGCCGTGCACGGCGGCGGCGAACCGGGCGTGCGTTCGACGCCGGGCGGTGCGAACTTCCGACCCGCCCGGCAGGGCTTCCCGTTTCCAAGGCGTCGCGGCACCCCGCCCTTCCGATGCTGCTCTTCTACTGCACCTTTGCCGACTCGCTCGACGCCATCGCCCGGGAGGGGCTCGTGAGTGAGGGCGAGCCGTTCGTGCTGCACCGGACGCTGGAGGCCGCCCAGGCCGCCTGCCGCGCCCCCGACGGCCGCAAGGGGCACATCCTCGTCCTCGACGCCCTCCGCATCGCCTTCGCCCGCGTCCAGCCGCCGACGGCCCACGCCATCGCGCCGCAGGCCATCCTCAACGCGAAGCCGTTCCGCCCGCCGCTGGCGCTGGAGGCGGCCGGCGGCTACGTCGTCCGCCGCACGAAGAAGGGCAACCTCAAGGTGCTCACCATCTTCCGGCGCGGCGTGTGGGACCTCCCCAAAGGCAAGCTCGACCCGGCGGAATCGCCCGAAGACGGAGCCCTCCGCGAGGTCAGCGAGGAGGTCGGCATCCCGAAAACAAGCCTCACGCTGCTCAAGCCGCTCGGCATCACGCTCCACGGCTACCTCCTCCCGCGCAAGCGCCGCTTCGCCGTCAAGACCACGCACTGGTACGCCATGACGACGGACGTGCGCGAGTTCAAGCCGCAGAAGGCCGAGGGCATCGAGGCCGTGACGTGGATGAAGTGGAAGGAGGCGAAGGCCCAGCTGGGCTACGAGAGCCTCCGCCGCCACATGGCCGCGCTCGACCCCGAGGCGCTCGGCCTCGCCTCCCCGGACTGACCCGCTCCGCACGCACCCTCGCCGCGTCGTGGCGACGCGGAGCTCCGAGGTGCGGGGGCCGGAGGGCAACCAGGCCCGCCTCGGGGCCGCTCAGCTTCCAGAAGCGGCGGCCTGCCGGTCCGCCCGGCGCCACTGGATGACGACGAGGGCGAAGAGGAAGACGCGGACGGCGAGCGGGAGGAACGCCGGCAGGTCCACGACCGCCTTCCGCGAGAACGGCGAGGCGCGGCGGACCTCGCCCGCGAGGCGCTCCCCCTCGAACAACTCGAACGTCCGCGAGAACGGGTGCTTGGCCTGGAGGACGAGGTCCACGTCCGGCGCGTCCGGGCGGGCCACGGCCCGGTCCAGCATCGCGCCTCGGACGCGCACCTCCAGGCGCCGGCGCCAGGCCGACGGCTGCACGGCCCGGGCCACCTCGACGCCCTCGAAGAGCAGCACGTAGCGGTGGCGGCTGCCCCCCAGCGCGAACGGCGCCTCGCCGACGGTGATGACCCCTTCGTCGCGCAGGCGGAGCGTCAGGCGAGCGACCTCCTCGTCTCCGTCCAGAATCGTGTAGGCGGTCTTGGCAAAAGAGGCCGGATGTGCGGCGAGGGAGGGATTTTGCACGATCACTAGAACCTGAACGGGACGGAACCCATACCAACAGGGTTCAACGCGTTTTATTCACGAGCAACGAGGTGCACGGTGGCACTCTACGAACCGAAAGAAGCGACCCTGAACGGTGTGGAAGGCGAAGGCTACGCCTTCGTCGTGGACACCTACCAGGGGAAAGCATACAGGGGCGTGTTTTTCGCCCGGGGCGAGGACGCGCCGATGGAGACGGTGGCCGAGTCCGAGGAGCCGGTGCCCTTCGAGGGGATCGTCTACCACAAGACGACCGAGAAGGTCGAGACGCTCGACGTCAACGTGACGAAGACCGTCGGCGTCGGGGTCGGCACGCGGGCCGACTTCGAGGTGGTCGATAGCTGACCCGGTGGTCGATAGCTGACCCGCTCGCCCGCTTCCCACAGAGTCTTCCCACAGAGTCTTCCCACACAGTAGCAGGGGCGCACCGCCGATGGTGCGCCCCTGCATCGTTCATCCCCCTCTGCGGGGGCGCACAGTGCGTGCGGCTAGTGATTCCGCAGCGCGTCGATGAGCTCGGACTTGCTCATGGCCGAGCGGCCCTCGATGCCGACTTCCTTGGCCTTGTCGTACAGCTCCGCCTTGGAGCGGTCCTCGTACTTCCGGGCGTGGCCGCCTTTCTTGGAGGGGTTCTGGCCGGGGTTGGCCTGCGCGTTCGCGATGCGGGCGGCCTTCTCCTTGCTGGTGCCCTGCTCGCGGAGGGCGTCGTAGGTATCGGGCTTCTTGATGGACGGCCCGTGTTCTTTGCCGGGCATGGCGGATGGCGGTTGGTGAGACGCCCCGGTTGGACCGGGCGGCGGCCCGGCAGGTCCGCGTGCGGCCCGAAATGCGGGAATCGCTGACGGTCAGAAATCGCGGCCGGTGCGGGGCGGCCGGCGCGTCGCCTTCTTCTCGCTCTGCTGCCGCTTGGCCTCCAGTCGCCGCCGTTTCGAAGCCGCCGTCGGCTTCGTGGCGATGCGGCGCGTCACCGGCCGATTCAGCGCCTCCAGGCGCCGCCGCAGCTCGGCCAGCGCCAGTGCCTTGTTGCGGAACTGGCTCCGCGACTCCCGGCTCGTCACGACGAGTCCGGAGGGGCGGTGCGTCAGCCGCACGGCGCTCTCGACCTTGTTGGCGTGCTGCCCGCCCGGCCCGCCCGCGCGGAACGTCTCCACGTCGCACTCGGCCAGGAGGGCGTCGCTGTCGGCGGGGATGGGGAAACGGGGCACGGTCAGCCGGGGTCGGCGGTGTGGAGAAGGCGGCGCTCGACCCAGCGGAGGGCGCGGAGGACGACGACCACGAGCACGGCCGCGCCCGCCGCCAGCACGTAGCGGTCCACGGCCACGGCCACGCCGATGGGCGCTGTTACGAGGAGCGTCGCCGCCGTCGTCAGGCCACGCATCACGTTGCGGTCGGGATCGCGGAAGACGGCACCGGCCCCGACGAACGAGATCCCGACGGCGACGGCCTGCACGATGCGGATGGGGTCCGAGCGGATCGCGTCCGTCTCCAGACCTGCCGCCGCCCAGGACGCGGCCATCGTGAGCGTGATCACCTCGCCGATCTCGACGAACAGGAACGCGGCCAGGCAGACCAGCATGTGCGTGCGCAGCCCGGCCCACTTCCCCGCCGCCTCGCGCTCGAACCCGATGAGCCCGCCCAGGACGAGAGCGAGGAGGGCTTCGGCGAGGATCGCCAGTTCCTGCGATGCGGTGTCGAACATGGCAGAGAAGTGCGTGTCGTCCGGTGTACGCCCCGGCCGTCGCGCCGTTCAGTCCGCCTCGGCGTCCGGCCGGGCGGCCCCGCGCAGGATTGACGGGACGAGGTAGCTCACGAGCAGGAGGAGCCCGCCGAGGCCCATGAACAGCAGCACGCGCCACAGGCCCGGCACCGCCGCCAGGTCGAACAGCAGCACCTTCGCCGCCGTCGCCAGCACGGTGCCGAGGCCGATCTGCCGGACGAGGTCGTCGCGCAGCCGCAGCCCGATCACGACGAGGGCGATGCCGTAGACGCCCCACACGGCCGAGGTGTAGAACGGGCCGTTGTCGAGCGGCCGGAGCAGGAGGCGCATCCACAGCACCACGACGAGGTGCCCGGCCGTCACGTAGACCGCGCGCTCCGTGCTCCCCCGGGCCGACCGGAAGCCGACCCAGCCGAGGGCGACGGACCCCGCGAGGGCGGCGAGGCTCTCGCGCACCTGCTCCACCACGCCGAGCCGGTGGAGCGGCGTCCACGGCGTGCCGACGACGAACAGCAGGTGCCCGAACAGGAACGCCGCTCCGGCGAGGGCGACGGCGTGCCCGACACGCTCCAGGTCGGCCAGCCCGTCGCGCCGGCCGAGGGTGACGAGCGCGCACCCGAGGCCGACGAACGCGGCGAGCGATCGGCCGTCCAGCGGGAGGACGCCGAAGGCGCGCCCGGCGCTCC
Organism: uncultured Rhodothermales bacterium; assembly: GCA_964580105.1. Lineage (GTDB taxonomy): Bacteria > Bacteroidota > Rhodothermia > Rhodothermales > Rubricoccaceae > CAZOJJ01. The sequence continues at coordinate 66,340 of CAZOJJ010000007.1, read as the reverse complement.
ACGCGGCGAGGCCGGCCGCCGCCAGCACGAGCGCGGCGAAGACCACCGGCCGGGCGTGCGTCCGCGACGCGCCGAGGCCGTACGCGCCGGCCAGGCCCAGTGCCAGCGCGGCGGCAAACGCGGAGCCCCACGGCCACGCCCCGTCCAGCAGCGCCACCGCCACGAACGGCCCGGCGGCGACGGCGAGGGTGAACGGCCGCAGCAGCCGGGGCCACCGCGCGAAGAACGGGTCGGCGGGCACGCCCTGCGTGAGCGCGCGCTGCAGGGGCCACGCTGCCGTTACGCCCCACGCCACGACGACGCCGAACGAGAACGCCAGGCGGTCGCCCGTCGTCGCGACGGTTGTGGGAGCGATGCCGACGAGCCAGGCGACGAACAGGGCGCCCCAGCCGCCGAGGGCCGCCGCACCCAGCAACGCGGGCCAGCCCTTCCGGGTGTAGACGACGGCCGCCCCGCCCAGCACGAGGCTCGTGTACGCCGCGAGAGCCGCCATCTGGCCGGGGGCGCGGTAGAGCAGCAGCGGCGTCAGCAGGCCGCCCAGCGTGCCCACCACCGAGAGCGCCGCGTCGTCCTCGCGGCTCGCCAGCACGAGCGAGAGCGCTGCCACGGCGGCGAGGCCGAGGAACGCCAGCGGCACGGGCAGGAGCGGGTAGAGCAGCGAGGCCGTCCACAGCGTCCCGTAAAACGCGGCGATGCCGCCGCCGGTGAGCAGCCGTCCGAGCGTCGGTCGCGTTGCGCGAAGCCGCAGCCCGAGGCCAAGCAGCACCGCTCCGACGCCGCCGGCCCCCGCCACGCGCACGGCGGCCGTGAGCCACCCCTGCTCGAGCGTGTACTTGAGCAGGAACAGCACGCCCACGAGCAGGAGCGCGATGCCGGCCTTGCCGAGGACGTCCTCGCTCCGGGCCTCGGCCCAGCGAAAGCCGACGGCCCGTTTCGTCACCGTCGTCGCACGGCGGAGCGGGCGCACCGTTCGGGCCTGCCGCTCCAGTTCGGCCACGCGCCGTTCGAGGGCGTCGAGGCGGGCACGGAGGTCGTCGTCGGGCGCAGGAGACATCGGTGGCGGCCCTCGCTCGGCGGGCGCCGAGGCGGCGGAAGTTGGGACCGTCCGCCGCGCGGCGGACGATCCGCTCGTACTGGACCGGGGCGTCGAAGGTAATGGAGAGCGAGTGTCCGAACGAATGCGCCGGGATGCCGGCCCACCGGGGCAAGACGATCCCGATCGTGGCGCTCCAGAAGAACGCCGGCCGGCGCCGTCGGCACGGGGCAGGGCGCGGTGCAAAGGAGAGGGGCCGGCTCTAACGGGCGGGCGGCTCCCGGGGGCTTGTGCTGTGCTACGCCGTCGCTCCGCCGAAGGCGGGATGGTAGCGCACCAGACCGTGGTACCCGTCGAGGCCGTCGGGCCGGAGCGCGCGGGCCATGAAGACCTCGTTTGGGACCGGATAGACGCAGCGCAGCCCGTTCCGGGAGGCCGGGCGGAAGCCGAAGCGCGGGTAGTACTCGGCGTGGCCGAGCACGACGACGCCGTCGAAGCCCCGGTCCCGGAGGGCCGCCAGCCCCGCCTCGATCAGGCCGCCGCCGATGCCCTGCCGCTGCCGTTCGGGAGCGACCGCCATCGGTCCGAGGCCGGCGAGCCCGGATGCGGCGCCTGCCACCGTCACCGGCGAGAAGAGGATCGAGCCGACGACCTCCCCCGCCGCCTCGGCGACGAGCGCGAGGGTGACGGCCCCGTCGGCGCGGAGGCCGTCCACGATGTCCCTCTCCTCCGCCTGGCCAAAGGCGGCGTCCAGCACGGCGCGCACGGCCCCCTCATCGGCAGGGGTTTCCGGGCGGACGCGCCAGGAGCGGTCAGGCGCCGCCATAGCGCCCGCCCAGCGACTGCTGCACCTTCTGCACCGCCTTGAGCGTCTCCTTGAGCAGGTTCTGCTGCGAGCGGTGGAGCGTGCCGGGGTCCACCCAGTCCGTCGGCGCCTCGCCCACCTCGGCCTGCTGCATCTGCTGGCGGAGGTGGAGGTCGGCCAGCGTCTTGAACGCGGTGAGCAGCGTCTTGGCCTCGGCCGCCGCCGCGCCCTGCGTGCCGGCCACGTGGCGGAGCCGGTCGAACGTGTTGGACGACTTGAGGTAGCCGGCCTCCAGCGCGAGCGCCCGCGCCATCGCCACGACGGGCTTGAGGCCGCGCTCGCGGAGGTTGAAGCCCTCCTGGCCGGCGTCGTTGCGGTCGAGTTCGAAGCGGCCGAAGAACGAGATCGGGATGATGACGTCGGTGCCCTGCCGGAGCAGAATGGCCTGGAGGCGGGGGTTGGGCACGTGTGCGGCGATGGTCTCGCGGAGCGCGTCGCAGAGGTCCTCGTCGCCGTAAAGGGTGCGGAGGTCGAAGCAGACGGCGGCGCGGGCGGTGGCCTGGGCGTCGGCGCCCAGGGTCCACTGCTCGTAGGCGGCCTGCCAGGCCGAGAGCGGCTGGCGGAACGGCTCGGCGCGCGCCAGGATGCCGCTCTCCGTCGGCGCGTAGCCGCAGCGTTCGAGGGCGTCGCAGAGGCGCGTGCCGAGGGCCTCGAACCAGGAGGCCGCGTGGGCGGCCTCGGCCTCGTCGGCGGGGTCGGCGTAGACGAGGCCGTTGTCCTGACGGGCGTAGAGGGTGGACTCCCGGCGGCCGGGCGTGCCGAACGTGAGCCAGGCCCAGGCCCCCTCGTAGGCGTCGGCCCCGCGCTCGGCGCGGAGCTGGCGCTCGACGAGGTGGTGGAGCCGCCGCTTGAGCTGGTCGTCGATCTCGGCGATGACGCCGAGGAGGTCCTCGCTCTGCACGCCCTGCTGGTAGAGCCGGAGCATCCGTCGGTTGCTCTCGGCGCGGATGTTGGCCAGCGCCTCCACCGAGCCCGCCCGCTCGATCATCTCCGTCGTGGCGACGGGGTCGAGGCCGCGGTAGTGGCTGATGTCCTCCGTCGAGAGGACGCCGAGGACGTGCGGGGCGTCCGGGGCCGGGTTCGGATCCACCACCACGACGCGCTTGATCCGGTGGTGCATCATCGTGCGGACGGCGTCGAAGAGGCGCTCGGAGCCGGTGAGGGCTACGGGCGGGCGCTCCACGAGCGCCATCACCTTGGTGTCGGTGCCCTTTCCGGCAGCCACGATCCGCTCGACGAGGTCGCCCTCGGTCACGACGCCGATGGGCGCGCCGTCCTTGACGACGACGACGGCGTCGGCGTCGGCCTCGCTCATCACGCGGGCGGCCTGCTGGACGGTGTCGTCCGGACTCACCGTCGCCGGGTTGCGGTGGACGAGGGACGAGAGCGCGGTGTCGAACAGCAGGAAGGCGCCGCTGGCGTCGAGGTCGGTGTCGAGCGTGCGGACGTACCGCTTGAGGTCCTCTTCGAAGTAGTTCGAGAACGCCTCCTTCTCTTTGAGGAGCGCCCGGAAGTGCTCCGCCGCCAGCAGCGCGCAGACGGTGGGCTCCACGGCGCGGGCCTCGTAGGGGAGGATGCCGCCCTGGAGCATGCCGTAGGAGCCGAACTGGGCGCCCTCGCCGCACATGTCGATCAGCCGCTGCTCCTCCACGTTCATGAGCCGGACGAGCCCGCTCTCGACGATGTAGAGGGCGCGGTGGACGTCCTGGCCCTGATCGAGGATGACCTCCCCCGGCTCGAAAATCTCCAGCGTCATGTCGCCGATGAGGTCGCGGCGCTCGGCGTCGGAGAGGGTGTCGAAGGGGGCGGTGCGTTCGAGGAGGCCGGCGAGGCGTTCGGTAATGGAAGAAGCCATGGAGACGGGCGCGGAGGGAAGGGGCGGCGAATGGACGCCCGAGCAAGAAACGGGATCCGCCCCAGAGCCGCAACCGCGCGTCGCCTTACTCCGTCCCCGGCCGCGCGAACGTCTGGTTCGGGAAGCTGCTCGCCTCCGGGACGGTGATGCGGACGAAGCCGTGGCCGGTGGCCTCGTGGCAGGCGTTGCAACCCAGCACCAGCGCCCGGTAGCGCGCCTCGAACAGCCCGCGCGCCTCCTCGGCGTCGTCATTCGGCGCTCCCGCCTCGAGGGCGGCTTCGACGCCTGCCAGGTGGGGGAGGAACAGCGCCCGGGTGGCCTCGCCTACGTCCCGCCCGTCCTCCACGTAGCCGCCCGCGGCCACGGCCTCGAACGTTTCTTCCAGCTCGTGCACGTAGAACGAGGCCAGCGCCGCGTGGTCTGCCATCCCTGCGAAGTAGAGCTTCTCGGCGAAGCGCTGGGCATAGGCCATGTGGTGGGCCAGCTCCCCGGCCGGCTCGCCGGGCGCCCCGCTCACTTCCGCGGCGCCTGCCTCGGCGGGGCGGAGGCCAAGGGCAAGAGCGGCCCCGCTCAGCACGAGTGCGAGGAGGGAGAGGACGACGGCGAGACGGGGGTGCATGGCAGGCCGTGTTTAGATCGAGTCCAAACGTAGCGCCCGGTCCCCGACCGTCGCAACGCACTAACCGCGATTCGCCTCGTCTTCGGCGAGGTCGGCGAAGGTCGGGATGCCGTCGAGGAAGCGGTAGCCGCCGGCCGCCGGATCCGCCACGCAGCAGTAGTGAACGAGCCCGTTCGTGGCGAGGAGGCAGCGGGCCCGGGCGGTCACGTTGTACCGCGCGAGCTGGTCGAACACGGCCTGGGTGACGGGCACGCCGGGGGCCTTGCACTCGGCCAGCAGGAGCGGCCGGCGCTGCCGGTCGTAGACGACGGCGTCGGCGCGCCAGGTGCGGCCTTCGTAGGGGAAGCCCTTTTCGACGGCCGTCAGCCCGGCCGGGTAGCCCGCCTCGGCGAGGTAGCGGAGGAGGTGCTGGCGGACCCACTCTTCGGGCGTGAGCCGTACCCACGCCCGCCGCACCGGGTCGAGGACGTACGCCTTGCCGCCGTCCTGGCGCGTCGGGAGGTCGTAGGGTGGGAAGGCGAGGGGCTGCACGTCGGAAGGGAGACGGGAGAGGTGCGAAGTGAGAAAGGGCTCGTCTCTCTCACTTCCCGCTTCTGACCTCACCCTTCTCCCGTGCCGCCTCCTTCCGCAGTGCGCGGTAGGCGCCCACCCACCAGTCGGCGTCGCGGGTGTGCTGGGTGACGGTGACGGACTGGAAGCGCGGCACGAGTTCGATCAGCTTCGGCGGCACGTCGGCCCAGCGGCCGGCGAGGGCGAGGCCCTGGAGGTCGTCGGCGGCGAAGCGGGCCCAGCGCCAGTCGGCCCGGAGCTTCTCGGCCTTCTTCCAGTAGTTCCGGTCGTCCCACGACTGGGCGCTCTCCTCGATGGTGGCCGTGATGCCCCGGAGGTTGAACACGAGGAAGGCGGTCATGTCCTTCGCCTCGTCGTCGAAGCGGCCGAGGCCGAGGGCGGGGTTCTGGGCGAGCAGGCGGAGCGCCTCGGCGCAGGAGCGGAGGTGGGCGTGGCGGCGCTTGGCGGCGGTCTCGCCGGTCTGGATGATGCGGCTCATCCGGGGTCGCGTGGGTGGGGGACGGAGAAAGCTACGGCCTGGCGGGCGAAAAAAGCCGAAACGCGGCATTTCGCACGGCCTGTGCAGCCCGTACTATCCGGTACGCCATCCCGGACGCGGGGCCGCCCGCGCCGCCCGGCTTCCGGGGTGGGCCCGATCCGCCCCGTTCGTGCCCGTTCCCCATGCCCACTCAGCCCGACCGCACCCGCCGCTCCGTCCTCCGCGCGCTCGGCCTCGGCGCCCTCGCCGCGCCCCTCGCCGTCGCCGCCCAGCAGGCGCCGATGGAGCCGCTCTCGCTCCGCCACCCCGACACGCCCTTCCCGCCGGCACCTGCCCCGCGCCCGCTGCTTCGCCCGCCCCGCCTCCGCGCGGGCGCCACCATCGGCCTCGTGGCGCCGGCCGGCCGGATCGACAGCCCCCGCCTGGTGACCGACACGCAGGAGGACCTGGCGCGCCTCGGCTTTCGCACGAAGGTGGGCCGCCACGTGATGGACCGGCACGGCTACCTCGCCGGGGCCGACGAAGACCGCGCGGCCGACCTCATGGCCATGTTCACCGACCCCGAGGTGGACGCCGTCGTGGCGATGCGCGGCGGCTGGGGTTGCGCCCGGATGCTCCCCCTCCTCGACTACGACGTGATCCGTGCGAATCCGAAGGTGCTCGTCGGTTATTCGGACATCACGGCGCTGCTGCTGGCCGTCTACGCCCGTAGTGGGCTCGTCACCTTCCACGGGCCCGTCGGGCGCTCGACCTGGAACGAGCCGACGGTCGCGTCCTTCCTCGGCGTGCTCGTCGAGGGCGAGCGGCTCCGCATCGACCCGAAGCCCGAGAGCGAGGCCGAGGCCGGCCTGCTCGGTCGCCAGCCGCAGGCCTACCGGCCCATCCTGGCGGGCATCGGCGAGGGGCCGCTCCTCGGCGGCAACCTCTCGGTCATCGCGGCGCTGGCCGGGACGCCCTACCTGCCCGACTTCGCCGGCCACGTCGTTTTCTTCGAAGAGACCAACGAGAGCCTCTACCGCATCGACCGGATGCTCACGCAACTCCGCCTCGCCGGCGCCTTCGACGACGTCGCCGCCATCGTCTTCGGCCAGTGCCGCCGCTGCGACGCCGAGGAACTCGGCCGCGACGGCCTCGCGTGGCTCCTCCGCGACCAGTTCGCTGCGCTCCGGCGTCCGGCGTGGACGGGCGCGCCCATCGGCCACGTCACGCCGGTCTACACGCTGCCCATCGGCGTGCCGGTGCTGACCGACGCCGCGCTGGGCACGATCACGATGCTGGAGCCGGCGGTGGCGTAGGTAGGCGGCCTCCCCGCCCTCGCTCAGCCCGCGACGATCTCCACCTCCATCCCGTCGAGGCGCACGGGCACGCCGGCCCGGAGCGTATTCTGGACCTCGGCGACGGTGTCGGTGTGGGCCAGCAGCCGCCGTACGTCGGCGTCCGTGGCGCCGGCGGCGGTGACCTTCGCGCGGTAGACCACGTTGGTGGCGGGTTCGCCGACGCCCCCGAACGCGCCCTCGACCTCGACCTCCACACTGCGCACGTCGATGCCGAGGCGGGCCGCCTCGCGGTACACGTCGTTGCAGTAGCAGGTGGCGAGGGCGAGGAAGAGGAGCTCGCCGCCGTTCGTGCGGGAGCCGAAGCCGCTCGGCTTCGGCGCGATCGGGAGGGCGTGCTCGTCGTCCTCAGTGCGGACGACGGCCCGGTGCCGCCCCTCCTGGTTGTGAACCTGGGCGCGAATGGTCATGGCCGGCTCGGTTGGTGGGAGTGGGGTCGCAGCGTACGACGCCGCGGCGGCATGAAGGGGTCCGGCCGAACGCGGCGCCCTGCGCGGCCGGGTGAGGCCGGCTGCGGCTTGGCGTCACGTCCGGGAGATTCGCTATCCTCTCTCGACTACGGACTCCATCCGCATGCTGCGCACGATCCTCGCTCCCCTCGCCGGCCTCCTCCTCGGCGGCCTCGTCGTCGTCCTCGTCGAGGCGGGCGGGCACCTCCTCTTTCCGCCCCCCGAGGGCGTGGACCTCACCGACCCGGCATCGCTGGCGACGCTGAGGGCGCAGATGCCGCCCGAGGGGCTCGTCACCGTCCTCGCGGCGTGGTTCCTCGGCACCTTCGCGGGCGTCTGGACCGCCCTCCGGGTGCATCCGGAGCGCGCCCGGTGGCCGGGCTACGCGGTCGCGGCCCTGCTGGCGGCGGGCGCCGCTTACACCATCGCGGCCCTTCCGCATCCGACCTGGTTCATCGGGCTGGCCGCCCTCGTCTACGTCGTGGCGACGTGGGCCGCTTTCCGCGCCGTGCCGTCGTACGCGACGGCGGACTGACGGGCGCGGCCGAGGCAATGACGAAGGCGGTCGCCCCCCTCGGGGCGACCGCCGGGGCCCGGGCCGAAGCCCGGGCCGGGGGACACGAGCCGGTCAGAAGGTCAGGACGCCTTCGACCATGAACCCGTCGAACGTCCCGCCGTGGCGGATGTCGTGTGTCGGGAAGTCGTGGTACTGCTGGTGGACGTAGGCCACCTTGAGGAGCACGTTTCGCGTCGGGAACCAGCCGCCGGCGATCTCATAGCGGTCAATCGACACGTCGGCGCCGGCCTCGGTGATGCGGCCGTCCACGGCCGGGCCGGCGAGTTCGCCGGAGGCGGTGTTGTAGCGGACGCCGAGGTAGGCCTGCTCCCGCGGGAGGAAGCGGTAGAGCGCGTCCACTGCAACCTGGTTCCACACGCGGCCGATGTCGTCGGCTTCGTTGCCGGCGAAGCCGGTCGTCCGCTCGATGGTGCCGAAGAGTTCGAGCCCGCGGAACTTCACGAACGGGTTGACCATCACGCTCGTGACCGCCTCGGTGAAGCCGGGGCTGAAGCGGCCCGAGGTGAAGTTCGTGCTCGTCGAGGCGGTCGTGTTCTCCATCACCATGTAGTAGCGGGAGCCCGTGCGGTCGCCGGCGTAGAGCGTGTTGCGGCCGGCGTTGCCGTTGTGGTAGGCCGAGCCGGTCAGGCGGAGGCGGAGGTCGTCGGTGACCTGGCGGTCGATGCCGAGCTTGCCGTAGACCGAGTACGAGCGGGCGTCCGGGTTCGTCACGCTGCCGTTGATCTCGCCGTTGGAGACGCCCAGCATGGCGAGGGCGCCGGCGTGGCGGACGTAGAGCTCGCCGCCGATCTCGGTCGTGAAGGCGTCGAGGATGTGGTTTTCGATGAACGGGTTGTAGAACGCGTTGCCGTTGTCACTGCGGCGGAAGTGGGCGTCGCCGTAGTTGATTTCCATGTGGCCGACCTTCAGCGTCACGTACTCGAAGATCCGGTCCACGACGGGGCTGCCGAGGAATTTCGCCGCATCCATCTGGACGTAGCCGCCCTTGACCCAGGTCTCCTGGTGGTGGCGCGAGGAGAGGTAGGTCTCGAGGTGCACCTGGATGCCGTCGGTCAGCAGCGCGTTGACGTTGAGGTTGGCCGTGGCGAGGTTGAAGCCGGGGCCGATCTCCATGAGCTGGTTGACGTTCACGCCGTCGGCGTTGAGCACCTCGTCGGCGGCGTTGCTGTGGTCCATGGCCTGGAACTGCTGCGCGAAGGCGCCGCCGAGGCGGAGCTGCGGCGTGTTGCCGATGAGGCGGGACTCCGTCTTCGGGGCCTCGAAGGTGTTGAGGCCGCGCTGGTCCGGCGGACGCTGGTTGGGGAACTGCACGAGCGGGTTGTCGGCGGCCTCGGCGGCGGAGGAGTCCGCGGCGTCGGTGCGCTGGGCGGCTGCCTGCTGGGCGGTCGGGGCGGCCTCGGCGGTCATCTGGGCGACGGCCGTCATCGGCAGCGCGACGAGCGCGAAGAGGGCCGCGAGGGTGATACGGGGTTTCATGACGTCCTCCCTGAGGGTGTGCGGGTGGAATGAAGTCCGGGGAGGGGCGCCGGGCATCCCGGCGCCCGTGCGGTGGGGTCAGGAGCCGACGGTGACGTCGAAGCGGACGGTAACGCGGTCGCCGGTGCGGAGCGTGCCGAGCATGGCCGTCGGCGGGGTGACGCCGAACTGGCTCATCGTGAGGGGCACGCTGCCGGTGAAGCGGTAGCGGCCGTTGCCGAGGTCGCGGCCCTGGGCGGAGACGCGCTGCGCGCGCGCGGCGCCCTTGATGGTGAGCTGGCCGTTGGCCTCGACGCCGAAGACGCCGCCGTTGGGGCTGCCCACGCGGGCGTCCGCGAGCACGAAGCGGATGGGCGAGGTACCCAGCGCTTCGCGCAGCTTGCCGTTCATCGTGCCGTTCCCGCAGTCGAGGCTGTTGACCGGGATCGAGAGCGTGAGGGCGCTCAGGCCGGTGAACCCGTCGGCCGCGTCGAGCGTGCCGGTGATCGAGGTCGTCGTGCAGGACCAGTCGTGGACCGTGGAGGTCCCTTCGACCGTGACGCGGCTGCCCTGCTGGAAGCTGAGACGTTCCTGGGCCACGCTCCAGCCGGCCCCGACGAGGGCGGCGAGCAGGATGCCGGAGAAGAGGATGCGGTGGTTCATGACCATGAGGGTGTGGGTGGTCGGGAAACGCCCGCCTCGGTGGGCGGACGGGAGCAAGTTGGGAAGCAGCGCGGCCCGCCGATGCCGAGGAGAGTCCCTACGCCCTGTAGGTTCGCCTGCACGCGGCGTGTGCGCACTTCCCCTGCCCCCCCCCGGGGATTCCCTCACACCGCCGGGGTCCACCGACCCGTTCGAGGATGCCCACCCGCCTCCTCACCAGCGAACGGGGCCGGCCCTTCCGAGCCGGCCCCGCCTGAGAACCCCGCCTTCTGCTCAGAAGGCGGGCGCGCCTTCCAGCAAGGCCCCATCGTAGACACCCTCATGGACGGTGCTGGGGGCGGCTCGTTCTCATACTCGAGGGCGTCTTTGCGACGCACGCGAAGCGTCCGACGCGAAGCGTCCGACGCGAAGCGTCCGGGTCGGTCATCGTTCCCTCGCGGTCACGTCGAAGCGGACGACGATGTGGTCGTGCGCGCGGACGAGGCCGAGCATCCCCGTGGGCGGCTCGATGCCGAAGTCGGTCATGCGGAGGGCGTGCCGGCCGCGCAGGCGCACGCGCCCGCCGCCCAGCTCACGGCCCTCCGCCAGGATGGAAACCATCCGCGTCGCGCCCGCGAGCTGGAGGGTGCCGAGGGCGCGGACGCGCGCCCAGCCGCCCGCGCGGGCCGGCGGCTCGACCACCTCGGCGTCCTGGAGGATGAAGAGGACGGTCGGGTAACGGTCGCCCTGGAGCGCGGCACGGAAGTCCCGGTTCATGGGCGGGAGGCCGCAGTCGAAGCCGGCGACGGGGATGCGGACCTCGGCCGAGATCCCGTCGTGCTCGACGGTGGCGTGGCCGACGACGGCGCCGGCCTCGCAGGTGTAGGGGCCGGTCGTGGCCGAGCCGTCGATCCAGAAGCGGCTGCCGGGCTGGACCTCGTAGCGCGTCGGCTGCGCGGCGGCGGCAACGAAGAGGAGGAGGGCGAGGAGGCCTCCGAAGCGGGTGCCGAGGCGAAGGGGGTGGTGCGGCATGGCGCGTACGGGGCGGCTGAGAAACCTGCACGCAAGCTCCCGCACGGGCACGCCGGCCTCTGCCCGGCTCCGGACGGTCGCGGTGTAAGTGCGCCTGCCATCCCGGTGTAGGGAGGGCTCGTACGCCCGGGCGGGGTTTCCCCTACAGTCCTGCCTGAGCCTACGGTCTGCGCGACGTGTACACGAGGGCGCCCGGTGTTAGGTTGACAGGCATACGCTGCGGCGGCGCCCCCTCGCCCTGACTCGTTCCCTCATGCGTGTTCTGTTCGTGGCCGCCGCCCTGGTGGTCCTCGCCGGCTGCGCCGGCCCTCGTTCCGCCGCCGTCCCGCCCGGGTGCGACGCGCTCGTCTTCGACCTCGAACGCGGCCTTCTCAACGGCCTCGCGCCGACGGCCACGCCGGCCGAGTTCAAGGCGCAGTTCCCGTGCTCCACGGGCGAAACCGAAGAGGGCGGCCCGTTCAACTTCGGGGGCGGCGTGTTCTTCCTCGACCACGACTTCTTCGCCTACACCCACCGGGACTACATCGAGGCCCGCACGAACTTCGCCGGACGCGTCGAGCCCGCCGTGCTGAACGCGCCGGTGGCGGAGCTGGAGGCGGCGTTCGGCGCGCCCGGCCGCGAGGAGGACGGCGCGCGGCTGTACCGGACCCGCTACGGGTGTCTCCGCGCCGAAACCTCGGAAACCTCGGGCGACACCGTCGTCGAGCTCGGCGTCCACGCGCAGGCGTGTGCCGACGTGATCGTGCCGCGCTAGGCGGGCGAGGCGACGGCGGCGGCGTAGCGCTCGGGCCACTCGTCCGGGCCGGTCGCCGTCACGCCGAGGTCGCGGAGGAGGCCGTCCTCCAGGCCGTAGATCCAGCCGTGGACCGAGAGCGTCTGCCCTCGGTCCCACGCCTCGCGCACGATGGTCGTGGCGGCGAGGTGGGCGGTCTGCTCGATGACGTTGAGCTCGCAGAGCCGGTGGAACCGGGCGTCGTCGTCGAGCAGGTCGAGCGCCCGGCGGTGCTTCCAGCGGACGTCCTTGACGTGGAGCAGCCAGTTGTCGATGAGGCCGAGGCGCTGCTCGTCGAGCGCGGCGCGGACGCCGCCGCAGCCGTAGTGCCCGCACACGACGACGTGCTCCACCTCCAGCACCTCCACGGCGTACTGGAGCACGGCGAGCGCGTTGAGGTCCGAGTGCGCCAGCACGTTGGCCACGTTGCGGTGGACGAACACCTCGCCCGGCTCCAGCCCGGTGATCTGGTTGGCCGGCACGCGGCTGTCGGCGCACCCGATCCAGAGCAGCCGGGGTGACTGCTGCTGCGCCAGCCGCGCGAAGAAGCCGGGCCGCTCGGCCTCGGTCTGGGCCGCCCAGCGGCGGTTGTTCTCGAAGAGAGGGGCGAGCGTGCGCATGGACCGGGCGGCGGGGCGAGCAGGGGGGAGCAAGGTACGAGTGCCTTCTCCGCAGGCGCCCCGGCGGCCTCAGGGATGGAGCCGCTTGCGGAGGAAGGCGAAGGCGACGCCGATCAGGAGCAGCGTCGCGGCCCCGGCGGCGAGCAGCAGCGCCAGCCGCCGCTCCACCAGGCTGGTGCCGACGTACACCGTGAGCACGGCGTAGGGGACCTCGGCGAGCGCGAGCGCGAGCGCAAACCGCCCGAGCCCGTAGCGCGCCAGCCCGAGCACGTACCCCGGCACCTCCGACTGGAGCACCAGCAGGAACAGCAGCACGACGCCGAAGGGAGCGTGCGCCGAGATCCGGTCTTCGTAGCGCGCCAGCACCGCGTCCGACGCGAACCGGCGCACCACCGGGCGGCCGAGGTAGCGGCCGATGGCGTACGCCCCGACGCCCCCCAGCATCCACCCCGTCCACAGCAACCCCATCGTGAGCGGCACGCCCCACGCCTCGACGGCGACGGGGACCAGCACGGCCGTGGAGAAGAAGGCGAGCATGGCCGACACGGCCGCGGCGGCCACGAACGCCACCGCTCCCAGGACCGGATGGTGGGCGATCACGGGCTCGACCGTCCCCAGCAGCCGGAGCAGCCCCGCGTGCAGGTCGTCCGACACGACGACGGCGACGAGCAACGCGCCGAGCGCCGTCAGCACCAGCACGCGCTTCCAGACGTGCTTTCTCGTCGGTTCGTCGGGGTCGGAGGCCGGGGGCGCGGTCGGGGGCATCCGGCCGTCGGGGAGGTCGCGCATGAGGGCGGCGTCAGGCTCGCGCGTCGGGCGAACGTACGGCATCCCCGGTCAGGAGCGGTTGCCCGAGCATCGAGGAGCAGCGGGCGGTGCACGGTGGGCGCACGGCGGTGCTCAGTCGGAGCCGCCGACCTGCTCGCGGGCGGCGGCCTCCATGATCCGCTCCCACTCGGCGCGCTGGGTGTCCGTGAGGACGGCCCGCATTGCCTCGGCGCCGGCGTGGATCTCCCGGAGCGCCTCGGCCTTGTGCATGGCGAGGTCGAAGTAGAGGGCGTACGCCTCGTGCGCGTCGATGGGCCGGTCGAGCGTCGCGACGGCTTCGAAGAGCGCCCGGACCTCGAAGTACAGCTCGTGGATCGCAGGCAGGTGCTGCGCTGCGATCTCGTTGAGCGCGGTCACCTGGACGGTGGAGAGGCCGAGGGCGTCGCGTTGGCCGGGAAGGGCGGCGAACGCCGTGGCGTCCCGGGCGAAGGCGGCCAGGCCGAGGTCGGCGGCCTCCAGCGCGGCGTCGGCGGGTGTCTGGGCCCGGGCGGCGAGCGAGGCGCCGCACAGGGCCGCCGTGAGGAAGAAAAGGCGGAGGCTGGGCATGATGCGATCCGAAG
>CAZOJJ010000007.1:15454-52551 GCA_964580105.1 uncultured Rhodothermales bacterium | reverse complement strand
GTGCGAACCGGCCGAAGGTGCGAACCGGCCGAAGGTGCGAACCGGCCGAAGGTGCGAACCGGCCGAAGGTGCCCCGGCCGGTGGAAGGCAAGGAACGGCACAGCTACGCCGATGGCGTAGGGGCATACCGTCTCCTGCGGCCGGGGCCTGCCTGACGGACGCGCGGCGCATAGCTTCGGGGGTGTACCGCTGCAGGAGACCGAGTCATGCCCTACCGCCTCCTTGCCGACCTCGTCGTCGTCCTGCACGTGCTCTTCGTGGCCTTCGTCGTGCTCGGCGGGCTGCTGGTGCTGCGGTGGCCGCGCCTGGCGTGGGTCCACGTACCGGCTGCGCTGTGGGGGGGGGCGTGTGAGGTCGCCGAGCGTACCTGATCACGAGACAAAGCCTAATCGACCTCCCAGTCGACGACCCCCTGCAGGCTCGTGGGGACTTCGCCCTCGAAAGCCCGTTCGAGGTCCTCCCGCTCGAACCGGTACGGCACCCGGAAAATGAAGGCCACTTCCGACTTGGTGAAGTCCCGCTTCTCACGGATCACCCGGCCTCCCTCTCGTTCGATGAGCGCCCGGTAGGCGGCCGACGCCTCCACGAGGCGGGCGGCGTCGAGGTCCTTCACCTCCACCTGGAACGTGATCTTCCGGTCCATCCCGTAGAGGAGGGCGAAGCCGAAGGCCGTCGTGAGCACGCCGAGGTGGGGGAGGCGCAGCCCGCAGGCCAGCCCGATGAGCGTCACGAGGATGACCCGCCCGGTGTTCGCCGCCGACGGCAGCGTCGTGCGGAACCGGAAGAGCCCGCCGATCCCGAAGACGACGAACCCGACGACGAGGCCGTACTCCACCACCATCAGGCCGATCACGGCCCCGACTACGGCGTACGTGACGTAGATCTTCGGCGCCTCGACCTCCTCGACGCTGTCCACCCGCTTCCGGCTCCGGGGGTGGTACGCGATGACGGCGCCGAGCACCGTCGCCAGCACGAGGTCGAGGAGGGCGTGCCCCAGGAACGCGAGGTTGGTGAACCCGCTCCAGCCTTCCCCCGTGATCTGCTCGGATGCCTGGCTGCCCAGCACGCCCTGCGCCCGTGCGACGGACAGGCCCGCGGCCGCCCCGGCGGTCCAGCCGATCAGCAGAAGGCGGGCGGCGAGCCGGGGCATAGGTGGTCGGGGTTCGGACTCCCCGCGCAGCGGGGGAGAGGCATGATCGAAAATAACCGCCGCCGCATCATGCCCCGGCGGCTTCCGCCGAGCGGGAGGATCAGCGGGTGCCGGTGCCGGTGAGCCGGCCGGCGTCGAGGACGTGGCCCTCGATGGCGGCGTCGAAGTCGGCCTTCGAGGCGCCCGGCGGGAGGTCCGGCACGGCGTCGAGGGCGTAGAGCGTGAACACGTAGCGGTGCGTCCCGCTCGGCGGGCACGGGCCGCCGTAGCCGACGGCGCCGAAGTCGTTCGTCCCCTGCCGCGATCCGTCGTCGAGCTCGGGACGGGTGGGGACCCACTCGGGGAGCGCGCGCACGTCGGGCGGGATTCGGTAGAGGAGCCAGTGGGTCCAGGTGCCGCGCGGGGCGTCCGGGTCCTCACAGACGAGGGCGAGGCTGCGCGTCCCGTCGGGCACGCCGGACCACGCCAGCGGCGGCGAGAGGTCGGCGCCGTCGCAGGTGTGGCGTTCGGGGATCTGGTCGCCGTCGGGGAAGGCGGGGCTGGTCAGGGTGATCGGCATGGCAGAGCCTCCTTGGACGAAGAAGGTGGGGAGAGGGGTTGCGGCTCTAACGTCCGCCGAGGCGAGGGGTCCCGCTATCCGTTCGCCCCCGGCGGAGGTGCGGGCGCGATGCGGGTCGGCCGGTGGGGCGAAGCCCTACACCCCGCGCCGAGACGGCATCGGGGCACGAGCCTGGTATCCTCTCTCGAGGCGGCGGCCGCGGAAGTCGGACGGGGCGAGCCTGCGTGCTCGCTCGCCCCGCCGGTGTGCACGTTTGGCTCCGGCCCGATATTGGGCGCGCTTCGTACCCTGCCGGATCCCCGGCCTCGATGGAACCGACTGCCTCGCCCCCTCGCCCTGACCGCCCCGCCGTTTTCAGCGTGCGTGGACTAACGAAGGTCTACGACCTCGGCGAGGTGCAGGTCCACGCCCTCCGCGGCGTGGACCTCGACCTGTTCGACCGCGAGCTGGTCGTGCTCCTCGGCGCCTCCGGCAGCGGCAAGTCCACCTTGCTCAACATCCTCGGCGGGCTCGACCGTGCCACCAGCGGCACGGTGACGTACCGCGACCACGACCTCACCGAGGCGGGCGAGCGCGAGCTGACGGCCTACCGCCGCGACCACGTCGGCTTCGTGTTCCAGTTCTACAACCTCATCCCGAGCCTGACCGCGCGCGAGAACGTGGCCGTGGTGACGGAGATCGCGCGGGACCCGATGGACCCCGAGGAGGCGCTCGGCCTCGTCGGCCTCGGGCGGCGGCTGGACCACTTCCCGGCGCAGCTCTCCGGCGGCGAGCAGCAGCGCGTCGCCATCGCGCGGGCCATCGCCAAGCGGCCGTCGGTGCTCCTGTGCGACGAGCCGACGGGCGCGCTCGACTCCCACACGGGTGTGCTCGTGCTGGAGGCCATCGCGCGGGTCAACGCCACGCTGGGGACGACGACGGCCGTCATCACGCACAACGTCGTCATCGGCCGGATGGCCGACCGGATCGTTCACCTCAGCGACGGCCGGATCAGCGGCGTCGAAATGAACGCCGAGCGCCTCGCTCCCGGCGAACTCTCCTGGTAGCCATGCGAGCCCTCGCGAAAAAGCGCTGGCGCGAGCTGTGGGCCCTCCGCGGCCCCGCCGCCGCCATCGCCCTCGTGCTCGCCTGCGGCGTCGTCGTCTACGTCGCCTCGGCCGGGATGCTCGACGCGCTCCAGGTCACGCAGGCCGCGTTCTACCGCACCGAGCGCTTCGCCGACGTGTTCGCCTCGGTGCAGCGCGCGCCGGAGGCGCTCCGCCGCGAGGTCGAGGCGATCCGAGGCGTGGCCGTCGTGGACACCCGCGTGAAGGCGTCGGCCAAGCTGGAGGTGCCCGGCTACGACGAGCCCGTCTCGGGCCTGCTCGTCTCGCTCCCCGAGGAGGGCGAGCCCGCGCTCAACGACGTGCACCTCCGCGAGGGCCGCCTGCCCGAGGCCGGCAGCGTGGAGGAGGTGCTCGTCAGCGACGCCTTCGCCGAGGCGCAGGGGCTCCGGCCCGGCAGCGAGATCGCCGCGATCCTCAACGGGCGGCGCCAGCGCCTCACCGTCGTCGGCCTCGCGCTCTCGCCGGAGTACCTCTACCAGGTTCCGCCCGGCGCGCTCTTCCCGGACTACGAGCGGTTCGGCATCGTGTGGATGCGCCGCCCGGCGCTCGCGGCGGCGTACGACTACGAGGGCGCCTTCAACGACCTCGCCCTCTCGCTCGCCCCCGGCGCCTCCGAGGCGGAGGTGGTCGCCCGCCTCGACGACCTCCTCGACCCCTACGGCGGCGTCGGCGCCCAGGTGCGGGCCGACCAGCCCTCGCACTACTACCTCTCCGAGGAGATCCAGCAGCTGGAGCAGATGGCCACGGTGATGCCGGCGCTGTTCCTGTTCGTCGCGGCGTTCCTGCTCAGCGTCGTCGTGACGCGGCTGGTGCAGACGCAGCGCGAGGAGATCGCCACGCTCAAGGCGTTCGGGTACTCGACGTGGCAGGTGGGCCGCCACTACGCCGGCCTCGTCGCCGTGATCGCCGTGATCGGCGCGGCGGTGGGCGTGGCGCTGGGGCTCTGGCTCGCGCGCGGCTTCGGCGCGATGTACATGGAGTTCTACCGGTTCCCGTACCTGATCTACGAGGCCCGCCTCGGCACGGCGCTCGTCGCGGTCGTCGTGACCGTCGGCGTGGCGCTGGCGGGGACGGCGCGGGCGGTGGCCCAGGCCGTGCGGCTGCCGCCCGCCGAGGCGATGCGCCCACCCACGCCGCCGCGCTACCGCGTCTCCGTCCTCGAACGGATCGGGCTTGCCCGCTGGCTCTCGGCACAGGACCGGATGATCGTCCGCCACCTCGGCCGCCGCCCCGGCCGCGCGCTGTTCTCCGCGCTCGGCATCGCGATGGCGTGCGCCATCGTCCTCCTCGGGCGGTTCTCGGCCGACGCCGTGGGCCTCATGATGGAGGTGCAGTTCGAGCGGGCGCACCGGGAGGACGTGCAGGTGGCGTTCGTCGAGCGGCGCGCGGCCGAGGCGGCGCTGGAGCTGGCGCGGCTGCCGGGCGTCCGCCGCGTCGAGCCGTTCCGGACGGTGCCCGTCGAGCTGCGCCGCGGGCGCCGCACCTACGACACGGCCATCACCGGGATGGCGGCCGAGGGCGACCTCGCGCGCGTGCTCGACGCCGACCTCGCGCCGGTGCCGCTCCCGCCCGAGGGCCTCGTCCTGTCCGACTTCCTCGCCGACTACCTCGGCGTGGCCGAGGGCGACTCGCTCACCGTCGCCGTGCAGGAGGGCGCGCAGCCGACGCTCGCCGCGCCCGTGGCGCTCGTCGTCACCGAGTTCATCGGGGCCGGGGCCTACATGGAGCGGCGGGCGCTCAACCGGCTGCTCGGTGAGGGCGACGTGCTCTCGGGCGCCTGGCTCGCCGCCGACCGCTCCCGGCTCCCCGCCCTCTACGACGCGCTCGGCGAGCGGCCATACGTCCTCCGCGCCACCGGCCTCCAGGAAGCGCGCGACTCGCTGGAGGAGACCTTCGCCCAGAACATGCTCACGTTCACGCTCATCCTGACCGGCTTCGCCGGGGCCATCGCCTTCGGCATCGTCTACAACACGGCGCGGATCGCGCTGGAGGAGCGGGGCCGCGAGCTGGCGAGCCTCCGCGTGCTCGGGTTCACGAAGGGCGAGATCGGCTACCTCTTCTTCGGCGAGCTGGCGCTGCTGACGCTGCTGGCCCTCCCGCTCGGCCTCGTGCTGGGTACGCTGTTCAGCCTCGGCTACGTCGAGGCCCTCCAGACGGAGTTCTTCCGGATCCCGTTCGTGCTGACGCGGGCGAGCTACGCCTTCGCGGCCGTCGTCGTCGTGGGCTCGGCGCTCCTCTCCGCCCTTCTCGTGCGCCGCCGCCTCCAGCGGCTCGACCTCATCGCCGTCCTGAAAACCCGCGAGTAAGCCCATGCCCCTTCGCAAGCGCCTCCTCCTCCTCGCCGGGGCCGCCGCCCTCGTGGCGGCGCTCGTCTACGCGTTCCGGCCCACGCCCGCGCATGTCGAGACTGCCGTAGTCGACCGGGGTCCGATGCGCTCGACCGTCGACGCCGAGGGGCGGGCGCAGGTGGCGGAGCACTACGTGGTGGCCGCGCCGGTGACGGGCCTCGCGCGGCGCATCGCCTACGAGGTGGGCGACTTCGTCCGTGCCGGCGCGGTGCTGGCCGTGCTGGAGCCCACGCCCACCCAGCCGCTCGACGTGCGCACGCGGGCCGAGCTGGCCGCGCGCGTGCAGGCCGCCGAGGCGGCCGTCCGCCGCACCGAGGCCCAGGCCGACGCGGCCCGCGTCCAGGCCGACCTTGCCGCCTCGACGGTCGAGCGCATGCGCCCCCTCGCGGCCGACTCGGTCCTCGCGCCCGCCGAGTTCGACCGCTACGTGGCCGAGGCGCGGCAGGCCGCCGAGGCGCGGGCCTCGGCCGAGGCCGCGGTGGAGGCGGCGCGGCAGGAGCTGCGGGCGGCGCAGGCGCTCCTCACGGCGGGGGGCGGCGTGCGCGGCGGCGCGGCCGTCTCGGTGCGGGCGCCCACCTCGGGCGCGGTGCTGGCCGTCCACCACGAGAGCGAGGGCGTCGTCAACGCCGGGCAGCCGCTCGTCGAGATCGGCGATCCGGCGGGGCTGGAGATCGTGGCCGACGTGCTCTCGGAGGAGGCCGCGCGCCTCCGGCCGGGGATGCCCGCCCTCGTCGAGGTCGGCTCGCGCACGCTCGGCGCCCACGTGAGCCGCGTCGAGCCGGTGGCCTTCACCGACGTCTCCGCGCTCGGCGTGGAGGAGCAGCGCGTGTGGGTCCACGTCGCCCTGGCCGACTCGGCGGTGCAGGAGACGTCGGTGAACCTCGGGCACGGCTACCGCGTCCGCGTCCGGTTCGTGGAGTGGGAGGACGCGAGCGCCCTCCGCGTGCCCACGAGCGCGCTCTTCGAGCAGGACGGCGGCTGGGCCGCGTTCGTCGTCGAGGGCGGCGTGGTCGAGGTGCGGCCGGTCGAGGTCGGACAGCGGACGGGGCTGTGGGCCGAGGTGGTCGGCGGGCTCGCCGAGGGCGAGGTCGTCGTGACGCACCCCGCCGACGACCTCGAAGCGGGCGCGCGCGTGGCCGCCGAATGAAACACCGGCTCAGCGGCACCCCTCGTAGACGGGTCGGCGCGACGCGCCCGAGGCCGAGGGCGCGTCGCCGCAGGCGCTGCCCAGCCGGATGTGCGCGAGGAAGTCGGGGGCCTCGGGGGGGCGTCGTTACAGCGCCGTCCCCGTGGTCACGGAAGCGGTTCACCGCCCGGCGAAAGGGGCTCCAGTCGGACATAGTGCGTCGGAAATGCCGAGAAAACAAGGCCGAGCGTTTCCGGCCCGATACCCGGCCGCGTCTGGTGGGAATTCGAGGGGCGCGATGCGCTGCGCATCCCACGGATGTCTCCCTTCTCTCCTTCCTCTCCCCATGTCCGCCCGCGTCCATCTCTCCCCCGACGCCACCGTCGCCCTCGTCGAACTGGAGGGGACCGTTCGCTGGCGCCACCTCGCCGCCGCCCTCCTCGGCCTCTTCGGCCGCGACGACTCCAACCCCGGCCTCCACGTGCTCTGGGACGCCCGCCGCGTGACGCGGCTCGATCTTCCTCCGCAGCAGGTGTCCGCTCTCATCTCGCTGCTCGACCGGGTGCGAGGCAGGTACGAGGGGGGGCGCTCGGCCGTGCTCGTCCGCTGCGACGTCGACGCCGCGATTGCGCGGTTCCTCGTGTGGTGCGGGTGGGGACGGGGGAGGGAGTACGGGGTGTTCGACCGGTTGGAGGAGGCGGTCGCTTTCCTCGGTCTTCCTTCGGCCCGCGCCCTCCCTCTGCGCTCGGAGCGCGTCCTCGTGGTGGCGTAGCAAAGCATTCCGTGACGGGATGATCCGCGGGATGATGCAGGTGCGGGGTGTGCGCTGGCTCGGCGGCTGCTGACCTCAGTCTCACCGGGCCCGAGGCGGGCGCTGCCGTTCGTAGGAAGGCGGCGGCTTGACGGGGCTGAAGCGCGGGCGTACGCTCGTTTGTGCGCCTTCAAACTCCCGCCGGCCCCGCGCCCCTCGGACCCCGGTCCTGCAGTAGGCAGAGCGCATCCGGCACCAGGCCGGTTGATGGCCTCCCTTCGTCCCGGGCCGACGCCTGCTGCGTCACGCGGAGGGCCGAGCGGACGCCAGGGCACGCCACCGTGCATACTCCTCGCGCGTACAGAGCGCGTCGGCCACCTCACGCTCGGCGACGAGCCGATTCCGCTCGTCCAGGCGCCCTTCCGTGCGGGGTCGGCGCTGTAGGGCGAGCGGGTACCGATCCTCCCCGATGCACCCGTAATACCGCGCGCCGTCGAAGTAGAGGCCGTCCGGGAACGTCACCGTCACCGGCGGCAGCCTGTGCTTCTTCCGGGCGTGGAAGGTGACGACGGCGGGGGGCCTCTTCATCGGTGGGCGGAATCAGGACGCGAGAAGGTAGCGCACGCACCGTCACAGAGGAAGCCCCGGAGGCTGGGAGCCCCGGAGGCTGGGAGCCCCGACGGGCGCCGAAGAGACCGGGGCAGGTGAGCATCGGGGAAACACGTACGGAGCGCCGATGGCGGCGGTTCAGGCTCATCCCGCACGCCCTGCACATGCCCGTTTCCCCTATGTGATTGCACCGGTGGAACGTTTCCGTTCCTTGCCGGGAATCAAAGTGCCCCTCTCTCGCGCCCTTCTTCCTGCGCGCTGGTCGCCCCGCCGTGCCCGCCCGCGTCTACACCGACCCCTTCGGTCGCGCCGGCCTCGTAGAGCTGGACGGACGAGTGCGGTGGAGCGACATCGCTGCCGCCCTCGTCGCCCTCTACGGCCGCCCCGACGCCGACCCTGACCTCGTCGCCCTCTGGGACGCACGGGGCGTCACGAGTCTGGAGATTCTCCCGGACGACGTGGGCCGGCTGCGCGTCCTCCTCCGGCGGCTCTTCCCGCGCTACGATGGCGGGCGGACGGCCATCCTCGTCCATCGGGACCTCGATGCCGAGTTCGCTCCGCTTCTGATCCGTTGCGGGCCGGGGTGCCGCCGCGTGTTCCGGATCTGTGGCCGACTGCGCGAGGCGCTCGATTTCCTGGGGCATCCGCCGCTGCCCATTCGAGCAGGCTCGGAGGTCGAGGAGACCCGGGATAGGGGAGCACTCGGATAGGAGGCGTTCCCTCCGCCTCGGATTGGCTCGCAGCACGGTACCGGGGGCGAGGGGCGAAGGCGCCGGCCGGGCCTCCGGCAGCATGGTCCGCGTTTCAGCACCTAACCATTGATGCAAGGAGAGTTTACCGGGATCGAAATGATCGGATTCATTGCGATCTCTTCCGGTATCCATCTGCATCGGAACCCTTTGGGAAGCAGCCCGGCATACAGGGGTTCGTTGCGTCTATCTCCGCTCGATGCCCGCTCGCGTCCATCTCTCTCCCGACGCCTCCGCTGCCCTCGTTATGCTCGAAGGGCGTGTCCACTGGCACCACATCGCCGGGGCCATGGTCGGCGTCTACGACCACCCCGACACCCGCCCTGACGTCTCCGTGCTCTGGGACGCCCGGGACGTAACGCACCTGGTGATCGTCCCTGACGATGTGCCCCCGATGAAGGCGCTGATCGAGCGGCTCCACCCCGCCCTCGACGGGGGCCGCTCCGCGTTCCTGGTGCGCCGGGAGGTCGAGGGCGAGTTGGCCCTGTTCTTCGCGCGGCTCGGTCCGAAGCGCCGTCGCGAGTTCGGGGTGTTCTACCGGCTCGAGCAGGCGCTCGACTTTCTCGGCCGCCCGGAGCTGCCTGAGGTCACTCGCTCCGACCGTGCGCGGGTGCTCGAAGTAGCGTGAGGTGGCGTGAGGTAGCCCCGTCTCCGTCTTGAGACGGGGAGGCTCCCGGGGTGAGACGAGCCGTGATTGGCGGCCCGATGCGCCAACCATAGACGACTTACAGGAGGGTTGTAGCCGGCCTTTCCGTCGTCGGCACGGCCGTTGGTCCGGGCGGTTTCAGGCCAGCCCCCGTCCCCGCCGCAACCGTTTTACGCATGTCCGTTCGCGTTCACCACGACCGCGCCAGCGCTACAGCCTACGTCGTCTTGGCGGGTTCCGTTCGCTGGAGGCACGTTGCCTCGGCCCTCCTCGGCCTTCATGGCCCCCAGGACACCGACCCTGGTCTCGCCGTGCTCTGGGATGCCCGGTGCGTCACGGAGTTCGACCTGCCCCCGCGGAAGGTGCCGGGTGCGGTGGACCTCCTCGAGTGGCTTCAGGGCCCCGACGACGGAGGCCGCACGGCCGTCCTCGTCCGCGACGAGGCCGCCGCCTTCGCCCGGTTCCTCGTCCGGTGCCGGCAGCACAGCGGCCGCTCGTACGGGGTGTTTACCCAGATGGAGGAGGCGCTCGCCTTCCTGGAAGAGCCGACCGCGCTAGCTGCATCGACCGCCGAGACTCGCGGCACCGAGACGTGGGACTCCATGGCGGACGAGTTCGCCATCGAGGTGGAGGCACGTGGCACCGAGCCGGAGCAAAGAGAACCGGACGCCTTCGAGATGGACACCTTCGAGATGGACACCTTCGAGATGGACACCTTCGAGATGGACGCCTTCAGGCTGGACGTTTCCGAGCTCGTTGCTCCCAGGCTCTCGGTCTCCGAACTCATCGTACCCCGACTCACGGTTTCCGAACTCGTTGCTCCCGAACTGATGGCCTCGTACCTGGCGAAGGAGCGGGCCGGGTTGACGGCGTCGTAGCAAGGCTCGGGCGGCGGCGTCCGTGACCGTAAAGCGCGGCGTGCACCTCTCGCCCCGGCACCGTTGAGGCGAAGCCACAGGGTTGCGACCTGCCCTCGCTCGTTGGGTTGGCCCGGGAGGGCTCCTCAGCGTGACGCGTGTTTCGAAGTCGAACGAGGTATTAAGGAGTTACCGTGTGCCCTGTTGTATTTATGTGTAGTGAATGGTGTGATATCTGTCGTAAATAATTAAGCGGTTTTGCTTTATGCTGTTATGCTCACGGAATTCCTGGGCGTAGGGGTGCCATGTAGGGTGCCCCCTACCACACGATCGTAGTTGGTACCTATGCCCAACCAGGCGGCCATCCCATAGGCCTCCTTCTGTGCCCGGAGGGGGACTCGAACCCCCACGCCCTCGCGGGCGGCAGATTTTGAGTCTGCTGCGTCTACCGGTTCCGCCATCCGGGCAGGCCGTCAAAGATACGGCGCGGCACTCCGGGCGCCCTCGCGTTAGTGCATCGCTAAATCCCGTCCGGCAAATCCCGATTGCGCGAGGAAGCGAGAACAGCGTGTAGCGGAGGCCGTATCCCCATCCCCGTTCATCGCCCATCTCCCTCCATGTCGCTCGTTCTTCTTGCCAACCGTGCCCCCATTCGCCCCACGGAGGACGGCTGGGTGCCCGGTCTCGGCGGGCTCGCCACGGCGCTCCTGCCGGTCCTCGAAGAGCGCGGCGGTGCCTGGATCGCCATGCGGGAACCGGACGAGGACGCCCCCCTCACCCAGCCCTATCCCGAGGCGGACCCCCGCTTCACCGTCCACCGCGTCCCGCTCGACGCCGAGGCCTTCGAAGGGTACTACAACGGGATGGCCAACCGGGTGCTCTGGCCGCTCTCCCACTACCTCGTCGATCACGCCGAGCCCGACCGGGTGTTCTGGGAGACGTACCAGGCCGTCAACGAGCGGTTCGCCGAGGCCGCGCTGGAGGCCGCGCGCGGCGACGCCCGATTCTGGGTGCAGGACTACCACCTCATGCTCGTGCCGGAGAAGCTCCGCGCCGCCCGCCCGGACGCCCCGATCGGCCACTTCTGGCACATTCCCTGGCCCGCCCCCGAGGTTCTCCGCATCCTCCCCTCGGCCCGCCCACTCCTGCGCGGGATGCTCGGCGCCGACCTCGTCGGGTTCCACACCGAGGGCTACGCCGAGAACTTCCGCGAGTCCGCGCGCGACCTGCTCGGCGCCGACATCGACGGCACGACGATCCACTGGGAGGGCCGGACCATCCGCGCCGAAGCCTTCCCCATCGGCATCGACGCCGCGCGCTTCGAGGCGATGGGTGTGAGCGAGGAGACCGCCCGCGACGCCGAGCGCCTCCGCGAGGCCATCGGTGCCGAGCTCCTCGTGGCGGCCGTGGACCGGCTCGATTACACGAAGGGCCTGCTCCTCCGCCTCGACGCCTTCGAGGCCTTCCTCCACCGCTACCCCGAGATGCACGGGCGCGTCGCCCTCGTGCAGATCGCCACGCCGAGCCGGACGGGCATCGAGACGTACGACCAGCTCAAGCGGGAGGTGGACGAGGCCGTCGGCCGCATCAACGGGGCGTTTTCCGAGGGCAACTGGGAGCCCATCCGCTACCGCTACCGCGCCTTCGACCAGGCCGAGCTCGCCGTGCTCTACCGCGCGGCCGACGTGGCCTTCGTCACGCCGCTCCGCGACGGCATGAACCTCGTCGCCCACGAGTTCGCCGCTGCGAGCCGGCTGGAACGGCCCGGCGCCCTCGTGCTCTCCGAGCTCACCGGCGCGGCGGACTACCTCGACGGCGCCATCACGGCCAACCCGTACGACACCGAGGGCCTGGCGCTGGCGCTCTACGAGGCGCTCACGCTCGACGCCGAGGCGCGCGCCCAGCGCCTCGCGCGGATGAAGGCGGCCGTCCGACGCCTCGACGTCCACGGCTGGGCCGACCGGTTCCTGAAGGCGTTGGAACGAGCCCGGCCCGCCTCCACCCGCGAGGTGGGCGGAGACGGGCAGGCCGCCGCCGTTCCGTCCGTCATCCCGGTAGCGGCCTGAGATGACCCCGCCGCGCCCCGGCCAGCCCCTCTTCTTCCTCGACTACGACGGCACCCTCGCCCCCCTCGTCGCTGATCCGGCGCAGGCGAGGCCGCACCCGGCCGTGCCCGTCGTCCTCCACCTCCTCGCGCTCGACCACCCCGTCTGGCTCGTCACCGGCCGCGACCTCGCCGCGCTCAGCCGCTTCCTCCCCAACCTCCGCGTGCGGGCGGTCGGGCTGCACGGGGCCGAGGAGAGCCGCCTCGGCGGTCCGGTCCGGCGGCCCGGCCTCGCCGAGCACGGCGAGGCGCTGCGTCGTCTGCGCGAGACCGTGCCGGACCTGCCCGGCGTCCGTGTCGAGGACAAGGGCGCCGCGTTCGCCGTCCACTACCGCCAGGCGGAGGACGAGGCCGCCGCGAAGGCGGCGCTCCACGCCTGGGCCGCCGAGGCGCCCGAGGCGCTGGAGCCCATCTGGGGCAAGAAGGTCGTCGAGCTCCGGGTGCGGGGGATTTCGAAGGGCACGGCCGTGGCCCGCATCGCCGCGCGGCACCCCAAGCACACGCCGGTTTACCTCGGCGACGACGTGACCGACGAGGATGCCTTCCGCGCGCTCCACGCCACGCATCCCGAGGCCGTCACGGTGAAGGTGGGCGAGGGTGAGACCGCCGCCCGCTACCGCCTCCCGGACGTGGACGCCGTCGTGGCGTACCTGCGGGGCTGGTGGCGGCACGCGGAGTGAGCGAGAACGATCCGAACACGCGGCGCGCCCTGCGCGTTTCGGCTCCCGTTTCTCTTTCCACCCGAGCATGACTTCGGACTACCTCCCCATTGAGGACTACGGCCTCGTGGGCAACATGCGCACGGCCGCCCTCGTCGGCAAGAACGGCTCCATCGACTGGCTCTGCTTCCCGCACTTCGACTCCCCCAGCGTCTTCGGCGCCATCCTCGACAGCCGGAAAGGGGGGCGCTTCCAGATCGCGTTCGACGGCGACTTCCCCTGTCTCCAGGTCTACCTCCCCGACTCGAACGTCCTCATGACGCGCTATGCAGATCAGCGTGGGGCCGCCGAGATCGTGGACTACATGCCCGTGGGGGACATCGGGCCGGACGCGGGGTACCACCGCCTCATCCGACACGTCCGCGTCCTGCGCGGTAGGGTCCACGTCCGGGTTCGGTGCCAGCCCGCCTTCGACTACGGCCGGGACCCGCACCGCGTCGAATTGACGCCCGAGGGGGCCGTTTTCACGAGCACACGCGGCGTGCGCCTCGGCCTCTCTACCGTCCGCACGCTCTACGTGGACGAGGCCGATCCGGACCGCCCGGCCGTCGTCCGCGACTTCGAGCTCACGCGTGGCGACCGCGTGACGTTCGAACTCCGCTACCTCGACGCCGGCGGCGTGCTCGAAAGGCCCCTCTCCCGCACGGCCGAGTACGCCCTCTTTCGCCAGACCACCGACTTCTGGCGGGACTGGCTGCAGTCGTGCACCTACACCGGGCGCTGGCGCGAGCAGGTCCGTCGCAGTGCACTCCTCCTCAAGCTGCTCACCTTCGAGCCCACCGGCGCCATCGTCGCCGCGCCGACGACGAGCCTGCCCGAGCACGTCGGCGGGCATCGGAACTGGGACTACCGCTACTCCTGGATCCGCGATGCCGCCTTCACGCTCTACGGCCTGCTCCGCATCGGCTTCACCGCCGAGGTCCGCGCCTTCATCGGCTGGCTCCGCGAGCGCTGCGAGGCCGGCATCCCGGATGATCCCAACGGCCCGCTCCAGATCGTCTACGGCATCGACGGCCGGCGGACGCTCACCGAGCAGACGCTCGACCACCTCGACGGCTACATGGGCTCGCGGCCCGTTCGCATCGGCAACGCCGCCCACGGCCAGCTGCAGCTCGACATCTACGGCGAGCTCCTCGACGCCGTTTACCTCTACGACAAGTACGGCACGCCCATCGCGTGGGAGTTCTGGCAGGACATCGTCCGCTACGTCGACTGGGTGTGCGAGAACTGGGAGCGGCCGGACGAGGGGATTTGGGAGGTGCGCGGCCTGCGCGACCAGTTCGTCTACTCCAAGCTGATGTGCTGGGTCGCCCTCGACCGCGCTCTCCGCCTGGCCGACAAGCGTGCGCTCCCCGCCCCACGGCAGCGCTGGATCGAGACGCGCGACCGGATCTACCAGGCCATCATGGCGCGCGGATGGAGCGAGCGGCGCGGTGCCTTCGTCCAGACCTTCGACGGAAACGCCCTCGACGCCTCCAACCTCCTCCTCCCCCTCGTCTTCTTCACCGGCCCCAACGACCCCCGCACCCTCGCGACGCTGGAGCAGACGCTCCGGGCCCCCGAGGAGGGCGGGCTCACGTCGGACTGCCTCGTCTGGCGCTACAACCTCCACGAGGTGAGCGACGGCGTGGGCGGCACCGAGGAAGGGGCGTTCAACCTCTGCACGTTCTGGCTGGTGGAGTTGCTCGCGCGGGCCGGCCACATCGAGCCGGCGTACCTGGGGAAGGCGTACGTGATGTTCGAGAAGATGCTCGGCTACGCCAACCACCTCGGCCTGTTCGCGGAGATGACGGGGCTGCGGGGGCAGGCGCTCGGCAACTTCCCCCAGGCCTTCAGCCACCTCGGTCTCATCTCGGCCGCCTACAACCTCGACCGCGCGCTCGACGAGGTCGGCGGCCGGCTTTGGTACGGGCAGCACCCCTCGGAGCCCGAGCCGGCCCGCTCGCCCGCCGAGCCCGTCGTCACCCAGGCAACGGGGGAGACCGCATAAAAAAACCCGGCCCGCGGATCCGCGGGCCAGGCTGAAGCGAGCGTCGAAACGCTTACATCGCCTCGGTCGTGTCGACCATGGTCGTGTCGTCCATGATCATCGTGTCGGCCGGCATCGGCATCGGCTCCGGCATCGGCTCCTCGATGACGGCGGGCTCCTCCGTCTCGATTTCGGTGGTCTCCTCGGCGCAGCCGGTGAAGGCGAGGGCAGCGGCGACGAACGTGAGGGCAAAGAACTTCTTCATGGGTGATGGCCCGGATGGGCGGATAGGTCCTCTGGGAGAGGTGGGTGAATTGGGTACCGGACGAACCCCGGTCGCACGCCTCAACCGCCGAAAGGCTCGAAGGTTGCCGCGCGCTTTGTGAAAAACCGGAGGGCCGGCGGGTCGGGCGACCGGGAACGCGGGGGGACGCCTACTGGCCGTCGCCGTCCAGGTCGCCGTCCAGGTCGCCGTCCATGGCGGCGTCCAGGGTGTCTTCGGCCGCGTCCACGTCGTCCGCCATGTCGTCCATGGCCGCGTCCAGATCGTCGGCCGCGTCGTCGGCCTGCTCTTCGAGGACGACGTCGTCCTCGGGCACCACGACCTCGGTTTCGTCGGCGCAGCCGACGGCCAGGAACGCGGCGAGCGCGGCCAGCAGGGAAAGCTTCTTCATGGGTAGAGCCCATGCGGGCGGGTGGGTGATAGAGAAGAAGGGCGGGGCGCGGTTGCCTCCTGCGCCCGGCCTCTAAACATACGAGCCGGCCGGATGTTGTGAGAACTCGGCCGATTGCACGGAATCGCGGGGCGGTGCCGTTCCTCGGCCTCGCCCCGGGCCTGCGGCGACCCCGGCGATGAGCCGGCTGCGGGTGCCGGAAGCGATGGAAGCCCGCGCGTAACTTTCGGGGCCGTCCACCCGCCTGCCGCCATGCGTCTGCTCTCGCCCGCGCTCCTCGCCCTCCTTCTCGCCGCGCCTGCCTTCGCCCAGGCGGCCGCCGACTCCACCGAGGCGGCCTCGGACGACGGCGCGTGGGACGTCAACGCCGCCCACGGCCCCACCGAGACCGTCCGCTTCACCGTGAACGAGGGGACGTGGATGAACCTCGACGTAAGCCCCGACGGCCGCGAGATCGTCTTCGACCTCCTCGGCGACCTCTACCTCCTCCCCATCGAGGGGGGCACGGCCGAGCGCATCACCTCCGGCCCGGCCTTCGACCTCCAGCCGCGCTTCTCGCCCGACGGCGCCCACATCGTGTTCACGAGCGACCGCGCGGGCGGCGACAACGTCTGGATCATCGCCCGCGACGGGTCGAACCCGACGCCGGTCACGAAGGAGGATTTCCGCCTCCTCAACAACCCCGTCTGGACGCCCGACGGCGAGTACGTCATCGCGCGGAAGCACTTCACGGGCACGCGCTCGCTCGGCGCGGGCGAGCTGTGGCTCTACCACCGCTCCGGCGGCGCGGGCCTCCCACTCACCGAGCGCCGCAACGATCAGCAGGACCAGGGCAACGAGCCCGCCCTCTCGCCCGACGGCCGCTACGTCTACTTCTCCGAGGACGCCACGCCCGGCCCGGCCTTCGAGTACAACAAGGACCCCAACGCCGGCATCTACGCCATCCGCCGCCTCGACCGCGAGACGGGCGAGGTCGAGACGCTCCTGCGCGGCCCGGGCGGCGCGGCCCGCCCGCAACCCTCGCCCGACGGCAAGCGGCTGGCGTTCATCCGCCGCGTGCGTGACGAGCAGGTGCTCTTCCTCTACGACCTCGATACCGGCGCCACGCGCCCGCTCTACGACGGCCTCAGCCGCGACCAGCAGGAGACGTGGGCCATCTTCGGCGTCTACCCCGGTTACGCCTGGACGCCCGACGGCGAGAGCCTCGTGATCTGGGCCCACGGCGGGCTCCTCCGCCTCGACGCCGAAACCGGCGCGGCCACCGAGATCCCCTTCACGGCCGAGGTCGAGCAGACCGTCACCGAGGCCGCCCGTTTCCCCGTCGAGGTGGCGCCGGAGCGGTTCCGGGTGCGGATGCTCCGCGACGCCGCCACCGCGCCCGACGGCCGCACGTTCGTGTTCCACGCCGTCGGCTACCTCTGGAAGACGACCCTGCCGGACGGCCGGCCCGAGCGCCTCACGCGCCAGAACGACCACTTCGAGTATGAGCCGTCGTTCTCGCCCGACGGCCGCACGCTCGTCTACACCACCTTCAGCGACGAGGACTACGGCCGCGTCCGCACGCTCGACCTCCGCACCGGCGAGAGCCGCGTGCTCGTGGACCGGCCCGGCCACTACCGCACGCCCCGCTTCTCGCCCGACGGCCGCCGCGTCGTCTACCAGCGCGAGGGCGGCAACGGCCTCCGCGGCCCGCTCTACGGCGTTGACACCGGCCTCTACGTCGTCGAGGCGGAGGGAGGCGAGCCGAGGCTCGTCACCGACGCGGGCCGTGACCCGCGCTTTTCGCCCGACGGCGAGCGCATCGAGTTCCTCGCCGGCGGCGGGCTGAGCAAGAGCTACCGGAGCGTGGGCCTCCACGGCGGCGACGAGCGCACCCACTTCACGATGAAGTACCCGACGGAGGTCGTCCCCAGCCCCGACGGCCGCTGGGTGGCCTTCGTGGACGCCTTCAACGTCTACGTCGCGCCCTTCCCGCGGACGGGCGGCGACATCGAACTCAGCAAGGACATGCGCGCGCTCCCCGTCACCCGCGTCAGCCGCGATGCGGGGACGGAGCTGCACTGGGTGGACGCCGAAACCCTCCGCTGGATGATCGGGCCCGAGGTCTACACCCGCTCGCTCGACGAGGCCTTCGCCTTCCGCGCGAACGCGCCCGACGCATTGCCCGAGCCCGACACCGTCGGCACGAGGATCGACCTGACGACGGACTTCGACGCGCCCGAGGGGACCGTCGCGCTCGTCGGCGGCCGGGTCATCACCATGAACGGCGACGAGGTGATCGAGGACGGGACGGTCGTGGTGGAAGGCAACCGGATCGTGGCCGTGGGTCCGCGCGCCTCGGTGGCCGTGCCGGAGGGCGCGGTGACGCTGGACGTGAGCGGCCACACGCTCATGCCCGGCATGATCGACGTACACGCGCACGCGGGGCACTTCTACGACGGCCCGCTCCCGCACGCCAACTGGAACTACTACGCCAACCTCGCCTTCGGCGTCACGACGATGCACGACCCCTCGGCCGACACCGAGACGGTCTTCAGCCTCGCCGAGCTCGTCAGGGCGGGCGAGATCGTCGGCCCGCGCGTGTTCTCCACCGGCACCATCCTCTACGGCGCCGACGGCGACTTCCGCGCGACGGTCAACTCGATCGACGACGCGCGCAGCCACCTCCGCCGCCTCAAGGCCGTCGGCGCCGTCTCGGTCAAGAGCTACAACCAGCCGCGCCGCGACCAGCGCCAGCAGCTCCTGCAGGCCGCCCGTGAGCTGGGACTGATGGTCGTTCCCGAGGGCGGCTCGACGTTCTTCCACAACGTCAACATGATCGTGGACGGCCACACCGGCATCGAGCACGCCGTCCCCGTCGCCCCGCTCTACGACGACGTGCTCGGTCTGTGGGGCGCGACCGACGTGTACTACACGCCCACGCTCATCGTCGGGTACGGCGGCATCTGGGGCGAGAACTACTGGTACGCCCACACGAACGTGTGGGAGGACGACCGCCTGCTCGCCTTCACGCCGCGCGGCGTGGTGGACGCCCGCGCCCGCCGCCGTACGCTGGCGCCCGAGAGCGAATACTACCACGTCGAACTGGCCGAGGCCGTGAAGGCACTGGCTGACCGCGGCGTCCGCGTCAACCTCGGCGCGCACGGCCAGATGCAGGGGATCGGCGCGCACTGGGAGCTGTGGATGTTCGGCCAGGGCGGGATGACCCCGCTCGAAGCGATCCGCGCCGCCACGCTCAACGGCGCCCGCTACCTCGGCCTCGACGCCGACCTCGGCTCCCTCGAGGCGGGCAAGCTGGCCGACCTCCTCGTGCTCGCCGAGAACCCGCTCGACGACCTCGCGCACAGCCGCTCGATCCGCTTCGTGATGGCCAACGGCCGCCTCTACGACGCCGACACGATGGACCAAATTGCGCCGGAGCCCATGCAGCGCCCGGCCCTCTGGTTCGAGCGCGACGGCGCTTCCGACGGCGCCGTCTGGCAGTCGCTCGGCCTGCCCCACTGCGCCGCCGAGGCGCACTGAGAGAGGAGGTAGGAAAGGCGGCGTGGAGGAAACGAAGCCTCCCCGTTCCTCTTCCTTTCCTCGTTTGCCTATGACTCCCCTCGCCGATCTCCTCGACCTGCTCGACCTCGAACCCATCGAGGTCAACATCTTCCGGGGGCAGAACCGCTTCCTCGGCTCGAAGCGCGTCTTCGGCGGGCAGGTACTCGCCCAGGCCCTCGTCGCCGCCGGGCGGACGGTGGAGGAGGCGCGCTTCGCCCACTCGCTCCACGCCTACTTCCTCCTGCCGGGCGACGTCGAGAGGCCGATCATCTACGAGGTCGAGCGCCTCCGCGACGGCGGCTCGTTCACCACGCGCCGCGTGACGGCCATCCAGCACGGCCGGCCCATCTTCAACATGGCCGTCTCGTTCCACCGCGAGGAGGACGGACTCGACCACCAGGCGCCGATGCCGGCGGGCGTGCCCGGCCCCGAGGGCCTGCCGTCCGACGTGGAGCTGGCACGGCAGATCGCCACGTTGATCCCGGAGCCGCAGCGGGCGGTCTACACCACCGAGCGGCCGATGGAGTTCAGGCCCGTGGACCCCGTCCACCCCTTCGCGCCGGAGCCGCGCCAGCCGCGGCAGTACACCTGGGTGCGCGCCTCGGGCGACGTGCCGGGCGGGCCGCTCATGCAGCAGGCCGTCATGGCTTACGCCTCGGACTACGGCCTCCTCGGCGCCGCCCTCCTCCCACACGGGCGCACGTACTTCCAGCCCGAGATCCAGGCCGCCAGCCTCGACCACGCGATCTGGTTCCACCGCCCCTTCCGCGCGCGCGACTGGCACCTCTACACCATGGAGAGCCCCAGCGCCTCCGGCGCCCTGGGCTTCACGCGCGGCACGCTCCACGACCGCGGCGGCCGCCTCGTGGCGAGCGTGGCGCAGGAGGGCCTGGTTCGAGTTCGGCGTGCGAAATGACGAGGGCGGAATGGGAGGCGCTTCCCTCCGCACTCAGACGAGCCGCTGCGTCGGGCGGTCGGCGTCGGGGATGGCGGCGGTCCAATGGGCGATGTCCTCGGCGGTCATCGCGATGTCCGGGCGGAGGCGGCCGTCAGAGAACCCGCGCTCGTCCACGTCCACGAGGTACTGGCCGCGTGAGAGGAGGGTGCCCAGGCAGACGCGCTCCGGCGGCGGCGGCGCCTCGACCTCGCGGTGGAGGCGGGCGAGGAGCACCTGCATCACCTCGCGCGGGATGCGGTTGCGCTCCGAGGGGAAGACGTAGCCGAAGAGGGTGAGGTGGGCCAGGAGGATCCGCCAGTCGGCGCCGAAGCGGTAGAGGAGCAGCTTCCAGTCCATCCGGGGAGCGGCGGCGAGGAGGAGGTGGGCCACGTCGGCGCCGTCGAAGCGCTCGCGCTCCATGATGAACGCCTTGGTCCAGAGCACTTCCTCGGGCGGGCAGAGGAGCACGGGCACGTCGAGCACCTCGGCCTCGGTGGCGCGCTCGAACCAGCCGTCGTCCACGGCCGAGATGCCGTTACCGGAGCGGTAGATGAGGTCCACGAAGTCCTCGCCGTAGTGCGCCTTCGCGAGCCAGTGGGGGTACGGCTTCTGCGTGCCGAAGCCGTCGGCGGCGAGGGCGGCGAGGGCGGCGTCGCAGTCCTCGGGGCGGACGAAGAGGTCGATGTCCTTCGTCCGCCGGCCGATGCCGGTGTAGCTCGTGAAGGCGTACGTGCCGCCGACGAGGAAGGGGACCCCGGCCTCGCGGAGGACGCCGAGCACGCGCTGGTAGAACCGCGCGGAGGCGTCGAGGTCGGCGGAGTCGAGGTAGGGGCCGGTGGTCGTCATGAGGGGCGGGGAGGCGGGCGAGGGACCTGACCCGCTCCGGCGACGTGTAACGGGAGGCGCCCGCTTCCAACGGGGCGCCACGCCCTTCTGTTCAGCCCCTCCCGTCAATCCGCCTTTCCCTGATGGAGGCCCCGCTCCGCATCGCCGCCGTCGCCGACCTCCACTACGACAGGCACGGCGCCGGCAAGCACGCCGCCCTCTTCGAGGCCGTCTCCGAGGCGGCCGACGTGCTCCTCCTCTGCGGCGACCTGACCGACTACGGCCAGGTGGAGGAGGCCGAGCTGCTGGCCCAGGACCTCCACCAGCACTGCAGCGTCCCCGTCCTCGCCGTCCTCGGCAACCACGACCACGAGGCCGGCCAGGCCGACGCCGTGTGCGAGGCGCTCGACCACGCAAAGGTGCAGCTCCTCGACGGCGGCAGCTGCGTCGTCGGTGGCGTCGGCTTCGCCGGGACCAAGGGGTTCGGCGGCGGGTTCGGGCGGTGGGCGCTCTCGGCCTGGGGCGAGGCCCCCATCAAGGCGTTCGTACAGGCCGCCGTGGACGAGGCCCTCCGCCTCGACGCCGCGCTGAGCCGGCTCGAAACGGAGCACCGCGTGGAGCAGGCCGTCGTCCTCCTCCACTACGCGCCCATCGTGGGGACCGTCGTCGGCGAGCCGGAGGAGATTTATCCGTTCTGTGGGTCGGGCCGGCTGGAGGAGCCGCTCAACCGGCACGCCGTCGCCGCCGCGTTCCACGGGCACGCCCACGCCGGCGCGCCCGAGGGGGCCACCAGCGCGGGCGTGCCCGTCTACAACGTGTCCGTCCCGGTGCTGAAGAAGGCGTTCCCGGACCGCCCGCCGTTCCGGCTCTTCGAGCTGGCGCGGACGCCCGAGGCGACGCCCGAGGCGACGCCCGAGGCGACGCCCGAGCCGGTCCCGGAGCCGGTCCCGGCCAACGGCCGCGACTGAGATGGCGGTGGACCGGCAGGGGCTCGCGGAGGGGCTGCGGACGGCCGGGCTCGTCCTCCTCGCGCTGGTCGTCGGCTGGATGCTGCGCGGCGCCTGCACCCTCGCCCCGCGCGGCGACGCGCCCGTTTTCGCTCCGGACTCCGTCGCCGCCGGCGACTCGCTCCGCGACGTCGGCCCGCCCGTCGCGGCAGGCGACAGCCTCCGTCTCGACACCGCCGAGGCGGCCGTGGCCGAGCCCCCCGCTCCGCCCGTCGTGGCGCCCTCGGGCCTCGTGATCCCCGTTGCGGGCGTTCGGCCCGAGGACCTCCTCGACACGTTCGACGACGCGCGCGGCCGGGGGCGCACGCACGACGCCCTCGACATCCTCGCGCCGCGCGGCACGCCCGTCTTCGCCGCCGCCGACGGACGCGTCCTCCGCCTCTTCGACAGCGACCAGGGCGGGCGGACGATCTACCAGCTCGGCGACGACGGCCGGACGGTCTACTACTACGCCCACCTCGACGCCTACGCCCGTGGGCTGGCCGCCGGGCAGCGCGTCCGGCGCGGGCAGGTGATCGGCGCCGTGGGCGACTCGGGCAACGCCGCGCCGGGCAACCACCACCTCCACTTCGCGATGTGGACCGCGGCCGACCCGGCGAACTTCTGGGACGGCCAGCCGATCAATCCGTATCCACTGCTGGGCGGCCGGTGAACCTTCGGGCGCGGTCCCGGGTTGGTGTCGCTCCCGCCGCCTCTCCTCCGCGATGAAGATCGCCCTCTGCCCGATCAACCCCACCGTCGGCGACCTCGCCGGGAACGCGGCGCTCGTCCTCGACGCCGCCCGCCGCGCCGCCGAGGCGGGCGCGGACCTCGCCGTCTTCCCCGAGCTCTGCGTCACCGGCTACCCACCGCAGGACCTCCTCGACCGGCCCTCCTTCCTCGACGACGTGGACGACGCCGTCGAATACCTCGCGCGGAGGGCGCCGGCCGGCCTCGGGCTGCTCGTCGGCGCGCCCGTCCGCAACGAGACCCCGCACGGCAAGCGCCTCTACAACAGCGCCCTCCTGATCGAGGACGGCCGCGTCGCGGACGCCGTCTCGAAGACGCTGCTCCCGACCTACGACGTGTTCGACGAGTACCGCTACTTCGAGCCGTGCCGGGAGCGGAAGGTGATCCCGTTCCGGGGCCTCCGCCTCGGCGTTCACGTCTGCGAGGACATGTGGAACAACGAGGAGCAGGCGCCTTACCACCTCTACGCCGCCAACCCCATCGACGAGCTGGCGGCACTCGGCATCGACCTGTTCGTCAACCTGTCGGCCAGCCCGTTCGCCGTCGGCAAGCCGGCGGAGCGGACGCGGCTCATCCGGGCGAGCTGCCGCGAGCACGGCGTCCCGTTCGTCTACGTCAACCAGCTCGGCGCCAACACCGAGCTGATCTTCGACGGCGACAGCCGGGTCCACGCCGCCGACGGCACGATCCTCTGGCGCGCGGCGCCCTTTCAAGACGCCTTCCACGTGTGGGACACCGACGACCTCGCGCCCGTCGCCGAGCACCTGGAGGACGAGCCGGAGCCCATCGCCCAGATCCACGACGCGCTCGTCCTCGGCATCCGCGACTACGTCGAGAAGACGGGGCCGGGCGTGTTCGAGAAGGTGCTCGTCGGCCTCTCCGGCGGCATCGACTCGGCGCTGACGTGCGCGCTCGCCGTGATCGCCCTCGGGCCGGAGCGCGTCGTCGGCATCACGATGCCGTCGAAGTACTCGTCGCCCGGCTCCGTGACCGACTCCGAGGCGCTGGCCGACAACCTCGGCATCGAGTTCCACGCCATCTCGATCCGCCCGGCGGTGGACGCCTTCGAGCAGATGCTCGCGCCGCTCTTCGCCGGGACCGAGGGCGGCAGCGCCGACGGCGTGGCCGAGGAGAACGTCCAGGCCCGCACGCGCGGCGTCACGCTGATGGCCGTCTCGAACAAGTTCGGCTACCTCCTCCTCACCACCGGCAACAAGAGCGAGATGGCCGTCGGCTACGCCACGCTCTACGGCGACATGTCGGGCGGCCTCGCCGTGCTGGCGGACGTGTTCAAGACGGAGGTCTACCAGCTCGCGCGGTACATCAACGACCGGGCCGGACG
The DNA here is from genome assembly GCA_964580105.1 of uncultured Rhodothermales bacterium. GTDB lineage: Bacteria > Bacteroidota > Rhodothermia > Rhodothermales > Rubricoccaceae > CAZOJJ01. The sequence goes on along the minus strand of CAZOJJ010000007.1, from coordinate 28,801 downwards.
CGCGCTCATCCCGGAGAGCACGATCACGAAGCCGCCGAGCGCCGAGCTCAAGCCGGGGCAGGTGGACCAGGACTCCCTCCCGCCCTACGACGTGCTCGACGCGATCCTCGAAGGCTACGTCGAGGCGCACCAGGACACCGACGCCATCGTCGCAGCGACGGGGTACGACCGGGCGCTGGTGGAGCGGGTGATCCGGATGGTGGACCGGAGCGAGTACAAGCGGCGGCAGGCCGCGCCGGGTCTGCGGGTGAGCCCGAAGGCGTTCGGCGTCGGGCGCCGGCTGCCCATCGTGATGCAGCGCACGCGCGTCGAGCCGGGCGGCGCGGCGGAGGTAGTGGAGGCCTTCGCCGCTTCGGCTACGGACGCGGAGGGCTGAGCCACGCGGAGGGCTGAGCCACTCCGCGCCTCGCCCGAGGCGGGCCTACTGACCCCGCCCGCCTCGGTAGCGCTCCGCCCACCCGCTCCCCCTCGACGTCATCCCGGGCTTGATTCCTTCGGGAAGCTTCGCTTTCGGGATCTCCAAACGGTGTTGCTTCGACGGTTTGATTTGGAGATCCCGCATCAAGTGCGGGATGACATTGGAATAGGCATGGTCGTTTGCCCTACTATTGCAGGGGACCTGCTACCTGGATGAACCCGCCATGACGGCTCCGCGCACGTACTACGTCTACATCCTGACGAACGCGTGGAATACCGTCTACTACGTCGGCGTGACGAGCGACCTGGCGCAGCGGATGGCCGAGCACAAGACCGGCGCCGTTGAAGGCTTTACCGACCGCTACCACGTCCATAAGCTGGTCCACGTCGAAGCGTTTGCCGAGGTGCACGAGGCTCTCGCCCGCGAGAAGCGCCTCAAGCGCTGGCGGCGGGACTGGAAGACGGCCCTGGTCGAAACGCACAACCCGGACTTCCGGGACCTGTGGACGGAGGATGCTCGCCCCTTCTGACCTGTCCCATCCTGTGCGCCTCGGTGCGGAGCGGGACCGACTCCAGCGGTGAGCCGGCCTCGTCGTCGTGCCGGTCCTGGGCCATCATCCCGCCTGCGGGGCGAGGCGTCCCGCAGAAAGCCGAAGGGCTGCGCGGTAAAGCTCCAGTCTCCTGTCCGCCCCGGTGTTCTTTGGAGATCCCGGCGCGGGGGCCGGGATGACATCGAAGGTGATCGACCGGTGGGCGCGTTGACGGGGCCGCTGGGACAGGGACGACGTGCTTACGCCCATTCCTTTCGGCTCCGCCCGCCTCGGTGAAGCCGCCGAGGCGGGCGGAGTCGGTAGGCCCGCCTCCGGGAAGCCGGAGGAGCAGGCACCGAGCCGCAGCGGGGCGACGCGGCGCTGTCACCCCGCGCCGGTATCTTGCCGGGCTTTTGCACCCACCGCCTCCGCCGTGATCGCCTACGTCTCCGGCACCCTCGCCGAGAAGCACCCCACCGACGCCGTCATCGACGTGCAGGGGCTCGGCTACCACCTCCTCATCCCCGCTTCGTCGTACGACAAGCTCCCCGCCGTGGGCCAGCCGGCCCGGCTGCTCACCACGCTGATCGTCCGCGAGGACAGCCACACGCTCTACGGCTTCGCCACGGACGCCGAGCGGACGCTCTTCGAGACGATGATCGGCGTCTCGGGCGTGGGGCCGAAGCTGGCGCTGGCCGCGCTCTCGGCCATGAACCCGTCGGAGCTGCGCGACGTGGTCGTCTCGGGCGACGCGGCGATGCTCACGCGCATCCCCGGCGTCGGCAAGAAGACGGCCGAGCGGCTGGTGGTGGACCTCCGCGACAAGCTCGTCAAGCTCGACGGCCTCGACGCCGGCAGCCTCGGCGGCGACGGCGCCGTCGGCCAGGCGCGCGCCGACGCGCGGGCGGGGCTCGAAGCGCTCGGCCTCAGCCGCGCCGAGGCGGAGAAGCGCCTCCGCAAAGCGCTCCGCGACCGGCCCGGCGTGCAGTCCGCCGAGGAGCTCATCCGCCTCGCCCTCCGGCAGAGCTGAGGGAGCAGGTGGGGAGATGGCCAGCTGGCCAGGCGGGGAATTCGACCGTTCCCCATCTCTCCATCTGGCCCCTGCCCGTTCCCCGTAACACTGTGGTAACGAAGCGGGGGTAGGTTGCCGCTCCTCCCACTGCGACCGTGCCCATGCCCGCCGCGCCCGATTCGGCCTCCGGCGCCACCGTCCTCCTCGTCGACGACGAGCCGGACCTCGTCGAGCTCCTCGGCTACGCGCTCGAACGCGAGGGCTTCCGCGTCCTCACCGCCCGCGATGGGCTGGAGGGCCTCCGCGTGGCCGAGGCCGAGCACCCCGACCTCATCGTGCTCGACATCATGATGCCGAGGATGGACGGCGTCGAGCTCTGCGAGCGGCTCCGCGAGGACGCCGCCCTCCGCCTCACGCCCATCCTCATGCTGACGGCCCGGACGGGCGAGCGCGACGAGATCGCCGGCCTCGACGCCGGGGCGGACGACTACCTCCCCAAGCCGATCTCGCCGCGCCTCTTCGTGAGCCGCGTCCGCGCCCTCCTCCGCCGGGGCGAGCGCGAGGAGGCCGCCTCCACGGCCCACCTCCGCGCTCACGACCTCGTCATCGACCGCGAGCGGTACGTCGTCACGCGCGGCGAGGCGACGTTCCGGCTGCCGCGCAAGGAGTTCGAGCTGCTCTACTTCCTCGCCGCCCACCCTGGCCGCGTCTTTACGCGCGAGGAGCTGCTCGACGCCGTCTGGGGCACCGACGTCTACGTCGTGGACCGGACGGTGGACGTGCACGTGCGGAAGATCCGCGAGAAGCTGGGCAGCGCGTACATCGAGACCGTCAAGGGCGTCGGTTATACGTTCGCGGAGGTGCTGGCGGCCTGAGGCGGCGGGCGCACCCCGGGCCTGCGACGAACCCAGGCCGACCACCCGAAGCCCCGCCGTAGCTTGGCCGCCTCCGCCTCGACGCCGATGCCCGCCGTCCGTCTCTTCCACCGCCTCGCCCTGCGCATCGCCGTCGTGGTGGCGGGGGCCGTGCTGGGCGGCGGGCTCCTCCTCGCCCTCGTGCCCCTGGCTCCGTGGGGGAGGGTCCTGGGCCTCGCCGTCCTGGCCGGCGCGGCGGCCTACGGCGCGGCCTCGGCATACGTCGCCCGGCGGATGGAACTGGCGCGGGCGACGCTCCGCGAGGCGCGCAAGCGGCACTTCGAGAACCTCGCCCGCCTGGAGCGCACCACGGAGCGCGACGAGCTCGACGAGCTCATCCACCAGGTCTACCGCGCCGGGCGTGCGCTCCAGCAGGAGATCGAGCGGCTGGAGCGGCTGGAGAACTACCGCCGCGAGTTCCTCGGCGACGTGAGCCACGAGCTCCGCACGCCCATCTTCGCCGTGAGCGGCTTCGCCGAGAGCCTCCTCGACGGGGCGCTCGACGACGAGCACGTGCGCCGCCGGTTCGTCGAGAAGATCCTCGCCAACGCCCGCCGCCTCGACGCCCTCACGCGCGACCTCGCCGAGATCTCGCACATCGAGACGGGCGAGCTCCAGATGACGATGGAGCCGTTCGACCTGCGGCGCCTCGTGCAGGAGACCGTCGAGTCGCTGGAGCGGCGGGCGCTGGAGCGCGAGATCGAGCTGGGCATCCAGCTCGCCCCCAGCCTTCCCTTCGTGGTCGGCGACCGCGAGCGCATCCGCCAGGTTGTCGCCAACCTCGTCGAGAACGCGATCGAGTACAACGAGCCCGGCGGCCGGGTGGAGGTGACGGCCCGCCGTCTTCCCGCCGAGGCGGGCCCGCCCGGCCTGGTCCGCCTCGCCGTGGTAGACGACGGGATCGGCATTCCGCCCTCGCTCATCCCGCGCCTGACGGAGCGGTTCTTCCGCGTGGACAAGAGCCGCTCGCGCGAGCGGGGCGGCACCGGGCTCGGCCTCGCCATCGTCAAGCACATCCTCGAAGCGCACGGCCAGCGGCTCCAGATCGAGAGCCGGCCGGGCTACGGCTCCACCTTCGCCTTCCTGCTGCCCGCCGCGGAACGCGCGTCGAAACCGGCGGACTGACGGCCGGAACCGCGTGCCCCCCGGGGCGGGTACCAGCGCCGAACCGCCCCCGCCCGCCCGTGCGCCTCACCGAGCTGATCCAGCAGCGCCACTTCGCCTCGCCGGCGCAGGAAGCCATCCTGAACGTCGTCGCGACGCAGTCGTGGATCAACGGGGAGCTCGCCGCCACGCTGGCGCCGTACGGGGTCACGCCGAACCAGTACAACGTCCTCCGCATCCTCCGGGGGCGCCACCCGGTGCCGCACACCTGCACCGAAGTGGCCTCCCGCCTGCTGGACCGGACGCCGGACGTGACGCGGCTCCTCTTCCGGCTCGAACGCGAGGGGCTCGTCCACCGCTGCCGGGCCGAACACGACCGCCGCGTCGTCCAGGTCTCCATCACCGAGAAGGGCCTCGCCCTCCTCGACCGCCTCGACGCGCCGATGGAGGCCCTCATGCAGCGGCTCACCCGGCATCTTACCGAGGCGGATCTGTCCACCCTCTCCGCCCTCCTCGACCGGCTCCGGACGGATCAAGCGTAGGGCCTTCGGCACTGGGCCCCCGGCGCTCGCCTGCGTACCGGCCTACCGGCTCAGCGCCCCTGGCCTCGGCCTACCAGCGCGGTGCGAGTTCGGAGATGTAAATCGTGGCCTCCGGCGTGTCGCCGTCCGCGTCGTACGTCCCGACCCAGATGTTGTAGTTGCCGCTGGGCGGGTTGTTGAGGATGATGGCGGGGTTGCTCCCCTCGAAGTCGTCGGAGCAGTGCCAGTTGCCGTTGGCGTCGTTGACCAGCAGGGTCGTGTCTTCGCTGGACTTGACGTAGATGTAGAGCCGGCTCCGGCCCGCCTCGTAGTTGAGGTCCACGTCCGGCTGGGCGTTGTTGATGTAGCCGGCGCAGCCGCTGCCGGAGATGGAGTTCCGGTCCCGGCCCCCCGCACGTACGGTGACGGTGTGGGGGTCCGGAGAAAAGCCGGCGTTGAGGGTGACCGTGCCGAACATGGGCTCGGCGCGCCAGTTGGGCTGCGCCTGCACGACGCCTGCGCCGAGGGTCAGAACGGCCACCAGGGCAGCCAGGCGCACCGAAGAAAGGGACGGCATCATCGTTCTCGCGGGTGGGGAGACGGCAGAGGGTACCTCTCGGGAGCCGGTCGGGAGCCGGTCGCGGCGTAGCGGTAAGGTAACGAGAGGGTGCCGGCCCTTCCAACAAAGCCGGTGCCAGACCGGCAGGGGCGGGCAGGTAGGGGCCGAACCCTGTGTAGAACGGCCCATTGCCCGAAAAAGTAGCCGCCCGGCGTCGCGCTTGGCGGACACCGGGCGGCTGCGGGACAGGATCGGTGTCAGCGGGGGTCGGTCTCCGAGACGTAGAGCGTGACGGTCTCGCCCGCGTCGTCCTGGGAGTACGTGCCCACCCAGACGCTGTAGAGCCCTTCCTCCGGGCCCCCGATGACGACGGCCGGGTTGAGGCCGATGGCGTCGTCGTTGCAGAGCCAGTCGCCACTGGGGGTGTTGACGAGCAGCGTGGTGTCCCCCGCGCCCTCGACGTAGAAGGCGAGCTGCGAGCCGCCGGCGCCGAAGATCACGTTGAGGTCCGGCTGGGCGTTGTCGATGGCGCCCGCGCAGCCGGGGCCGCTGACCGACATGGCGTCGGGGCCGCCGGCCTCGACGGCGACCGCCTCGGACGCGAAGCCGGGCGCCAGCTCCAGCGTGCCGTGGGCCGGCGCGGCGAAGAGGCTGATGGCCTCGCCGCCGGTGTAGCTACCGTCCGCGTAGTCGTAGTAATCGTAGTCGTCGTAGCTCTCGGCCGTGGGGCCGTCGAGCTCGGAGAAGAACAGCTCGGCCGTGCCCGGCTCTTCACGGCGGGCAACGGCGCGGAAGGAGCCGATCCAGACGGCGTAGTCGCCGCTCGCGGGCTGCTCGATCACGAGGCCGGGCTGGAGGCCGTCGGCGTCGTCGTTGCAGAGGACCTCGCCGTCCGGCGTGACGACCGTGAGCGTGAGGTCCTCGTCGCGGGTCGAACGGGCGTAGACGTAGAGCGGGAGCGTGCCGTCGGCCTCGTAGGTGAGGCGCGCCGTCGGCGCGGCGGCGTCGATGTAGCCGGCGCAGTAGGGTTCGGGATGGCTGTCGGCGCCGCCGACGTTCACGGTCACGGACGCGGGGTCCGGTTCGAAGCCGGCCGCCAGCACCATCGTCTCGGCGGCCTCGCCCTCGGCGTCGAGGGCGGCACCCTCGGCGAGTTCGGTCACGTAGAGCGTGGCGTGGGCCGTCTCGCCCTCGGCGACCGGGCTGTAGGTGCCCACGAAGACGTTGTAGTTGCCGCTCGTCGGCTCCTCGAAGAGGTAACCGGCCTGGACGCCGTCGAAGTCGTCGTTGCAGACCCACTCGCCGGAGGGCGTGTTGATCAGGAGGACGGTGTCGTAGGAGGAGCGGACGTAGAGCTTGAGCGGGAGGGCGCCGTCGGTCTCGAAGTGGAGGTCCACGCTGGGCGCGGCGGCGTCGATGTAGCCGGTGCAGCCGTCGGCCTGCACGGTGTTCTCGTCCATCCCGCCGAGGGTGACGTCGACGGCGGCCGGGTCGGGCGTGAAGCCGGATTCGAGGGTGAGAGTGCCGAAGGTGGGGGCCGCTTCCCAGTTGGGCTGGGCGAGGGCCGGGGCGGCGAGGAGGGCGGCCACCAGGGCGGCGCTGAAGAGGCGAAGCGAGCGCGTCATTCGGAGTGGATCGGACGGGGAAGGGAGGCCGCAAGGTAGCCGTGCGGCCGGTCAGGTTCAACGCCGAGACGGACGGCCCGGCGCAGGGTTGCAGCCGGCGAGCGGCCCGGCCTCGGTACCGAGGCCGGGCGCCTCAACGGTTCGAACCCGCGGCTTAGCGTGGGTCCACCTCGGAGATGAAGAGCGTGGCCGGGGCGGTGTCCTCACCGTAGGTACCCACCCAGACGTTGTAGAGCCCGTCCTCGGCGGCCGGGATGACGAGGAGGGGGTCGCCGTCATCGTAGCTGTCGTCGTCGCAGAGCCAGTCGCCGCTGGGGGTGTTGACGAGGATCATCGTGTCGCTGCCCGAGACGGCGAAAAAGTAGAGGTCGGAGTTGCCGCTGGTGGTGTAGTAGAGGTCGAGGTCCGGTGCCATCGCCACGTGGCCGTAGGCGCACGCGCCGAGATCGACGGCGATGGAGCCACCGGCGGTGAGGTCGAGCTCGTAGGGGTCGGGGAGGAAGCCCTCGTCGAGGCTCTCGCTGCCGTAGGTCGGCTCGGCCGTGACGTCTTGCGCCGAGGCGGCGGGGCCCAGCAGGACGACGCAGCCCGCGAGGAGGGAGAGGAAGGAGAGACGCATGGGGGTGGGGGTGTTTGGAGTGAGCGAAACGAACGACGCGCCGGCGGCTCGATACCGCCGCGCGCGAAAAGACGGGAGCGCCCGGCTTCCGCGGAAGCCGGGCGCCGGATACGCAGCAAGCAGGGAGGATCAGACGGTGGCACTGGCGGTGGCTCCTTCCGAAGCCATCGCCTCCTCGCGCTCGGGCAGGAAGGTAAGCCAGCCGTACGGGTCGCGCCCACCCTGGACGATGTCGAAGAAGGCGTCCTGGAGCTTCTTCGTGATCGGGCCGCAGCGGCCCTCGCCGATGGTGTAGTGGTCCACCGCACGGATCGGCGTGACCTCGGCGGCGGTGCCGGTGAAGAACAGTTCGTCGGCGACGTAGAGCGCCTCGCGGGGCATCACCCGCTCCTCGACGCGGTAGCCCATCTCCCGCGCCAGCGTGATGATGGAGTCGCGCGTGATGCCGGGGAGGATGGAGTACGCCGTCGGCGTGGTGTAGAGCACCTCGTCGCGGACGAGGAAGAGGTTCTCGCCGCTGCCCTCGGAGAGGAACCCGTCGGTGGTCAGCGCGATGCCCTCGACGAACCCCTTCTTGACCGCGTCCATCTTGATGAGCGACGACGAGAGGTAGTTGCCGCCGGCCTTGGCCAGGCCGGGCGTCGTGTTGGCCGCGTTCCGCTGCCACGACGACACGATGACCTCGACGCCCTCTTCCAGCGCCTCGGCGCCGAGGTACTTCCCCCACTCCCACACGGCGATGACCGTTTCGACGGGGTTGTTGAGCGGGTTGACGCCCATCGGGCCGAACCCGCGGAAGACGACGGGGCGGATGTAGCACGCCTCCAGCCCGCTCTCGACGATGGTGTCCAGCACGGCCTCGTCGAGCTGGGCGAGGTCGTAGGGGATCTCCATACGGTGGATCTTGGCCGAGTCGATGAGCCGGCGCATGTGCTCGGTGAGGCGGAAGACAGCCGAGCCGCGCTCGGTCTTGTAGCACCGGATGCCCTCGAAGACGGACGAGCCGTAGTGGACGACGTGGGAGAGGACGTGGATGGTCGCGTCTTCGTGGGGGACGAGCTCCCCGTTGAACCAGATCTTCGGCTTCATAGCGCGGGCGGAGACGTGAGCGAGAGCGGGAACCGTGGAACGGGGCGGAGCGGCTGCGGATCCCGCTGCGGGCCCCTCGGCCCCGTCCCGAGCGGACCTCCAATATACGGGCTGCCCGGGGGGCGGCGGCGCGTCCGCGCTACGCCGCTGTACGCCCGTCGGTTACACGTGGCGCCCTGGCCATCCCCGCCTCGGCGGCACGGCCGACGGCCTCACCGAGGCGGACGGGTCGGGGCTGCCGCCGGGGGTGTACGTCGTCCGCGCAGGGAGCCAGTCCGCCGTCGTCACGGTGCGGCGGTGACACCCCGATCCGACACATCCGCCGGCCGCTCGACCTGCGCGGCCGGCTGCTTCGCCGCGTACCGCGCGATGGTGGCCAGGATCTTGGCCGACGCCCTGACGGTGCCGGAGACGGTGCCTGTGATCTTGGAGACGCCGATGCGGCGGCGGTAGCTCACGGGCACCTCGATGCAGCGGAGCCCGGCGCGGACGGCCTTGATCTGCATCTCGACGGTCCAGCCGTAGGTCTCGTCGGCCATGCCGAGGCGGAGGAGGTCCGCGTAGCGGATGGCGCGGAAGGGGCCGAGGTCGGTGAAGCGGGCGCCCCAGAGCAGCCGCATCAGCCCGCACGCGACGCGGTTGCCGACGAGCGCCTGGGGCAGCATGGCGCCGGGCTCGACCCGCCCGAGGCGGCGGCCGAGGATGCGCGAGCCGACCACGAAGTCGGCCTCGCCGCGCGCGATGGGGTCGAGGAGGAGGCCGACCTCGTCGGGGTGGTCGGAGTAGTCGCCGTCGAGGAAGACGACGACGTCCGGGGCGTGCCCGGCCTCGGCCTGCTCGCGGGCGTAGGCGAGGCCGCGCAGGCAGGCGAAGCCGTAGCCGCGCCGGTCCTCGCGGAGGACGGTCGCCCCGGCGGCGCGGGCGTTCCGCTCGGTCTCGTCCGTCGAGGCGTTGTTGACGACGACGACCTCGTCCACGAGCGCGGCCGGCAGGTCGCCGACGACGCGGCCGATGGAGCGGGCCTCGTTGAAGGCGGGGATGAGGACGAGCGTGCGCACGGGCCGAGTCTACCAAACGAGGAGTCTACCAAACGATCTGCCGTTGCACTACCCGCGCGCCAGTCTGATCAGATCCTCGAAAAAGTGGAGGGCACGGTGGATATCGTCGCTCGTGTCGCCGTCCCAGCCGGGCACGGCCGTCAGCTCCTCGCGCAGCGCGGCAATCCGGGCCTCCAGCTCCTCGACCTCCGCCGGGCCGCACCGGGCGGCGAGGGCAGGCCATTCGGCCTCCGGGATGGGCTCCCACGGCGGTCGGTCGCCTTTGGCTTCGACGAGGAGGCGTTGCAGGTCACTCATCGCTTACGGCTACCGGTCGTAGCGGCCGAACTCGTCGAAGTCGTCCTCGTCGTCGTCCTCGAAGGCGCCGAGGCGGCCGAGGACGGAGCCCATCAGGTCGGCGTAGTGGGTGCCGTCCGCCAGCAGGTCTTTGCCGAGGAGGGAGTGCTGGTGGAGCGCCTCCAGCACCAGCTCCATCATCGAGGCCGCCTCGGCGGGCGTGCCGGTGGCGGCGTGGTCGCGGACGACCTGCCGGAGGCCGTCCACCGAGTCGAGGCGCCTCGCATACTCGTCGAACGGGAGGTCGCCCTGGAGCTCGACGGTGTGGCCCTGCGCGAACCAGCCCAGCACGGACGCATACGCCGCGCGGCCCGTCTTCTCGTCGCCGCCCTTCTCGGCCGGGTCGGGGAAGTACCGCTTGAAGATGGCAGCGACGGCCTTGCCCACGAGCAGCCGGGCCACGCCCTGCACGCCCTCCTGCTCGCCCTCGTAGACGAGCTCCACCTTGCCCGTCACGGCCGGCTCAACGGCGAGGAGGTCGCTGGGGCGGACGGTCGTCTCGGCCTCGGCGTTCAGCAGCGCGCGGCGCTCGGCGGCCGAGATCAGGTCTTCGAGCGCCGCCCGCGTCAGCCGCGCCGAGACGCCGGACTTCTGGTCCACGTACTCCGACTGCCGCGCCTCGAAGGCCACCTGCTCGACGATCTCGCGGAAGACGTGCGGGACGTGGACCCGCACGGCGCCGTCGCGCTGCTGCCACGCCTCCTGGCGGGTGATCTCGACGCCGACGGCGAGATCCTTCGGGTAGTGCGTCAGGATCTGGCTGTCGATGCGGTCTTTGAGCGGGGTGATGATGGAGCCGCGGTTGGTGTAGTCCTCCGGGTTGGCCGTGAAGACCATCGCCACGTCGAGCGGGATGCGGAGGTTGAAGCCGCGGATCTGGACGTCCTGCTCCTCCATGATGTTCAGCAGGCCCACCTGGATGCGCGGCTGCAGGTCCGGCAGCTCGTTGATGGCGAAGATGCCGCGGTTGGTGCGCGGGATGAGGCCGAAGTGGATGACCTCCTCGTCGGCGTAGGTCAGCTTCCGCGTGGCCGCCTTGATGGGGTCGATGTCCCCGATGAGGTCGGCAATGGAGGTGTCGGGCGTGGCGAGCTTCTCGCCGTAGCGCGCGGAGCGGTGGACCCAGGCGATGGGCGTGGCGTCGCCGCACTGGGCGACCCGCTCGCGGGCGAACTTGGAGACGGGGTGGAACGGGTCGTCGTGGATCTCGGAGCCCTCGACCTCGGGCACCCACTCGTCGAGGAGGGCGGGGAGCATCCGCACGATGCGGCTCTTGGCCTGCCCGCGCAGCCCGAGGAGGATGAGGTCGTGCCGCGCGAGGATCGCGTGCTGGATCTGGGGGACGACGGTCTGCTCGAAGCCGAGGATGCCGGGGAAGACCTCCTCGCCGGCCTTCAGCTTGCGGATGAGGTTGGCGCGGAGTTCGTCTTTGACGGAGCGGGGGCGGTAGCCGGAAGACTTGAGTTGGCCGAGGGTGCGGACGTCCGGGGCGGCGGGCATGGAGCAGCGGCTGGGGAAGCGGGGCGCGTGCTCACGCCGCCTCCCCGGCGCTGTTCCACATCGGGACACGACCGCCTGGATCGACCCGAATCGCCACCGGGCCCTTGACTTCCGGCAAATAACAGCGCGGGTTAGAACGCCCGGTGGATGAAGCTCATTCAACCAGTCGGTACTCGATGCGCTCAGAGCCGAGGTAGCCGTACGTTCCGAAGATCACTGCGCCACCCAGAGCACCCACTGGGATGGCGATAGCGTAACACTCGGTTGGGAGTTGAAGCTCCGAGCATAGCCCGATGCTACTGAGCGCACCCAGACCGACGCCGACAAGGGCACCCGTCGTCACGTTTCGGCGGCGGGGATCCACAACCAGAGAGCGGATCTCGGCCGTGGCCGCTGCGCTGACGCCGTCGCCATCGCGCCACCTCGTGGTGTCCGGAGCCGCAAGGATAAACCGGCCTTGAGCGCGAGCGGAGTCGAGTACGACGGCGATCTCGCGGCCTCGGAGGTCTTCATTGAGTCGAGCGAGCGCCTGGGGATCGGAGCGCTCGATGACATGGGTGGTTGAGCAGCCAGCCGCGACGAAGGACAGAAGGAGTACGAAGAGACGAACAGGCACAGCGGAGGGCGTTCTAACGATGTGGCCGGTTAGCCGCAGCATGCGGCACGACGGCGGGACGAGGAACGTAGGCAACGGCGGCCGGACGAGGCAAGGCGGCAGAGCCCTGCCTCAGAGTGCATCACGCCAGCCTAGTGCAGAATCAGGAGGTCTTTTGTTCAATGAAGCTCGGTAGAGACGCCCCGGCGGGGCGTCTCTACGGCGGCTAGGCCGGCTGCACGACCGCCCTGAGCACAGCATATCCCCTGGTGTTGCACCAGGCAGGGCGCCGGACCGCCTCACACCGGAAGGAGATCTACCGCTATTTCCCCTGAGGGGTGGAATCGGCCTCCTCCAGCATCGCCACGCGCCCGCTGGCGCTCCGCAGCATCCCGCCCGGGTTCTGGAGGACGAGCGCGAACCGGAGCCGCCCGTCGTCGCCTCGGCGCACCGCCAGGTCCACGGGGTACATCGCGCCGATCAGCGCGGGGTCGGTGTAGGCGAGGATGCGTTCGATCCGGAGGCCGGTCTCATCCGGCGCGTACACGTCGATCCGCACGCCGTCGGCGCGGAGGTTGAGGACGTAGAGGCGGTCGTCCAGCACGGCGGCGCTGCTCGTGAGGAGCGGCGGCTCGTCCACCTCGCCGAGGAGGAACTGGTTCGAGCGCATGAGCTGCGGCGAGTCGAAGCCGACGAGGGCGAGCGTGTCGGGCGCCGCCGCGCCCGGCGCCAGGCGGTCCACGACGGGCCGGTAGCCGGAGAGGCTGAGCAGGGCGCCGTCCCAGTCGCGGAGGAAGCCGACGTGCCGCCAGTACGGCCCGGCGAGCGGGTAGCGCGCGGCGACCCCGCCCGCCTCGGTGAGCCGGAGGAGGGCGAGGCCCTCGTCGTCGGCGCGCTTGGCGTATAGGGCGGCGTCCGTCGCCAGCGCCGAGGCGATCCGCTCCTCGGGCAGCGGGATCGTCCGCACGACCGACTCGCCGACGACGAAGCCGAGTCGGTTCGTGCCGCGGCTGAGCACGACGAGCGTGTCGGCGCGGTGCCCGGCGAGGTAGGGGTAGTCCAGCCCGTCCGGCCGCCGGGCTTCGGCATACTCGCCCTCCGAAGAGACGACGTGGAGCGCGCCGCTGCGCGTGTCGGCCACGATGAGGGCGCCGCCGAGCGAGTCGGGCAGCCAGACGAGCGAGGAGGGCAGCTCCATCGGCGCATCTTCGGGAGCGTCGGCCGTCCACGCGAGGCGGAGGGAGTCGACGGGTGCCTCGGCGGCGAGCCGGCGCGAGAGGGAGTCGGCCGGCGTCAGCGCCTCGGTGTTGCGCCGCTGGCTCGACGGGAGGCAGGCGGTGAGGGCGAGGATGAGCGGAAGAACGGCAGCGAGGAGGAAGCGGCGCATGAGAGACGGCGGTGGGACAGGCTGCAGGACAGGCTGCAGGACAGGCTGCAGGACAGGCTGCAGGACAGGCTGCAGGACAGG
>CAZOJJ010000007.1:0-15354 GCA_964580105.1 uncultured Rhodothermales bacterium | reverse complement strand
CTGCAGATTAGCCGTCGGCTTCGACGTTCACACGGCGTTCCTCCTCCTTTCCTCCTTTCTTCCCGTCGGCTACCCCGTCGGCGCGAGGTGGAGCGGGACCTCCAGCGTGCGGCCGTCGCGGACGATGGTGACGCGGACGGTGTCGCCCGCGCGGTAGTCGAGCAGCCGCTGGCGGACGTCCGCGTTCGAGGCCACCGGCTCGCCCTCGATGGCGACGACGACGTCGTAGGGCCGGAAGCCCGACGCCTCGGCGGGGGAGTCGGCGTCGACGCTCCGCACGATGAGGCCGGCCGCCTCGGGGAGGTCGAGCGCCCGCGCCACGCGCTCGTTGACGGGCTGCACGTTGAGGCCGGTGTAGAAGGAGCGGTCCACGACGCCCCGCTCGCGCAATTCCGCCACGACGCGCTCGACGCGCCACGCCGGCACGGCGAAGCCGATGCCGACCGACCCGCCCGTGCGCGAGTAAATGAACGTGTTCATCCCGATCACGCGGCCGAGCGCGTTCACGAGCGGGCCGCCGGAGTTCCCCTGGTTGATGGCCGCGTCGGTCTGGATCATGTCGCGGAAGATGCGGCCCTCCTGCACGGGGAAGTCGCGGCCGATGGCCGAGACGACGCCGACGGTCACGCTCGGCTCGGCCGCCTCGAACAGGCCGAAGGGGTTGCCGAGGGCGATGGCCCACTCGCCCACGAGCGCGTCGTGCTGCTCGTCGAAGGCGAGGTAGGGCAGCGGCTTCTCGGGCTCCACCTTGACGAGGGCGATGTCGGTCTCGGGGTCGGAGCCGATGAGCGTGCCCGGCAGCTGCGTCCCGTCGGGGAAGGCGACGGTGATCTTGGAGGCGTTGCCGGCCACGTGGTCGTTGGTGACGATGTAGCCGTCGGGCGAGATGACGAAGCCGGAGCCGATGCCCTGCACCTGCTGCTGGTAGACGCGGTCGCGCGGGCGGCGGCCGTAGAACTGGTCGAAGAAGTCGGCGAAGGGGTCGCGGTAGCGCACCTGCCGCACCTCGATGACGTTGATGGAGACGACGGCCGGCGCGGCGGCCTCGACGGCGCGGGTGATGGCCGTGCGGCGGCTCCGCAGGAGGTCGGCCTCGAGGCGCTCCTGCGCCTGCTCGTCGTCCGGGATCTCGACCGTCTGCGGCGGCGGGCTCTGCTGGGAGAGGGCGGGCTGCCGGCATCCGGCGAGGACGACGAGGAGGAGCAGAGGCAGAACCTTCATCACGGCGTGCATCGGCGAACGGAGATCGGAAGGGACACGGGCGGCTCTCTACGGCCGCTCGATTGGGGCGGTTTCTGTACGCGGCGCCCCGTCGCCGCCGAAAGCCGCGCCCTGCCGGCGGGCCGTCACATCCGCCGCGCTCCGGTGCTTACACCGCCTCCGGCGGGTAGACCTTCACGCCCTCCCAGCGGCGCAGCTCCACCGATCCGGGCTTGGCCCCGCGCGGCTTCCGCACGTCGCACGCGCGGCAGACGTGGACCTCCACCTTCCCCTTCGCGCCCTTCGCCTTGGAGTGGAACACGGCCAGCTCGGCGGCGCGCTTGACCACGTCGCGCGGGACCTCGCCGCCGCCGGGGTTCTTGATCACGACGTGGCTGCCGGGCGTGCCGCCACCGACGTGCAGCCAGAGGTCCTGCGGTTCGGCCACCTGGAACGTGAGCCGGTCGTTGTCCCGGGCGCTCTGGCCGACGAGGATCTCGTAGCCGCCGTATTCGAACGGCTTGACGTCGGGCGCGGCGCTGGGGCGTTCCTTCCGGGGCATGGGTCGTCGGGTGATCGGGAGCGAGAAGCTACCGCGCGCTCACGGCTCCCGGGGTTTCCATCGGCCCTCGCGGAAGACCGCGCGCATGTCCTTCTCGGGGCGGAGCACGAAGAGGGCGAGGCGGCGCGTTGGCATGGCGGAACGGCTTGGAACGAGCGGGCGACCGCCGTAATTAACGACCCCATGCGATACGTCCCCCTCCTGATCCTGCTGCTGGTCGCGCCGGCGCCCGTCGTCCAGGCGCAACCCCACGAAATCCAGATCGCCCGCGTTCACTACGGCGGCGGGGGCGACTGGTACTCGGGCGACCCGCTCCCCGGCCTCATCGCCTACGCGCGGCAGCACACCCTCCTCGACCTCGACCCCGAGGCGGCCACGGTCGAGCTCACCAGCGACCAGCTCTTCCGCTACCCGTTCCTCTACCTCAACGGTCACGGCAACGTGTTCTTCACCGAGCGCGAGGCCGAGCGCCTCCGCCGCTACCTCGACGGCGGCGGCTTCCTCTACGTCAACGACGACTACGGCCTCGACGAGGCCCTCCGCCGCGAGATGCGGAAGGTGTACCCGGATCAGGAGTTCGCCGAGCTCCCGGCCTCGCACCCGATCTACCACGCCCACTTCGCCTTCCCCGACGGGTTGCCGAAGATCCACGAGCACGACGGCAGGCCGGCGCAGGGCTTCGGCCTATTCGACGCGCACGGCCGCCTCGCCGTCTTCTACGCCTACGAGAGCGACCTCGCCGACGGCTGGGAGGACGAGAGCGTCCACCACAACCCGCCGGAGGTCCGCGAGAAGGCGCTGCGGATGGGCGTCAACCTTCTTGTCTACGCCATGACGTACGGCCGCGTGGACTCCTGACCGCGTTGATTTACCTTCGGGGGCGGGGCGCGATAGCACACCGACGGGGCCACGCTCCCTTCACTCCGGGCGGGATGCCACCTTCGAACGTCATGAAGTTTCTGATCGTCGCCAGCGTGGTCGTCGGCACGCTGGCGCTGCTCAACCCAACGAAGGAGGACTTCGCGCAGTTCGCGCAGACGCGGGCGCAGGCGGTCGTGGCCGACCGCGCCCGGGAGTCCTCCGGCCTGTTCGGCGAGATCGGTCGGTCGGTGCTGGGCACGCTGGCCCGTGAGGCCGCCGGCCGCGCGGTCGAGCGCACGAACTACGTCGTCTGCAGCGTCTACACGCTCGACCTCAACGGGCGGAGCGCCACCGGCGGCGAGTGGGTCTTTCTCGGCATCGGCACGCAGTTCATCGAGCTGGAGCGCCCGGCGATGCTGGAGTAGGGCGCGGGAGAAAGGGGGGCGAGCGAGCGTACCTTCTCGGTCGTGCCCGCTCTCCCCCTTTCTCCCTTCGCCCCATGCACGCCCTCCAGCAGCAGGACCCCGAGGTCTTCGCCGCCGTCCGCCGCGAGATCGAGCGGCAGAACGACGGCATCGAGCTCATCGCCTCCGAGAACTTCGTCTCGCCCGCCGTCCTCCAGGCGATGGGCACCCCGCTCACGAACAAGTACGCCGAGGGCCTTCCCGGCAAGCGCTACTACGGCGGCTGCCGGTTCGTCGACGAGGTGGAGGACCTCGCGCGCGAGCGGGCGAAGCGCCTCTTCGGGGCCGAGTGGGTCAACGTGCAGCCGCACTCCGGCGCGACGGCCAACCACGCCGTCTACCTGGCCTTCATGCGGCCGGGCGACCGCCTCCTCGGCCTCGACCTCGCCCACGGCGGCCACCTCACGCACGGCTCGCCGGTCAACTTCTCCGGCATCCTCTACGAGGCCCATTTCTACGGCGTCGAGAAGGAGGGCCCGATGGCCGGCCGCATCGACCTCGACCGCGTGCGGGACCGGGCGCGGGAGGTCCGCCCCCGGATGCTCTCCGTCGGCGCCAGCGCCTACAGCCGCGACTTCGACTACGCCGCCCTCCGCGAGATCGCCGACGAAGTGGGCGCGGTGCTCTGGGTGGACATGGCGCACACGGCCGGTCTCATCGCGGCGGACCTGCTGAACGACCCGATGCCGCACGCGCACGTCGTCTCGACGACGACGCACAAGACGCTCCGCGGCCCGCGCGGCGGCATGCTCCTCGTCGGCCGCGACGCGCCGAGCCCGAACGGCGCCACCTTCAAGGACGGGCGGCCGAAGACGACCGGGCAGGTGCTCGACTCGGCCGTCTTCCCCGGCGTCATCGGCGGGCCGCTCATGCACGTCATCGCCGCGAAGGCGGTGGCCCTCGGGGAAGCCCTCCAGCCGGCGTTCGCCGAGTACGGCCGGCGGGTGATCGAGAACGCGCGGGCGATGGCCGAGGCGTTCGTCGAGCGCGGCTACGGCGTCGTCTCGGGCGGCACCGACAACCACCTCTGCCTCATCGACCTCCGGAGCAAGGGGCTCACCGGGAAGCAGGCCGAGGCGCTCCTCGGCGAGGCCGAGATCACGGTCAACAAGAACATGGTGCCGTACGACACCGAGAGCCCGTTCGTGACGAGCGGCATCCGCGTGGGCAGCCCCGCCATGACCACGCGCGGCCTCGGCCCCGACGCGTTCCGGCAGATGGTCGCCCTCATCGACCGCGTCCTCTCCCGGCCGGACGACGAGGCCGAGCGGGCGGCCGTGCGCGCCGAAGTCCGCGCGCTCTGCGACGCCTTCCCGCTCTACGCGCCCGAGGACGTCGGCCTCGGCGCCTGAGGGGGCCGGGCGGCGCCCCGCCCCCAAAAATCGCGGAGGGCGCGGAAAAAGACCCGAAGCGGAACGTCACTTGCCGCGGCGCGCGCCGTATGTTCCCACGCGCTCCGCTCCGGCGGAACGCGCCGGAACGAAAGCGGAAGGCTCGTGTTTTCTTCCGCCCCGTTTCAGAACGAATCCCGGCGGCCTGCCGCGTCCTTCTCCCTCCCCGTCTCTCATGGCGAGCGATTCCAGTTCGGTCCCCGAGTCGGCGCTGACGCGCCTGGGCCACGTGCTCTACCAGCGCGCGCTCGTCCGCCGGGAGGACGAGCCGATCACCGACCCGCGCGGGCAGCCCATCGGCTGGCTGCTCGACACGCGGACGCCCATGCTCGACGGCGACGTCTTCCCCGAGATCGGGAGCGTGCTGGCCGAGCGCCTCCTCGGCCGCGACGTGGACCAGGTGGCCGGTTTCGGCTACGGCGCCTTCCCGATGGTCTGCGCCGTGCTGGCCGGAGGCCCTCCCGAGCGCCCGCTCCGGGGCGGCTTCATCCGCGAGCGCCGCAAGGCCTACGGCCGCCGCCGCCTCGTCGAGGGCCCGCTCGACCGCAGCCGCCCCGTGGCGCTGGTGGACGACATCCTCAACAGCGGCCGCTCGGCCGCCCGCGCCGTGGCGCTGCTCCGCTCGGACGGCTTCCAGGTGGCGGGCGTGATGACGCTGTTCAACTTCACCTGGAGCGGCGGCCGCGCCCGCCTCGAGGCCGACGGCCTCTGGGTCGAGAGCCTGCTGGAGCTGAACCTCCGCGAGAACACGCGCGCCGCCGCGGCGCCCTCGGGCGACACCGGGGCGGCCGTCGGCTGAGCGCCCGTTTCCGCACGATTTCTCCGCAGGGGTCCGGCACCGTCGGACCCCTGCTGCGTGTATGGCCGCACTAGATTGTGCCGGCCCGCCCGGTTCTCGCCATGCTCCGCGCCCTGAAGGACACGCTCACCCGCACCCGCCGCCCGCCTTCGGGCGACGGCGCCGCGCCGCCCGTCCTGCCTCCCGGCGCGGGGCTGCCGACGGGGCCGCGCACGCCGCCTCCCGGCGAGGGCGCCGCGATGCCGTTCCTGGACCACCTGGAGGAGCTGCGCTGGCGGATTTTCAAGGCGCTCGGCGGCGTCCTCCTCTGCACCATCGCCTGCCTGTTCTTCGCCGACTGGGTCGTCAACACGCTGCTGCTCGGGCCCACGGAGGCGTCGTTCTTCATGTACCCGCTCCTCCGCATCGAGGCGGTGGACGTGGTGCTCCAGAACCGGACGGTCTTCGGCCAGTTCTTCGCCTACTTCGGGACCGTCCTCGCCACGGGCCTGGTGCTCGGGGCGCCGTTCGTGATCTATCAGGCGTGGCGCTTCATCGAACCCGGGCTGTATCCGAACGAGCGCAGGGGGCTCCGCTTCGTGTCCGCCTTCGCTGCGTTCTTCTTCATGGTGGGCGTGGCCTTCGGTTACTTGGTCCTGACGCCGGTTGCGCTCCAGTTCTTCGCGCAGTTCACGATCTCGGATCAGATCCTCAACGAGTTCGACGTCTCGAAGTACTTCTCCATCGTGCTGACGTGGTCGTTCAGTGCGGGGGCGCTCTTCGAACTGCCCGTCGTCGTCTACTTCCTGGCGAGGGTGGGCATCGTCACGGCGAACGGGCTGCGCGTCGGGCGGAAATATGCCCTGGTCGTCATCCTGGTGGTGGCCGGGTTGCTGACGCCGCCGGACCCGCTGAGCCAGATCATCATGGCCATCCCGCTGCTGCTGCTCTACGAGCTCTCGATCAAGCTGGCGGCCGGGGTGGAGCGGCGGCGGCTCCGCGACGAGGCGCGCGAGGCGCCGCGTGCGGCCCATGAGGCCGGCCGCCTCGGCCGCGGTGAGGGGACGAGCGGGTAGCGCGGCATGGTCGTGCACCCCAACCGCAGGCCGCTACCTCCATCGGACCGGCTCCATCGCCGCCCCGAGGCCGGCCGGCTCAGCCCGAGCCCCGCCGTCTACAACAGGAGCAGCCCTAGTGCGCCCACCGCGTAGCAGTAGTACGCGAAGTACTGGAGCGAGCGCCGCTGCACCAGGATCACCACGGCCCGGATGGCGAGGATGCCGGAGGCGTACGCCACGAGCGTCCCCAGCGCGAGCGGCAGCACCTCCACCTCGGCGCCCACCTCCCACATCTCCAGCACCTTGAGCAGCGTCGCGCCGAGGACGACGGGGAGGAGCATCAGGAACGAGAAGTCGGCCGCCTCCTTGCGATCCACGTTCAGGTAGAGGGCCGTGCAGATGGTCGAGCCCGAGCGGGAGATGCCGGGGATGAGGGCCGCCGCCTGGCCGACGCCGACGAGGAGTGCCTTGATCGGCGAGAGGACGCCGTCGGGGGCGGGGCGGAGCCGCGTGAGCAGGAGCAGCGTGCCCGTGACGAGGAGCATCCCGCAGACGAGGCGGGGGTCCGAGAACGCCGCCTCGAACCAGTCCTCGAAGAGCACGTAGGCGAGCCCCGTCGGGACCATCGTGACGAGGACGAAGAGGAGGAGCCGGAGCGAGGGGACCGGCCCGCCGCTCGCCTCGGGCGGGTCGTACGTGAGCTCGTCGCCGCGCGCGCGCTCGATCTTGCCGGGGCGGGCGGCCTCCCGCCACAGCCCCGGTTTGGAGAGCGCGCCCAGCCCGTCGCGCAGGATGCGCACGATGCGCGCCCAGTAGACGGTGAGGATGGAGAGCGTCGTGCCGAAGTGGACGAACACCTCGAACGTGATGTCCGCCTCGTCGATGCCGAGGAGGTGCTGGCCGAGGACGAGGTGGCCGGACGACGAGATCGGGAGGAACTCGGCGAGGCCCTGCACGAGCCCGAGGACGACGGCTTCCCACCAGGACATGGAGCGCGGGCGTGGAGGAGTGAGGAAGGGGAGGGGCGGAAGGTACGGCGCGGTTCTCCCCTCCGCCTTCAGGCCATCGGTCCCTACGCCGGCAGCCCCGGCTCGACGAGCACGACCTCCTCGCGGTCCACGCGGACGAGGCCGGGTGGGCCGCCCTTGACCGGGCGCACGTACTTCCGCTCCGTCACGATCACCGGCGCCAGCGGCTGCGTCCGCGCCTCGCTGAAGTGCGCCGCCAGCCGCGCCGCCGCCTCGACCACCGGCCTCGGCACCTCGGCCGTCCGGCTCGGGCGGCGGACGACGACGTGCGAGCCGGGCACGCCGCGTGCGTGGAGCCAGAGGTCGTGCGGCCCCGCGTGGCGCGTCGTCAGGACCTGGTTCGACCGCGCGTGTTTGCCGACGCGCACCTCCCAGCCCTGGATCTCGAACCGCCGGTACGGCACCCGCTCCTCGCCGACGGCCTCGGGCCGCGTGAACCGGGCCAGCGCCTCCTTCTCTTCGTCCACGAACGCCGCGAGGTCGGCGTAGCGGTCGAGCGCGCGGAGGCGACGGAGGAGCCGGCCGGCCGCCTCGGCTCCGGCGTGGACGGCCTCCCAGCGGGCCTCGGCGTGGCGCCGGGCCTCGCGCGTCTGCCGCGCCTTGGCGTAGTAGCGCTCTGCGTTCTCGACGGCCGAGCGCGCCGGGTCGAGCGGGATCCGGACGGGCTCGCCGCCGCCCAGGAGGTCGGGCACCACGATCTCGTCGCGGCCCGGTCCCTCGTTCGCCGCCTGGGCCATGAGGAGGTGGCCCCAGGCCTCGTAGCGGTCGGCGCGGCTGGGGCGGGCCAGCTCGGCGAGCATGGCCTCGGCGCTGCGGGCGCGGCGTCGGTACGCCGCGTCGAGCGCCGCTTCCAGCGGCCGGTACGCGGCCAGAAACCGGCGCTGCCCGAGCTGCCGCCGGGCGAACACGCGCACGGCCGCGTCCACGGATTCGAACGGTTCGGCCCGCCACGCCTCGGGCGGATCCGTGAGCGGGGCGAGGGCGAGGGCCTCGGCGATCTCGCCGCGCCAGTAGACGACGGGCCGGGGCCGCTCGAGGTCGGCATGAAGAGAGCGGACCGCGTCAAACAGCCCTTCCGGCAGCGCTTCCGAGGCCGGCGCACTCGGATGGAGGCCGGCGCGGCGCAGCGCCTCGTCGGCGAGGGCGCGGTCGAAGAGCGGCACGGCGGCGGCGAGCGCCTGGGACTGCGTCTTCCGGTTCGGCCGCCAGCGTGCGGCGAGGGCCTCGGGCGTGTCCACGACGGGCGCGGGGCGCGGGACCGGCGCGGCCTCGCCCGCCTCGGGCGCACCGGCGAGAAAGCCGGCGAGGACGGCGAGGGAGCCATCCACGTGCCACACGTTCGGGTGCGGGCCGAAGAGGCGGACCTGCAGCGCCGTGCCGTCGTCGAGGTCGAGAAAGACGAAGCGGTCGCGCTCGGCGGTGCGGACACGCGTGACGGTGCGCCCGTGTGCGGCGTCGAAGAGGGTGGCGGTGTTGCGCCGCGCTCGGCCGCCGCCCGCGCTCGCGAACAGCAGCGGCAGCGCCGGGTCGCAGTGGACGCGGAGGGTGACCGGCCCGCCGGGGGCGTCGAGCCGCAGGCTGAGTTCGTTGGCGCTCTGCGTCCACGCGTCGGCCAGGACGGCGCCCCGGACGCCTGCCCCGGACGCCGATCCGGGGGCGGCGTCCCACTCGGCAGCGAGGGCGTGAAGCAGGTAGAAGGTCATGGGGATCGGAGGATCCTCAGATGCCCCGGTTCACGGGACCAGGCGCTCGGCGCAGGCGAAGACGCGCCCGGCGAGGCGCTCGGCCAGCTCCGCCAGCAGCTCGTTCTCGATGCGGCGCTCGGCCTCGTCCTGCGCCTCGGGGTCGAAGAGGGCGCGGTCGTCGCGGTCGAGGACGAGGTCGCGCGGCCGGCCGGCGTACTCGCCGACGCGGAGGCGGCCGGACGCCTCGGCCTGGACGCGCTCGTCGCACGCCCGCCGGCTCGTCCCGGCCTCGACGGCGGCGAAGGCGGCCTCGGCGCGGAGCGTGACGCGCCGGATGGAGCGGACGTACCGCGCCTGGCCCCCATCGCGCAGCCGCGCGGCGAGCGTGTCGCGGTCGGTTTCCTCGTCCTGGCGGTCGTAGCGGGTGAGGAGCGTGGCCACGCCGAGGTCGGCGCCGAGGCGGTAGGCGAGGTCGCCGGTGAGGCGGAGGTCGTCGTAGCGGCCGTCCGGGCGCAGGGTGCGGCGGAGCAGGCGGCGCACCTCGGCCGGGTCGGCGACGCCGACGAAGAGCGGCGGGCGCGTCCAGAACGTGTCCTCGGTGACGTCACGGAGGGCGCCGAGGAAGTCGGGCGGCATGGCGTCGGTGGCGCGCCCTCGGGCGGCCTCCTCGGGGAAGACGGCGAGGTGGACGGTGCCGGCCTCCAGCGCGGCGGCCTGGAGGTCGCGGGCGTCGGCCTCGGTGCGGGCGGGCGTCAAGAACGGCAGGGCGGCCTCGGCGCGGGCGAAGGCCGAGCGGAAGCGCCCCGCGGCGAGGTCGGCCTCGGCCCAGGCGAGGTGGGTGTCGAAGGAGAACGTGGCGAGGGCCTCCGCCTGCTCGGCGTCGGGCTGGTAGTGCCCGGCCCGGGCGAAGGCGTCCAGCGCCTCCTGGAAGCGCCCGGCGTCGAGCGCGTCGGCGCCCCGGGCGAGGAGGTTCTCGACGGCGGCGTCGAAGGCTGCGAGGCGGTCGGCCTCGAACGTCGGCGGCAGCCGGAGCGGGACGCCGACGGCGGCGGTGCGGTCGGCGAGGTCGGCGGCGCGGCGGTAGGCGTCGGCCGCCTCGGTCGGCGACGCGGCGGCTCCGGCCGCCTGGAGGTGGCGGTCGAGGAGGAGCCCGCCCACGACGTGCAGCCGGCCCTGCGCCTTCCGCATCTCGGGTGCCCGCTCCAGGGCGCGCGCGTAATGGTCCACGGCGTCTTCGTAGCGCCCCTCGATCTCCAGCTGCTGGCCCCGGTTGTAGAGCTCGTCCGGCGGCGGCGCACAGGCGGCGAGCCATCCGGCCAGGACGGCCACGAGCAGGAGAGGCGGGCGGAGGGGCGGGCGCATGGAGGTCGGAGGGAGGGCGGCGGAAGCTACGCCGCGTCACCGGGAGCGTCCGTCACGCGCCCGGCGCCTCGCGCGCGAGGATCTCGGCGGCGGCCTCGACGGAGCGGGCGTACCAGTGCGCCGTGAGGACGGCCTGCTCCGCCTCGGTGAGGTCGCCGTGGCGGCCCTGGCGGGCCAGGCGGTCCTGCCGGGCGTGGTAGAGCGCCAGCGCGGCGGCCACCGACACGTTGTAGCTCTGGACGAACCCGTCGAGGGGGAGCACGAGGCGGGCGTCGGCGCGGGCGAGGAGGGCGTCGGAGACGCCGTCGCGCTCGTTGCCGAAGACGAGCGCCGTGGGCCGCGTGAAGTCCCACGCGGCGATGGGCAGCGCGTCCTCGCCGAGGTGCGTCGCCGCGACGGCGTAGCCCCGGTCGTGGGCGTCCCGGACGAACGACTCGGCGTCGTCCCACGTCGTCAGGTCGAGCCACTTGTGGGCGCCCTGGGCCGCCCGGGTGCCGGCCCGCCTGCCCAGCGCCTCCTCGGGCACGTCGCGGCGCGCGGCGTAGCGGGCGGCGAGCGGCGCCGCCTCGTCCTCCGGGGCCACCAGGAAGGCCGCGCCGTAGCCGAGGCCCTCGGCGCTGCGGAGCACGGCGTGCAGGTTGCCCGCGTCCACGAGCCGCTCCAGCACGGGCACGACGGCGTACGTCCGCGCCGCCACGACCGCCGCGATCCGCGCCCGGCGGCGCTCGGAGACGAACGGCGCCAGCACGGTGCGCACCACCTCGGCCGGGTAGGTCCGCTCCCCGACGAGGAGCGTGGCGCTATGCGGAAAGCGGGAAAACGGCACGGACGAAGGGCCGGGAGCGGTACGGCCGGTAAGTTACCGGCCTTCGCTTTGCCCGCCTGCCCCATGCGCCTCTTCCTCCTCGCTACCCTCGCTGTGCTCGTCGCCGGGTGCGACGGGCCCCCCGACGCCGACGCCCTCCTCGACCGCGTGCAGGAGCGTTTCGCCGCCGACATGGAGGACGTCCGCACCCTGGCCGTGACCGGCGAGGGTGTCACCGCGTACTTCCGCCGCACGGACCCCGACAGCCTCTTCCTCTTCGAGTCTCGCATCGCTCCCGCCGACTCCCTGCGGTCTCCGAGCAGCGACGCCGGCCTCGTGACCAGCTACCTCCCCAACGTGATCCAGTGGGTGCGCGGCCTCCGCGGCAACGTGCGCCTCGTTGGCGAACGCACGCTGAGCGGCGGCACCGTCTACGTCCTCCAGGCCGGCGACGTCCGGGCCTTCCTCGGCATCCCCGAGGACATGCCGGACGAGGCGCTGCGCGGGGAGATCGCCGACGTGGCCCAGGTGTTCGTGGACGCCGAGACGGCGCGGGTGCGCGGCCTCCGCTTCGAGTCGGAGCCGGACAGCGGCCGCACGCGCCCGATCGTGCAGGAGACGATCTACGAAGCCTTTCGCGAGGCGGACGGGCACGTGCTCCCCTTCGCGATCCATCACCGGAGCGAGGGGATGGACCAGCTCATACCGCGGGAGCAGCGCGTCGTGATGATGGGCAACCTCACCGTGCAGCGGGCCCAGGCCGAGCGGCTGCCCCCCGAGCGCCGGACGGCCGCGCTGGCCGAGATCGAGCGGCGGACGCGCGAACTCCAGACGGGCGAGGCCGAGTCCACCTTCCGCGTCGATAGCGTCCGCGTCAACGGCGGCATCCCGAACGGGCTCTTTGCGCTCCCGCGCGCCGCACCGGAACCCTGACCGCTCCGGCGCGAAAGAGGAGCGCCGCTCCCCGCTGCCCTTCACGCGCATGGACCTCCTCGACAAGGTGGCCGTCGTCACCGGCGCCAGCCGGGGCCTCGGCCGCGCCTTCAGCGCCGCGCTCCTCCAGGCCGGCGCCCGCGTCTTCGGCCTGGCCCGCTCCGGCGACGACCTCGCCGCCCTCCGCGACACCTTCGGCGACGCCTTCGGCGACGCCTTCACGCCCGTCGCCTGCGACGTGACCGACCGGGACGCCGTCGAGGCCGCGTTCACCCGGGTGCGGGAGGAGGGCGGCCGGCTCGACGTGCTCGTCAACAACGCCGGCCTCGGCCGCTTCGCCGAGGTGGACGCCCTCGCGCCGGAGGACTGGCACGCGCAGGTGGACACCAACCTCTCCGGCGTGTTCTACTGCACGCGCGCGGCCGTGCCCGTCATGAAGGCGCAGCACGAGGCCGAGGGCTTCGGCGGCCACATCGTGAACGTCGCCAGCGTGGCCGGGCTGGTGGGCAACCCCCGCCTCGCGGCGTACAACGCCACCAAGTTCGGCGTGCGCGGGTTCTCGGAGGCGACGATGAAGGAGCTCCGCCCCTACGGCATCAAGGTGACGTGCGTCTACCCCGGCAGCGTGGATACCCGCTTCTTCGAGGAGGCCGGTTCGCCGGGCAACCCCCACGCCATGCAGCCCGAGGACGTGGCGGCGACGGTGCTCCACGTGATCCGGACGCCGCCGGGCTACCTCATCTCCGAGGTCGTCATGCGCCCGATGAAGACGGCAGGCTAGGGTGCGCCCTCCTCAGGGCGCGCCCTAATCGGCGCGGCGGCGACCGAAAAAGTTGCACGCTCCTCAGCGAAACGCGTATGCTTGCGTACTCCGTGCCCTTGGCAGGCCCTGCCGAGCTGGCGTTTACTACTCCTCACCTTCCGCTCACCTTACAGACGAGTCCTATGCGCTTCTCGCTACTAACTCTCGCTACGGCGGTCCTGCTGCTGGCGCCGCAGGTAGTTCTCGCCCAGAACAGCCTGACGGCCAGCCCGGCCGTTTCGGTCGGGACCGATCAGGAACCCGACCAGAGCCATCCCGCCGGCGGTGACGTCGTCATCACGCAGTCCGTCTCGTCCACCGTCGACGGCGGTGGCGTCTCCTGTGGTAACAGTGGAGCCGGGTACACCACTGAGAACAGCTACTGGCGGCTGTTCGACCTCGCGGCGATGGGATTCAACGATGACATCACGCTGACCAGCGTGGACATGGGCGTCCGCGTGGCGCTCAATGGCAACCCCTCCCTCTCGACCTCGCTGCGGTTCTACACGCTCGAGGGTGAGTTCCTCATTGAGAACCTCACGCTCATCGACGAAGTAGAGTGGTCTGCCCAAGAGGGCGAGCCGCAGGCGTACCTCCTGAACCTCCCGATCTCCGACACGATCGTCGTGCCGGGAGGCTCGATGTTCGTCGTCGAGTGGTTCACGCCCAGCGGCGACCCGGCCGAGACGGGCTATGAGAACCCCATTGACATCCGCTACGGCCGAAACACCGAGGGGGAAACCGGCCCGACGTACCTCTCCTCTGAAAGCTGTGCGATCACCGAGCCGACGCCGACCTCCGAGATCGGTGAGTTCGGGCACCTGCACTGGGTGCTCTTCGTCAACGGCACGATGCCCGTCGCCAACGAGGCGGGCTCGGAGCTCCCGACCACGGTCACGCTCGGCGCGAGCTACCCGAACCCGTTCAACCCGACGGCCACGGTGCCCTTCACGGTCAACGAGGCCTCGGACGTCCGCGTCTCGGTCTTCGACGCGCTGGGCCGTGAGGTCGCCGTGCTCGCCAGCGGGCTCCACACCCCGGGCGCCTACTCCGTGACCTTCGACGCGGCGGGTCTCCCGAGCGGGACCTACCTCTACCGCCTCGAGGCCAACGGCGAGGTGCAGATGCGGACGATGACGCTGCTCAAGTAAGCGGCCGATCCGACACGCGCTACAGCGGGGCCTCGCCAGCACGGCGGGGCCCCGCTCTCTGTTACGCCGTCTGAGCCATGTGCGCCGCCTTCCGCTCCTGATAGACGGGGTCGGCGCGGATGGCGTCCCACGTCGCTTTGAACACCTGCGCGGCGGCGCGCTTGTCGGCGTCGGCCCACCGGCGCGGCTCGACGAGGTCGCCGTCCGGGGTGATCTTCCGGCCGCCGGGGTACTGCGCGTAGCGCATGGCGCGGGTGAACCCCATCTGGAGGTACTTCCGCGCCATGTCCATCCCGACGAAGTCGCCCGCCTCCCGGTAGGCTTCGTACTTCGCCCAGAGCGCCTCGGCGGACCGGCGGGCTGCCTCGGCCGTCCTGAAGCTCCACAGCGGGAGCAACTCGGACTTGTACGGCTGCACGCGGAACACGCCGGCCTCGCCACGCCCGATGCGGTAGCGCTCGGGGTGGCGGCGGTAGTCGATGGGGTCTTCGGCGAAGCGGCTCATGGCGCGGGGCTGGATTCGAGGCCCGGGGTTGATCGTCCCCAGGCGCGGCGTGTTCCGTCGGGGCATCGCCGGTCCGCCGTCAGAACTCGACCTTGTAGCTGAGCACGGGCAGCGGGTAGCCCTCGCGCACCGCCTCGACGGCCCCGAGGCGGAGGTTGTAGTCGAGGCGCGTATCCTTCGCGGCCAGCGCGTTCTTGAGTTGGAGGGCGACGACGTGCTCGGCCGAAGACGACGTGGCCTCGACGCGTGCCCGGTGCCGCCGCAGCAGCCCGACGAGCAGGACGAGGTAGACGGTCCCGTGGATCAGCTTGAGCGGGTTGACGACCACGAGCGCTTGCGTCTGGAGCGCGAGGTCGGGGTTGGCGAGGAGTGCCAGCTTGCCCGCGCCGCTGCGGGCGAAGAGTGGCGCGAAGAACAGGGCGGCCAGAAGGAAGGGCGTGAAATGCAGGAGCGCGCGCCGCCGGAGGGCCGGGCGCGGCGTCGTCAGCGTGCGCGCGTAGAGGTAGAGGAGCGGCCCGTAGAGAAAGCTGGCGGGCAGGTCGAGCCCGATCAGCGCCGGGAAGCGGGTACTCGTACCTGAGGCGTGGTAGACGGCCATCGCCAGGTCGAGGGAAAAGACGAGCATGACGCCGGCCAGCAGCCGGTTCGGGAGCGCGTTCCGGGAGCGCGTTCCGGGAGCGCGTTCCGGGAGCGCGTTCCGGTGCCGGCTCGCCGGTACGGCGGCCAGGAACAGGCCCTGGACGGCGCCGAGGAGGTAGAGCGCCTCCAT
>CAZOJJ010000006.1:88203-97325 GCA_964580105.1 uncultured Rhodothermales bacterium | reverse complement strand
CTAGCGCGGGCGAGGAACTTCGTAGTGCAGCTCGGCGAAGCCCGTTCCGACCGCACTCACGGCCCGCAGCCGGAGGGGCGGATCGACGATGGCCCGGGGCAGCAGCGGCTTCCCGGCCCCGAGCGTGACGGAGCCCACCTGGACGAACAGCTCGTCGAGCAGGCCGTGGTCGTAAAACTGGCCCGCGAGGTCGCCGCCCCCGACGATCCAGACGTTCTTGCCCCCGGCCGCCGCGAGCATCTCGCTGTGAACGGGCCGCACGTCGCCCCGGACGAACCGGACGTCCGCGCCGGGTACGGGGTCGAGCGTCCGGGAGCTGAAGACCCACGCCGGCTGCTCGTACGGCCACGGCTGCGGCCTCGGGGCGTCGGGACCGACCACGTGGCGGAGCATCCACTCGTAGGTCGCCGAGCCCATGGCGAGCGCGCCCACGTCGCGGATGAACGCCGGGTAGCTCGTCTCGGCGACGTCGCCCAGGGGAAAGAGCCAGTCGAGCGAGTCGTCGGGCGTCGCGATGAACCCGTCGAGGCTCGCGGCGGTGTAGTACTGCGTCTTCCCGAGGCGGGCGGCCTCACCGGCGAGAGGGGGTTTCGAAGGCATGGGCTTTCGTAGGCGAGAGGGGCTGGGGACGGGAAGGTGTCACCGCAATCTCGTCCGCCTCGCTGACAGCCTCGGGTCACGTGCAGGATAATCGAGCTCGACCCGCCTGGCTTTCCCCGGTCAGAGCCGCTTGAGCAACGCGTCGTACTCCGCGTGCGTCCCGATCCAGAACCACCATACCGTTTCGCTCTCCTCCCACAGGGCGACGGCCCGGTGGTGTGCTCCTACGCGGGCCGACCAGATCGGCTGGGCTGACCCGCTTGAAATGCAGGCCGGGGTGCCGGTGGTCCTCCCGCCAGAGGGCGTACGCTTCGCGGGCGCGTCGCTGGACATCGGGCGGCAGCGCCTCGAACCGCTTCCAGAACGCCCCGGTGACGCGCGACTCAATCACCGGATGGGCCGATCAGGTCGTTCAGCGACTTCGACCCGCCCGCCTCGATCTCGCGCCGGGCCATCGCGGCGAGTCGATCCCATTGGGCGTCGGTGGTTGCGGCGAAGGCACGGTCCCACTCGCGCTCGTCGTCGATCTCTTCGAGGATGCGGGCCGCGAGCGCGTCCTGCTCCTCGTCCGAGAGGCGCGACGCTTCTGCGATGGCACGTTCGAGCAGCTTGGTCATCGGCGTGGAGAATACGGCTGAAACAGACGCGGGCGCCGGCTCTCCGTTCCTGAAAGCGAACACGTAGGCCGATGTGTCTGGCCCATCACCGAGGCGGATACACCAGCACCGCTCGCCTCGGGGACGAGGTGGGCCGACTAGGTGGGCGCCGAGCCGAACCCCAGACTGCCACCAAAGATGAGATCAAGTTCCTCGCCCCCCCAATCCTCTCTCACGGCTCCCATCCAATCATTCGTACCGGTCAGTCTGTCAATCTCATCCTATAGCCAGACCATCTTATCCGCCCTACCCCATCCCATACACCCGTGATAAGGATCGACGCGATTCATCCGCTCGCCCAGCCGGACCGCCGTTCGTACTGATGATAGATCGGTGAAGAACCGTGGGCATGGCGGGAAAGTCGGCGCGGGGAAATAGCCAACTTCCTCAATTGCCTGAAGCAACGTCTGCAGCAAATCTGGATCTATTGTAGCCCTCGCGATCCCCTCTCGCTCCACGTTCCGCATTCCGTTGTGCAATACGGTGCCATTCCCATTGATGGCTACCTCATAAACTGGACAGGAGCCGTAGCACATCGTACGTTCAAGTACAATCAGAGTATCGTGCGGAGAGGCGTCGGCAGACTCATAGAGGCCGAGGCGATCGGGGAAAGTCTCACCTTCCATCCCAAAGAGCACCCGGCACCCCCCGAGGAAGGGCACAGCTGTCACCACGATGCTGATGCACAGCAGCGTTCGGTGAAAGGACGGAAGACTCACCAGGCTACATTTTCGAACTCATACGTATCCATGATACGCTTCTGCCCTGACTGGCGAAGGCCATAAATCGTTGCCCGTCAAAACGCTCCCCGCGCCTTGAGCTGGAGGTACCGGTTGATCGCGTCCACCGTGAGCGCCTCGGGCCGCGTGAGCAGCGAGCCGATCCCGTGGCGCTCCAGCTCCCGCGCAATCTCCCGCTTCTCCACCGCCAGCCCCTCCGCGAACGCCTTCACGTACACGTCCTCCACCCGCTCGGCCCGCGCCGCGAGCACGTCCTGGAGCCCCGTGTTCTCGAAGAACACCACCACCAGCCGGTGCAGCCGGGCGATCCGCCGGAGGTACGGGAGCTGACGGCGCAGCCCGTTCCGCGTCTCGAAGTTGGTGAACAGCAGCATCAGCCCGCGCTGGCGGAGCGTCCGCTCCGTCGTCGCCAGCAGCGCTTCGTAGGACGGATCGAGGAAGCCCGTCTCCAGCCGGTAGAGCGCCTCCAGGATGCGGGGCAGCTGGCTCCGGCGGCGGTCGGCCGGGAGGACCGTGCGGATCTCCTCGTTGAAGGCCACGAGGCCGGCCTTGTCGCCCTTCGTGAGCGCGATGTTGAGCAGCACGAGCGACGTGTTGACGGCGTGGTCGAGGAGCGTCAGGCCGTCGAACGGCGAGCGCATCGTCCGGCCCATGTCGAGCACGGCGTAGACCGGCTGGGCGCGCTCCTCCTGGTACTGGTTCACCATGAGGGTGGGGCCGGCCCCCGGCCCTCCGCCGCGCCGGGCCGTGGCCTTCCAGTTGACCGTCCGCCGGTCGTCGCCGGGCACGTAGGGGCGGATCTGGTCGAACTCCATCGTGTGCCCGAGGCGCCGCACGCGCTTGACGCCGACCTCGGTGAGCCGGTCGGTGGCCGCGAGGAAGGCGTAGCGGTGCATTTGCAGGAGGGAGGGATAGACGGCCGCCTCCGCCTCGGCGCCGCTGCGGAAGCGGCGGAGCACGAGCCCCAGCGGCGAGGCGGCGTAGAGGTTGACGTGGCCGAAGCGGTACGCCCCCCGCTCGGTGGGCCGCAGCGTGTAGCGGAGCGTCTTCGACGCTTCCGGCGCGAGGTCCACCACCTCGCCGTCGTCGCGCACCTGAAACTGAATGGGCCGTTCGTCGATGACGCGGACGCGGACGGGGAAGCGGTACCGACTCGTGAGGTCGAGGGCGATCACGTTGAGGTCGCCGTTGGAGAGCTGGGGCGGGACGGTCCGCTTCGCCTCCAGGCCACCGTCTTTGCCCTTCCGCGTGCGCCACAGCAACACGGCGTCCACCCCGACCAGCGCCACGAACGCCACGAGGCCGATCCGCCCGAGCGCGAACAGCGCCGGCACGTAGTGCCCGAGCACGAACGCCCCCACCAGCCCCCCGCCGACGGCGAAGAAGCGCTTCGTGAGGTAGAGGCTGCGGAGGAAGGAGCGCATCGGTCCGGCAAGGAGGAGAGGCGGAAAGACAGAGAGGAGAAGTCGGCTTTGGGTCCTCCACTCCTCCCCCTCTGCGCTCAGCGTGGCACTTCCAAGTCGTCCACGATGCGGCGGAGGACGGCGCCGGGGCGGACGCCTTCGACCTCCTTCTCGGGCGTGAGGACGACGCGGTGGCGGAGCGCGGGCGCCACGACGGCGCGGACGTCCTCCGGCGTGACGAAGTCGCGCCCGCTCATGGCGGCGACGGCCTTCGCGCCGGTGAGCACGGCCAGCGAGGCGCGCGGGCTCGCGCCGAGGTAGAGCGCCGGGTGGGTTCGCGTGGCGGCCACGATCTCGGCCACGTAGCGGAGCAGGCGCGGCTCGACGCGCACCCGGCGGACGGCCGCCTGCGCCGCCCGCAGCCGCTCGGCGTCGAGGACGGGCTCGACGCGGCCGAGGTCGAGGAAGCCGCCGTGCGCCTGCCACCGCTCCAGGATCGTCGCCTCCTCGTCGAGGCTCGGGTAGCCGACGCGCACCTTGAACAGAAAGCGGTCAAGTTGCGCCTCGGGGAGCCGGTACGTGCCCTCGTGCTCGATGGGGTTCTGCGTGGCGAACACCGCGAACGGCTCCATCATCGGGTAGGTCGTCCCGTCGATGGTGACCTGCCGCTCCTCCATCACCTCGAAGAGCGCCGCCTGCGTCTTGGCCGGCGCGCGGTTGATCTCGTCGATGAGGACGACCGAGGCGAAGACGGGTCCCTCGTGGAACTCGAACCGGCCGGTCTGCGGGCTGAAGACCGTCGTGCCGAGCACGTCGGCCGGCATCAGGTCGGGCGTGAACTGGAGGCGGGCGTACGGGAGGCCGGTGGCCCTGGCGAGCAGCTTGGCCGTGAGCGTCTTGGCCACGCCCGGCACGCCCTCGATGAGCACGTGCCCGCCGGCCAGCAGCGCCGCGATCAGCTCGTCCACCAGCGCGTGCTGCCCGACGATGAGCTTGCCGACCTCGCGCCGGAGGGCGTCCACGGCGGCAGCGAGGCCGGAGAGGTCGGTGCGCGGCTGGAAGAGCGGCTCGGTGTCGTCGGCCGCCGGGTCGGAGGGCGGGGCGAGCGCGGGCGAAGGCGCCTCGGCAGGCGCCTCGGCCGGGCCGCCGTGCTGGGAACGTGGTACCTGGGGCGTGTCGGGCATGGAGTCGTGGTTCGTGGTCGGCGGAAGATCGCTAACGAGGAGCCACTCGGCCTCATGGCACCTTGGCGTGAAACGCTGTAGGGGCTCCGTCGCCGTTGTGCAGCGGCGCGTCCTCTCCCCCGAGGACGGAGGACGCGCCATCAATGCGCCATCAATACGGCTTCGCGCACGCTGTTCAGGAGGACGGCACGGGATTGGGCTCTCTCTCCCGATCCCCGATGCCCTCGTAGAACCGGTCGAGCGCCCGGTCGAGGAGGACGAGGTCCCCGGCGTCGGGGCGAGGCGTGCGGCGGAGCCGACGGAAGCGGACGAAGAGGGCGTGGACCTGCCTTTCCGGGAGGCCGGACCGTCGCACCACGCGCGCCTCGGTGTCCTCCGAGAAGTCCACGTCGGTCAGCCCGAGGCGGGTGCGGAGGCGGTCGAAGAAGGAGCGGAGCATGCGCTCGACGAGCGCGTGGCGGTCGTCGTGCTCGGCGTAGAGGCGGCCTATCGTCCGCACGAACTCCCGTTGCGTGTTGGGCGGCGGCTCGACGACGGGAACGGGCCGCTGCCACCGCCGCCCCCGGAAGACGAGAAACAGCGCGGCGCCGAAGACGAGCAGCCCGTACGCCCACCGCAGCGACGGCGAGGCGAGGACGACGCGCATCGGGGTTCGGGCCAGCCGGGGCGTCGGCTTGTGGTAGGCGTCCCACCAGATCCGCTCGGCCGGGAGGTAGGCCAGCACGGCGCCGAGGTAGTCGGCCGCCTCCCCTTCCCGTGCCAGCATCACGTTGGCGAAGGCGTACGGCGTCGTGCTGAGAACGACGGCGCCCTCGCCCACCTCGATCCGCACGAGCGT
The DNA here is from genome assembly GCA_964580105.1 of uncultured Rhodothermales bacterium. Taxonomy (GTDB): domain Bacteria; phylum Bacteroidota; class Rhodothermia; order Rhodothermales; family Rubricoccaceae; genus CAZOJJ01. The sequence continues at coordinate 91,904 of CAZOJJ010000006.1, read as the reverse complement.
CACGAGGGAGTCGGCCGAGAGCCCGAGGACGGTGGTGCGGGCGGGGTCGAGGCCCTCCAGCACCCAGAGCCCCACGTCGTGCGGGAACGCGTAGCCACCGTCGCGGCGGACGGCCGGGTTGACGAGCACGAGCGTGCTGTCGGACTCGTAGCGCTGGACGAGGGTGTAGAGGCCGGGAGCGAGGCCGAGCGCCTCGGCGGCGGCCTCGGGCAACCCGAGCGTGTCGGCGAAGAGCCCCGCGACGTGCTCGGCGGCGACGAAGACGGTGTTGCCGCGCTCGGCGAAGCGATAGAGTCGCTCGGCCTCGACGTCGTCGGGGTGGAAGCGGGACGTGAGGAAGAAGTAGAGCGTATTCGTCGCCGTGGTGTCCTCCAGGTGAAGGAACGGCGGGTCCGGCACGAGTTCGACGGGCGCGCCCGCCCACTCCGGCAGGAGGGCGTAGAAGATCTCGGCGCCGAGCGGCGTGGCGGAGTCGGCCTCGTAGTTGGGCCGCCAGTCGAGCGGCTGGGGCTGGAACAGCAGCACGAGCACGAACACCACGGCCAGGGCGCCGACGAGGAGGTAGGGGCTGCGCCCTTTCATCGCACCCCCTCCTCGACGCGGCGGAGGGCGGCCTCGACACGGTCGAACGAGGCGGTCATCCGGCCGTAGCGGACGGCGTCCACGGGCGCCTCGCCGTACCACACCCAGGCAAAGAGCCGCGTGACCTCCCCGAAGGGCGCGGCCAGGTCCGCCCGGCCCGAGCGCTGCACCTCGGCGAGGTAGTCGCGGTTGGTTTTGTGCTTCTGCCAGACGACGACGCCGTCGGCGGCGAGCCGCTGGAGCACGCGGAGGTAGCGGAAGCGGATGGCCTCGCGGTGGTGCCCCTCGGCCATCGCCTGGCGCAGCAACCGGTCGAGGTCGACGGCCCCGATGTCCTCCACGTCCAGCAGCGGACCCGCCGTCGTGCCGTCCGGCCCGTCGTGCCGTCTTCGGAAGAGCCGGCCGACCTCGACGCCGAACAGCTTCGACCCGAAGTACAGCAGCACGGCCACCGCGACGAGCCCCCAGAAGACGTCCCAGAAGCGGCGCGGAGCCGCTTCACGCAGCGGCCGAAGCAGGTTCCGCGTGATCCAGGCCCGGAACCGCTCCCAGAGCGTCGGGCCTCGCGCCCGTGGCCCGGCCTCGGCGTACGCGTAGGCCGGGTCGTCACGGAAGCGCTGGAGGGCGTCGCGCGGCGCCGGCTTCGGCGCCAGAGCGGCGGAGTCGAGCGGAACGGGGTAGTCCCAGTACGCTTCGGGACCGTACGCTTCGGGACCATACGCTTCGGGACCGTACGCCTCGTAGCCGGCGTCCTGCGCACCGGCCCCGCCGAGGCCTTCGTAGGGCACGCGCTTCGGGTCCACGGCCTGCGTGGACGCGGGGAAAATCCGCTTGTCCTTGTACGGCTCGGCGATGGGATACGACGACACTTTCTCCTGCCCTGCCGCCGGGCCCGCACCGGCCAGGGCGACGGCCAGAATCAGCAGGAGCCGCCGTACCGTCACGCCGCCCCCGCTTCTGCGTCGTCGTCGAAACCGCCGCCCCGGAAGCCGGACGGGTGCCCTGAGGCGGACGGCTCTGAAGGCGGCCGCTCCGAGACCGGCGGCTCCGTGCGCCAGGTACCGAATCCCTCGTCGGCCTCCGGCCGGAAGCGCCGCGCGGGCGCCGCCGGGGCCGCCTCGGCCCGGCCCGCGAGAGCGTCGAGGCCGGCCGAGAGCGCCGTGCCCTCCTCCTGCTCCACGAGGCTGCCGTACTGGAACGCGGCTGCTACGAGGTAGATCGGATAGGCCGCGTACATCAGCGTGCTCAAGAGCGCCCCGATAGCGAAAAGCCCCCGATCGACGCTGGAGGACGGCGCGGGCGAGAGGCTGTTGAGTCCGATCCCGAACCCGGCGATGGCGCCCGGGAGGGAGAGCACGAGGTTGACGATCACGAGGATCACCCCGGCTACGAACAGCACGCCGAACGTCGGCCACCACCGGCCCTTTATGAGGCTTCGCGCGCGCTCCCAGGAGCCTCGGAGGTCCTCTCGATCCGTAGCGCGGGCAACGAAGACCAGCACGAGGATGGGCCAGAAATAGATGAACCCGGCGAGCCATGCCAGCGTCCCCAGGCACGGGACGATCCAGATGAGCACGCTCAGGGCGATGAGGGTGCCGAACAGGAACCCATAGCCCAGAAAGGGGGCCATCAGGTGGCGCGCCTCCTCCCACACCCGCCCCGGCGTGATGGCCCCCGCTTCGCCCCTCCGGTACAGGTCGATGTACCCGTACGTCAACGTAGCGAGCAAAATCTGCGCGAGCAGGGCCAGCAGGATCGTCAGGCCATAGGCCGGCGTGAACAGCCCCGCCAGCGGCGCGAAGGGATCGGCCGGCGCCCCATTCTCGCCCGGCATGACCACGAGTGCCTCCGCCATGTTGACCTGGGCGACGTAGCTTGCCAGCGCCGCGACGAGTACGACCGGCCCGAGGAGGACGAGCAGCACGCGGCCGTACTCGCGGAGGTTCTCGCGCAGAAACTGGAAGGTCACGTTGATGACGCCCCCGAGGTCGCGCACGCGCTGGAAGCGAATCGCCCCGGCATCGTGCTCGGGGCGCTCTCGGGCGAGGAGGCCGCCGGCGGGATCGAGGTCGTCGTACATCGGTCGGTCGTCGGTCAGCGGGCGGCCCGGTCCCGCCGGGCGATCCGCCGGGGCAGCACCACGAAGTACCCCACCATGAGCGTGAGGGAGCCGAAGATAATCAGCAGCGTCAGGGCCAGCGGCATCCCGGTGTAGCGCGTCACGAACGCCTCCAGAAGGGCCGCCGCGAGGAAGAACGGCACGAGCCCGACGACGAGCTTCATCCCGCGCAGCGCGCCCCGCCGGAAGGCGACCAGCCGGGGGTACGTCCCCGGAAACAGCAGCGCGTTCCCCATCGCCAGCCCCGCCCCGCCCGCGATGACGATGGAGAGGATCTCGATGGTGCCGTGGATCCAGATCGTCCGCACGGACTCCCAGAACACGCCCTGCTCGTAGAAGAAGTACTGGAAGGCCCCCACCATGACGCCGTTGCGGAAGAGTGCGAAGACGGTCCCGAACGAGAACGCCGGCACGGCGAGGTCGCCCACCGGGAAGAGCCCGGTGAAGGCGAGGAACGACACGATGACGTTGTTGAGCGCGATGTACGCGAACATGTCCACCTGGAACATCTCCTTGTAGACCCGCATCGGGTCGCCCGCCTCGATGTTGGCGAGCGTCATGTTGACGTAGGCGTCGCCGAGGATGAGGCGGACGAAGGCGCCGTCGTTGGCGGCCGAGAACGCGCCGAGGAGGGCGAAGGCCACGAAGAACACGAGCGACCACGTCAGCGCGCGGCGCTCCTGGTAGACCGTCCGCGGAATCTCCTCGGCCCAGAACCGCTTGAGCCGCCCGCGCTCCTCGCGCCGGTTGCGGTAGATCTGGTGGTGGACGTGCGCGCCGAGGCCGTTGAGGTACGCCGCCGTGGCGGAGCCGGGGTAGAACGTACGGGCGTAGGCGAGGTCGTCGGTGAGGCGCACGTAGCCCTCGGCCAGGGCGTCGGGGTCGCCCACCTCGCCCGCGTCGAGGCGGCGCTCGAACGCCTCCCAGTCGTCGGCGTGGCGGCGGACAAAGACGGCTTCGCGCATGGTTGGGCTGCGGGCTGCGGGCTGCGGGCTGCGGG
>CAZOJJ010000006.1:17722-88103 GCA_964580105.1 uncultured Rhodothermales bacterium | reverse complement strand
ACAAAGACGGCTTCGCGCATGGTTGGGCTGCGGGCTGCGGGCTGCGGGCTGCGGGAAGCTGCCCACGGCCGGGGTGGAATGCAAGGGCCGAGGGCCGAGCGCCCGATTCAGCCAGCAACGTGGCCCCTCGCGTACTTTTCCCTTCCCTCCTTCAGTCCATCACCCCCTCACTCCTTGGACCCGCTCCGCGTCCGGACCGCCCAGAACGTCGACCTCGCCTTCGCCACGGCGGGACTCGGGGATCGCATCCTCGCGTTCCTCGTCGACATCGCCATCGTCATCGCGTATTTCTTCCTCGCGTTGCAGCTGCTCAGCGCCGTGGGCGGCTTCAACACGACGACGTGGGTGCTCATGCAACTCCCACCGCTGGCCTACCACCTCGCCTTCGAGGTGTTCTTCGAGGGGCAGACGCCCGGCAAGCGCGTGCGGAAGATCCGCGTGGCCCGCCTCGACGGCGCGCAGCCGACGCTCGGGCAGTACGTCCTCCGCTGGCTGCTCCGCTTTCTCGACGTCACGCTCAGCGCCGGGCTCGTGGCCGTGGTGAGCATCGGCGTGACGAAGCACGCGCAGCGGCTGGGCGACCTCGCGGCCGGGACGACGGTGGTCAAGGTGCGGCGGCGCGTCCGTCTCGCCGAGGTCCGCTACGCTCGCCCCGAGGCGGGCTACGTCCCCGTCTTCCCCCAGGCCGAGCGCCTCGCCGACGCCGACGTGCGGACGCTCCGCGCCGTGCTCGTAAAGGTGCGCCTGGAAAAGCGCTCGAAGGCGACGATGGATCTTGCGCGGCGGGCGAAGGCGGCCGTGGAGGACCGCCTCGGCCTCGATCCGGTCCCGATGCCGCCGCTGGAGTTCCTCCAGACGGTGGTGACGGACTACACCGCCGCGCACGACCGGTACGACGCGTGAGCGCGAATCGGGCCGGAGGTCGGAGAAGCCCGGTGGGCAGCCGAGCCTCCGGCCGGCGCGTGGACGAGGCGAACGGGGCTACCGCTTCTCCGGGTGGAGGTCACCGTAGAGCGTGTAGGTCCGCAGCTTGTGGGCCAGATCGAGCGCACGCTTGACGCGCGTCTCAGGCCGCTTGGCGCTCGTCACGTAGGAGGCGAGCGAGCGCTGGTTGCCGAGCGTGAATCCGTAGAACCGCGCGGCGGCCTCCTCGTCCTGTTCCAGCACCGCCTCGAGCTCCTCGCCCAGGTCGATGCGGTCGGGCTCGGGGTCGGCCGCCAGCTCGACCACGACGGTGTCGCCGTAGGCCGCGCCCACGTCGCGGAGGAAGCCGATGCCGAGGGCGAGGTAGCGCTCGCCGTCGGCGCGGTTGAGGATGCCCCGGCGGATGGGCGTCCCGTTGACCGTGGCGACGACGCGGCGGACGCCCTCCCGCTCGAACGCGGTGGCGACGTCGGCCGGGAGGGGGACGTAGTGGTAGCGCTGGCCGTCCTCCTGCTGGAGCACGGGCGCGGGGAACGTGACGGGCTCGGGCATCGGGCCGAGAGGAGGGGGAACGCGCCAAGATACCCGGCCGGCCGTCACACTCGGTACGGCACCGGCGCTTCGTGTGCGCCGGGTCGCGCACGGTCCGCGCGTCCTCCACGTCGCTCGTGTCGGGCCGGCCGGCTCGACGCGCCGAAAAAAGTTAGGGGGAGGGGTTATGCCGGAGGGTGCGGATGTGTCTAAGGGAGCAGTCGTCTCTTTCGAGAGGCGTCTCACTACGTGGCCAGCTCCTAGGCTGGTGGTGGGAACGTCGGCGCGGCCTGGACCTGTGGTGGGGTCCGATAGGCCGCGCCGGCGTCTTTTTTGGGAGATCGGGCCAGCGCCCAGCTGTGCCGTCACCACGGGTCATGGCGGGCACGTCGGCCTCGGCGGCGTCGCCGACCAACCCGGGCGCGCGTAGTTTCCGGCCCCTCGCCGCCCTCCGCGCCCGTGCCCCTCCCCCACGTCTCCATCGTCATCGTCACCTGGAACGGGCGCGGCCTGCTGGAGCGCTTCCTCCCCTCCGTCCTCGCGACCGACTACGCCGACGGCGACGGCCCGCGCTTCGAAGTCGTCGTGGCCGACAACGCCTCGGCCGACGGCACGGCCGACTGGCTCGCCGAGGCGCACCCGGCCGTCCGCGTCATCCGGCACCCCGCGAACTGGCTCTTCGCGAAGGGCAACAACGCGGCCGTCGCCCAGACGACGAGCCCGTACGTCTGCCTCCTCAACAACGACGTGGAGGTGCCGCCCGGGTGGCTGCGCCCACTCGTCGCCGTGCTGGAGGCGAGTGCGGACGTGGCCGCCGTCCAGCCCAAGCTGCTCCAGCACGCCGACCGCACGCGGTTCGAATACGCCGGCGCCTCCGGCGGCTTCCTCGACGCCGTCGGCTACCCGTTCACGCGGGGGCGGCTGTTCTTCACGCTCGAACGCGACGAGGGCCAGTACGACGACGCGCGGGACGTGCTGTGGGCCTCGGGCGCCGCCCTCCTCCTCCGCCGCGACGCCTTCGTCGAGGCGGGCGGCCTCGACGAGCGGTTCGGGATGCACATGGAGGAGATCGACCTGTGCTGGCGGCTGTGGCGGCGCGGCCGGCGCGTCCGCGTCGAGCCCCGGAGCGAGGTGTACCACCTCGGCGGCGCCTCGCTCCCGCAGGGCGACCCGCGCAAGGCGTACCTCAACTTTCGCAACAGCCTCCTGATGCTCTACAAGAACACGGCCCCGGACCGCTGGCCGGCCGTGTTTCGGAAGCGCTGGGCGGTGGACCACCTCGCCGTCGTTCGCGCGCTGGCGACGGGCCACCGCGGAGAGGCCTCGGCCATCCGCCGCGCCTACCGCGACGCCCGCGCCCTCTTCCCCGCGTACGCCGACGCCCGCCCGGGCCCGGACGCCGTGCGCCCGCCCTACGAAGGGCTCATCGCGTTCGACTACTACGCGCGGGGCCGCCGTCGCTTCCGGGACCTGCCGCTGGAGCGCTTCGGCCCGGCCTGGCGCTGAGTCACGCCCGCCGCACGAACACGACGGCGATGGACGCCAGCACGGCCACCATGCCGACGACCGCAAGGGCAGGCGGCGCCTCGCCGAAGAGTACCAGCGCCAAGAGCGAGGCGACCACGGGCTCGATGAGCGAGAGCAGGCCGAGGAGCGCCGCCGGGAGGTAGCGGACGGCGTAGTTGAACGAGCCGTGGCCGAGGAGTTGGGGGCCGAGCGCCATCAGCAGGCACAGCCCGAGGATGGGCAGGGGCTGGACAAGCGGCACGCCGCGCCCCCACGCGGCCACGAGGCACGTCAGCGCGGCCACGCCGTAGACCGGGAGGAGGTACGCGAGGAAGTCCGCCCGCTGCCGCACCGCCCGCCCGATGAGGAGGTAGCCCGAGAAGAGGAGCGCCGCCAGGAGGGCGAGGGCGTTGCCGAACCCGGCGCGCGGAAACGCCCCCGCCTGCGCGTCGGCCAGACCGATGAGGGCCGCCCCCAGCACGGCCGTCCCGATGGCGACGATGGTCCGCGCCGCGAGCCGCTCCCGCAGAAAGACGTACCCCAGGGCCGCGATGAACAGCGGACTCGTCGTCACGAGCACCGACGAACTCGCCACGCTCGTGTGGTAGAGCGACTCGATGTAGCCGATGAAGTGGAGGCCGAGGAGCACGCCCGCCGCCCCGATGAGGGCGAGGTCGCGGCGGGACAGTGCCCGGAGCGCCGGTCTCGCTTTCGCCAGCGCCAGCGGCGCCACGAGCACCGCCGCGAGCCCCGTCCGCCACACGGCGACGGTCAGGCCGGGGGCGTCCGAGGCGTAGCGGACGAGGATGGCCGAGGAGCCGAACGTGGCGAGGCCCACGGCCAGGACGAGCCAGACCCGCAGCGGCACCCGCGCGGCGGGCGGCGCCCCGGTGGCCACGTCAGCGGAGCCGGTCCATCGACCGGACGAGCTCGATGTCCTGCTTGACGCCCCGGTGTGCCATGCGCAGCCCCACGTAGGCCACGACGGGCAGCAGTAACGCGCCGTAGCCCGCCATCCCGATGGGCGTCACGGCGCCCTCGGCGGCGAAGGAGAGGTAGCCCATCGCCCCGGCCAGCACGAGCACCAGCAGCAGGTCCAGCCACATCGCCGCCATCACCACCTTCGCCTGGGTCGCGCGCTGCTTGTAGAGGAAGACGGCAACGAAGGCGACGGCCGCCGTCAGCCCCGCGAGCGCGTAGGCCACCGGCATCGCCCAGGTCAGCCCCGCCAGGAAAGCGCCGAGGTTGCTGCCGGCAAAGGAGAGAAAGAGCAGCAGGAGGATCGCCGAGAAGAGCAGGTAGACGGTCTGGACGCGCTGGATCATCGCGGTGCGGTGCAGGAGGGATCAGGCGGCGACCCGGTCGGCCACGCGCTCGGCGAGGTGCGCCCCGAAATCGGCCGTGCTGGTGGAGCCGCCGAGGTCGGCGGTGAGGTGGGTGGCCTCGGCGTAGACCTCGTGGAGGGCCGCGGTGAGGGCGTCGGCGGCGGCCGTCTCGCCGAGGTGACGGAGGAGCATCTCGCCCGAGCGGATGAGCGCCGTCGGGTTGGCGATGCCCTTCCCGGCGATGTCGGGCGCCGAGCCGTGGACGGCCTCGAAGATGGCGCAGTCGTCGCCGATGTTGGCGGAGCCGGTCACGCCGAGGCCGCCGACGAGGCCGGCCATGAGGTCCGAGAGGATGTCGCCGAAGAGGTTGGTCGTCACGAGGCAGTCGTACTTCTCCGGGTGGAGGACGAGCTGCATCGCCATGTTGTCCACGATGCGGTCGTCGAAGGCAATGCCGGGATAGTCCCTGGCGACCTCGCGGCCGATCTCGAGGAACATCCGACCGACGGCCTTGAGGATGTTCGCCTTGTGGACGAGCGTGAGGCGCTTCCGACCGCGCCGCGTGGCGTCCTCGAACGCGAACCGGATGATCCGCTCGCTCCCCCGCCGCGTCACGCGGGCGATGGAGTCGGCGATCTGGTTGCGCGCGTCGTAGTACTCGATGCCGGCGTAGAGGCCCTCGGTGTTCTCGCGGTAGAGCAGGAGGTCGAGCCCGTCGAACGGCCCCTCCGTGTTGGGCAGCGACTGCGCCGGCCGGACGTTGGCGTAGAGGTCGAAGTGCTGACGGAGTCGGACGTTGATGCTCCGGAAGCCGGTGCCGACGGGCGTCGTCAGCGGCCCCTTGAGCGCGAGGCGCGTCCGCGCGATGGAGTCCAGCACGGCCTGGGGCAGCGGGTCGCCCGAGGCCTCGAAGGCCGTCATCCCGGCCTGCTGCTCGTCCCACTCGAAAGGCACGCCGGTCGCTTCGAGCACGCGACGGGCGGCCTCGACGACCTCGGGGCCGATCCCGTCGCCGGGGATGAGGGTGACTGCGTAGGCCATGTCCGGGGCAGGCTGAACGAGCGGGAGAGGGGACGCCTCCGAAACTACCCCGCCTGCCTCGGGGCGTGGATGGAGAGCGGTAAAAGACGCGCCCGAAACGAGCGCGGGGGCGCACCCGACCAGGCACGCCCCCGCACGACGAGCGACGCACGCCGGCGCTACTCCAGGTCGGCCTCGCGCGCGGTGGAGTAGTTGATGCGGAGGGTCTCCGCCTCGCGGAGCTCCTGCTGCACGTCGTAGAGCAGCCCCGTCTCCGCCTCGCGGTCCACGCGGAACGAAATGATCATGCGCGGCTCCTCGAGGACCTTCCGGTACATGATGTTCCGGATCTCCGTGATGTCGTCCACGATGGCGTCGTCGATCTGGACGGCGGGCTCGCCGAACCCGCCCGTGGGCAGCTTCTGGGGGCCGATGTAGATGTAGGACACGAGCCGCTTCTGCTCGATCTTCTCCACGGACTCCGCCTGGGGCAGGCTCGTCCGCACGAGGAGCTCGGTCTCCCGGAGCACCGTCGTGACCATGAAGAAGATCAGGAGCATGAAGATGATGTCCGGCAGCGAAGCGGTCGGGATCTCCTGCTTCGTCGTGGCGGCCTTCTTCTTGAAGTGAACCGACATGGGGGTGGCTGTCGAAGGGGGCGGGGGTTACGGCGCGGCGGGGGCCGACGCGGCGCCCCCCGTGCCCGGGTCCGGCTCCGCGAGCGAGATCTTGATGGGGTACTTCTCCGCGACGAGGTCCTCGTCGCCTTCGCCGAGGGTGCCCTTGTACGTGGCGTAGTCCACGCCGGCGATCTGGCGGGCGTAGTCGTCGCGGATGTCGAGGTAGGCGCCCTTGATCTCGTCGAGGACGTCCACGTAGGTCTCGTACCGCGTGCCGCGCTCGGTCTTGAACGAGACGATGGCGAGGTCGGGGTTCTCCGAGAAGTTCGGGAGGCGCCCCTCGTTGGTGACGTGGCGCTTGACGACGTCGCGGATCTGGCTGATCTGCATGAACTCGCCGTCGAGGAGCACGTCGCCGCCGGCCGAGACGAGCACGTTGAGGAGGTTGCGCTGCTTGATCTCCGGCGGAGGCGTGTTCTCGTCGAGCTTCGGCGGCAGCTGCATGTAGATGCCGGAGTCGACGTCGATCGTCGTGGTGACGAGGAAGAAGATCAGCAGGAGGAAGGCGATGTCCGCCATCGACGCGGTCGGGATCTCCGCCTCGCGCGTGGTGCGGCGTTTCAGGAGCGGCATGACGGTGGGGGGTCGAGGGCGCCGGGGCCGGCCGCCTCGGCGCGGAGGTCGGCCGGGCTAGCGGATCAGGCCGCGGACGCCGGAGACGATGAGGGCCAGGAACGCGAGGCCCAGCATGATGACCGCCGTGTAGACGATGGCCACCTCGGCCTGGGTCACCTCGTTCGTGCCCTGCGGCGGGTACCCGTCGGCGCTCACCACGAGGTAGGCCCCGATGAAGAGAACCACGGCGAGGGCATAGCCCACCATGGCGACGAGGTTCTTCCGGCCCGAAACGAGCGCGCGGAGACCGAACCCGGCCATCAGCAGGAGGCTGACCCCGATGAGCCCGAGGCAGACGTAGATGAGGAGGGAAACGAGGTCCATGGGAAGTCTGACGGTGAGATCCGGGTGGGCGAGGAGGGGGCGCGCCTCCGGCACCCGGTTCGGCAGCGAACCCGGCGCCGGAGGCGGGCGCGGATCAGGAGAGATCCGTCTTGGTCAGGTCGTCGCCCCGGCCGGTCTCGCTCGACGCCGAGGGGAGCGTGCCGCGCGAGGAACCGACGCCGACGGCGCGGACGGGCCGCCCCATGTTCATCATCGCCAGCGCGTCGATGAGCTCGACCGAGGCCTCCTCCATCTCGGCCACGATCCGGTCGATCTTGGACACGCAGTAGTTGTAGAACACCTGGAGGATGATGGCCACGATGAGGCCGGCCACCGTCGTGAGCAGGGCGATCTTGATGCCGTTGGCGACGAGGCTCGGCGAGATGTCGCCCGCCTGCTCGATGGCGTCGAACGCCTCGACCATGCCCACCACCGTGCCGAGGAAGCCGAACATCGGGGCCAGCGAGATGAACAGGCTCAGCCAGACGAGCCCCCGCTCGAGGAAGCTCATCTCGATGGAGCCGTAGGCCACGACCGCCTTCTCGACCGCGTCCATGCCCTCGTCGTAGCGAAGGAGCCCGGCCTGGACGACCGAGGCCACGGGGCCGCGCGTGTTCGCACACACCTCCTCGGCCGAGGAGACGCCGCCGCTCTCGAGGGCCTCCTTCACGTTGCTCATGAACTTCCGCGAGTTGATGTCCGCGCGGTTGAGCGAGATGATCCGCTCGAAGGCGATGGCGAGGCCGATCACGAGGCAGATGAGGACGGGCCACATGAAGTCGCCGCCTTCGTTGAAGCGGCGGACGAGTTCGTTGGTGAACCCGGAATCAGCGGTGGCTTCCTGCATCAGCAGCAGCGCGTATAGCTTCATAGACTACCTCCAGGGGGGGTGCGTAAGCGGGGGTGGGCAGGTGGGGGAAGAAAGCCCTTCGCAGGAAGGGGCCTTCGGGCGGGGGACGCGAGGAGCAGGACAGAAGGGCGTAGGGTGCCCGGTCGCTGGCCGTAGCGGCACCGAAAGGCCCCCCAATATCCCTACTGGCGTCGGCATTGTCAACGCAACGTGCCGCACCCGGAAGGGCGCCCCCGGGGAGCGTAGCGGCCCGTCTCGCCCCCTCCTGACACACGCCGGGCGCCGAAGTTGCCCTCCGACGCCCGGCGTAGTGCAGATTTTTTAACCCGGTGTCGTCACCGCTGGGGATGGGACGCCACGAGGTCGCGCGCGGCGTCCCAGAGCGTCATCGCCTCCATGAGCGTGCGGTCCACGCGGGCCACGACGGGGTAGAACGCGTCCACGTCGTAGAGCCGGCGAGCGAGGAACGCCTTGATGCGGACCTCGATGTCCTCGCGGGCGGCGTACGCCTCGGAGCGGACGAGGATGGGCGCCCCCGGTGCCTCCGCCGGCCGCGCCTCGACGACCTCGACGCCGTGGTCGTCGGCGAAGTCGAGGAAGGCCTCGAAGGTGGCGTCGTCCACCTCGAAGGAGCGGATGAACTCGGCCTCCCGGCCGGCCCACTCCGTGCGGAAGTGCTCGCCGAGCTGGTCGAGGCGGACGCGGGCGAACTCGTTGTCGAGGTTGCGCCCGATGACGGTGCGGAGCGCGGGCGAGAGCGAGTCGGCGCGGACGAGGTAGTCCGGCAGGATGCCGCCGCCGCCGAAGACGATCCGGCCGCCGTCCGTGCGGAACTTCAGCGAGTCCGGCACCAGCTCGGCGAAGGTGGACACGTCCACGAGGCCGGTCTCGGGGAGGTCGCCCTCCATCATCGCGCGGAGCTCGGCCTTGGCCTCGTAGTAGTCCTCGTCCGTCTCGCCCTGGTAGTACGGCGTCTGGATGAGGCGGCCCACCGGCGTGAAATACCGCGAGACGGTCATCTGGAGTACGGACCCGTCGGCCAGCGGAAACTGCTGCTGGACGAGCCCCTTGCCGAACGTCCGCCGCCCGACGACGAGGGCGCGGTCGTGGTCCTGGAGCGCGCCCGCCACGATCTCGGAAGCCGAGGCCGAGTTCTCATCCACCAGCACGATCACCGGGTCCTGCTCGAAGGAGCCGCCGCCGGTGGCGCGGTACTGCCGGTTGTTGCCCTGGTGGCGGCTGTCCGTATAGACGACCATGTCGCCGGCCGGGAGGAACTCGTCGGCGACGCGCCAGGCCTGCTCGAGCAGGCCGCCGGCGTTCCCGCGCAGATCGAGCACGAGGCGCTCCATCCCCTGTTCGCGCAGCGAGCGGATGGATTCGAGCAGCTCGGCGTGGCTCGTCCGCGCGAACCGCTGGAGCTTGACGTAGCCCGTCTCGTCGTCGAGCATGTAGGTCGAGACGACGGTGTTGAGGGGAATCCGGTCACGCGTGATGGTGAAGGGCAGGATCTCGTCGTAGCCGGGGCGGCTGACGTGGACCGTCACGCGGGTGCCCGCCGGCCCCTTGAGGTAGCGCTGCACCAGCTCGGAGGTGAAGCCGATGGCCGTGGTGTCGTCGATCTGAATGATGCGGTCGCCCGGCTGGAGGCCGGCCTCCTCGCTCGGGCCGCCGGCGATGGGCATGAGCACCGCCAGCGTGTCGCGGTCGCCGGGCCCCTTGATCAGCTCGTAGTAGATGCCGATGCCCTCGAAGGAGGCGTTGAAGCTCTCCTGGACGCTCCGCATCTCCTCGGCCGAGATGTAGATGGAGTGCGGGTCGAGCCCGGCCAGCATCCCCTCGATGGCGTCCTCGGCCAGCTGCGCCGAGTCCACGCGCTCGACGTAGCTGCGCGTGATGAAGTTGTAGGCTTCCTCGATCTTGCGGAGGTTCTCGTAGTCGTCGCTGCCCGAGGCGACGTCGCGGACGTGGAAGCCCAGGACGATACCCACGGCCAGCACGACAGCGGCGATGGGAAGCAGGAATCGGCGGTGCGTCATGGCGTCGGGGGTGGTAGGCGCGGTTGCGCTGAAGGTACACAGCCGGCAACGGGCCGGCCCCTCGCTTTCGTGCGCCCCTACGAACGGGTTCGTGCGCCCCTACGAACGGGGCGGCCCCGGGTTCACCGTACAAGGATCAATCCACCCCGCCCGCTCGCGGCCTTCGTTGCGCCTCATGCCGTGAGGATTCGATGGAGCCGCCCGCGCCGTCGGGGGTGTTAACACAGCCGTAATTCCTGAACCGGGGCCGCGGGATAGGTTTCTCGCGGTCCCTCGCCCCCACCCGTGCGGAGCGAGTCATTCCTACCTCCCACCCTCATGCGGTTCGCCCACCCGACCCGCCTCGTCGCCGCCGCGCTCGTGGTGGTGGCCGTGTCCATCCGGCCGGCCGCCGCACAGCCGGAGGTGCGCCTCGGCGGGCTCGCCTACCTCGACGCCTACTACCGGCTCGCCTCGCCGGACTCCGCCCGCGTGGACCTCCACGGCTTCACCTACCGCCGGCTCTACCTCACCACCGACGTCGGCTTTTCCGACGCCTTCAGCGCCCGCGCCCGCCTCGAGGCGGGCGACGGCACCCTCGGCCCGAGGGGCGCCGTGCCCTTCGTCAAGGACCTCTACCTCCGCTGGCAGGCTCCCGGCGAACACCGCCTCACCCTCGGCATCACACCGCCGCCGGCGTTCGACGTGACCGAGGACGCGTGGGGCTACCGGAGCCTGGAGCGGACGGTGATGGACCTCAGCGGCGTGGTCTCCTCACGCGACCTCGGCCTCCGCGCCGACGGCCCCATTCCGATCGGCCCCGACGGCCTCCTCCGCTACGGCCTGATGGTGGGCAACAACGAGGGTGTCTTCCCCGAGGACGACCGGCACAAGCGCGGCTACGCCCAGCTCCAGGTGCGCCCGGCGGCACCCGCCGTGTTCGCCCTCGGCGGCACCCTCGCCGCCTTCCCCGACGACCGCGAGACCGACCGGGCGCTCCACGCCCTCGCCGCCTACGTCGCCGACGCGTGGCGGGCCGGCGTCGAGGGCTACGTGCGCGCCCTCGGCTTCGAGGGCACCGAAGAGGAACTGACCGGGGCCGGCGTAAGCATCTTCGCCGTCGCCGAGGTCGCGGACGGCGTGGAGTTGGTGGGGCGGTTCGACCGCGTGCGCCGGGAGGCATTCGCCGACGACGCGGAGGGCGCCGTCGAAACGGGCTACGGGAGCCTCGCCCTCCTCGGCGTCTCCTACGCGCCCATCGAATACGTCCGCCTCACCCCCAACCTCCGCTGGGCCCGCACCGACGGCGCCGAGGACGCCGACGTGCTGGCCCGCTTCACCGTGGACTTCTCCTTCTGACCCCGCCATCCCATGATGACATCGCGACGCCTCCTCACGGCCACCCTCGCGCTCGCCCTCTCGCTCAGCCTCACCGCCTGCGGCGGAGGCGACACCCCGGCCGAGAACGGCGCCCGGCTCTCCGGCTCCATCCTCATCGACGGCTCCTCGACCGTCGCGCCGCTCTCCGAGGCCGTGGCCGAGGAGTTCATGCGCACCCACCCCGGCATCCGCGTCACCGTCGGCACGAGCGGGACCGGCGGCGGCTTCGCCAAGTTCTTCCGCGGCGAAACCGACATCAGCGACGCCTCCCGCCCCGTCAAGCCCGGCGAGGCGGCCGGCGGCTACGACTTCATCGAGCTCCCCGTCGCCTACGACGGCATCGCCATCGTCACGAATCCGGGCAACGACTTCGTCGAATGCCTCACCGTCGAGGAGCTGCGCGCGATCTGGGAGCCGGGCTCGGCGGTGGACGCCTGGAGCCAGGTCCGCACCGGCTTCCCGAATCGCCCGCTGTCCCTCTACGGCGCCGGCACCGACAGCGGCACCTACGACTACTTCACCGAGGCCATCGGCGGCGAGGAGGGCGCCTCCCGCGCCGACTTCACCGCCAGCGAGGACGACAACGTGCTCGTGCAGGGTGTGGCCGGCGACCCCGGCGCCCTCGGCTTCATCCCCCTCGCCTACTACGAGGCCAACCGGGAGCGCCTGCGCCTCGTGGGGGTGGACGATGGCGACGGTTGCGTGCCGGCCTCGGCAGAAACCGTCCGCGACGGCTCCTACACCCCGCTCTCCCGCCCCATCTTCATCTACGCCCGTGCCGACCGCGCCACCGACCCGGCCGTCCGCGCGTTCGTGGCCTTCTACCTCGACAACGCCGGCGTGCTCGCGCCCGAGGTGGGGTACGTCCCGCTCTCCGAGGCCGGCTACGCCGCCGCCCGCGAGCGCTTCGAGGCCGGCACGACCGGCAGCGTGTTCGCCGGCGGCTCGCAGATCGGCGTGACCATCGAGGACCTCCTCGGCAGCGGCGCCGAGGCGGACACGGCGGTGGCGCCTCAATGACGAGGCGGAAAGCAGCGAAGACAGCCATGCCCCTCCGCCGTCCTCCATTCCCCCGCCTCTTCCTCGACCGATGGATTTCGCCCGGCAGCCCCCGCTGGTGAACCTCACGGCCAACGTGTTCCGCAGCCCGAAGGAACAGGCCATCGCGGCCGCGCTCGGCGCCTGCGCGCTGCTCTCGGTCGTGACCACGCTCGGCATCGCCGGCGTGCTCGTCTACGAGTCCGTCGCCTTCTTCGCCGAGGTGTCGCCGTGGCGGTTCCTCACGGAGGCGGAGTGGACGCCGCAGTTCGTGGACCCGCAGTACGGCGTGCTTCCCCTCGTGAGCGGGACGCTGCTGATCACGGTCATCGCGGCGGCCGTGGCGATCCCGCTCGGGCTCATGAGCGCGATCTACGTCGCCGCGTACGCGCCGGCGCGCGTGCGGAAGGTCCTCAAGCCCGGGCTGGAGCTGCTCGCGGGCGTGCCGACGGTGGTCTACGGCTACTTCGCCCTCACGTTCGTGACCCCGCTGCTCCAGCGGCTCATCCCGACCCTCAGCATTTACAACGCGCTCTCGGCCGGCCTCGTCGTGGGGGTGATGATCCTGCCGGTGGTGGCCTCCCTCAGCGAGGACGCGCTCCGGTCGGTCCCCCGCGCGCTGGCCGAGGGCGCCTACGCCCTCGGCGCCACGAAGATCGAGGTCGTCCTCCGCGTGCTCGTGCCCGGCGCCCTCTCGGGCATCGTCGCCTCGTTCATCCTCGCGCTCAGCCGCGCCGTCGGCGAGACGATGATCGTGACGCTGGCGGCCGGCGCCACGCCGCAGCTCACCCTCGACCCCACGAAATCGGTCCAGACGATGACGGCCTTCATCGTGCAGGTGAGCCTGGGCGATACGCCGGCCGGCTCGACCGTCTACCACAGCCTCTTCGCCGTGGGCCTCCTGCTGTTCCTCCTCACGCTCGGGATGAACCTCCTCGCCAACGCCGTCATTCGCCGCTTCCGGGAGCGCTACTGAGCATGCCCGTTCCTGCTGCCCGGACGTTCGGCGCCCCCGCGTTCGACGAGCGCGTCGAGGCGCGAAAGCGGCGGAGCCTCGCGCTCGCCGCCGGGCTGCTGCTCGCCGCCCTCTTCGGCCTCCTCGTCCTCGTCACCCTCCTGGTGGACGTGTTCCTGAAGGGGCTGCCGTGGCTCGACCTCGCCTTCCTCGACAGCTACCCCTCGCGCATCCCCGAGCGCGCCGGCATCAAGAGCGCCCTCGTCGGCTCGCTGTGGGTGATGGGGCTGACGGCGCTGCTGGCCGTGCCCGTGGGCGTGGCGAGCGCGGTGTTCCTGGAGGAGTACGCCCCGCGCGGGTGGTTCTTCCGCGCCATCCAGGTCAACATCGCCAACCTCGCCGGCGTGCCGAGCGTGCTCTACGGCATCCTCGGGCTGGCGCTGTTCGTGCGGTTCTTCGGGCTCGGCCGAAGCCTCCTGGCCGGGAGCATCACGATGGCGCTGCTGGTGCTGCCCGTCCTCATCATCGCGACGCAGGAGGCGCTGCGGGCGGTGCCCTCGGGGCTGCGCGAGAGCGCCTACGCCCTCGGCGCCACGCGCTGGCAGGTCGTCTGGGGCCACCTCCTCCCCGTCGCCGCGCCCGGCATCCTCACCGGCGTCATCCTCGCGCTCAGCCGGGCCATCGGCGAGACGGCCCCGCTCATCATGATCGGGGCGTTCTCCTTCGTGGCCTTCCTGCCCGCGTCCGTGCTGGACTCGTTCACCGTGCTCCCCATCCAGATCTTCAACTGGACCGCCCGGCCGCAGGTCGAATTCCAGGGACTCGCCGCCGCCGCCATCGTCGTGCTGATGGTGCTGCTCGTTGCGATGAACCTCGGCGCCATCCTCCTCCGCCACCACTGCGAGAAGCACCGCGCCGGTTAACGGACGTCCCCCGATCCCGCCCGCCTCGGCGCACCGTCCGACCTTCTCTCCTTCGCCCCCATGCCCGACACGACGAGCACCGCCGACACCCTCCGCCACGACGCGGAGGCCCTGGAGCACCCCGAGCCCGACGGGCGCACCCCCGCCCACCGCCCGAGGCCGGAGGGCCCGGCCGACCGCACCACCACGCCGCAGCCCAAGATCCAGATCGAGGGCGTCTCCTTCTGGTACGGACCGAAGCAGGTGCTCAGGGACATCACGATGGACGTGCCTCCGCATCAGGTGACCGCCTTCATCGGCCCCTCCGGCTGCGGCAAGAGCACGCTCCTCCGGTGCCTCAACCGGATGAACGAGCTCATCCCCGGCACCCGCCTCGACGGCCGCATCCGCCTCGACGGCCAGAATCTCTACGAGGGTGCCGACCCCGTGATGGTCCGCCGCCGCATCGGGATGGTGTTCCAGAAACCCAACCCGTTCCCCAAGACGATCTACAAGAACGTCGCCTGGGGCGCGACGATCAACGGGTACCGCGGCGACATGGACGAGCTGGTGGAGCAATGCCTCCGGCAGGCGGCGCTCTGGGACGAGGTGAAGGACCGGCTGCATGACCACGCGTACGGCCTCTCCGGCGGCCAGCAGCAGCGCCTCTGCATCGCGCGGACGCTCGCCGTCCGGCCCGACGTCGTGCTCATGGACGAGCCGGCCTCCGCCCTCGACCCCATCGCCACGGCGAAGCTGGAGGAGACGATCCTGGAGCTCAAGAAGCACTACACCCTCGTCATCGTCACCCACAACATGCAGCAGGCCTCGCGCATCAGCGATGAGACCGCGTTCTTCTACCTCGGCGAGCTCGTCGAGCTGAACCGGACCGACGTGCTCTTCACGCGGCCCGCCAACCCCCGCACCGAGGACTACATCACCGGCCGCTTTGGATGAAGCAAGACGATGGAAGTGAGGAGTCAGAAGGGGCATCGCCCCCGTCTTCCTCACTGCCCGCTTCTCACTGCCCGCCTCTCACGTCCACCATGTCCGTCCATCGCCCCCTCGACGAGGAGCTCGAGATCCTCTGGGACCTCCTCGTCCGGATGCACCTCCTCGTCGACGAGCAGCTCGCCGACGCCATCGACGCCGTCTCCCGCTGCGACGCCGAGAAGGCCGCCACCGTCCGCGACCGCGACGACGAGGTGGACCAGCTCGAGCTCGCCGTCGACCACCAGTGCGAGCGCATCCTCGCCCTCCACACGCCCGTCGCCGTGGACCTCCGGCTCATCGTGACGGCGGTGAAGGTGAACACGGACCTGGAACGGATCGGGGACCACGCGAAGAACCTCGCCAAGCACACGCCCCACCTCGTCGGCGGCGGCGAGCTGCTTCGGGAGACGAAGATCACCGAGATGGCCGACGTGGCGCGGACGATCCTCCGCCAGGCGCAGGACGCCTTCCTCAAGCGCGACCGCCTCCTCGCCCGCCGCGTCGTCGCGCACGACCGGGAGGTGGACGCCCTTCACGAGGCCAACAAGGAGCGCCTCGCTGCGCTCATCCGCGCACACCCGGGCCGGGCCGAGGCCCTCGTCTACCTCGTCACGATGAGCAAGGCCATCGAGCGCATCGCCGACCACGCGAAGAACATCGCCGAGACCCTCGTCTTTCTCATCGAGGGCGAGGACATCCGCCACCGCCGCCTCCCCCGCCCCGACGAGTTCGCACCCGGCCACCCGGCGGCGTGATCCCGTCCGGATCGTTCACCGGATAGCCTCCCAGTCGGTCGAATACGACCGGCCCCGGAAGGTGACGTAGACCGTGTTGCGGAACCAGTCGAGCATGGTCCGGGCGTACCCCTTCTTCCGGTAGCGGCGGGGGTCCTCGTAGAGCACGCGGTGCCAGAGGAACCGGATCTTCGGCCCGCCCTCGCGGCGCGCCCGGCGTGCGATGCGCCGGTAGAGGTCGAAGTCCTCGCCCGCCACGAGCGCCTCGTCGTAGCCGCCGACGGCCTCGAACACGTCGCGGCGGACGGCGTGGCACTCGCCGCGCCCCATCCCGAGGCGGACCTGGTTCCACGTCCAGAAGATGGCGTTGCACACGCCGAGGACGACGCGGTCGTCGAGGCGGGCTGCGTCGGGGTGGACGGCCACGCGGCACGTTGCCGCGCCGTACGCCGTGGCCGCCTCGATGAGTTCGCCGAGGAAGCCGTCGAGGTCGGCGGGGAAGGTGACGTCGGCGTTGAAGAAGAGGAGGACCTCGGCCGAGGCGTGCCGCGCGCCCGCGTTGCGCCCGGCGGCGATGGTCTGCCGCGCCGGCCCCCGGTGGACGACGACGTGGTCGGCGAGGCCGAGGGCGAGGGCGAGCGTGCCGTCGGTCGAGCCGCCGTCGGAGACGATGACCTCCAGGCCGAGCCGGCCGGCCGCCGCGCGGAGCGGCGCCAGCACGGCCGCGAGCGTCTTCTCCTCGTCGAGCGTGGGGACGACGACGCTCGCCCGGGGCGGGGCGAGCGTCGTCGTCTCACCGGGAACGGAAGCGGGCGCAAGGTTCGGCATGCCCGAAGGTAGCCCGCGTCCCGCTGCGCCGCCCGCCACGGCCTAGTAGCCGTCGAGGTCGGCGTCGGCCTCCCCCTTCTTGAAGAACACGGCGCCGAGGAGGCCGCTGATGGCACCGAGGATGGCGCCGAACACCGCCCCGATGACGAGGCCGAGCACCGGGTTCGAGAACATCTCCGCCATCCCCATCGCCTGCTCCAGCTGCTCCTCGCTCATCCCCTGGCTCTCCAGTTGCTCACGCGCCAGTTCCATCGGATCGGGGAGGATCCCGGCCGAGACGAGCAGGAGCACGAGCACCCCGCCGATCACCGCGCCGATCACGCCGGCCAGGGCACCCATTCCGGCTCCGGATCCCGGCGTCAGGGTCACGCGGTAGGTGGACGCGTAGTGCCAGGTGGCCACCAGACCGCTGACGAAGGGTACGAGACAGCCGACGATGCCGGCCGCGGCGCCGGTCATACCGAGGAAGCTGATGACGAGGCTGAGCAACGCGTAAGCGAGGGCGCCGATGAGGATGGACGGCCACTTGTTTTCCATGGGACGTGCAGTTGGGTGAGTGGAAGGGATTAGCCGGCGGATGCCGCTGGCACGGCAGGCCGAGGAGCCTGACGAGGAGGCGGGTACGCAATGGCCCGCCCGGCCACGAGGCCGGCCGCGAGGCCGAACAGCAGCCCGGTCAGCATACGAGACGGCGGGGTGTTCGCCCACAGCCCGGCGACGCCGAGGCCCCAGTCGAGGGTGAGCGGTACGAGCGCGGCGACGAGGAGGAGGCGGTCGTGCCGGGCGAGCCGCCGCAGCGGCCGTCGGAGCACCGGCATCAGCCCCAGCCCCACCACGAAGCCCGCGAAGATCCCGGTGCACCGGTGGCACAACGCCAGCGGCACGCCGTCCACCGCGAACGACCGCTCGGGCTGCTGGTGGCACACCCAGGCGAACGCCTCCATCAGCCCGACCCGCCAGCCGGGCCCGACGAACGGCGGCGCGACGGCCAGCCCCAGCACGACCAGCGCGAGGGACAGGACGGCGCACCAGACCGGGGCGCGGAACGAGGACGGGGAGACGGCGTGCGGCATGGGTGGAAACTACGGACGCGCCCTTTACGGAGTCTTAACGGGAACGATTGAATCCTCCCACCGCGCGTCGAGTGAAAGCGCTGGCACTCTCGGTCGGAGAGTGCTAACCTGGGTTTTCCCCTTCTGACCCTTTCCTCACTAACCGTTTCCAGCATCCCATGGCCGTTTCGATCAAGCCGCTTGCCGACCGCGTCGTCGTCAAGCCCCAGGACGCCGAGGAGAAGACCGCCGGCGGCCTCTACATCCCCGACACCGCCAAGGAGAAGCCGCAGCGCGGCACCGTCGTCGCCGTCGGCCCGGGCAAGGTCGAGAACGGGACGCACATCGACATGACCGTCAAGGAGGGCGACACCGTGCTCTACGGGAAGTACGCCGGCACCGAGATCACGCTCGGCGACGAAGAGGTCATGATCATGCGCGAGTCCGACATCCTCGGCATCGTCTCGGAATAACGCGTACGGCGTAGTGCGCACCGGTGGCCACGCCCCCCTGACGCACTACGAGATACGGAATACGCACCGAGATACGACATACGCTCCCCCCTCTGCAATCCAACCCGCACCCCACTCATGGCTAAGATGATCATCTTCGACGCCGAGGCGCGCGACGCGCTGAAGCAGGGCGTCGATGCACTCGCCAACGCCGTCAAGGTGACGCTCGGGCCCAAGGGCCGCAACGTCATCATCGAGAAGAAGTTCGGCGCGCCGACCGTCACCAAGGACGGCGTCACCGTCGCCAAGGAGATCGAGCTCGACGAGAAGATCGCCAACGTCGGCGCCCAGATGGTCAAGGAGGTCGCCTCCAAGACCAGTGACGTGGCCGGCGACGGCACCACGACGGCGACCGTCCTGGCGCAGGCCATCATGACGCAGGGCCTCCGCTCGGTCACCTCCGGTGCCAACCCGATGGACATCAAGCGCGGCATCGACGCCGCCGTGGCGAAGGTCGTCGAGAACCTCCGCTCGCTCTCGCGCGACATCGAGGGCAAGAACGAGATCGCCCAGGTCGGCTCCATCTCCGCCAACAACGACAACGAGATCGGCGACCTCATCGCCGAGGCGATGGAGAAGGTCGGCAAGGACGGCGTCATCACGGTCGAGGAGGCCAAGGGCACCGACACCTCGCTCGACACCGTCGAGGGCATGCAGTTCGACCGGGGCTACCTCTCGCCCTACTTCGTGACCGACCCCGAGAACATGGAGGTCGCCCTCGAAGACGCGCTCCTCCTCATCCACGACAAGAAGATCTCCTCGATGAAGGACCTGCTCCCGGTGCTGGAGAAGGTCGCGCAGATGGGCGCCCCGCTGCTCATCATCGCCGAGGACATCGACGGCGAGGCCCTCGCCACGCTCGTGGTCAACAAGCTGCGCGGCACGCTCCGCGTGGCCGCCGTCAAGGCGCCGGGCTTCGGCGACCGCCGCAAGGCCATGCTGGAGGACATCGCCGTCCTCACCGGCGGCACGGTCGTCTCCGAGGAGAAGGGCTACCGCCTCGAGAACACCACGCTCGACTACCTCGGCCGCGCCAAGCGCATCGTCATCGACAAGGACACCACGACCATCGTGGACGGCGCCGGCAGCGCGGACCAGATCAAGGCCCGCGTCAACCAGATCAAGGCGCAGATCGAGACGACCACGTCGGACTACGACCGCGAGAAGCTCCAGGAGCGCCTCGCCAAGCTCTCCGGCGGCGTCGCCGTGCTCAAGATCGGCGCGGCCACCGAGGTCGAGATGAAGGAGAAGAAGGCGCGCGTCGAGGACGCCCTGCACGCCACCCGTGCGGCCGTCGAGGAGGGCATCGTGCCCGGCGGCGGCGTCGCCCTCGTCCGCTCCATCTCCGCCCTCGACGACCTCAAGGTGGACAACGAGGACCAGCAGATCGGCGTGACCATCGTGCGCCGCGCGCTCGAAGAGCCGCTCCGCCAGATCGTCAACAACGCCGGCCTCGAGGGCTCCGTCGTCGTGCAGAAGGTGAAGGACGCCGACGGCGCCTACGGCTTCAACGCGCGCACGGAGGAGTACGGCGACCTCATCCAGATGGGCGTGATCGACCCGACCAAGGTCACGCGCACCGCGCTGGAGAACGCCGCCTCCGTGGCCGGCCTGCTCCTCACCACCGAGTCGGTGATCGCCGACAAGCCGGAGAAGAAGGAGCCCGCCATGCCGGGCGGCGGCATGGGCGACATGGGCGGCATGGACTTCTAAGTCCGGCCGTTCCGGCCCGAACGCCTCAGGGGGCGGCTTCCCCGAGCGTACCGCTCGGCGGAGGCCGCCCCGTTCTCGTAGGCGGCTCGGATACTCGAACGGCGTAGGTTGCGGCTGTTCGACGCCTGCCCCCTCGCTTCCCCACCCTACGACATCCCATGCCCTCTTTGCTCCGGCGCGCCAGCGCCCTCGCCCTGCTCACGCTGCCTCTGGGAGCAGCCGCCCAGATCCACCTCGACCTTGGCGACACCATCGACGGTGTCCTCACGTCGGACGACCTCGCGCTCGGCGACGGCTCGTACTACGACCCCTACACTTTCGACGCCGAGGCCGGCCGGACCTACGCCGTCTACCTCGCGTCGGACGACTTCGACACCTTCCTCTCCCTCGGCTACGACGAGGCGGGGATGGAGGAGATCGGATCGAACGACGACTACGGCGACACGACCGACTCCTACGTCGTCTTCACGGCGGATCGGGACGGGCGCGTCTACGTCCGCGCCAACGCGCTCTACGAAGGGGAGACCGGCCGGTACACGATCTCCCTCACCGAGGGCGACCCGAACGACCTCAACGCACACGACGGTGACTACGACGACGTTGAAGCGGCGCTCGACCTGTCCGACGCATCCATGATCGACGTCGGTGAGCCCGTGACCAGCCGACTGACCGAGCAGAGCGCGGTCTACTACGACGGCACGTACTACGAGCCGCACGTCCTCGCGCTTGGCGATGGCGAGACCGTCACCATCACCATGCGCTCGGACGACTTCGACGCCTACCTCATCGTGGGGCCCCTGGACGACGGCTATTTCTTCCACCCCGATGAATACTCGGCCGACGACGACAGCGGCGGAGGCACCGACGCCCAGTTCACGTTTACCGCGCCCTGGACGGGCCTCTTCGGCATCCTCGCCAATGCCTTCTCCGAGGGCGAGACGGGCACGTACACGCTCAGCGTGACCCGATAGCCCCCGCTGCGCCGGGACCGATCGGGGCGGCCTCGTACGGCGAGGCCGCCCCGGCGTCGTTTACCGCACCACCGTGACGCGCTGCGTGGCGCGGTGCTCGCCCCCCGTGGCGCGGACGAGGTAGTGGCCGGGCGGGAGCCGGCGGCCGTCGAGGCGGAGCGTGAGCGAGGTACCGGCCGCCACCTCGCCGTCGTGAAGGACTGCCACGCGCCGGCCGAGGAGGTCGAACAGCGTGACCTCGACGTGCGCCGCCTCGGGCCACGCAAGGACGAACTCGGCCGCGCCCGTCGCAGGGTTCGGACGCGGCGCGCCGAGGAGGGGGCGA
Organism: uncultured Rhodothermales bacterium; assembly: GCA_964580105.1. Classification (GTDB taxonomy): domain Bacteria; phylum Bacteroidota; class Rhodothermia; order Rhodothermales; family Rubricoccaceae; genus CAZOJJ01. Next base: position 66,907 of record CAZOJJ010000006.1, on the reverse strand, counting down.
CCGGGTGCGAGACCGGGCTCCTCGGCCGTGGGGATGCCTGCCGGGTCGTACCGCCAGAGGCCGTGGTTGGCCGAGCCGAGGTAGACGTAGTCCTCCTGCACGACGAGGCGGAGCCACGACAGCCAGTCCGGCACGACGGCGCCCGTGTCCTCCCAGCCGTCGGCACCGAGCCGGTACAGCCCGGCGACGGGATCGAGGAGGGGACTGATGAGGAGGTAGGCTTCGTCGCCGTGCGAGGCGAGGAAGCGGCGGTAGGAGCCGGCGGGCAGCCCCTCGGTGAACGGCGCCCAGGTCGCGCCGTCGTCGGAGGACACGAAGATCTCGTCGAAGGTCATCAGGACGACCCGGCCGCCGACCGCCTCCAGGCCGAAGAGGGCGGTCGTCACGGGCGCGTCGAGCGCTTCCCAGCTCTCGCCGTCGTGGGGGATCCGGACCAGCCCTTCCTGCGTCGCGGCGATCAGGTGGGCGTCCGTAGCGGCGAGGAGGGTGACACCGGCCCGAAACCCGTTGCTGTTGATCGGGAAGTTGCTCCCCAGCAGCGCCCAGGACTGCCCGCCGTCGGTCGAGCGGTACACGCCGCCGACGGTCTCGCCGCCCTGGTGCTTGATGGCGCGCGACGAGTACAGCCCGCCGTAGATCATCCCGCCGTGCCGCTCCACGTCGCGCAGGCTCCGCTTGTGAAACGGCCCGACGTTGATGCCGGCGTTGGCGAGTTGCCACGACGCGCCGCCGTCGGTCGAGCGGTACACGTTATCGCTCGCGGTACCGATGACGACGTCGCCGAAGTCGTAGATCTGGCCGAGATCCGGCGGGTACGCCTGGGGCACCCAGGTCTCGCCCTCGTCGTCGCTGCGGAGCCAGCCGTCGGTGCCGCGCACCGCGACGCCTTCGCCGATCCGGTAGGGCTGGGCCGACGAGGCCACGACGCCGTCGTGGAGCGGCGTCCACGTCCCGTCCCCCGGGCCTTCGTAGAGCCCGTCGAGCCCGAGGGCGAAGAGCCCGTCCGGCGACGGAGCGAGGGCGATCACATCGCTCTCCGGCTGGACCACTTCCGTCCAGTTCGCCCCGTCGCGGCGGTAGATCGCCGGGGCGCCGCTGGCGTACCCGTGGAGGAAGAGGGCGCCCCCGGCCTCCACGAAGCGTATCGGGGTCACCTGTGCGAGCCCCTGCTGCGCCACCCACGTCTCGGCGGTCTCGTCGAAGGCGTAGACGGCGCTGCTCTCCGCCAGGAGGACGTCGCCGGCCGTGGATACGAACAGCGTCCTCGGAAAGGAGAAGATCGGCAGGCCGTCCGACAGGTGGACCCACGCCTCGCCGTCCTCGGATCGGTACATCCCGCTCGTGCTGGCCGACATGGACGCCGCCCAGAATGCGCCGTCCGGTGCCTGCACGACCTCGAAGAGCACGAGGAGCGCCTCGCCGAGAGGGGTACCACTCCCGTCCAGAACCCCCCGGCCCCGGAGCGCCATCCGCCAGTCCAGGTCGTCGCCGGACACGTAGAGGGTGTCGTTGACGAGGACGAGCAACGAATCCGCGCCGACCCACAGGTGGCTGACGTACCCGTCCCAGGCCGGTACCCAGCCTTCAGGGTCGTCGTACCGGAAGAGCTCGCTGGCGTTGTAGGCGAAGAGGCGCTCGCTCGTGGCATAGAGGGTGCCGAGGCGGAGCCCGACGGGCTCGGTCGCCCATCCGCCGGCCTCACGCGTGAAGAGGCCGCCGTAGCGGCCGGCGGCGAAGAGCCGGCCGTCGTGCTCGGCGGCGCCGAAGAACTGGGCGCCGGGCGGGCCGGCGGTCTGCTGGAGCGACTGGGCGGTCGAGACGGGGCTCAGCAGAAAAAGCCCGAGGCCGAACCACAGATAGTGGAATCGCATGGGATTGAAAGGGTTGGAAAGAGAGGAGGCGAGCCGTCCGACGTTCGAGCGTGCGCACGGCCTGCTCGTGCATGGGCACGGGCTGCGCACCCCGCCCGAGGCGGGTGGGGCTGTGTGGGTTTTCGATGACCTCGCGCGCCGGGGGGAAACGCCGTGGCTCATCGGGCCGTCCCGGTGCTACGTTCGTGCCAAGCCCGCTCCGTGCCCATGCTCCGTAGCCGTACCGCCTTTGTCCGTTTCGCGTGGGGCGCGCTCGCCTACACCCTCCTCGTGATCCTCTGGGGCGGGTACGTCCGCGCCTCCGGCTCGGGCGCCGGCTGCGGCGACCACTGGCCGCTGTGCCACGGCGAGGTGATCCCCCGCGCGCCCACGGTGCAGACGCTCGTCGAGCTCACGCACCGGCTGACGAGCGGGCTGGCCGGCCTCGTGGCGATCCTCCTCGTGGTGTGGGCCTGGCGGGCGTTCGAGAGGGGCTCCCCGGTTCGCAAGGGCGCCCTCGTCTCCCTCTTTTTCATGGTGACGGAGGGAGCCGTCGGGGCCGGGCTGGTGCTCTTCGAGATGGTGGCCTACAACGTGGCGGTAGGACGGGCCTACTGGATGGCGGCGCACCTCGTCAATACGTTCTTCCTCCTGGCGGCGCTCGGGCTGACGGCGTGGTGGGCGTCGGGCGGGTCTGTGCCGCGCTGGCGTGGGAGCGGCGGGGCGGGCGCCGCGCTGGGCGCGAGCCTCGCCGGGCTGCTCGTCCTCGGCGCCAGCGGGGCCGTGACCGCCCTCGGCGACACCCTCGCGCTCGGCGGCGGCCTCGACCCGGCCGAGGTGCCGCTCGTCGCCACGCTCGTCGGGATGCGGCTCTACCACCCGGTGCTGGCGTGCGTCGTATTCGTCCTCGTCCTGGGCACCGTCGTGCTCGTGGCGCGGCGGGGCGCGGACCGGCAGGCACTCCGCCTCGGGCTCGGCGTCGTCGGACTCATGCTGGCGCAGCTATGGATCGGGCTCCTCAACGTGTGGCTCCGCGCACCCATCGAGGTGCAGCTGGTGCACCTGCTCGTCACGGACCTGATCTGGATCGGCACGGTGCTGTTCGCGGCGGAGGCGCTGAGGCCGGCGGAGCACGTGCGGATCGGCGACGGCGCCCCCGTTCACGCCGCGTAGAGGTACGGCTTCCAGGCGTCGTCGAGCGAGCCGAGGAAGTCGCGCAGGTACATCACGTGCGAGGGCCGGAAGGGAGGGCGGCGGAGCGGCATCGCGGCCTCCTCGGGCGTGCGGTTGCCCTTGCGGTTGTTGCACGGCACGCAGGCGGCCACGAGGTTCTCCCAGGTGTCCGGCCCGCCTCGGGACTTCGGCAGGACGTGGTCGAGCGTGAGGCGGTCGCGGCTGCCGCAGTACTGGCACCGGTGGCCGTCGCGGCGGAGGACGTTGCGGCGCGTGAGCATGATGCGCCGGTACGGCACGCGGACGTACCCCTTCAGCCGGACGATGCTCGGCCACGGGTAGCGGCTGTGCGCCGAATGCACCATCCGGTCCCGGTGCGCTTCCACCAGCTCCGCCTTGTGGAGCAGCATGAGCACCATCGCGCGCTCGACGCTGCACACGGCGAGCGCGCGGTAGTCCTGATTGAGCACGAGGACGTGCCCGCTCAGCGCGCTCATGGCCGTCTCCGTCCCGATGCGGCGGGACGCCTCGGATGGTAGCGGCGAAGGTGGAAGGCGGTGGGGATGCGGTCTTGGCGCTCCGGTCCAACGCCGGAGCAAGCGCTCCCGAAGATACGACGGCGCCCCCCGCGTGCAAGAGCGGAGGGCGCCGCCGGAGAGGCCCGACTCGGTTGCGCGGGGGCTACGGCGCCCGCCGCCAGACCTGGGTACGGCCGAGCGCGCGCACGCCGAGGAAGCCGCGCACCCGGAGCCGGTCCGGGCCTTCGAGCTTCATGTAGGCCCGGTAGGTGCGGCCGTTCTTGGGGTCGGTGATCCGGCCGCCGCTGAACTCCTGGTCGCCCGCGTCCCACGCCATGTCGCGGAGGATGACGACGCCCTGGAGGTTGCCCCCTTCGAACTCGTCGGCGCAGGGGGAGCAGACGGCCTCGGGGTTGCTCGCGGTAGGCAGGAGGCGAACGATCCGTCCAAAGACTTTCCCGCCCTGTTCGTAGATCTCGACGATGGACTTCGTCTCGCCCGTCTCGTCGTCCACCGTCTGCCAGCGGCCGAGGTAGCCCTGTGCATCGGCGGGAAGCTGGGCGAGGGCGGCAGGGGCCACGAACAGCGCCACGAGGGCGAGGAGGCCGAGGGTCAGGGTCGCGCGCATGGGAATCGGTAGGGTTGGTGGAGAGGGAGGCCGCGCTACTCGACGCGCTCCCAGACCTGGGTGCGCCCGAGGAGGGAGAAGCCGATGAAGCCGCGAACGCGGAGCCGGTTCGGGCCGTCCATCGACATCTTGCAGCGGTAGGTGCGGCCGTTCTTCGGGTCGGTGATCGTGCCGCCGCTCCACTCGTCGCCGTCGGGCTCCATGTTGCGGAGGACGGTCACGCCGCGGAGATCGCTCCCCTCGAACTCGTCGGCGCAGGGGGAGCAGACGGCCTCGGGGTTGCTCGCGGTAGGCAGCAGCTGAACGACGTCGCCGAAGAGCTTGCCGCCGCGCTCGTAGATGCGGACGTGCGACTTCGGCTCGCCCGTCTCGTCGTCGATGGTGCGCCAGACGCCGATGGGCGTGCTCTGCGCCATTGCGGGCAGCGTGAACAGGAGCAGCGCGAGCGCGCCGAGGAGCCGTCCGGGGGTGAGGGTCGTCATGGGGTCGGGGTCGGATGAAAACGGGAGCCGGTGTCGTCGGAACTGAACGACGGGCGGGCCGCTCGGGGCCGGCGCCCGTACAGAACGCCGTCCATCCGCACAAAGTACGCCGGGGCCGGGAATCCCCAAGAGGGCGGCAAGTCGCGTTCCATCGGCGCTCAGAGGCTGCTTGGGGCCGTGCTCGCCCCTCGGCTTTGGGTCATCCCGGCCTCCGAGCCGAAAGCGCAAGCGTCCCGAAGGAAATCTCCACGTGCCGGATCGCCCCGTCTGGCAATCCCGCTGGAGATCCCGCTGGAAATCCCGAAGGCATCACGTCCCGAAGGCATCCCGTCCGGGAAGACACGCTGGAGATGACACGCTGGAGATGACACGCCGGAGATGACACGCCGGAGATGACACGCTGGGAGGGTGAAGGCGAATCCCCTGGATGCCCCAGACGGTTTCTCAGAGGCCGTATCCGACCTGCACGGCGACGAAGAGCACGATCAGGCCCAGCAGGAAGAGCACGATCTGGAGAGGCAGGATCCAGCGCGCCCACGTCGTCCACGGCACGTCGGCCAGCGAGAGCGCGCCCATGAGGACGGCGCTGGTGGGGATGATCATGTTGGTGAACCCGTCGCCCATCTGGAACGCCAGCACGGCCGTCTGCCGCGTGACGCCGAGGAGGTCGGCCAGCGGCGCCATCAGCGGCATCGTGAGCGCGGCCTGCCCGCTGCCGGAGGGCACGAAGAAGTTGATGGCCGTCTGGACGCCGAACATGCCCTGTGCCGCGACCGTCGGGCCGGCCCCGCCGAGGGTGGAGGCCAGGCCGTGCAGAATGGTGTCGATGATCTGGCCGTCCTGCATCACGACCAGGATGCCGCGCGCGAGGCCGATGATGAGCGCCGTCGCCACGAGGTCGCGCGCGCCGTCCATGAACGCCCGCGCCGTGCCGTTGCCGCCGAGTCCGCCGATGGCGCCCATCACGATCCCGAGGCCGACGAACAGGGCGGCGATCTCGACGATGTACCACCCGAACTGGAGCACGCCGAAGACGAGCGCAGCGATGCCCAGCCCGAACACGACGAGCACCCATTTCTGCCGCGCGGTGAACGTGTCGTCCTCCACGTCCAGATGCATCCCCGTCTCACGCTTGCGCCGGTCGATCTCGCGCGTCGGGCTCCGCGCGGGGTCCTGCCGGACGCGGTGCGCGTGCCACATCACGAACGCGATGGCGAGCGAGGTCGTGATGCACCAGAGCACGAGCCGGAAGCCGACGCCCGAGAACACGGGCACCTCGGCGATGCCCTGGGCCACCCCGACCGTGAACGGGTTGAAGAACGCCGCCGCGAACCCGGCCGCCGAGCCGACGAACGGGATGGCCGTCCCGGTGATGGAGTCGTAGCCGAGCGCCAGCGCGAGCGGCACGAAGATCAGGATGAACGGGATGGTTTCCTCGGCCATCCCGAAGATGGCGCCGCCGAGCGAGAACAGCGTCATGAAGAGCGGGATCAGCAGCCACTCCAGCACGGCGGATTCCCGAGCCGCCCGGACGAGCCGCCGCAGCGCCGCATCCACCGCACCCGTCTGCTGGAGCACGGCGAAGGCACCCCCGATGAGCAGCACGAACGCGATGATCGGCGCGGCATCCTCGTCGATGAAGCCGAGGATGGGCGCCATGAACACGAGGCCGACCGTGTGGCGGAGCCGGTCCCCCGTCCCCGCGTCCTCCCGCTCGATCCGCTCGTAGGAGCCCGGCACGACCACCTCGCGCGTGCCGGCCCCCTCCACCTCCATCTCGGTTTTCTGGAACGCCCCCGGCGGCACGATCCACGTCAGCACGGCGGCCAGGACGATGATCGAGAAGATGATGAGCGTCGTGTCGGGCGCTTTGAATCGTGAAGCAGTGGCGGAGGTCATCGACGGAGGAAGCCGGTGCGGGGGTTGGGCGTACGAAGGGGCCGCAAGGTAGCGTTCCCTCCGCGTACGGCGGATCCCCCGCCCTCCCACCGCTCGTACCTTCCGTCGTGTCCCACCCCGTTATCCTTCGCCGGCTCCTCCTCCTCGCCGTGCTGTTGCTGGCGGCGGCCCCGGCCGGCGCGCAGCCCGATACGACGGCCTCGACGGAGCCCGACCGGCTGTTCGTCCGCGCGCTGACCGAGGCGTACCTCGGCGACCACGAGCGCGCCGTCGAGCTCCTCCAGCAGGTGCGGGCGGCGCGCCCGCACGAACCGGCCGTCCTGGCGGCCCTCTCCGAGTCGTACGTCGCGCTGGGGCAGCCCGCCGAGGCGCTCCTCTACGCCGAACGCGCCACCGAGGCGGCCCCGGCGGAACCCAGCCTCCTCGCCGCCCTGGCCGAGTTGCAGGCGCAGACGGGGCAAACGGACGCGGCGCAGGCCTCCTACGAAGCCCTCCTCGCCCTCGACCCCCGGAACGGCGACGCCCTCTTCGCGCTCGGGCGGCTTCAGGAGCGCGCGGGCGACTACCGTGCGGCCATCACTACCTACGAGCGGCTGATCGCGACGGCGGGCGAGGACCCGGCGCTGCGGATGCGTATGGAGGCCCTCTACACCCGCCTCGGCGACACCGACGCCGCCCTCGCCATGCTCGAAGCCGCCGCCGAGGCCTTCCCCAACGAGCGGATGCTGTGGCTCCGCCTCGGCATGGCCTACCGCGAGGCCGGGCGGCCCCGCGACGCCCTCACCGCCTTCGAGCGGCTCGTCGCGCTCGACCCGACCGACACGGAGTCCGTCGGTTTCCTGGCGGGGCAACTCGAAGCGCTCGGGCAGGCCGAGCGCGCCCGGCTCCTCCACGACAGCCTCGCGGCCGCGGCGCTGCCGCAGGACGGCCTCCGCCGCGCCGCGGCCCTCTACGCCCGCGCCGACGAGGACCCTGAGGCTGCTGCCCAGGCCCGCGCCATCCTCGCTGAGCTCGCCGCCGCCCCCGCCGTCGAACCCGAGGCGCTGTTCATGCTGGGCGACCTCGCCTTCCGCGACCGCGACTTCGCCGAGGCGGCCGAGGTGCTGAGCCGTGCCCTGGAGGCCGACCCCCGCCGGGCGGAAGCGTGGGAGCAGGCCACGGCGGCGGCGATCTACGCCGGCGAGCCGGAGCGCGCCGTAGAAACGGTCGACGAGGCGCTGATCCTGTTCCCCGGCCGGGTCGGCCTCCTCCGGCTCAAGGCGTACGCGCTGGCGAAGTCGGGCCGGGGCCGGGAAGCGCTCCGCCCCCTCGACGAAGCGCTGGCGATCCTGGCCGAGGAGACGCCGGACGACCCGGCCGGCCGAATCCGCCTCCTCTCGCTCAAGGGCGTCCTCCTCTCGGAGCAGGGCGACCCGGAACGGGCGCTGGCCGTCTTCGAAGAGGCGCTGGCGCTGGACCCGGACCACGCGCTCGTCCTGAACAACTACGCCTACGTCCTCGCCGAAACGGGCGAGCGGCTCTTCGAGGCCCTCCGCATGGCCGAGCGCGCCGTGGCCCAGCACCCCGACAACGCCTACTTCCTCGACACGCACGGCTGGGTGCTCCACAAGCTCGGCCGTCACGCCGAAGCCGCCGCGCTCATCGAGCGGGCCCTCAGCCACGCGCCCAGCTTCGCCCTCCTCTACGACCACCTCGGCGACGTCTACGCCCGCCTCGGTCGCACCGCCGACGCCCGCACGGCCTGGCAGCGCGCACTCGACCTCGACCCCGAGAACGAGGCCGTCCGCCGCAAGCTCGACGGCCGGTAGTCGGAGGACTGAAGGACGAACTCATACGATGCGACACCCCCTGCCCGTCCTCCGTCTTCCGTCCTTCGTCCTCTGTTTCCTGACCGCCGCCCTCGGGACGGCCGGCTGCAGCGGCCCGCTCGTCCGCAACGCCCCGGACGCCTCCGCCCCGGCCGACTACCCCCATCACACGGCCGAGCAGATCGTCTACCAGGTGCAGACGGCCACGGCCGGCCTGACGGCGTTTCGGAGCGAAGCGCGCGTGCGTATCGAGAGCCCGCGGCTCTCGCAGCGCGTCGGCGCGAGCATCCGCGCCAGCCTGGCCGACTCGCTGACCGCCTCGCTGCGCGGGCCGCTCAGCCTCAACGTGGGCCGCGCCCTCGTCACGGCCGACTCGTTCTTCGCCGTCGACCTGCTCAACAACGTGTACCTCTACGGGTCGCTCCGGGTGGCAGACCGATACGTGCCGGGTGCGGGCGCACCGGGTGCGCTGGCGCACAACCTCCTCGGCCTCGTCGCCCCCGCCCCCGAGGTGGCCTGGGCCGTCCGCGCCGACTCCTCGACCGCCGACTCCTCGACCTACGTGCTGACCGCCCCCGACGGACGGACGGAGTACGTCGTGGACCCGTCCGTCTGGCGCGTCGTCCGGCTCGACGAGCGGGCGCCCGACGGCACGCTCCTCAGCCGCCGTCGCTTCGAGGCATTCGACGTGGTCGAGGGCCGCGTGGTGCCCCGCCGCGTCGTCCTCGCCAGCCCGCTCGACACGACCGAGATCACCGTCGAACACCAGCGCCTGACGCTCGACCCGGGCGACCTCACGTTCCGCTTTTCCGTCCCCCGCGACGCCGAGCCGATCCCGCTGGAGTAGCCTTTACTTTTCCGCCGATCCCGCGATATCCTCGCCCCGCCGTCCCCCACCCCGATGCGCCCGTTTCTCCTCGCGCTCCTGCTCGCGCTGGCGGCACCCGCCGTGGCCCAGGACCGCGCCGCGACGGAGCGGCGGCTGGAGGCGCTCCAGGAGCAGATCGCGGGCGTGGAGCGGCAGATCCAGCAGGCCCGGAGCGAGGAGCAGGGCCAGCTCGCCGCCCTCGAAGGGCTCGACACCGAGATCGCCCTTCGGGAGGAATTGGTCGAGAGCCTTCGGATGGAGCTCGACACGCTCCGCACCCAGGCCCAGGCGATGCAGCGCTCGATCCAGCGGCTGGAGCAGGAGATCAACGAGGCCCGGGCGTCGTACCGCCGCCACGCCCGCCACGCCTACATGCGCGGCCGGACGAGCGACCTCGCGCTGATCCTATCGGCCGGCTCCATTCCCCAGATGATCGCGCGGGCGCGCTACCTCCGCCAGTTCGCCGAGCGACGGCGGCGGCAGGTGGAACGCATCGCCCTCAAGACGGACGAGCTGCGCGGGCAGCAGGCCGCCCTCACCGACGCCGCACAGCAGACGCAGCGGGTCATCACGACGAGTCAGTTCGAGCGGCAGCAGCTGGCCGAGCGGCGGCGCGAGCGAGCCGCCCTCGTCGAAGAGGTACGGCGGCGGCGGGGGCAGCTCGAGGGCGAGTTGGCCCAGCGCCGGGCGGACGCCCAGGCGCTCGAAGGCCTCGTACGCGAACTCGTCGCCGAGGAGCGGCGGCGCGCCGAGGCCGAGCGCCGGCGGCAGGCCGAGGCCGCGAGGCGCGCCGAGGAGGCCCGCCTCGCGGAATCGGCGCGGCGCCCCGTCCCTTCACCCTCCGGCACCATCCCCGCTCCAGCCCCCGCGCCGCCTTCCGCTACTAACCTGCCGCCGGTGGAGGACCGCGCCGTCGCACTCAGCGGGTCGTTCCGCTCCAACCGGGGCCGCCTCCCGTGGCCGGCCGACGGCACCGTGACGGGCGCCTTCGGCACGCGCACCCACCCGGTCTACGGCACCCGCATCGAGGAGGTCGGCATCGACGTGACTACGGCACCGGGGGCCGGCATCCGGGCCGTGTTCCAGGGCACCGTCGAGCGCATCGCCTCGAACCCGTCGTACGGGACGTTCGTGCTCGTCTCCCACGGCGGGTACACCACCATGTACGGCAACCTCTCGCAGGTGCTCGTCCGCCAGGGTCAGGCGGTGCAGGCCGGGCAAGCCCTCGGCCGGGCCGGGACGGCCCAGCAGCGGCGCGGCCCGGGCGTCTTCTTCGCCCTCTTCGAGGGCGAGCAGCCCGTCAACCCGCTGCCCTGGCTGCGCAGTCGCTAGCGAGCCGGGAGCGGCTCCCGTTCCACCCGGCGGCCGGCCCTACAGCGACCCGCGCAGTTGCTCGGCCTTGACGACGCGGCCGATGGCGAGGGTAAACGCCGCCTCCCGGAGCGTCGCACGGCGCGCCTTCGACTCGGCGACGACGTCGCGGTAGGCCTTGAGCATGATCCGCTCCAGCCGCTCGTTGACCTCCTCCTCGGCCCACCGATACTGCTGGAAGTTCTGGCTCCACTCGAAGTAGGAGACGGTCACGCCGCCCGCGTTGGCGAGGATGTCCGGTACGATGACGACGCCGCGCTCGATCAGCTTGGCGTCGGCGTCCGGCGCGATGGGGAGGTTGGCGCCCTCGACGACGATCTTGGCCTTGACGGAGTCCACGTTGTCCTCGTGGATGGCACTCTCCATCGCGGCGGGGATGAGCACGTCGCAGTCGACGCCCATGAAGTCGGCGTGGCCGACGTTCTCGAGGCCGGGCGCGGCGTAGCCCGCGATGGTGTGGTCGCCGCCCTCGCGCTCCTTGTAGCGCCGGAGGTCCTCGACGTCGATGCCGTCGGCGTGGAAGATGCCGCCGGAGACGTCCGAGATGCCGACGATGGTGCAGCCCCTCTCGGCCAGCAGCAGCGCCGCGTTCATGCCGACGTTGCCGAACCCCTGGATGGCCACGCGGAGGCCGCGGAGGTCGAGGCCGTAGTCCTTCGCCGCCTCCAGGGCCGTGATCATCACGCCGCGGCCGGTGGCCTGCTCGCGGCCGGGCGAGCCGCCCATCTCCAGCGGCTTGCCCGTCACGACGGCGGGCGAGTGGCCGTGCTGGCGGCCGTACTGGTCCACGATCCAGGCCATCACCTGCGCGTTGGTGCCCATGTCCGGCGCGGGCACGTCGCGGTTGGGGCCGAGGAGGAGGTGGATGCGCGAGACGTAGCGGCGCGTGACGTGCTCCAGTTCCAGCTTCGAGAGCGTGCGCGGGTCGCAGTTGACGCCCCCCTTGCCGCCGCCGAAGGGCACGTCCACGAGGGCCGTTTTGTACGTCATCGTCTCGGCCAGGGCGCGGACCTCGTCGAAGTCGACCAGCGGCGAGAACCGGATCCCGCCTTTGAACGGCCCGCGCGCGCCGCTGTGCTGGACGCGGTACCCGGTGAAGACGACGAGGCTGCCATCCTCGCGGTGGAGCGGCACCTCGACGCGCATCTCGCGGAAGGGCGTCCGGATCAACATGCGCCACTCGTCGGAGAGGCCGAGGAGGTCGGCGGCGCGGTCGAAGTTGGCGGTGGCGATCTCGTAGGCCGACACCTTCGGGTGCTCGGCGACGACGGGAGACGACGTGGGAGGCGGGACGACGGACATGCCAGCGAGGGGCTAATGGGAGGGGCGACGGCGCTCGCGATCAAAAGGAAGATCAATAAGAGCCACCGAATCGTGCAACGGTGCGTCGCCTGCACGGGTTCACCCTACCTGTGCCCGCGCCGTAGCTTGGGGCCATGCCGCGCCGCCTCATCACCGAACGTCACGTCCTCGACGCCGCCCGCAGCGGGAGCGGCCGGCTCGTCGTCGCGCCGGGCACGCTCGTCACGCCGCTGGCGCGCGACGCGGCGCGCGAGCACGGCGTCGCGTTCGTCGAGCGCACGCCCGAGGCCGGCACCGCCTCCGCCTCGGCGCCCTCGCCGGCTCCGCCGAAGACGCTGGCGCTGGGGTGCGACCACGCCGGCTTCCCCTACAAGGCCGCGCTCAAGACGCACGCCGAGGCCCTCGGCTTCGCCGTCACCGACGTCGGGACCGATTCCGAGGCGTCGGTGGATTACCCGGACTACGCCTTCGCCGTGGCGCGGCTCGTGCAGCAGGGCGCCGTCCGCTTCGGGCTGATGATCGACGGCGTCGGCGTCGGCTCGGCGATGGTGGCGAACAAGGTGCCGGGCGTGCGCGCCGCCCTCTGCCCCGACGTATTCAGTGCCTACAACGCCCGCGCCCACAACGACGCCAACGTGCTCACGCTCGGGAGCCGCACGATGGGCGTCGAGAGCGCCAAGCGCGTGCTGGCCGAGTTCCTGTCGGTGGCCTTCGAGGGCGGGCGCCACGCCGCGCGCGTGCAGAAGATCCAGGACGTGGAGGCCCGCTACCTCCCCGGACGCTGATGCGCCCCGACGCCCTCCCCGTCCAGGCGGCGCGCTCCCACGCCGTACTGCCTCCCGACGCCGTCGCAGCGCTCTTCGGCGAGGGCTACACGTGGCGGGGGACGGAGCGGGTCGAGGTGCTCGGCGCCGGCCGCCCCCTCTTCGTCGAGGCCCGGCCGGGCGATCCCCTCCGCCTCGTCCTCGACGCGCTCGACCGGGAAGCGCTGCGCGCTTCGTCGCCCACCCTCCGCGGCCCGCGCGGCGCACTCGACGCTCCGGCAATCGGACCCATCGCGCCGCGCCTCGTCCTCCCCACCGGCCTCCGCGACGCATGGGGGCTCACAGACGGCGTCACGACGAGCGTCGCCCTCGGTCCCCTCGTGCTGAGTCACGTGCGGGTGGAAACGGGAGAGGGACCGCGCGTCGTGCTGGACCGGACGGTCCTCCTCGCAGCCGGCACCGAAGCCGGTACGACGGCCCGGTGGCTCGGTAGCAAGGGGTCCGTTGAATCGGCACGACCCGCCGCCTCTTCCGCCTCGCTTCCGTCGCCGAACCGGATGGAGGTCGTGGAGGTCGAAGGGCGTGTCGTCACGGAAAACGACGTGCGCAGGGCACGGCTGCAGCACAAGAAGATCGTCGTCCGCCCGGATCAGATCGTGACGCCCGCCGCCCGTTCGCTCGGCCGCGAGCTGGGCGTGTTCGCGGCGTAGCACACGCGGGGCGTGCTGCTTTTTTCGCCGGGCTCTATCTTCGGCCCGGCCCCTCCTCCACTGCCGGTTCCGATGCGCCGCTTGCGCCTCCCCTTCTTCCTCGCTCTCCTCGCCGCCGCCGGCCCCTCCCGGGCGCAGGGCATCTCGAACGAGACCCCGCTCCGGCCCGTCACGCGCGCCTTCGCTATCACGAACGCGCGCGTCGTGCAGGCCCCCGGCCGGGTGCTCGACCGCGCGACGGTCGTCGTCCGCGACGGGATCATCGAGGCCGTCGGCCCGGACGTGCAGGCGCCGTACGACGCGGACGTCATCGAGGGCGACTCGCTCACGGTCTACGCCGGCTTCCTCGACGCCCTCGGGCACGCGGGGGTGGCCGCGCCGGACGCCGAGGAGGAGGACGTACCCGACCCCGGCGACCCGCCGCGTGCCCGCGCCGGCATCCAGGCGGATCGCGACGTGCGGCCGATGATCGACCCCGCCCACGCTTCCGTCGCAGCCCTCCGGGCGCTCGGCTTCACGGCGGCGCACACCGTCCCCCACGGGCGGGCCCTTCCCGGTCAGGGCGCCGTTTTCCTCCTGCGCCCGGCCCAGCGCGGCGAGCGCGACGGCGCCACGCTCCTGACGGGGCCGCTGTCGCTCTACGCCCGGTTCACGCCCGCGCGCGGCGTCTACCCCGCCACGCCGATGGGCCTCCAGGCCGTCCTCCACGACCTGCTCACCGAGGCCGGCCGTCGCCGCGAGGCGGCCACTCGCTTTTCCGAGCGGCGCGGGGCGACGCGCCCGCCCTACGACCCCGTCCTCGCCGCGCTCCTCCCGACGCTCGACGGCGACCGCCCGCTGTTCTTCGAGGTCGGCAACACGAACCAGGCGTTCTACGCCCTCCGCCTCGCGCGCGCGTTCGACCTGCCGCTCGTGCTGGCGGGGGTGCCCGAGAGCACCCCGCTCGTCGAGCGGCTCAACGAGCAGGGCGTGATGGTGCTCGCCCCGCTGGCGCTGCCCGACACCCTCGCGGCCGACACGAGCGCGGCGGCCGCCCCTTATCCCTCCGCCACGCCGGGCGGCACCGTCTTCATCACCGAACGGCGCATCCGCTCCTACGAATACCTGCAGGACGAGGCCGCCGCCATGCGCGCCCAGCGCGCCGCCGCCGTCGGCCGCCGCGAAGCGAACGCGGCCACGCTGGCGCAGGCCGACATCCCCTTCGCCTTCGCCACGCTCGACGTGAAGCCCGACGCGATCCGCGGCCACCTCGCCCGCATGATCGCCGCCGGGCTTGCCGCCGACGACGCGCTGGCGGCGCTCACCACGGTGCCGGCCCGCTTCTTCGGCCTCGACCGCCAGCTCGGCACCGTCGAGGCGGGCAAGCTCGCCAACCTCGTCGTCACCGACGGCGACTACTTCGACGAAGAGACGGCCATCCGCTTCGTGTTCGTCGAGGGCGTCCGCTTCGAAGGCGAGGAGTCCGGCGCGCCCGAGAGGGCCGACCCCGACGCCGTGGCTACGGCGGCGGGAACGTGGGCCTACCGCGTCTCCACGCCGGACGGCCCGCAGGAGGGCACGTTCACGCTCGAAGGCGCGGGCTCCCGCCTCTCCGGCACCATCACCACCGACGAGACCCGCAACCTGGCTTCCGTCTCGCTCGAAGGCAACGTGCTCGCGTTCTCGTTCGACCAGCCCGGCCTCGGCACCGTCCGCGTCCGGGGCGTCATCGAGGGCGACTCGTTCACCGGCACGGCCGAGGCGGGCGCGACGGGCTCGTTCTCCATCACGGCCACGCGGCGGCCCGGCAGCTGATACCGCGATGCGCCTCTTCCCGCTCTTCGCCCGGCTCCTCCCGGCAGCCCCCGTCGCCTTCGCCCAGAACGCCCCGAAGTCGGCGGCGAAGGCCGACGGCCCCGCCGCGCTCGTCGGCAGCCGGGACTACGTCGCCCGCCCCGACGACCTCGTTGCCGAGGGCGGCCGCCTCGCCTTCGCGTTCGATCAGCCCGGCATGGGGCGGATCGAGATCGAAGGGACCGTGACCGGCGGCACGTTCGAGGGCCCGCCCGTGCCCGAAGGCCAGGAAGCCCTCCCTTTCACGGCCTGCCTCCAGACCGACGCCTCCGAATGATGCCGCGACGGCTCCTCCTCGCCCTCAGCCTCCTCGCCTCGCCGGCCGCCGCCCAGACGGCGGCCGACCTCCCCCCCGCCGACGCCCGCGGCGACCTCCTCATCCGGGGCGGCACCGTGCTCACCGTCACCCGCGGCACGCTGGAGCGGACCGACGTGCTCGTCCGCAACGGCACGATCGCCGAGGTCGGCCGGAATCTGACGGCGCCGGACGGGGTCCGCGTCGTCGAGGCCGCCGGGCTCCACGTCATGCCCGGCATCATCGACGCCCACTCGCACCTGGCCGTCGAAGGCCCCGTCAACGAGGCCACCAACCCCGTCGTCGCCGAGGTCCGCCTCGGGGACGTGATCGACCCGGCCGACATCGGGATCTACCGCGCGCTGGCGGGCGGCGTGACGACGATCCACGTCCTCCACGGCTCGGCCAACCCCATCGGCGGCGAGAGCGAGACGATCAAGCTCCGCTACGGCACGTTCGACCCCGAGGGGCTCGCGTTCGAGGGCGCGCCGCGCACGATCAAGTTCGCCCTTGGCGAGAACCCCACGCGCGTCCACGGCCGGGGCCGAAGCCTGCGGCCGAACACGCGCATGGGCGTCGAGCAGGTGATCCGGGAGGCGTTCACCGAGGCGCGCCGCTACCGCGCCGCCCAGGAGGCCGCCGCGGCCGCCGTCCGCGAAGGCCGGCCCGCCACGCCGCCGCCCTACAGCCGCCGCATGGAGACGCTGGCCGACGTGCTCGACGGCGAGGTGCTCGTCCACGCCCACAGCTACCGCGCCGACGAGATCCTCATGCTGATGGACGTGCTGCGCGACTTCGGCGTCGAGCGCGTCACGTTCCAGCACGCCAACGAGGCGTTCAAGGTGGCCCCCGAGCTGGCCGCCTACGGCGCCGGCGCCTCCGTCTTCTCCGACTGGTGGGGCTACAAGTTCGAGGTCTACTACTCGACGGCCTACAACGCCGCCATCCTCACGCGCAACGGCGTCCGCACGTCCATCAACTCGGACGACGACGAGCTCATGCGTCACCTCTACCACGAAGCCGCCAAGGCCCAGCGCTACGGCGGGCTGACCGACGACGAGGCCCTCGCCCTCATCACGATCAACCCCGCCTGGCAGCTCGGCATCGACGACCGCGTCGGCTCCATCGAGGTGGGCAAGGACGCCGACCTCGCGCTCTTCCGCGGCCATCCGCTCTCCGTCTACGCCCGCCCCGTGATGACCGTCGTGGACGGCGTCGTCCGCTTCGACGCCGCCCGCGACGGCGACGACATGCGCCTCGACGTGGACCCGGACGCCCCCATCGACGAGGTCTACCTCCACGCCACCGAGGCCGGGGACCGGTGCCTCGAAGGCGCCTTCGTGTTTTGACCGTGCCGTTTGCCCTGATGCGCCTGTTCCTCGCCCTCATCCTCGCCGTTCTGGCCCTGCCCGCCCCCGCCCAGGACGGGCCCATCCGCACGTACACCGGGACGTTCGCCCTCACCAACGCGCGGATCGAGACCGTTGCCAACGGCGTCATCGAAAAGGGCACCGTCGTGCTCCGCGACGGCCGCATCGAGGCCGTCGGCGCCAACGTGCCCACGCCGGCCGACGCCGAGGTCATCGACTGCACCGGGCTCACGCTCTACCCCGGCTTCATCGACGGCGGCACGCGGATCGGCCTCCAGGAGGTCGGCTCCCTCTCGGAGACGCAGGACTACAACGAGATCGGCCGGTTCACGCCGCAGATGCAGGCCCTCACCGCCATCAACCCCAACTCCGTGCACGTCGCCGTGACGCGCGTCTCGGGCGTGACGACGGTGCTCTCGGTGCCCTCGGGCGGGACGATGCCGGGGACGGCCGCGCTCGTCAACCTCCACGGCTACACGCCCGGACAGATGTTCGCCGGCTTCCGGGGCGTCGTCCTCAACTTCCCTTCCTCGGCGCGCGCCGGCCCCTGGGACCGCCGCAGCGACGCGGACGTCGAGAAGCAGTTCAACGAGGCGATGGAACGGCTGGACGAGGTCTGGGCGCAAGCCGTTCTCTTCGCCCGCATCGCCTCGGCAGCGACGGCAGAAGACCGTGAGCCGGAGCCGTACTACCAGCCCGAAATGGAGGCGCTGCTGCCCGTCGTGCGCGGCGAGCGCGCCCTCCTCGTGAACGTGAACAGGGCGGCCGACATCCTGAAGGCGCTCGAATGGCTGGAAGACAAGCCGGTGCGTGCGATCCTGACCGGCGTGGCCGAGGGCTGGCGCGTGGCCGACCGCATTGCCGAGGCCGGGCTGCCCGTCGTCACCGGCCCCGTCCTGGCGCTGCCGACGCGGGCGTCCGACCGCTACGACCGGGCCTATCAGAACGCCGCGCTCCTGCACGCGGCCGGCGTCGAGGTGGCGCTACAGACGCAGGAGACGGAGAACGTCCGCAACCTCCCGTTCCACGCCGGCTTCGCCGCGGCCTGGGGCGAGGAGGTCGGCTTCGACCGGCAGGATGCGCTGGAGGCGGTCACGCTGGCGCCCGCCCGCATCTTCGGCGTGGCCGACCGCCTCGGTTCCATCGAAGCGGGCAAGGCCGCCACGCTCTTCGCCGCCGACGGCGACCCCTTCGAGCCGCGCACCCAGGTCGTCCACCTGTTCATCGACGGCTACCGCATCCCCCTCGCCTCGCGGCAGACGGCGCTCTATGAGGAGTTCCTGGACCGGAACCCCGGCCTGGCGAAGTAGGGTTCGGGCGACATGGCCCTCGCTCCCCCCGACACCGTCCTGCTCTTTCACGGCCTCGGCCGCATGGCGACCTCCATGCGGCCGATGGCGCGGGCGCTGCGCCGCACGGGCTACGCCGTCCGCAACGTCGGCTACCCGTCCACGCGGCATCCGGTGGCGCGCCTGGCCCGGGACGTTGTGGCGAAGGCCGTGGACGAGGCGCGGCGCGACGGGACCGGACGCATCCACTTCGTGACCCATTCGATGGGCGGCGTGCTCGTCCGCGCCTACGCCGAGGCGGGCGAGGTGCCCGAGGGTGCGCGCGCCGTGATGCTGGCGCCCCCGCACGGCGGCAGCGAGCTGGCCGACCGCTTCCGGGATACCCCGCTCTTCCGGCGCGTCTGCGGCCCGGCCCTCCTGGAGCTGGGCACCGGCCCCGATAGCGTCTGCCGGTCCCTCGGCACGCTGCCGCCGGAGACGGGCGTCATCGCGGGCGACCGCAACCCGTTCCCGTTCTTCGCCCGGCACTTCGGTGGGCCGGCGGACGGCATCGTCGCGGTGTGGAGCACGAAGGCGGCGGGGTTCGCGGACCACCTCGTCGTCCCCCACGGGCACACGTTCCTGATGCGCGCGCCCGACGTGATCCGGCAGACGCTCCACTTCCTCCGCCTCGGCCGGTTCGACCACGAGTCGTCGCCGTAGCCGTGCCCCGCCGCAGGGTGGGCGGAATGCCGAGGGCGATCTTCCCTTGACGGTGTGCGTACGTTGTGCCGGTTGCACCTTCCTCCCACCCCATGCGTCGCCTCCATTCCAACCTCATCGGCTGGGGCCACTTCGCGCCCGAGCGGGTGCTCACGAACGACGACCTCGCCCGGATGGTGGACACCTCCGACGAGTGGATCCAGACCCGCTCCGGAATCCGAGAGCGGCACATCGCCGGGCCGGACGACACGTGCTCGTCGATGTCGGCCGAGGCGGCGCGGCGCGCGATGGACCGGGCCGGGGTCGCCCCCGAGGAGGTGGACCTCCTGCTCATCGCCACGACGAGCCCGGACTACCTCACGCCGCCGGTGTCGAGCCAGGTGCAGCACCGGCTCGGCCTGACCTGCGGCGCAATGACGCTCGTGGTCGGCTGCACCGGCTTCGTCTACGCCCTCGTCACCGCCGACCAGTTCATCCGGTCGGGCGCGTACCGGACCATCGTGGTCGTGGGCACCGAGCTCATCTCGCGCTACCTCGACTGGGAGGACCGCACCACGTGCGTCCTCTTCGGCGACGGCGCCGGGGCGGTCGTCGTGCAGGCCACCGAGGCGCCCTGCGGGCTCCGCGCCTTCGAACTCGGCTCGGACGGGTCCGGCTACGACGCCATCATCACGTGGGGCATGGGAACGTCGGAACCCATCACGCACGAGCAGCTCGACGCCCGCCGCCAGTACCTGCGGATGAACGGCCGCGAGGTCTTCAAGTTTGCCACGACGACGATGGGCGCGTCACTCCGGCGCGTGATGCAGAAGGCGCAGGTGGGCCCCGACGACATCGCGCTCTTCGTGCCCCACCAGGCCAACGCCCGCATCATCGAGTACGCCGCCAAACAGATGGCGCTGCCCCCCGAGAAGGTGGTGATGAACGTGGAGCGGTACGGGAACACCTCGGCCGCCTCCATCCCCATCGCCCTCTCCGAGGCGCTGGAGGCGGGGCGCGCGAAGCCGGGCGACACGCTCGCCCTCGTCGGTTTCGGCGCCGGCCTCACCTGGGCCGCCTCGGTCTTCCAGCTGGGAACGATGCGGCGGGAAGAGCCGTCGAAGAACGAGGACGAGCCCGAATCCGTGCTCAACCCGGACACGGGCGTCGTCGAAGGGCTCATTGCCTGAAGCGAACGTTCGTACCCTCCTCGCCCAAGCCTCCTGCGCGTCTCATCGAGTTGCTACGCGGTCTTCACAACAACGGCGCCTGCCTGGCGTTTGCTCGGTGCGGACCTATGTGCAACTAAACGAGACTCGTATGCCCGGCTTCCGTCGCCCTCTCGTCCGCGTCTGCTTCACCCTCGCGCCCCTGCTCGCGGCGGGCTGCGCCACGACGTCCGGACCTTCGCTCTACAGCGCCCGGCAGGTGCCGTACCCGGACTACGCGCGTGCGGAGGCGCTCCGTGGCCTGAGCCGTTCCACGATCTGCCACGCAGGCCGCACCATCACCATCGTGGACATCGCCGTCGAGGAGCACATGAAGCACGGCGACTACTTCGGGGATTGCAGCGCCGAGAACCAGCGGCGGCACGAGCGCTACTACGACTCGGTGGCGCCGAGCGAGTGAGCAGTCCCGTGCCTTCGTGAACTCCTGCGCGCGAGGCGGTGTTGAAGAGTGCCCTTCTCCACCGCCTCTCGTCATGATTACTCCGTTCCGTGCGGGCCTGCTCACAGGAAGCCTGCTCCTCTTTCTCTCTACCACGGGCTGCTCCTCGTCCCAGGCGTACCGGGGCCCCTATCCGGCCTCGGCCAGAGTGGGCGCGGAAGGCGGCCAGGATCGGTACCGCATCTGCCACCGGGGCCGGAACGAGCTGACGCTGCCGGAGCCGGCCGTCCGCGCCCACCTCCGCCACGGCGACACTTTCGGCCCCTGCCGCAACCGAGGCCGACGAGGGCGAAGCCGTTAACCGGCTCGGCTGGCCAGCCCCCGCAGCAGGTGCCAGACGGTGAGCGCCGCCAACGCGGCCGTCCGTCCCCCCTCGTCGTATCGCGGATTCAGCTCGACCACCTCGAACGAGGTGAAAGCGGGGCTCCCCCCGCAGGCCTCGGCAGCGAGCAGCCAGCGCCCTGCCTCCAAGCCACCCACGCCGGGCGCGCTCACACCCGGCGCCGCCGCCGCATCCACGAGGTCGAGGTCGAACGTGGCCATAGCCGGACCGGGCAGCGACGTGGCCAGCGTGTGGATACGTGCGGGCGACAGATCCGCGAGGCCGACGACCGTCCCCCCGTGCGCACCGATGAACGCCCGGTGAGCCGCCGCCACGCGCCACGGGTGCAGCCCGGCGACGGTGTAGCCCGCGCAGCGAGCGGATGGGTGCGTGAGCGCCTGGTAGAACGGCGAGCCCGAGTGCGCCCGCCCCGCCTTCAACGGGCGCACGTCGGCGTGGGCGTCCCAGTTGAGGATGCGCACGTCCCGCCCGACCTCGACGTAGCCGAGGAAGTGACCGTAGGCCGTCTCGTGCCCGCCGCCGAGGAGAATCGGGAGGACGCCCCGTTCGAGCAGCGATCCGACGATCGCGCCGAGCGCCTCCTGATCGGCCTCGACGTTGCCGGACACGGGGAGGTCGCCGAGGTCGACCGTGCGGTCGAGGAGGGCGGCGAAGCCGTCTCCGGCGTCCGGCGTCATCCGGTAGAGCGCCTCGCGGAGGGCGCGCGGACCGTCCGCCGCGCCCGGACGACCGCCGTTGCGGCGCACGCCTTCGTCCGATGGAAAGCCCACGAGCGCGACGCGGGTCGCACCCGTGAGCACCCGGTTTCCCGCCAGCCAGTGCCCGAGGCGGGGGTCGTCGGGCGCCGTGTCCGGCGCGCCGAGAGCCGGTGGGAGAAGGTCGTCAGGCGTCACGGGCCCAGACCGTTTTCCCGCCGATGACCGTGCGCGCGGTGGCGTCCGGGCGGAAGTGGTACAGCCAGTGGTTCACGCCCGGCGCGTCCAGCACGACGAAGTCAGCCTTCCTGCCCGGCTGGAGGGAGCCGACGTCCTCGCGCAAGAGCGCCTTCGCGGCGTACGCCGTCGCCCCTTTGAGCGCTTCGGCGGGCGTCATCCGCTGGCGCGTGCAGGCGAGCCAGAGCGCGAGGGGCAGATCGTACGACGGCGCGCTGCCCGGGTTGAAGTCGGTGGCGACGGCGACGGGCACGCCCGCCTCGATGAGCCGCCGGGCGGGCATCGGCTCCTGCCCGAGGTAGAGCGTCGCCAGCGGGAGGCTCACGGCAACGACGCCCGCCTCGGCCATCGCCCGGACGCCGTCGTCGGCGATGCACTCAAGGTGATCGGCGCTCGCCGCGCCGACCTCGGCGGCGAGCCGGCCCCCGCCGGTATCCGTGATCTGATCCGCGTGGAGCTTGGGGACGAGCCCGTGCCGGTGCGCCGCGTCGAAGATCGCCCGGGCCTCGTCCGGCGAGAACGCGGTGTCCTCGACGAATACGTCGCAGAAGCGCGCGAGGCCCTCGGCGGCCACCCGCGGGATCATCTCGTCGGTGAGTTGGCGGAGGTAGCCGGCCCGGTCGTCCCGGAACTCGGGCGCGACGATGTGCGCGCCGAGGAACGTCGCCTCGATGCGCTGGGGGCCCTCGTCGGCGAGGCGGCGGTAGACGCGCAGCAGCTTCACCTCCTCCTCCGTCGCGAGCCCGTAGCCGCTCTTGGCCTCGACCGTCGTGACGCCGAGGCGGGCCATCGCGCCGAGCGCCACGCGCGCCCGGGCGTAGAGCGCGTCCTCGGAGGCCGCCCGCGTGGCCCGGACGGTCGAGGCGATGCCGCCGCCGCGCCGAGCGATCTCGAGGTAGGGCGTCCCCTTCAGCTTCTCCTCGAACTCGTCGGCCCGCCATCCGCCGAAGGCGAGGTGCGTGTGGCAGTCGATGAGGCCCGGCACGACCGTACCGCCGCCGGCCGACTCCCGGGGCCATTCGGCGTACGCGCGCGGCAGGTCGGCCCGCGCCCCGACCCATCGGATCGTGTCGCCGTCCCATACAAGGGCGGCGTCGGGGATGCGCCCGGCGGCGTCCTGCCCCCCTTCGGAGGGGCAGACGGCGAGCTCGGCGATGTCGACGAGAACGGGCACGGTCAGCCGGCGCGGCGGAGGTAGTGCTCCGGCGAGGTGCACGGACGGAGGTGGCCGGGCTCGTCCCAGTCGCCCCGCACCTCGACGCGGTCGCCGGGCCGGAGGTCGTGGAAGACGTCGAGGCCCTCCGCCTCGCAGAGGTGCATCCGGGCGGGGACGTGGATCGTCACGGCCGTGCCGGCCTCGGTCTGGACGACGACGAGGCCGTCGGCGTCGTAGGTCATCGGCTGGGCATCGACGGACTGAACGGTGCCGCGCACGACGTCGCCGCCGGGCACGATGGCGCGCACCTCGACGGGCACCGTGTTCTTGCAACCGGCCAGGAGAACGAGCAGGAGGAGCACGCGCATGGCGGTGAGGGGCTGATGAGACGGGAGGCCGGAAACTACGCGCCAGCCTGCGCTCCGTTCACGCGGACCGGCCCCGTCGCAGGGCGCTCCAGCGGACACCGAGGGGCCATCGGCATCGGAGCGCGCGGTATGCTCCGGGCCGATCACCTCCCCCCTCGTCGTCATGCCCGAATCGCCCCGCGTTCGCTTCCCGCCGAGCCTCCTGGTGGATGAGGATCGGCTCGCTGTCCGGCGGAGCAGCCGGCCGTCACCGCAGCGTTCCCACCTCCGCCTCGACGGCCTCGACGAGCCCCCCGAGGCGGACGAGGTCGGTGCACGCCGCGATGTCTTCGGTGAACAGCGCGTCGGCCTCGCGGAAGGGGACGCGCGCACGCACGGCGGCGTGGGCGGCCTCGACGCCCCGACCGGAGCGCAGCGGGCGCCGGAAGTCGAGCGCCTGCGCGGCGGCCAGCAGTTCCAGCGCGAGCACCCGCTCGGCGTTCTCGGCCACCTGGTACCCCTTCAGCGCGGCCCACGCCCCCATCGAGACGTGGTCTTCCTGCCCCCGGCTCGACGGGATCGAGTCCACCGAGGCCGGGTGCGCCAGCGTCTTGTTCTCCGACACCAGTGCCGCCGCCGTGTACTGCGGGATCATGAAGCCGGACTCCAGGCCGGGCCGCGCCACGAGGAACGGCGGAAGCCCGTCGTACCCTTCCAGAAGGAGGTACTGACGACGCTCGGAGATGGAGGCCCACTCGGCCAGCGCGAGGGCGGCGTAGTCGAGTGCGAGGGCCAGCGGCTGCCCGTGGAAGTTGCCTGCCGAGACGAGGTCGGGGCCACCCGCCTCGGCGGCGAGACCGTCAGCGTCCCGAAGGAACACGAGCGGGTTGTCGGTGACGCTGTTGATTTCCCGCTCGACGACCTCGGCCGCGTGGGCGATGGCGTCGCGGGAGGCGCCGTGGACCTGCGGCACGCAGCGGAGCGAGTACGGGTCCTGCACCTTGCCGCAATCGGCGTGCGAGGGCAGGATCTCGGAGCCGTCGAGCAGGCGGCGGACGTTCTCGGCCGTGACGCCGTGGCCGGGGTGCGGACGCACGGCGTGTACCCGCGCATCGAAGGGGCGGATGGAGCCCCGGCAGGCGTCCAGGCTCATCGCCGCGACGAGGTCTGCAACCTTGGCGAGGTTGCGCGCTTTGTCCAGGATGGCGCAGCCGTAGGCCGCCATGAACTGCGTGCCGTTGATGAGCGCGAGGCCGTCCTTGGCGTGGAGCGTGACCGGCGCCAGGCCGTGCCGTTCGAGCACCGAGGCGGCCGGGGCCGGGCCGTCGTCCGTCCAGATCGCGCCTTCGCCGAGGAGCGGGAGGGCGAGGTGCGCCAGCGGCGCAAGGTCGCCGGAGGCGCCGAGGCTGCCGCGCGTGGGGACGACCGGGACGAGGTCGCGCTCGGCCATCACGAGCAGCCGCTCGAAGACCTCCTCGGAGACGCCCGAAAACCCGAGACCGAGCGCGTGGATCTTCAGCCGCAGCATCCGCCGCGTGACGTCCACCGGCGCCGGCGGCCCGACGCCGACGGCGTGCGAGCGGATCAGGTTGACCTGGAGCCGCTCCACGTCGGCCCGCCCCACCCGCTCCCGCGCGAGCGCGCCGAAGCCGGTGTTGACGCCGTAGTGCGCCTCGCCGTCGTCGAGCGCCGCCTCAACCAAGCGCCGCGAAGCCTGGACACGGGCGGGGTTGTCTCGGAGTGCCCTCAGGCTCTGGTCGAGGTCCGCCTCGAGGGTCTCGAGGCGGAGGGGCGCGGCGTGCTCGGTCGTCGTCTCCATGAGGAAACCGCCTCAGCCGTTGATCATCGGGAGGTCCACGCCGCGCTCGTTGGCCGTCTCCACGGCGAGGTCGTAGCCCGCGTCGGCGTGGCGCATGACGCCGGTGCCGGGGTCGGCCGTGAGGACGCGCTGGAGGCGCGCCCCGCCCGCCTCGGTGCCGTCGGCGACGGTCACCATCCCGGCGTGAATGGAGTACCCGATGCCGACGCCGCCGCCGTGGTGGAGGCTCACCCACGAGGCGCCGCAGGCCGTGTTGAGCATCGCGTTGAGCAGCGGCCAGTCCGCAATCGCGTCCGAGCCGTCCTTCATCGCCTCCGTCTCGCGGTTCGGGGAGGCGACGGAGCCCGTGTCGAGGTGGTCGCGCCCGATGACCAGCGGGGCGTCCACCATCCCCTTCTGGACGAGCCAGTTGAACCGCGCGCCGGCCTCGGCGCGCTCGCCGTATTCGAGCCAGCAGATCCGCGCCGGGAGGCCCTGGAAGTGCACCTTCTCGCGGGCCATCCGGATCCACCGCGCCAGCGGCTCCTTGTGCGGGAAGAGGTCGAGGATGGCGTCGTCGGTCGCGGCGATGTCGGCCGGGTTGCCGGAGAGGGCGGCCCAGCGGAAGGGGCCGGAGCCCTTGCAGAAGAGGGGGCGGATGAACTCGGGCACGAAGCCGGGGATGCGGAACGCCTCGGCCATGCCCCGGTGGTCGGCCACCTGCCCGCGCAGGTTGTTGCCGTAGTCGAAGGCGACGGCCCCGGCGTCCTGCATCGCGAGGAGGGCGCGGACGTGCGCCTGCATCGAGTCGAGGACGGCCTGGTCGTAGGCCTCCGGGTCGGCCGCGCGGAAGGCGGCGGCGGCGTCGAGGTCGTAGCCGGCGGGGATGTAGCCCACGCGGAGGTCGTGCGCGCTCGTCTGGTCCGTCACCACGTCCACCTCGACGCCGCGACGGACGAGTTCGGGCATCACCTCGGCCGCGTTGCCGACGAGGCCGACCGAGAGGGCCTCGCCCTTCGCCTTCGCCGCGAGCACGGCGTCGAGCGCGGCATCGAGGTCGGTCTCCAGGCGGTCGCAGTAGCCGGTGTCCACGCGGCGGCGGATGCGCTCGGGGTCCACGTCCACACCGAGGAAGGCGGCCCCGTTCATCGTGGCGGCGAGCGGCTGGGCGCCGCCCATCCCGCCGAGGCCGGCGGTGACGACGAGCCGGCCGGCGAGCGAGCCGCCGAAGTGCTTCTCGGCGCACGCGGCGAACGTCTCGTAGGTCCCCTGCAGGATGCCCTGCGTGCCGATGTAGATCCACGAGCCCGCCGTCATCTGGCCGTACATCGTGAGCCCGAGGGCTTCGAGGCGGCGGAACTCGTCCCACGTCCCCCACTTCGGGACGAGGTGGCCGTTGGCGATGAGCACGCGCGGGGCCTGGTCGTGCGTGCGGAAGACGCCGACGGGCTTGCCGCTCTGGACGAGCAGCGTCTCGTCGTTCTCCAGGCGACGGAGGGTTTCGACGATCGTGTGGTAGGCCTCCCAGCTCCGCGCGGCCTTGCCGGAGCCGCCGTAGACGATGAGCGCGTCGGGCCGCTCGGCCACCTCGGGGTCGAGGTTGTTCATGAGCATGCGGAGGGCGGCTTCCTGGTGCCAGCCCTTGCACGAGAGGCGGGGGCCGCGCGGTGCGCGGACGGTGGGGGCTTCGACCTGCATGGGGATACGTGATGGGGACGGGGTCTCAATCTACGCACCATACGAAGGGGGCCCACTTCGATAGGGTCGATAGGGAGCGGGCCGCTGCAAGGCCCGAGGCGGCCCGGCTACGCGTAGAGCTCGACGAACCGGCGGCGCTGCTCCTCGTCGCCGAGCACGACCAGCTCGGCGCCGCGCTCCAGGCGCGTCCCGGCGGTGGGGTTCGTGACGACCTCGCCGTCGCGCTGCACGGCGAGCACGAGGAGCCCCGTGCGCGCGCCGATCCCGCTCTCGGCCAGCGTCCGCCCGGCGAGCCGGCGCGGCAGCGGCAGCGTCGCGAGGTCGAGCCCACCGCCGATCACCGTCAGCTCCCGCTCGTCGAGGCGGGCCGTCACGGCGGCGACGCCGAGGGAGGTGTAGCTCAGGGCGAAGTCGGCCCCGGCGCGGTGGATGGCCTCCACGTTGCGCCCGTAGGTGATGCGGCTGACGATGCGGACGCCCGGGTTGAGCCGGCGGCAGTAGGCGGCGAGGTAGATGTTCATGGCGTCGTCGTGCGTGGTGAGCACGACGGCGGGGGCCGCCTCGATGCCGGCCTCGCGGAGCAGCGCGTAGTCGGCCGCGTCCCCGGCGAACACCGGCACGTCGGCGTCGAGCTGGGCGGCGGCGGCCGGGTCTCGTTCGACCACGTGCACGGGCACCTCCTTTTCCCGGAGCATGCGGGCCGCCGCCTGCCCCACCTTCCCCGCCCCGACGACGAGCACCGGGTTCGGGTTGAAGTCGTAGATCAACAGCAGGTCGTCGAGCACGTCGAGCTGGGCGCGCGTGCCGGTGACGACGACGACGCTGGCGTCGGTGAGCGGGCTGTCCGGCCGGGCCGGGCGGAGCTGCCCCCGCTCCCACACGCCGACGATGCTGACGCCGACGTTCTCGCGCAGCTTCGTCTCGCGGACCGTCTTCCCGGCCAGCGGGGTGTGCCGGACGGGAAGCTCGGCGAGGAGGAGGTCGCGGTAGCGTCCGACCACGTGGGTCTGGGCGTGCAGGGCGTCCACGCGGGAGGCGAGTTGCTCGCCGAGCCACTGCTTGAGCGGGAGCACCTCGTTGGCCCCACACAGCTCCAGCACGTCTACGGACTCCTGCCGCGAGGCGGTGGCGACGATGGGCACCTCGGGGGCCACTTCGCGCACGGTCAGCGCGATGCTCGCGTTGACGGTGTCCTCGCGGTTGGCGAAGACGAGGCGGGCGTGGCCCACCCGGAGGCGGCGGAGGAACTCGGGGTCGTCCGGGATGCCCATCGCCACGGAGACACGGTCGTTGTAGAGCTCGACGGCCCGCAGCGGGTCCGTCTCGATCACCACGTAGGGCTCCTCCCGCTCGTCGAGCCGGTGAGCCAGCGCCCGCCCGACGGCGTCGGGCTCGCAAATGACCACGTGCCCCTCGGTCTCCTCGTCCACGCCGCGCGGGGCGCGCAGCCGCACGCGGGCCTCCAGCCAGGGCGCATAGAAGAACCGGATGAAGGCGAAGGGGAGCACCACCAGCAACAGCACGATCCCCGTGACGAGCACGACGATGCTGAAGGTCCGCCCGAGGTCGCTCTGGAACGTGATGTCCCCGAAGCCGAGCGTGCTCATCACCGTGAGCGTCCAGTAGAGCCCGGTCAGCCACGAGTGCTCCCGGCCCTCGAAGAGCATGATGAGGTGGAAGAGCACCGCGAACAGGGCCACGACCACGGCCGAGGCGGCGAGCAGCTTCCACAGCGTGCGCAGGTTGCGCCGGGCGTCGGGCTCGCGGAGGAAGTACGAGAGCTGGGTACCGAGCAGCTTCATGGGGCGCAAGCTACCCGAAGTCAGGGCCGTTCGCTCGCTTTGGCCTCGTCCCAGAGCGCGTCCATCTCCGCGAGCGAGGCGTCATCGGGGGTTCGCCCGGCGGCGCCGAGGCGGGCCTCGACGTGGCGGAACCGCCGCGTGAACTTGCCGAGCGTCCGCCGCAGCGCGTTCTCCGGCACGACGCCGACGAACCGCGCGTAGTTGACGAGCGCGAAGAGCACGTCGCCGAACTCGTCCTCCAGCGCCTCCGCCTCGGCGCCGGCCTCGACGAGCCGGTGCAGTTCGCCGATCTCCTCGTCCACCTTCGCCCAGGCCTCGCCGGCCGAAGGAAAGTCGAAGCCCACGGCGGCGGCCTTCTCCTGCACCCGCTCGGCGCGGAGCAGCGCCGGCATCGCTTCCGCGACGCCGTCGAGGACCGACGGTGCGGCGCCTTCCTCCCGGCGCTCGGCCTGTTTGATGGCCTCCCAGTTCCGCAACACCTCGCTCGTGCCGGAGACGGCCGCCTCGCCGAACACGTGCGGGTGGCGGCGCACGAGCTTCGCCACCTCGGCCTCCATCACGTCGCGGATCGTGAACGCCCCTTCCGTCTCGGCGATGTGCGCGTGGAAGAGGACGTGGAGGAAGAGGTCGCCCAGTTCCTTCTTGGTCGCCTCGGCGTCCCCCTCGTCGATGGCGTGGACGAGTTCGAAGGCCTCCTCGATGGTGAGGTGCTTGACGGAGTCGTGGGTCTGCTCGCGGTCCCACGGGCACTCCCGGCGCAGCCGCCGCACGACGGCGACGAAGTCGGCGTAGAGGTCGGCGTGCGCGGCGGCGCGGTCGGCGGCGGTCAAGCCCAGAGCGTCGGTGTCCACGGAAAAGAAGGGGTTGGAGATCGCTAGGCAGTGACACACGGCTGGCATCCGCGCCGCAATATTTTACGACCGCGGTTAGACGTGTGCCCGCGAGGGTGTCTATACTGCTACCGGACAGCCAGCCGACCCCGCAGCACCTCCGCTCGGACGCCGGCTTGGCGGATTCATGTACCAACCCTATACGGAGGCCTACTATGGCAAGCCGCGGAGTTAACAAGGTCATTCTCGTCGGCAACCTCGGGGCGGACCCCGAGCTGCGCTACACCGGCAGCGGCACGGCCGTCTGCAACTTCAACGTCGCCACGAACGAGTCCTACAAGGACCGGGAGGGCAACCTCGTCGAGAAGACCGAATGGCACCGGGTCGTCGCCTGGGACCGCCTGGCCGAGATCTGCGCCGAGTACCTCAAGAAGGGCCGTCAGGTCTACATCGAGGGCTCGCTCCAGACCCGCCAGTGGGAGGACCAGGACGGCAACACGAAGTACACCACCGAGATCAAGGCCCGCGAGATGCAGATGCTCGGCGGCCCTGGCGACGGTGGCAGCGGCGGCGGCTACGACTTCGACCAGTCGCGCCCGCAGCAGCAGCGTCCGCAGCGCTCCCAGCCGCAGCGGCCCCAGAAGGCCCAGCCGGCGGCGCAGAACGACGACTACGCCTTCGAGCCGGACGACGACCTGCCGTTCTGAGTCCGCGCGCACGCGCGCCTCGGCGGGGCGGCCCTCTCGGGGGTCGCCCCGCGCTCGTTCGGGGCGGCACCCGACCGGCTTCGTCGTGTATATTTCGGCACCCGGTGCGTCGAGCCCTCCCCGCCCTCCTTGGACCCTGCCTCTAGTCCGGCCCTCGCGGGCCTCCCAGACGCCCTTGCGGGAACGTCGCCCCTGGCGCTCATCGGCCCGCTGGAGACGGTCGCCTATCTCGGCACCCTCGCCGTGCTCCTGACGTGCTCGGCGCTGTTCTCGGGCTCCGAGGTCGCCTTCTTCTCGCTCTCGCCGGCCGCCCGCGAGGCCCTCGGCAACGAGACGAGCCGGACGGCCCACCGCGTGCGCTGGCTGCTGGAGCACCCCCGCTCGCTCCTCAACTCCATCCTCATCCTCAACACGCTCGTCAACGTCGGCGCGGCCGTGCTGGCGACGATGCTGACGCTGGAGGCGGCCGTCGTGCTGGCGTGGAGCGAGACGACGGCGCTGCTGGTGCAGATGGTGGCGCTCACGTTCGTCCTCCTCGTCGTGAGCGAGATCGCGCCGAAGGTGACGGCGTCGCGGAAGCCGGAGGCCTTCGCGCGCGGCGTGACGCGGGTGCTCTACCCGCTGGCCCGGCTGCTGCACCCGGTCTCGAACACGCTCGCCCGCGGGGCGGCCTGGATCCAGGCCCGGATGCACCGGCCCTCGGAGCCGCTCTCGTCGGAGGACCTCAAAACGATGGCCGAGGTGGGCGAGGCGCACGGCTCCCTCGAAGAGGACGAGCGCGCGCTGATCCACTCCATCCTGGAGTTCGGCGAGACGACCGTCCGCGAGGTCATGGTCAGCCGGGTGGACATGATCGCGCTGCCGGAGACGGCCACGCTCGACGAAGCCCTCGCGCTCATCCGAGAGTCCGGCCACTCCCGCTTCCCCCTCTACCGCGACCACCTCGACCACATCCTCGGCGTCGTCTACGCGAAGGACCTCCTGCCCTTCCTCGGCAACGGCCACCCCGCGCGCGCGCCCGAGGCGGGCCGTGTGGACTGGAGCGCGCTCGCCCGCCAGCCCCGCTTCGTGCCGCACTCGAAGAAGCTCGACGACATGCTCGCCGACTTCCAGGCGCACAACACGCACATGGCCATCGTCGTGGACGAGTACGGCGGCACGGCCGGCCTCGTCACGCTCGAAGACCTCCTCGAAGAGGTCGTCGGCGAGATCCGCGACGAGCTCGACGAGCCGAACGAGACGCTCCTGGAGGCCGCCGGGCCGGACACCTGGCGCGTCCAAGCCCGCATTGACCTCGACGACCTCGCCGAGGCGCTCGGCATCGAGCTCGACACGGACGCGTTCGACTTCGAGACGCTCGGCGGCCTCATCTTCCACCTCACCGGCGAAGTCCCCTCCCCCGGCGACGAGGTGGCCTACGAGCGGCTGAAGCTGACCGTCGAGGCCGTGGACCAGAACCGGATCAAGGAGGTGCTGGTGACGCTGCTTCCGCTGCCCGAGACGGCCGAGGAAGAGTAGGAGGTTCGGGGAAGAGTAGGAGGTTCGGGGAAGAGTAGGAGGTTCGGGGATGCGGCTCCCCTTCCCGGAGCGGCCGGACGCGCACGCACCCGGCGCGATGCCCGTGTGCTATCTTTTTCGCACTTCTCCGCCCGGCTCCCTCCATGCGCGCCCTGTTCCCCCTCGCCCTGCTCCTCCTCACCGGCTGCGCCCCGGCGACCGACCCCGCGCAGACCGACCCCGTGCAGACCGACCCCGTGCAGACCGCCTCCCCCCGCGCCGACTCCCTCCGCCCGGACTGGGGCGCGCACTTCGAGCGCTACGGCGGCGTCGGCACCGTGGTCGTCCTCGATGCGCTGACGCGGCAGCGGCACATCCACAACCCCGAGCGGGCGGCCGAGCGGTTCGTGCCCGCGTCTACGTTCAAGATCTACAACAGCCTCGTCGCCCTCGAAACCGGCGTCGTGCCGGACGTGGACTCGGTGTTCGCGTGGGACGGCGTGGACCGGGGGATCGAAGCGTGGAACCGCGACCACTCGATCCGCACCGGCATCGCGGCCTCGGCCGTCTGGCTCTACCAGGAGCTGGCCCGGCGAATCGGCGCGGAAGGCTATCACGCGGCCTTCGCCCGCGAGCCCTACGGCAACAACGTCGTCGGCGACTCGCTGACGACGTTCTGGCTCGGCCAGGGCCTCACGATCTCGGCCGACGAGCAGGTCGCCTTCGTGGACCGGCTCCGGCGCGGCGAGCTCGCCTTCCGGCCCGAGGTGCAGGCGGCCGTCCGTGAGATCCTGCTCCTCGAAGGATCCGACGCCCACCGCCTCTACGGCAAGACGGGCTGGGACTGGGTGGGCGACGAGCGCGCCAACGAGATCGGCTGGATCGTGGGCTGGATCGAGCGTGGCGACGGCGCCTGGGTCTACGCCCTCAACGTCACGCCCGAGGCGGCCGGGTTCGACATGCAGGCGGCCCGCCTCGGCGTCCTCCACGCCGTGCTCGCCGACCTCGGCCTGCGGCCGGCTCACGGAGCGCGGTGACGGCGCTCCGTGAGCCGCTGCCCGCCCTCGCTGTCAAGTTTCCCGTCGCCTCCGTAGCTTCCGGCCGCTTCACCGCGGCTTCATCCCCCTTCCCACCTTCATTCTGCGCCCGTGGCTGACCCCCGTCCCCATCCCGCCGACCCCATCGCCGAACACATCGACGGCAACCGGGGCGCGTGGAAGTCCAAGCTCGGCTTCATCCTCGCCGCGTCCGGCTCCGCCATCGGGCTGGGCAACATCGTCTTCTTCGCCTCGAACGCCTACCAGTACGGCGGCGGCGCGTTCTACCTCCCGTACTTCATCGCGCTGTTCGTTCTCGGCATCCCGGTGATGATCGTGGAGTTCTCGCTCGGCACGATGACCGGGCAGTCGTTCCCGCTGGCGCTGCGGCGGCTCGTCGGGAAGCGGGGGGAGTACGTGGGGTGGTGGAGCCTCTCGAGCGCGCTGTTCATCACGATGTACTACATCACCATCCTCGGGTGGGCGCTCTCGATGCTCTTCGGCGCCTTCGGCGGGCTGCTGACGGAGCCCGCGGCGGCCCCGGCGTTCGAGGGGATGGCCGAGCCGACGGCCGGGCCGAACGCGACGGTGTACTTCTTCGGGATGATCGCTTCGTGGTGGCCGATGCTCGCCGTGGCGGCCATCTGGGCGATGACGATCGTCTTCCTCTGGCGGGGGACGAAGACCATCGAAGCAATGGTGCGCGTGTTCGTCCCCCTGATGTGGCTGTTCATGGTCGTCCTCATCGTGCGCGGCCTCACGCTGCCCGGCGGCGTTGACGGCGTGCTCTACCTCTTCACGCCGAACATGGACGGGATCATGGACGTGAACGTGTGGCAGGGCGCCTTCGCGCAGATGTTCTTCTCCCTCTCGCTCGGCCTCGGCACCATGACGGCCTACGCGAGCTACCTCCCGAAGGACGCCGACCAGATCAACAACTCGATGGTCGTCTCCTTCCTCAACTGCGGGTTCGAGTACATCGCCGGCGTGGCCATCTTCGCGATGCTGTTCGTGTTCGCGCTGAACCCGGCCGGCACCACGCTCTCGCTCTCCTTCTTCGTGATCCCGCAGGGGATCGCGGCGTTCCCGTTCTGGGTGAAGGCGTTCGGGGTGTTCTTCTTCTTCCTCGTCGTCCTCGCCGGGCTCACGAGCGCCGTCTCGCTCGTCGAAGGGATGGCGAGCGCGCTCATCGACAAGCTCGGGGTCTCCAGGGCGAAGGCGCTCGCGTTCGTGATGGTGCCGGGCATGGCGGGCTCCCTCGCCTTCGCGCTCCCCTTCGTCGTGGACCCCGGCCTGACGGGCGACGGCACGCTCGGCCTGACGCTGCTCGACCTCCTCGACCACTGGGCCTTCCGCTACGCCCTCATCACGGTCGGCCTGATGGAGTGCCTGCTCGTGGGCTGGGTGCTCGGCCCCGAGAAGCTGCGGGCCATCGTCAACCGGCACTCGAAGTTCCGCCTCGGCGCGTGGTTCGACTGGCTCATCAAGCTCGTCATCCCGGCCATCCTCCTCTTCGTCCTCCTCGGCACGCTGTGGCAGGACCTCTCGGGCGGCCTCTACGGCTCCGCCTACGAGATCCGCGGCGCCGAGTGGCTGCCCGTCGTCGTCCCGATCTTCTGGTTCGTCGCCACGATCGTGATGGCCGGGTTGCTGACGAGCCGCGAGACGCACCCCCAGGCTGACCACAACGTCCCCACGCTTTGAGAACGGAGGACAGGAGGAGGGCGCCTTCCTCTCCTCCTGTCCTCCACTCCTCCCCCCTTCTATGAAAACCCTCCTCCCCTTCCTCGTCGCCGCGCTGCTCGCCCCGTCCGCCGCCGCCCAGTTCACGCTCACCCCGCTCCCGTACGAGGAGGCCGACGAGGCGCCCGAGGCGCCCATCCAGGGCCGACCCGTCCAGATCACGCTGGAGCAACCCGTAGACCGCGTCGAGGTCGTCTGGCGGCCCAACAGCGCCGTCTCGGACACCGTCGCCCTCGACGCGACGGGGACCTCGTTCGTCTGGCGGCCCACGCGCGCGGGCGTGGCGCGCATCGCGCTCATCACCGGCGGCGAGCGCGTCGAGGAGAACGTCTCCGTCCGCTACGACCGCTATCCGGGCTCGGGCATCTTCATCCTCATCGTCGCCGGGACGATCCTCTTCGGCGGGGCCGGTTTCGCGATGGGCAAGCTGCTCGGTGAGGAGACGCTCGACGACCTCGCCGAGCGCCGGCCGGACACGTGAGCCGAGGGGCGAGGCGCGACGGGAGGACGGCGAAGGGGCTTGGGGTCGTCGTGCTCGCGCTGCTTGCGGCGGCCCCGGCGCTCGCCCAGCCGGCCCGCTACGAGGCGTGGGCCTGGCCCGCCCGGCCGCTCGACGCCCCCGAGGTGGACACCCTCGACGCCGCCCGCCCGCCCGACGACTGGCTCGGGCGCGACAAGGCGCTCCACGCGGCGGGCTCCTTCCTCCTGACGCTCTCGGCCCAGTACGTTCTCACCGCCAAGCTCGCCGCCTCGGAGGGCGACGCGCTCCCCGTGGCGGCGGGCACGGCCCTCGCCCTCGGCGTGGTCAAGGAGGTGGCCGACGGGCGGCGGCCGGTGGACCCGCTGTTCTCGGCGCGCGACCTCGTGGCGGACGCCGTGGGCGTGCTCCTGGCCGTCGGCGTGGTGCTGTGGTAGCGCACGGGGAGGGCGCGGCGGGCCTTGAAAAGTTGACGCGGCGGGCACCGTACCCTCTCCGATCCGTACCCTGCACCCTGCTTTCCTGAACCTGTCCCCCCAGGCATGGACAAGGCGCGCGACCACTGCGGCATCGTCGGCATCTTCAACCACCCGGAGGCGGCGCGGCTGACGTACTTCGGCCTGCACGCGCTCCAGCACCGGGGCCAGGAGTCCGCCGGCATCGTCACGGCCACCTTCGACGAGGCGAAGGAGCGCCCCGTGATGCCGAACCACAAAGACTTCGGCCTCGTCCTCGACGTCTTCCGCGACCCTTCGGTCTTCGAGACGACGCTGCTCGGCGACGCCGCCATCGGGCACACGCGGTACTCGACGAGCGGCTCGGCCACCAACCCGGCCAACATCCAGCCGTTCGTCGTCCACTACCAGGAGGGCAACCTCGCCCTTGCCCACAACGGCAACCTCTCCAACGCCCGCTCGATCCGCGACGAGCTCGTGGCGAAGGGGACCCTGTTCAACTCGTCGTCGGACTCCGAGCTGATCCTCCACCTCGTCGCCCAGAGCCGCGAGGAGGGGCCGATCCGCCGCATCATCGACGCGCTGCACCAGTGCCGGGGCGCGTTCTCGCTCGTCCTCCTCACCGACGACGCGCTCATCGCCGTGCGTGACCCCAACGGGTTCCGCCCGCTCGCCCTGGGGCGCCTGCCTCGGGAGGACGGCGGGGCCGCCTACGTCGTCGCCTCCGAGACGTGCGCGTTCGACCTCATCGGCGCCACCTACGTCCGCGACGTGGAGCCCGGTGAGATCCTCGTCATCGACCGCGAGGGCGTCGAGCGCGTCGAGGCCGGGGGTGACTTCCACGGCGTGTGCATGCCGCGTCCGCACGGCGTCAGCCAGTGCGTCTTCGAGTACGTCTACTTCGCCCGGCCGGACTCCAAGATCTTCGGCGAGATGGTGGACAAGGTCCGCCGCAAGATGGGCAAGCAGATGGCCCACGACGCGCCCGTTCCGAAGGTGCAGCGCGGCGAGAAGCGGCCCGTCGTGATGGCCGTGCCGGACTCCTCCAACACCGCCGCCATCGGGTACGTCTCGGAGTCCAACAAGCTCGGGCGCAAGTGCAAGCTGGACATCGGCCTGATCCGGAATCACTACGTCGGGCGCACGTTCATCAGCCCCGGCCAGGACCGCCGCGAGCTCAAGGTCAAGACCAAGTTCAACGCGGTCGAGGGGGTGCTGAAGGACCGCATCGTGGTGATGGTGGACGACTCCATCGTGCGCGGCACGACGGCCCGCCAGCTCGTCAAGATGGTGCGCGAGGCGGGCGCGAAGGAGGTCCACTTCCGCGTCGCCAGCCCGCCCGTGATCGCGCCGTGCTTCTACGGGATGGACTTCCCGAGCCACGACGAGCTCGTCGCCAACCGGTTCGGATCGGTCGAGGAGATCGCCGACTGGCTCGGGGTGGACTCGCTCGCGTACCTCTCCGTGGACGGCATGATGCGCGCCGTCGAGGAGGCGCACGAGACGCGCGAGCGGTATTGCAACGCCTGCTTCTCGGGGCGTTACCCCGTCCCCGTCGAACTCGGCGTGGTCAAGGAGGAGAACGACTGGTAGCCGCCGGAGGGGCGGTCCGGCGGAGCGCCGTCGAGGTCGGGCCGATCCGGCCTTAATCGACGGCGGGGGGCGCCGATACCCCGGGCGTTGCCACCGCCAAGCCCCCATGCTCCCTCGTCCCGGAGGCGCGCCCCTGACCCAGCGGGAACGCCTGACCATCCAGCGACAGACCGAAGACGAGGCGGTCTTGCGGGCCTACCGGCTCCTGCACGGAGTCGCCGTCGTGCTGGTGCCGGTCTTCTGGCTGGTCTATCGCCACGCCGAACCGGAGGCGTACGATCCGCTCGGCATGCGGTTGGCCCTGACGGGGCTCTCTCTGACCGTGCTGGGGCTGTCCTACGTCAGCGCCGGGGTCCGCCGGCACATCGTCCCGCTCACGCAGGGGTTCGTGTACCTGCTGACGCTCTGGATTCTGGTCCTCACCCAGTACAACGGGTTCCCGGCCAACTACGCCGTCGGCTTCTACTTCCTGGTCAGCGTGGGCGGCATCGCCATCGGGCTCAACGAGCGGACGGTCTGGCCGTTCGTCACCTACTTCGCCGGGACCCTCACCGTGACGACGGCCGTGATGCTGGCGGGGCCGGAGCCCGAGGTGGATGCCGCGGTCTACTTCTTCTGCCTCCTCGGGACCGCGATGGTGATCACCACCGCGCTGCGCTCCCGCGCGCAGGCGCACGAGGCGCTGCGGAGCAGCGAGGCGCACCTGAGTGAGGCCCAGCGCATCGCGCGGCTGGGCAACTGGGAGTGGGACACGGCCGCCGGCCGGGCGTGGTGGTCCGCCGAGGCCGCCCTCCTCCTCGGCCGGGAGGAGCCCGAGGGCGACTGGCCCGCGTTCCTCGCCCTCCTCCACCCCGAGAGCCGTCGCGAGGTCGAGGCCTGGCGCGTCGAGAGCGGGCCGGACGCGTTTCCCCGGCACCTCCGCCTCACGCTGCCCGACGGCTCGGAGCGCGTCCTCGCCGTGAAGGTGGAGGTCCTCCCCGACGACGACGGCCGGCCGCGCTACGTCCTCGGCACGTGCCTCGACGTCACCGAGCAGAAGCGGCGCGAGGCCGAGCTCGTCGCGGCGAAGGAGAAGGCGGAGGCGATGAACCGGCTCAAGGACGCCTTCCTGGCCAACATGAGCCACGAGATCCGCACGCCCCTCACGGCCGTCATCGGCTATGCCGAGGTGCTCGCCGAGGAGGTCGGGCCGCGCTACGAAAACCTCGCCGGCCCCATCGTCAGCGGGGGCCGCCGGCTGCTCGACACGCTGGACTCGGTGCTCGAACTGGCCCGCCTCGAGGCCGGCGAGCAGCACCTCGCCATCGAATCCGTGGATGCCGGGGCGGCGGCGGCGGAAGCCGTCCGGCTGCTCACGCCGCTGGCCGCGCAGAAGGGGCTGTCCCTCCACGCCCACCTGCCGCCCGTGCCGACCCACGTGATGGCGGACCCCGACGCGCTGTCCCGCGTCCTCCACAACCTCATCGGGAATGCCGTCAAGTTCACCGAGCGCGGCCACGTCCGCGTGAGCGTCGAGGCCGGCGCGGAGCGCGTCGCGGTGGCGGTGACGGACACCGGCGTAGGCATCTCGGCGGCGTTCCTGCCGCACATCTTCGAGGAGTTCAAGCAGGAGTCGGAAGGCTACGAGCGCTCGCACGAGGGCAGCGGGCTCGGCCTCACGCTCACCCGGCGGCTGGTGGACCTGATGGGCGGAACGATCTCGGTCGAGAGCACCCCCGGCGTAGGCAGCACCTTCACCGTCTCCTTCCCGGCAGCGGCGGCCCCGGCCGACGGCATGCGTTCCGATCCCTCCGCGGTGCACGAGGTGTAGCGGGGCGGGCCCGGGCCCCTCTCGCCGTTCGTCCCGTCCGTCTCTTCGTCTACGCGTCCGGCACGGCCGGCCCTTCAGCAGACCACGTCGCGCCAGGCGGTGACGCCTTCGCGGAGGAGCGCAGCGGCGTCCGGCCCGTAGTTGAACAGCAGGTCCAGCGTGCTCACGCCGCCGACGAAGCCGGGGAAGTTCTGCCGCCGCACCGGCTCGTCGAAGCACAGCACGCGGACGGCGCCGCCGGCGAAGGCGAGGTGCGCCGCGTCCCGCTCGGCCGACTCGGGCAGCGTCGCCAGCACGCCGGGCGCGTCGAGCGCCGCCCAGACGGCCGGCAGCGACGCAGGCGCACCGGGCAAGTCCGACGCGCACGCGAGGTCGGCCGTCCCACCGAGCGCCTCGTGGACCCAGCGCGTCGTCGCCACGGCGAGGTCCCCGAGGTAGCCCCAGGGCCGGTCCAGCAGCGCGTCGAGGCGGTGCCGGTAGTGGTCGTAGAACGGGGCCATGCCGTAGTTGAGGTGGATCGCCCGGCGGTGCATGCGCGCCCACGGCTGCGCGGCGTCGATGCCGACCGCGTGGAGCGGCCGGCCCACGCTCGCCCCTTCGCGTGGAACCGTCAGCCACTGCCAGCCCGCCCCCTGCGGCGTGCGGATCCGCATCCGGTTGTGGTGCCCCTGGCGGCTGAAGGGGAACGTGTCGGCCAGCACGAAGCGGTCCACGCTCAGCATCAGCGCCGCGTACTCCGGCCGGGGGAAGTACTCGGGCGGGCGGACGGCGGTCGAGAACGGCACGAAGGGGAAGGCGGAGCGAAGGCGGCACCGCGAAGGCGGCACCGCGAAGGCGGCACCGCGAAGCTACGCCGGTGGAGCCGCCGAGGCGGCCGGATCCCGGTTCGGCCGTTCGGGTTCAACCCGGGCCTCTCTCCCGCCCCTCTCGTCGCCGATGGCCGGCCTCGCCGCCCCCGCCCCGTCCCGCACCGACCGCGTCGTTGCCGTCGCCTTCGCCGTCGCCTTCGCGCTGTTCGTCGCCTCGATTCTGTTCAGCGTGGCAGGAACGCTGCTGCTGAGCCTGTTTCCGGCCGGGGCGGGCGTCGCGCTCGCCTGGATCGCCGAGCACCTCGGGCTCGGCCTGACCGACCTCATCAAGGGCTCGACGTGGCTCTACATGGGGCTGCTGCCGGCGCTCACGTTCGTGCTCTACCTCCCGATCCTCGGGTGGCGGCGGTCGGTGCTCTTCCTGCTCTGGGGCAGCGCCGTCGGCGCCGCGGCCGAGCTCGCCGGGACGCAGACGGGCGTGCCGTTCGGGGCCTACGCCTACGGCGACCTCCTCGGCCCGAAGATCCTAGGCCACGTGCCGTGGCTGATCCCGCCGTCGTGGTACGCGATGTCGGTCGTGAGCTTCGACCTCGCGCAGCGGCTCCGCCTCGGGCGGTGGGCGACGGTGGCGATGGGCGCCGTGCTGATGGTGCTCTGGGACGTGGCGCTCGACCCGGCCATGAGCACGGCCTTCCCGTTCTGGCGCTACGCCGAGGGCGGCTTCTACTTCGGCATGCCGCTCGTGAACTGGGCCGGCTGGCTGCTCACCTCGGCCGTCATCGTCGGCGGCTACGCGACGTTCCTGGGCGGCCTCGGCCTGGGCGGCCTCGGTGGTGCGGCGCGCCGGGCGCCGCTGCTGTACGCGGCCAACGTGCTCTTCCCCGTGTTCCTCTGCCTGGCCTACGGCGTGCCGTGGGCCGGGCTGGTCGGCCTCGGCGCCCTCGCCGTCCCCTTCGTGCTGCTCCGGCTGCGGCGCGCGCCCGCGGCGGAGGCCGTGCCGGCATGACCGCCCTCCTCGCCCTCACCACCGGCTCGGACCGCCCGGCGCCCTCGCCCGGCGCCTCGCGCGCCGAGGTGGACCGGTTCCTCCTCCGGACCTTCCGGCACCACTCGCGCACGTTCTCGCTCGCCGCGAAGCTGCTCCCCCGCCCCGTTCGCCTCCCCATCGCGACGGTCTACCTCTACTGCCGCACCATCGACACGCTGGCCGACGAGCACGTCCGCCGCATCGGACGCGACCGGGCGCGGACGGAGGTCGACCGCGCCCGCTCCTGGCTCGACGCCACGCTGGAGGGCCGCCCGCCGAACGGGCTGCTCTGGCAGCGCCTCGCCGAAATCCACGCGCGCTACCGGCTCCGTCCCGAACCCCTCCACCAGCTCCTCGACGGCGTGGCCTGGGACCTCGACGGCCGCCCCATCGAAACCGAGGCCGACCTCCTCGCCTACGCCGACCTCGTCGCGGGGAGCGTGGGGGCGATGCTGCTGCCGTTCCTCGTCGAGGACCGCGCACGGATTCCGGCCTTGGAGGCCCCGGCGCGCGCGCTCGGCAAGGCCATGCAGCTCACCAACATCCTCCGTGACGTAGGCGAGGACCGCCTGCTCCTCGGCCGAGTTTACCTCCCGCGGGAGACGATGGAAGCCCTGTGCCTCTCGCCGGACGACCTCCTCGGCGAGGCCGTCGGCGGCGGCCCCAAGCCGGCCTACCGAGCGCTCATGGAGTCGATCATGGCGCAGGCCGAGTCGCTCTACGCCGAGGCCGAGGCGGGCATCGAGGCGCTGCCGCCCAACGTGCGCACCGGCATCGGCGCGGCGGCGCGGATGTACCGCGAGATCCTCAACGAGGTCCGCGCGGCGGGCTACGACAACCTCCGGCGGCGGGCCGTCGTCCCGCTGGCGCGGAAGCTGCGCCTGCTCGTCCATGACGACTACGCCCGGCGCAGGGAGCAGCTGACGGAGCAGCTGACGGAGCAGCTGACGGCCCCGTGAGCCCCGGCGCCCGGCTGGCCCGCCGCTTCATCGAGCGGCTGATGCACCGCGACCTGCGCCGGGCGTTCCGACGCGTCGTGTGGGTTGGCGAGCATGCCCCCGCGCTGCCCGATGGGCCCGTCGTCCTCTACGCCAACCACCACGGCTTCTACGACGGCCACCTCCTCTGGCTGCTCGCCGCCCGCACGCTCGGCCGGCCCGTCGTGGTCTGGATGGCGGAGTGGACGCGCGCGCCGCTCTTCGGCCCCGCCGGCGCGCTGCCGTTTCCGAAGCACGACGTCCGCAGCCGGACGGCCACCCTCCGCGAAACCGTCCGCCGCATGGAGCGCGACCCGCGCACCGTCCTCCTCCTCTTTCCCGAAGGCGAGCTCCGCCCGGCCGACGCCGGCCTCGGGCCCTTCCGCGCCGACCTCGCCCGCCTCGGCCGCGTGCTCCCCGCCGAGACGGCGTGGTGGCCCGTCGCCCTCCGGGTAACGTGGTGGGGCGAGGACCGCCCGACGGCCCTTCTCACCACCGAGGCGGTCCACCCCGCCCCGGACGGGCGCGAGGCCGAGCGGCTCGGCGCCCTCCTCCACCGGCTCCGGCGCGCCGAGCCCGCGTGGCTTCGCGACGGCCGCGCCCGGCTCCTGCTGGACGGCACGCGGAGTGCCCACGAGCGCTGGAACCTCTCCACCCTCGCCCCGCTCTTCCGCCGCTGGACGTGACGGCAAGAACGTGACGGCAAGAACGTGACGGCAAGAACGTGACGGCAAGAACGTGACGGCAATTCGGCGTGAACGATGGCGAGGAGCCGCCCGCCCGGATACCTTGCCCCCCTCGGCCCCTGCCTCGCCCCGTGACGCGCTTCGTCCTCCTCCTCGGCCTCCTCGTGCTCGCCGCCGCGCCAGCCGCCGGCTCGCCCGTCTCGGACTCCCTCGCCCTGTACTACGCAGCGCAGGACGTGCCCGCCATCGAGCGTCTGTACCGGCAGACGGCGTTGCGCGAGGAGCGGCTGCTCTGCTCGTACCGCCTCTTCCCGATGACCCGGGACGACGCGTGGCTGCGGACGATCCCCGACCCGGCCGGGGCCGAGACGGCCCGCGAGCTGGCCCTGATCGCCGCGCACTGGGCCTTCCGCGCGGCCAACGCGCCGCCCTGGCGGCTCCCCTTCTACGGCCGCCGCTCGGAGGCCGTCCTCGGCCGCGCCCGCGCGCTCGACCCGGACGAGCCCTACGTCCTCCTCGTCGAGGGCCAGTCGCTCCTCTACAAGCCGGGGATCTTCGGGGGCGACGCGGTAGAGGCGCAGCGCCGGTTCGAGCGGCTGCGCGAGGTGCTCCGCCGCGAGGCGGTCCCCGGCATCCACCCCGTCGAGGCGGACGTCTGGATCTGGATGAGCCTGCGCAAGCAGGGCAGCCCGGCGGCCGAGACGCTGCGGGCCCGCCTGCTGGCCCAGCGCCCCCCGCCCCTCTTCCGCCAGTTCCTCCTCGACCCGCCGTGACGAGGCGGCGATGCTCTACGTCCTCCTCGCCGCCCACCTGGCGCTCCTCGGCCTCACGGCGGTCAACCTCCGCTACCTC
Organism: uncultured Rhodothermales bacterium; assembly: GCA_964580105.1. Classification (GTDB taxonomy): domain Bacteria; phylum Bacteroidota; class Rhodothermia; order Rhodothermales; family Rubricoccaceae; genus CAZOJJ01. The sequence continues at coordinate 23,821 of CAZOJJ010000006.1, read as the reverse complement.
CACCGGCGCGAGCGCGATCGGAAGACCCCGGACGCGTGGCCGCGCGTGTCCGTCCTGGTCCCGGCGCGCAACGAGGAGGAGAACCTGCGGCGCCTGCTGCCCTCGCTGCTCGCGCAGGACTACCCCGACTTCCAGGTGGTCGTCGTGGACGACGCCTCCGAGGACGATACCGCCGCCGTCCTCGCCGCCCACGCCGACCCGCGCCTTGCGGTGATCGCGGGCGAGGGGCCGCCGCCCGGATGGCTCGGCAAGCCGCACGCCTGCCACCAGGCCGCCCGCCGCGCCGACGGCGCCCTCTACCTCTTCCTCGACGCCGACGCCGAGGCGGCCGGCCCCGGCGCGCTGCGCCGCCTCGTCGAGCGGTTCGCCGCCTGCGGGCCGGACGCCGTGCTGACGGGTCTGCCGCGCTACGTCGACGCCGGCGGCGGGCTGCTGCTGACGAGCATGGTCCCGTTCGCGCTCCTCTCGGCCCTGCCGATTCCGCTCGTGCCGCGCGCCCGCCAGGCAAGCCTGAGCGGCCTCAACGGGCAGGTCTGGATGATCGAGGCCGAGGCGTACCACCGCCACGAGCCGCACCGGGCGCGCGCCGGTTCGGTGCTGGAGGACGTCGAGATCGGCCGGCTGCTCAAGCGCGCCGGGATGCGGATCCACCTGCGCGACCTCGGAGGGGAGGTCCGCGTCGAGATGTACCGCTCGTTCGGCGAGGCGTGGCGGGGCTTTCGGAAGAACGCCTACCTCATCCTGGGCGGCACGCCGTGGACGTTCTTGCCGCTGTTGGCGCTCTACGTCGCCCTCTTCGTGCTGCCCTTCGCCGTCGGCTGGCCGCCGTGGGTCACGCTCTACGCGCTGAAGGGGATGGTGGACGGACGGATGCGCCTCCCGGTGTGGGTCACGGCGCTGACCCCGCTCGCGCTGCTCTGCGGCGCCTTCATCGCCCTCGACTCGGCCGTTGCGCACGGGACCGGCCGGGTGGCCTGGAAGGGGCGACGCGTCGGGTCGTGACCGAGAAACCGCACCGCCGGGGCGTTGGCGGGTGGACGGAAGAATCGGTGTTACCGGATCGAGGGGCTGCGGCCCCTCCGCATCCAGCGCTCCCCCGAGCCGTCCCCTCACGTCCGCATGCAGGAGCACGCCCCACGCCGGCACCCCATCGTCGGGATCAACTACCGGACCCGCCTGACGTCCTACTGGATCCTCCTGTTCGTCTGCGGCTCGGTGCTGATCGAGCGGCCCACGCCGTGGTGGCTCTGGGCGGCGCTCGTCGTGAGCATCCTGGCGTGGCCGCACCTCGCCTTCCTGGCCTCCTCCCGCAGCCGCGACGCCAAGCGGGCCGAGCAGGCGAACACCGTGGTCGACGGCGCCGTCCTGGGCGCGTGGACGGGCGTCCTCTCGTTCAACCTCTGGCCCACGGCCGCCGCCGTGCTCATCGGCGTCTCGGCCGCCATCAGCGTGGGCGGCGTGCGCCTGGGGCTCGCCTCGTTCACGGGCCTGGCCGCCTCGGCGTTCGCCGCGAACGTCCTGGGCGGCTTCGGCGTCCAGCCGGAATCGAGCACGCTGACCGCCGCGCTCTGCATCGTCGGCATCGCCCTCTACATCTTCGGGCTGCTGTTCTCCGTGCGGAGCCTGACGCAGCAGGCCATCGCCCGGCGCAAGCAGCTGGCCGAGCAGAACGCGCGGATCCAGACCTACAGCGAGGAGCTGCTCGCCGCCCGCGAGGAGGCCGAGGAGGCCCGGCGCGAAGCCGAGGTCGCCAACCGGGCCAAGAGCCAGTTCCTCGCCAACATGAGCCACGAGCTGCGCACGCCGCTCAACGCCATCATCGGCTACTCGGAGATGCTCATGGAAGACGCCGAGGACACCGGCAACGACGCGCTCACACCCGACCTGAAGAAGATCCGCGCCGCCGGGCGCCACCTCCTCGACCTCATCAACGGCGTGCTCGACCTCTCGAAGATCGAGGCCGGCCGGATGGAGCTCCACGTCGAGACGTTCGCCGTGGACGAGCTGCTCGGCGGCGTCACGGCCACCATCACGCCGCTGGCCGAGAAGAACCGGAACCGCCTCACCGTCGACGCCGAGCGCGCCCCGGCCTCGATGCGGTCGGACCTCACGAAGGTGCGCCAGATCCTCCTCAACCTGCTCTCGAACGCGAGCAAGTTCACCGAGGACGGCGCCATCACGTTGACCGTCGAGGCGGCCGGGGCGGACGTGCGCTTCCGCGTGAGCGACACCGGCATCGGGATGACCGAGGAGCAGCAGGCGCGGCTGTTCCAGCCCTTCGTCCAGGCCGACGCCTCCACGAGCCGGAAGTTCGGCGGCACCGGCCTCGGCCTGACCATCTCGCGCCACTTCGCGCAGATGCTCGGCGGCGACATCACGCTCGAAAGCACGGTCGGCGTCGGGACCACGTTCACCGTCCGGTTGCCCCGGGGCGAGGAGGCCGCACCCCCGCCCGAGGCCGGCTCCGTCCACCTCGGCGACGCGGTCGGGGCAGCCAGCCACCTCCCTCCCGACGGGGCCGATGTGATCCTCGTCGTCGAGGACGACGACCAGACGCGCGAGCTGCTCCGGCGAGGGCTCGAACGCGAGGGCTGGTGCGTGGCCGAGGCCGCCGACGGACGCGCGGCGCTCGGCCTGCTCGACCGCGCGTGCCCCGCCCTCGTCGTGCTCGACCTCCTCCTGCCCGGCGCCGACGGGTTCGAGCTCGCCGAGCGCCTCCGGCGCAATTGCCCGAACACCCCCATCGTCGTGCTCACGGCAAAGGACGTCTCGGCCGAGGAGCGCCGGCGGCTCGGGGCGCCCGCGACGCGCATCCTCCAGAAAGGCACGGCCCCGCAGCTCGTGGTCCTCGCCGAAGTGCGCCGCCTCCTCGGCGCCGCCGAGGCGCAGCCCGTCCCCTCCCCTGACGCCGCCCTGCCGTGAAGAAGATCCTGCTCGTCGAAGACAACGAGATGAACCGAGACATGCTCTCGCGGCGGCTCGCGCGCCGGGGCTACGAGGTCATCCTCGCCCTCGACGGCGCCGAGGGGGTGCGCCTGGCGCGCGAGGCGCGGCCCGACCTCGTCCTCATGGACATGAGCCTGCCCGTCCTCGACGGCTGGGAGGCCACGCGCCGGATCAAGGCCGAGACGGCCACGGTCCCCGTCATCGCCCTCACTGCCCACGCCATGACCGACGACGAGGCGAAGGCCCGCGCCGCCGGCTGCGACGACTTCGACACGAAGCCGGTGGACCTGAAGCGGCTCCTCGCGAAGATCGAGCGGTGGCTGCCGAGCGGGTCGGAGGTGGACGGATGAGCGGTTCGGAGGTGGACGGATGAGCGCGGCGACCATCGCCTTCGAGGCGCGCCTGGAGAACCTGCGCGCCCTGCTCGGCTGGGTCGAGCGGGCCTGCGCCGAGGCGGGCGTCGGCGAGGACGCGGCGTTTCCGCTCCAGCTCGCCGTCGAGGAGGTGGCCGCCAACGTCATCCACCACGGCTACGACGGCGCCGAGGCAGGCCCGCTCCGCCTCGCCTTCCGCGCCGACGGGGCCACCGTCACCGTCGTGATCGAAGACGAAGCCCCTCCTTTCGACCCTGCCGACGCGCCCGCCCCCGACCTGGCGTCCGAGTGGGACGACCGCCGCGTGGGCGGCCTCGGCTGGCACCTCGTCCGTGCGCTGATGGACGAGGTCCGCTACGAGGCACTCCCTCGCCGGGGCAACCGCATCACCCTCACGAAGCGCCGGGCCGCCCCCGACGACGCATCCTGACCCGAACCGACATGGCTTCCGACACCCCCAGCACCTACACCCACGACCTCCGGATCGAGCTGGCCGAGCGCGGCGCCGTCACCGTCGCCGCCATCACGGGCAACGTGGACACCGTCACGGCCGATGACCTGCTCACGACGCTCCAGGGCGCCATCGCCGAGGGCCGCGTCCACCTCGTCGGCGACCTGGCCGGCGTCGGTTACACGAGCAGCGCCGGGCTCCGCGCCCTCCTCGGCGCGATGAAGGAGGCCCGCCGGAGCGGCGGCGACCTCCGCCTCGCGGCCGTCGGCGAGAAGGTGCACAAGGTGCTCCAGCTCAGCGGCTTCACCAGCATCCTCCGCCTCTACGACGACGTGGAGGCCGCCGTCGCCAGCTACGCCGGCTAGCCCGTCGTCCGTGGCCCGTCGTCCGTGGCCCGTCGTCCGTGGCCCGTCGTCCGTAGTGTCGTCCGCCTCGGCCTGCGGACGCCGGGCCCGCGCCAACCGTCCGTCCCTCATCCATCCCGTTGCCATGGAAACCATCCCGCCCGCTCCCGCCCCTCGCCGCAAGCGCGTCGCCGTCGTGATCGGCTCGGGCGCCGTGAAGTGCGCCGCCGCGCTCGGCCTCTGGCGCGTGCTCGAGCGCGAGGGCATCGACATCGACCTCGTCGTGGGGTGCAGCGGGGGCAGCATCTACGCCGCCGTCATGGGGCTCGGCACCTCGCTGGCCGAGAGCGAGGCGATGACGCGCCGCCTCTGGACGCGCGAGGTCATGGCCAAGCGCGACACGCGCGCCATCCTGAGCGCGCTCCTGCCGCGGCTCTTCCCGTTCGACGGCACCTTCGGCATGGTGGACGACGGCCCGCTCAACCGGGCCATCACGCCGCCCTTCGGGGGGCGCACGTTCGCGGAGGCGAAGATCCCGCTCCACCTCGTCGCCACCGACTTCATGACGGGCGAGCGCGTGGTGCTCTCGGACGGCCCCCTCTTCGACGCCGTCCGCGCCAGCATCGCCGTCCCGTTCGTGTGGAAGCCGTGGCGCCTCGGCGACCGCCTCCTCTGCGACGGCTGCCTCTCGGACCCCATGCCCGTGGACGTGGCCATCCGCGAGGGCGCCGACCTCATCCTCACGATGGGCTTCGAGGCGGCCTACCCCCGGCGGATCAAGTCGGGCGCCCGCTTCGCCTTCCAGGTCACGAGCATCTACACGAACAACCTGTTCCGGGCGAATTACTCGTTCCACAACCTCGCCCACCACGCCGAGATCATCCCGGTCCTCCCCGAGTTCGACCAGCACGTCGGCCTCCTGGACACGGACAAGATCTCGTACGTGATCGAGCAGGGCGAGCGGGCGGCCGAGGAGGTGGCCCCTTACCTCCACCGCGTCCTCGAGCCCGCCCCGACCGCGTGAGGCCGCCCGCCATGACGTCGTCCTACACGCCCACCCCGGCTCCTCCCGCCTCGGCCCCGAGGCCGGCGCCTTCGCGGCCCCGCGTAGGCCTCGTCATCGGGTCCGGCGGCATCAAGTGCGCCGCCGGCGTGGGCCTCTGGAAGGTGCTCCAGCGCGAGGGCATCGAGGTGGACGTGGCCGTGGGGTGCAGCGGGGGGAGCATCTACGCCGCCGCCCTCGCGCTCGGCCAGGACGCCCTCGACGCCGAGGCGCGCACGCACCACATGTGGAACGGGCTCTTCGCCCGGTTCCGCTACCGCTCGCTCCTGCGCGCCGCGCTCCCCCGGCTCTTCGGCTTCTCCGAGCGCGTCGGCCTCCTCGACGACACGCGCATCGGGGAGGTGATGGAGGCGCTCTACGGGGACGCCACCTTCGCCGACGCGCGCATCCCCCTGTTCATCGGCGCCACCGACCTGCGGACGGGCGAGAAGGTCACGCTCGCCGAGGGCCGCGTCGCCGACGCCGTGCGGGCGAGCATCTCCCTCCCGATCCTCCTGCGGCCCTGGCCCGTGGGCGGCCGCCTCCTCATCGACGGCGGCGCCTCCAACCCGCTCCCCATCGACGTCGCCATCCGCGAGGGGTGCGAGGTCATCATCGCGATGGGGTTCGAGAACGCGCCCCACGGCGCCTTCGGGTCCATCACGAAGGTCGTCAGCCAGACCACGTCCATCACCATCGACCACCTGCTGCGCTCGACGTACAGCTTCTACAGCGCCGTCCACCACGCCGAGATCGTACCCGTCATGCCCGACTTCGGGCGGCACCTCTCGGTCACCGACAGCCACCTGATCCCGTTCATCATCGAGCAGGGCGAGCGCGCCGCCGAGGCGGAGCTGCCCTACCTCCGCCGCCTCCTTGCGGTCTAGCCTTGCGGTCTAGCCTTGCGGTCTAGCCTTGCGGTCTAGCCTTGCGGTCTAGCCT
>CAZOJJ010000006.1:0-17622 GCA_964580105.1 uncultured Rhodothermales bacterium | reverse complement strand
TGCGCAGCACGCCTTCGCTCCCTTCATGCCACCCTCCCCCGACGGCCCTTCCGCCCATCCTCCTTCGGGACCCGCTCGGATTCTCGTCGTCGACGACAACGAGATGAACCGCGACATGCTCGCGCGGCGGCTCGAACGCCGGGGCTACGAGGTGGCCGTGGCCGAGGACGGCCGCCGCGCCCTCGCGATGGTCGAGACGGGCGACTTCGACCTCGTCCTCCTCGACATCATGATGCCCGAGGTCAACGGGTACGAGGTGCTCGAACGGCTCAAGGCGCACGAGACGTGGCGCCACATCCCCGTCGTCATGATCTCGGCCGTGGACGAGATGGAGAGCGTCGTCCGCTGCGTCCAGCTCGGCGCGGCCGACTACCTGCCGAAGCCGTTCGACGCCACGCTGCTGAAGGCGCGCGTCGAGTCGAGCCTCGCGGTGAAGCGGCTCCACGACCGGGAGCGGGCGTACGCCCGGAGCCTGGAGCGCGAGCTGGAGATCGGCCGCGAGATCCAGCGGGGCTTCCTGCCCGAGACGCTCCCGGCGGCGCCCGGCTGGGACCTCGCCGCGCGGTGCCGCCCCGCCCGCCAGGTGGCCGGCGACTTCTACGACGCCTTCTGGATGCCGGCCGAGGACGACGCCGGCGGCCGGCGGCTCGGCCTCGTCGTGGCCGACGTGTGCGACAAGGGCGTCGGCGCGGCGCTGTTCATGGCGCTGTTCCGGAGCCTCCTCCGCGCCACCGCCCAGGCCGCCTCGGGGCCACCGCCCGACGACCCGCTCCTCCACGTCGCCCGCACCGTCAACGACTACATCGCGACGACGCACGACCGCGCCAACATGTTTGCGACGGTCTTCTTCGGCGCGCTCGACCCGGCGTCGGGCCACCTCCGTTACGTCAACGCCGGGCACGACGCGCCGCTCGTCGTAGACGCGGCGGGGCGGCGCACGCGGCTGCCCCCCACCGGGCCGGCGCTCGGGTTGATGCCGGAGGTGCCGCTCGCCGCCGGGGCCCTCACGCTCGCCCCCGGCGCTACCCTCGCCGCCTTCACCGACGGCGCCTCGGACGCCCAGAGCCCCGAGGGCGCCTTCTTCGGCGAGGCGCACCTGCTCGACCTGCTCGCCGCGCCGGCCCCCTCCGCCGACGCCCTCCTCGGCCGCGTCGAGGCGGCGCTGGCCGAGCACGCGCAGGGCGCCGAGCCGTTCGACGACGTGACGCTGCTGGCGCTGACGCGGACGGGCTGACGCGGACGGGCTGACGCGGACGGGCTGACGCGGACGGGCTGACGCCGCCTTCGCGGGGCGCCCCGGGAGCACGCCCGGGCCGGAGGGAGTATCCTAAGGCCCCACGCCGCCCCCTCCGCGATGGCTCCTCCCCCCCAGGTCACCGCTCTGCTCCACGAGTGGCAGCAAGGCGACGAGCGCGCACTCGGCGTCCTCTTCCCCCTCGTCTACGACGAGCTGCGGCGGCTGGCCCACGCGCAGCGGCGGGGCCCGAGCCCGCTGCACACGCTCAACACGACGGCGCTCGTCCACGAGGCGTACCTCAAGCTCATGGGGGCCGAGGAGGTCGCCGTCAACGACCGGGCGCACTTCCTGGCGCTGGCGGCGCGCGCCATGCGGCAGGTGCTCATCAACTACGCCCGCGACCAGCGCCGCCTCAAGCGGGGCGGGGGCCGCCGGGCGCTGACGCTGCTCGACGAGCACTCCGCCCGCGAGGCCCCGATCGACCTGCTCCTCGCCGTGGACGGCGCGCTGGAGCGGCTGGCGGCGCGCAACCCCCGCCTCGGCCGCGTCGTCGAGTGCCGCTTCTTCGGCGGGATGAGCGTGGAGGAAACGGCCACCGCGCTCGACGCCTCGGTGCGGACCGTCGAGCGCGACTGGGCGCGCGCCAAGCTCTACCTCGCCGCCCTCCTCGACGAGGAGGGCGCTGGCGGGGCCTAGCCCCAGACGGTGTTACCGACGTAGTTGCCGACGTAGCCCGCCCCTCCCGCACCGATGCCGAGCTTCCTGGACCGACTGGACGAGGTCGACCGCCTCCTCGACGAGGCCTTCGACCTGCCCCCGGCCGAGCGGCGGCGCTTCCTGGACGAGGCGTGCGGGAGCGACGCCGAGCTGCGCGGGCACGTCGAGCACCTCCTCACCCTGGCCGACACCCACGACGCCGTGCTCGAAGAAGGAGCCGCCGCGCTGGCCGTCCCGCTCGTGGAAGAGGCCGAGGCCGCCGCCTCGCTCGTCGGACGGCACGTCGGGCCGTACCGGATCGTCCGCGAGGTGGGCGAGGGCGGGATGGGCACGGTCTACCTCGGCGAGCGCGCCGACGGCCAGTTCGAGCAGCGCGTGGCGATCAAGGTGGTCCGGCGCGGGCTCGCCCTCGGCGAGGTGCTCCGGCGGTTCCGCCACGAGCGGCAGGTGCTCGCCTCCCTCCAGCACCCCAACGTGGCCGCGCTCTACGACGGCGGCCTCACCGAAGACGGCCTCCCCTACCTCGTGATGGAGTACGTCGAGGGCGTCTCCATCACGGACTACTGCGACCGCCACCGGCTCCCGCCGCGCGCGCGGCTGCGGCTGTTCCAGACCGTCTGCCGCGCCGTCCAGCACGCCCACCAGAACCTCGTCGTCCACCGCGACCTCAAGCCGTCGAACATCCTCGTCACGGAGGACGGGACGGTCAAGCTGCTCGACTTCGGCATCGCCAAGCTCCTCGACGAGGCGCCCGCGCCCACCGGCCCGGTGACGTTGACGGGGATGCAGATGATGACGCCGGAGTACGCCAGCCCCGAGCAGGTCCGGGGCGAGCCGGTCACGACGGCGTCGGACGTGTACGCGCTCGGCGTGCTGCTCTACGAGCTGCTCGTCGGGACCCGGCCCTACCGCCTGCCGAGCCGGCTCCGGCACGAGGCCGCCCGCGCCATCCTGGAGGAGGAGCCGACGAAGCCCTCGACGGCGCTCACGCACGTCCTCCCCGACGGCACCTCGCCGCAGGCCGTCAGCGAGGCGCGCGGCGCGACGGTCGAGGGCCTGCGGCGCCAGCTCCGGGGCGACCTCGACAACATCACGCTCAAGGCGCTGGCGAAGGAGCCGGGCCGCCGCTACGGCACCGCCGAGGGCCTGGCGGCCGACCTCGGCCGCTACCTCGACGGGCTGCCCGTGGAGGCCCGCCCCGCCACCGTGCGCTACCGCCTCGGCAAGTTCGTCCGTCGGCATCGCCCGGCCGTCGTCGGCGTGCTCGCGGCGTCGCTGCTCGTGGTCGGCCTCGTCGGGTTCTACACCGCCCGCCTCGCGGACGAACGCGACCGCGCCGCCCGCGAGGCCGCGACGGCCACCCAGATCAAGGACTTCGTCGTCGGCCTCTTCGACGCCGCCGACCCCGACCGCGACGAGCCCGCCACGGCGCGCGACCTCCTCGACGAGGGCCGGGCCCGCATCGGCGAGCAGCTCGCCGACCAGCCGGAGGTGCAGGCCGAGATGCAGGTCACGATGGCCCTCCTCTACGCCAAGCTCGGCGACTTCGCCCAGGCCGACTCGCTCCTGGCCGCCGCGCTGGCGGCCCGCCGGGCGCTGTTCGGCGAGGCGCACCCGCTCGTGGCCGAGGCGCTCTACGAGGTCGGCGTCATCCGCCGCCACCAGGGCCGCTACGCCGAGGCGGACAGCCTCCACCGCCTCGCCCTCGCCCAGCGCCGGGCGCTCCTCCCCGATGCCGACGCCGCCCTCGCCGAGAGCGTCAACGAACTGGGGATCGTCGCGTGGCAGCAGGGCGACTACGCGGCGGCCGAGCAGATGCACCGCGAGGCACTGGCCCGCCGCCGCGTTCTCTTCGGCGACACCTCGGAGGAGGTCTCCAGCAGCCTCAACAACCTGGGCCTTACGCTGATCTACCTGTCGCGGAGCGAGGAGGCGATCCCGCTGCTCGAAGCATCGCTCGCCATCCGCCGGCGCCTCCTGGGCCCCCACCACTCGCGCGTGGCGACGGTGCTCAACAACCTCGCCCTCGCCTACGCCAACCTGGACCAGCCCGAGGAGGCGGAGCCGCGCTACCGGGAGGTGCTCGCCATCCGCCGCGCCATCTTCGGCGAGGCGCACCCGGCGGTGGCGTCCGCCCTGCTCAACCTCGGGGTGACCCTGAAGAACGCGGGGCGTCTGGGCGAGGCCGAACCGATGGTCCGCGAATCGTGGACCCTGCGCCGGCGGCTGTTGGGGCGCGACCACCCGCTCACGCTGACCTCGCAGCGGCTCGTCGCCGTCCTCCTCGACCAGGACGGCCGCTCCGCCGAGGCCGAGGCCCTGCTCCGTGACGGCCTCGCCCGCCTCCGCGCCCGCCTGGGGCCGGAGCATCCGGAAGTGGCGCGGACGCTCATGGACCTCGGCCAGGTGCTGCACGGGCAGGAGCGGTGGGCCGAAGCCGAGGCCGTGCTCGTCGAGGCGCTCGCGCTCAACCGCCGGCTTCTGGGCGCCGAGCACCGGCGGACGGCGGCGACCCGCTCCCGGCTGGAGGAGGTCCGCGCGAGGCGTGTGCCTTCATAGTCCTCTGACAAGCGACTGATGCTAGGTTGAGGTACCACAAGCCTCAACCGCCATGCCCGCCAAGTACGTCGTTCGGCTCTCCGACGACGAGCGCGACCGTCTCGACCGGATCACCCGTATCGGCTCCGCTCATGCCCGCACCATCACCCACGCCCGAGCACTCCTGCTCACCGACGCCTCCGACGACGGCCCAGCCTGGACTGATGAGAAGGCCGCCGACGCGCTCGGTATCAGTCCCGCCACCGTCGCCCGCACCCGGCACCGCTACTGCACCGAGGGGCTCGGCGAGGCGATCCGCACCCGCAAGGGGGGCCCCGGGCGGCCGCCCAAGATCGACGGCACGGCCAAGGCCCACCTCGTGGCCCTCGCCTGCTCGGAGCCGCCCGAGGGCCGTGCTCGATGGACCGTCCGGCTGCTCGCCGACCGCTACGTCACGCTGGGGCTGGAGGAGGGGTGGCTCGTCGGACCGGTGAGCCGTGAGACCGTTCGGCAGAGGCTCAAGAAAACAGGCTGCGTCCCCACCGCGTCAAGCAGTGGGTGATCCCGCCTGGCCGGGGCGGGACCTTCGTGGCCGACATGGAGGCCGTGCTCTCAGTCTACGCCGAGCCCTACGACCCACGGCGCCCAGTGGTGTGCTTCGACGAGCGGCCGTGCGCGCTCGTCGGCGAGGCCGAGGGCCGGACACCGCTGCCGATGCGGCCCGGCGCGGACGCCCGGCAGGACCACGAGTACACGCGAGGCGGGCTCTGCTGTGCCATGCTGGCCTTCGAGCCGCTCACGGCTCGCCGTCGGGTGTGGGTGCTGCCGCGGCGGAGGCGCGCCGAGTTCGCTGGCGTCGTCCGCCAGCTTTGCGACGAGGTCTACCCCGAGGCGGAGCGAGTCCGGCTCGTGTGCGACCAACTCAACACGCACGGGGCAGCGGCCTTCTACGAGGCGTTCGCGCCGGGGGAGGCCCGAAGGCTCGCCGCGAAGGTCGAGTTCGTCCACACGCCCGTGCATGGGTCGTGGCTCAACGTGGTCGAGTGCGAGTTCTCGGCGCTGGTGCGGCAATGCCTCGGGCACCGACGGCTGGGGACGGTCTCGGCGCTGCGTCGGGAGGCCGAAGCGTGGGTGGCCGCTCGGAACGCCGATGGCGCGACGGTGGCGTGGCAGTTCACGACGGAGGATGCCAGGGTGAAGCTGCGACGGCTCTACCCCTCACTATGACCTTGTCATAGGACTAGTGGCAGGGAGCGAAAGGTAAAAACCCCAGAACTGATCGGTAGGTAACGGCCTCTCCTTTAACGACCGCTCTCCTACCGATGTGCGGTGGGAGTGTGCTTTGCCGTAGCTGCAGCCAGATCTGGCAGCGATAGTACATTAGAAGCCAGATCTGGCCCCCACACGACGAGCCGATGTCTCAGCGGCAACTCTGGCTGTTCAGTCCCGACAACTCTGGGATCGACCTGCCCGGTCATACATCGTTGCAGCTCGGAGCGGGTAAGCTCTTAGAGAACCAAACGGTCGTCGTGCCTGTCAGCCGATGGGCGGCGTACGTCGCTTCCCTCGCGGGCATGGACTTCGGGCCGGCCCGCGTCATCCTCTACATGGACGAAGACGTACCCGAGCCGGAGCGCGCCTGGGAGCTCTCGGACGCCGTCGTCGAGCGTGGGGATGCTACGGGGCTGGAAGAAGCCATAGCCGGTAGATATGACGATATCATCGACCAGACGGCCGACCTTCCTACCGATGTCCTGCGGGCGATCGTCGATGGTGAACGGCTGGGCAACCTATCGCCTTTCGAGGACGTGACGGCAGACGAGGATCTGGCGGTCGTCGTTCGCCGGGCTGCAACACTCGAACTCGCCCTCAGGGGGTTGCACCCTATCGGGGGAACGGTAACTGCCCAAGTCGCCGGTGAGGCCGCGGTCGCCTCCCTCATCGCTGCGATCATTTTGGTAGGCTGGGTGAGGGCTGGCCTCCGTCCTCGCCCAGGTCCAGCCCTACGAGGAACGGAGGAAGACCCCACCGTCACTCCGGAAGACGTAGAAGCCGTCCTCGATGCCGGGCTCTCACTCGAGGGGACCCTCGGCACGGCCTCACTCACGTTTTCGTTCGCCGCCGACACGCCAGAAGGACCGTCGCTGCTCGTGTCGGCAGCCCCGAAAGGCCTCACGCTAGAGGTACGGAGAAGCGGCGAAACCGTCTGGAGTGCTCCGCTTCACCCAAGCCCCATCGGGTTGCCCCTCTCCACGCTGAGGGAGGGGGATCGCGTCGTCATCTCGCCTTCCCGCGCGGCCCCATGACCGACGGCGACTTCACGAACTGGAGCGAAGAGGAGCTCCTTCGCAGCGTGTCCCTCATGGCAGAGGAACTCGTCCGGCGCCACGCCCCCTGGTTGGAGCGCGCAGCCCACGCCGAGGCGAAGCGCCAGCAGCGCCCCAGGTGGGCTCCCGAGCTCTACGAGGCCGCTCGGGACGCCCTACGCTACGTGGCGATCCCGAAGTACGACGCCTCGAAAGGCGCCTCCCTCAAGACGTACGCGGAGAGAGTGGTCAAGAGCCGGTTCAAGAACGAGGTCCGCAAGCTCTCTCTCCGCAACCCTCTCGATGATGTACCACTCGACGAGGTACGACTCGACCAGGAGCAAGCCGAGGGGGCATTCGACGCATACGGCATCCTTCGCGATGTCGCAGTCGCGGGTATCCCGGATCCGAACGCTCGGGTCCGGTGGCTCGTAGTCGCGACAGTGAAGTACGGCTGTACCTCCCCAAAGCTTCCCTGGCCTGAGGTAGCCCGCGTCATCGCAGGGCACGAGCACCCCCTGTCGCAGGACCTCACGCATGCGTGGCCCGCCGTTCGAAAGGCCTACAGGCTCGATCTCCTCGACGATCCGCCCGACGACTTCCCTCGAACGTGGCAGGCGGCCGTGGGAGCCGTTCTCTGCCGTGGCTCCAAGGGAGGCTCCGTCGTCCCAGCGCCCCCTGCATCCACCTCACCCGAGGAACTCGACGCATACGGAGTCCGGCTTCAGCGATGGTTTGACCGGATAAGACGCGGTTTGCTGTAAGGGATTGGTAGCCACCGTGGCACAACGCAATGCCGCCGGCGCAGATTTATTTGAGGGGGCTGTCTCACTGCTGAGGCGCCAGCACAATGAGGGGTAAGCGGGCCACCTCGGGCCCGTGTCGTACAACCAAACCCCCAGTGCCATGCTTACCCCCTCCAACAGCCCGCTGTTCACGGGTCTGATCTGGGACAGCCGTGACCTCCCGGTCCGCGCTGCCGACATCACGACCCTCTGCCAGCCCTGCGGGCTGGGCTGAACGGTACGCCTGGGGACCCCAATGGGGCCCCCAGGCCCCTTTCTGGGGCTATTGGAGATCCAACCCGCATGGCACAGCTACGCCCACCCTGATGGACACGCACCTCCACCTCGCACCACACGTCACGCCCCTCTTCATCGAGGACGGCGCCGTCATCGAAGCCGAAGACGGATTCCAGGTCACCCGCGATCCTGCGTTGCGGGCGGTATTGCTCGTCCTCGCCACGTCTCCCCACTCCCGTGCCGGCCTCGCCGCCGCGCTGCCTCCGAACTTCGACCCGGCCTCGGTGCACGATGCCGTGGCGACGCTCATCGCCGAGGGAATACTCCTGGAGCTACCCGCCCCTCTCTCCCCTGCCGCCGCTGCGTTGTGGCGCGGCACCAACACCCCTCCAGCAGAAGCGGCCGTCGCGGTCAGCACGTTCGCCCCGGTGGTCGTTGGCCTGGACGCTCGCACCGACGCCCTTCGAGAAGCTCTCCTGGAGTGGGGCTTCTCCTACGACCGCGACGCTCGACCCCTCCGCATTATCGTCGTACGAGACCCCCTCGACGACGCTCTGCGCGAGGAAAACGCTACGGCGCTCCGAGCCGGACGCCCCTGGTTTCTCGTCGTCCCTTCCGGAGCGGAGGCCTGGGTGAGCGTCTTCCGCCCCGGACGGTCGGCCTGCTGGGAATGCCTGGCCGCCCGCCTCCGCCACAACCGCCCGGCACGGGCCCTCGATGACCCTCGTCTCAGCGAGAGCGCGTCCATCGCACGAGCGGTGGCCAACAAACTCGCCGGTACCGTCGCCACCTTCACGGCATATGGCGAGATTTCTGAGCTCGAGAACCAATGGACGAAGGTCGCATCGGGCTCCGCAGACCTGACCGAGCGCCACCCCCTCGACCGGCTCCCTCACTGCTCTGCCTGCGGGAAGCCGCTGGCCGAGGAGTCTCCTCTACTCACCCCCCATCCCCCCCCGCCGGACTTCCGACGGCTCGTCAGCCCCGTCACGGGAGTCGCGCGCGACCTTCGGCTCCTCGGCGCCACAGGTGGCGCGTTCGCGGCCGTCGTCAGGCACCGGTTCTTCGACCGCCCCGATTCCCTCGACGGCCTCATGCTGAACGAGCAGCACGTAGCTGGCGGGAAGGGTTGGAGCCCGGAGGAGGCCGCGCGCTCGGCGGTCTTCGAGGCAGTCGAGCGGATCTCCGGGTGCTACCGGTCCCTCATCCCGACCCGTGAGGCCACCGCCGCCGACCTCGGAGACGAGGCCCTCCTCCCGAGCGCGATAGACCTCTTCAGCGCCTCGCAGCGCGCGTGCCCCTCAGAGCCGGGGCCGCCCACCCCCCTGACCGTCCCGCACGACCTCGACGTCCACGCGAGAACGCGTTGGGTGCGGGCCTGGCCGCTAGCCCATGAATGGCCTCCCATGTGGTTCCCCGCAGCCGCGGCGTTCTACGGCTACCCCTTCGAGGGGACTCGCTTCGCACTTGCCACCTCCAACGGTTGCGCGGCCGGCCCTACAACGGAGGCCGCAGCCACCGGTGGCTTCCTCGAGCTCATCGAGCGGGATGCTGCGGCGATCTGGTGGTACAACCGCATCCCCTGCCCGGCCCTCGATCTCGACACGAGCAGCGACGAGCGCCTCATCCGAATGCGAGAGGCGTTCGAGGCTACAGGTCGCACCTTCGACCTCCTCGACATCACCACGGACCTCGGGGTACCCACGGTCGCTGCCGTCTCAAGACGCATGGCAGGTGCCCCCGGCTGGACGCTCGGATTCGGGGCAGCAGCGACATTCGCCGAGGCCGCTCTCCGCGCCGCCGGCGAGCTCGCCCAGCTCATCCCGGCCACCGACAACCCGGCCTACCGAAACCCGGCACCCTGGGTGGACTCGGCGACACCAGAAGACAACCCCCATCTCGTCCCACAGGGATGCATCGCCCTCCCGTCGAAGGCGTTGGGGCCTGGCCTCGCGCCACTCACGGAAGCCCTCCGAGACGCTGGCCTTCGTGCCTACGTCGTCGACCAGACGCACCCGCTCATCGGGGTACCCGTCGTCCGCGTGCTCGCACCGGGCCTCGTCCACTTTTGGCGGCGGCTGGGGGCCCCTCGGCTCTACGAGGTCCCCGTCCGTATGGGCTGGCGCCCCCGCCCTGCGGGCGAAACCGAACTCAACCCCCTGGACCTCACGCTGTAGCACAACCGGTGAAGGTGGGTTTTCCTCGGCGCATTGTATCATCCGCCGTCCGAACAGCCCAAGTGTAGCCTTGCGTCCCTCGCGATTGCTCTTGCTCGGTCTGGCCCTTCTCGCCGCAGCGCTCCCGTGCGCCCGACAGGCGAGGGCGCAGCGGGAGGTAGAGTGGAGCCTCCTCGACGGTCTCCCTACCACCGTCATCACGGCGGTCCTGCAGGACGGCGAGGGGTTCGTCTGGATCGGTACCCACGTCGGACTGGCCCGCTCCGACGGCCACACTGTAGAGGTGTTCAGGCCTGACGCCCGGGTTCCCGGAGCGCTCATTAGCGCCGTCGTCAACGTCGGCGCGCTGCTGGAAGCGCGTGATGGGACCCTTTGGATCGGCACCAGAGAGGGGCTCTGCCGCAGGCGCCCTACCTCCACCCTGTTCGACTGCGTCGGGCACGACCCGCGCGATCCTTCGTCTCTCGCTGACGGGAATGTCGTCGCCCTCGCGGAAGCGCCCGACGGCACCATCTGGGCCGGCACCACAGGCGGCCTTCACGCCGTGGACCCCGCTACCCTGCGTGTACGGCGCTTCGGTGAGTCCGACGGGCTCCCCTACCCTTACGTCTCGGCCCTTGCCGTCGCCTCCGACGGCACGTTGTGGGCCGGCACCTCGCGTGGGCTTGCGGTTCTCCCTCCCTCCTCCCGAGCCTTCCGCCCCGTTCAGGGGTTGCCGAACGACACGTTCGTGCACGCGCTCCTTCCATCTCCCACTGGCGGGATGTGGGTAGGCACCCTCGGCCACGGGCTCTTCCATGCCGGCAATTCAGACACCCCCGTGGCTCCCCTTCCACTCGGTGAATCGGCAGGCGTCTCCCCCGCACAGAGCGGTGTGGGCCACGTCGTCGCGCTACACACGGACCCCTCCGGCCGGCTCTGGATCGGCACGTGGGGGGGCGGGCTCCTCCTCTACGACCCGCTGACGGGGAGCCTCGATCGGTTCACGGCCCGCCCAGGGGCGTCGCACGCGCTCCCGTCCGACGAGGTCGTGGCGCTCGAAGTAGATGCTGACGGAGGCGTCTGGGCAGCCACCTGGGGCGGCCTGGCCCATCGCCCCCCCCGGCCTCCTTACCGCCTCCTCACCCACGATCCCGAGGACCCCACCTCCCTCTCCAGCCCTCGCATCACGAGGCTCCTTCCCGCCCCCTCCGGCGAGCTGTGGGTGGGCACGTTTGGCGGGGGGCTCAACCGGTGCGATCCCGCCTCCTTCCGCTGCCGGCGGTACCAGTACGACTCTGAGGACCCTACTTCGCTGTGCCACGACACCGTGCTCGACCTCGCGCTCGACGCAAGCGGGGCGCTCTGGATCGCCACGTCAGGCGCCGGCGTCTGCCGTTTCGACCCGCGGACGGAGACGTTCAGTCCCGCGATCCGTGGGGCACCTCCCGAGCTCCGCTCGGCCCACGTCTACGCCCTCGCCATCGACCCGCCACAGGACGTCTGGATGGGGACGGCCGAGGACGGCCTCGCCCACGTGTTAACCCCAACCGGTACGACCGTCTTCGCCCCGCGCCTCGCCGAGAGTTCGGTTTTCGCCCTCGCCCGTTCGCCGAAGGGGGAGTTGTGGGCCGGAACCCTCGGCAGCGGGCTCTGCAGGACCACCGACGGAGTGACGTTCGACTGCTTCCGTCCCGAGTCTCACGGGCTCGCCGATGATTGGGTCACAGCGCTCGCCACGGCACCCGGGGGGCTCTGGGCGGGGGGCACCCGCGGGCTCGACTGGATCCCGCACGGCGGACGGCCCCAGCGCGTGCTCGATGAGGACGACCTCCCGCGCCCCCACGTGTCGTGCATCCTGTCGACCGCCTCCGGCACCTGGGTCGCCACCGCCAGCGGCATCCTGAGACTCGACCTCCGATCTCGTGAGGTCACGGCCGATGCCGCAGCCGCCGGGCTGCCGGCTGAGGGGTTCCTCCGCCCGGCCTGCACGCAGCTCGGTCCAAACCTGCTCGCTTTTGGGACGGAGCAGGGCGTCGTTTTCTTCCGTCCGGGTGACGTCACCTCGGTTCGCCCCTCACCCACGCGCGTCACGGCCCTCCGGGTCGACGGCGAAGAGGCCGTCCCTGGCGTTCCCGCCCACCTCATACGCTCGCTCACGCTCGGCCCCGACCAGAGCGGCCCCTCCTTCCGCTTCGCCACGCTCAACTACGCCGCCCCGGACGCCCGGCGCTACGTATACCGCCTCGACGGCTTCGACGCGTCGTGGTCTCGACCGACCGACCACGCGGAAGCGGCGTATCCGAAGCTCCCGCCCGGACGCTACACCTTCCGCGTCCGGCCGGCCCTCCAGCCCCTCGCCGCCGAGGCTTCCGTGGAGCTCCTCGTCCTCGCCCCGGTGTGGCAGCGGCCGTGGTTCATCGCGCTCGCCGTGGCGCTGGTCACGGCCCTGGGCGTGGGGGCATACCGCACGCGGGTGGCCTACCTCCTCCGGATCGAGCGGACGCGCAGGAGCATCGCCGACGACCTCCACGACGACGTCGGCAGCCGCCTGGGCGGGCTCGCCCTCGCCCTCGACGTCGCCGCCCGGACCCTCAACGGGCCCGCCCGCGCCGAGGTCCACGCCCGCGCCGAGGAGGCCCGCGCGCTCCTCAGCGACCTCCGGGACACCGTGTGGGTCGTCGAGGGCCGGCTCGACACGCTCGCCGACCTCGTCCATCGCATACGGCTTTCGGCGGAGACCCTCCTGCCCGACGCCCGGGTGCTCGTCACCACCGAGGGGGACCTCGACCGCCCCCTGAGCATGGAGACGCGCCGGCATCTCCTCTTCTTCTGCAAGGAGGCCCTCCACAACGCGAGCCGCCACGGCCGACCCGACGCCGTCCGGATCACCTTCGTGGCGAGCGCGGGGCGCGCAGTGAGCGTCGAGATCGAGGACGACGGGTGCGGGTTCGACCCCACGAACGGCCAGGGCCGCGGGATGGGATCCCTCCAGCGGCGAAGCGAAGCGCTCGGCGGCGCCCTCGACGTCACGTCCGCTCCCGGGAACGGCACGACCGTCTCCCTGTCGTTCGAGGCCTGACGTGCCCCCCAGGATGGCGCGATCACGCGATGCGCGGATGCGCGCCCGACGGTAGGCTCCACCATGGCCCTCTCCCTCTGCCTCGTCGAGGACGAGCAACGCTACCGCGAGCCGTTCGAGCGGCTCATCGGCACGACCGATGAGTTCAGGCTCGACTCGGTGTTCGAGCGGTACGAGGAGCTCGAGGCATACCTCAGGTCAGGGGGCTCGCTCCCCGACCTCGTGGTGATGGACCTCAAGCTCCCCGGCACGAGCGGGATCGAAGGCACGCGCGCCCTCCGACGCCGGTACCCCGGCCTCCCCGTCGTCGCGCTCACGACGCTGGACGACCCGGCGTCCGTGTTCGACGCGCTCCGGGCTGGGGCGTCGGGGTACGTCGTCAAAGGGACGCCGCCCGACCAGATGTTCGCGGCGCTCCGGGAGGCCCACGCGGGGGGCACCTACTTCGCGCCGTCCGTGGCGCGCCACGTCCTCGGCCACTTCGCCGAGCCCGAGCCCCTCGAGGAGCCGCTCACGGAGCGGGAGCGCGACGTGCTCCGCGAGCTTGCGGAGGGTAGGACGAAGGCGGGAATCGCGGAGCGGCTCTTCCTCAGCCCCCACACCGTGGACACCCACCTCCGCAACGTCTACACGAAGCTCCACGTCAGGACGGCGGCCGAGGCCGCGGCGAAGGGGGTCCGGAACGGGCTGGTCTGAGGCCGGGGCGCCCTAACCCCCGGCGGCTCCCCTCTCGGGCGGAGGCCCCCCGTCTCCCACTGCCCTCCCTCGAGAATGGCGTGATCGCGCGATGTACGGCGCGTCGGCCGAGCCCTAAGCTCGCTCACGCTCCGGAGCGATGGCTCCCACGCTACGGCACGCGCGAGGCGCCGGACGTGCGGAGCAAGCGGTGGTGGGACGGGCTGCGCTTCGCCAGAATCGGTGCTGAGGCGCCCGCGCTCGGGCCGAGGCCGGGCCGCTCGTGGTGGGGCGGCCCGGCCTGCCGCGTTTCCGACGCCCCCGCTCCACCCAGGTCCGAGGCCCACGTGGGCGAGCGAGGGCCTCTGTCGGGACGCTGAATCGGATCTTTCCGGGCGAGACCCGTAGATTCCGAGGGGTCAGCCCCCCGGTCTCCCCCTGTACGGCAAGGGCCCATGCCCGACACCCCCCGACCCCTCGAAGCCCTCCTGGAGGAGGTCCTGGGAGACTTCGCCCGCGGGGTCGCGCCGGAGCGGATCGTCTCCGAGCGGTTCACCGGAGCACGCCCCCTCCGAGACGAGGACCAGGCCGCGTTCTACGCGCTCGTCCGCGAGGCCTGCCTCGCGTTCCCCGATTCCACCGGACTCTTCGCCGACGCGGCGACGGACCTCGCCGACCACCTCGTCGTCTCGCTGACCCCGGACCGGGCCGCGCGGATCGAGTGCGCCCTGGCGCTCTACGCCGCTGCGGCCGAGGTCTACCCCCCCGATGAGGCCCCGGCCGACCGTGCGCACCTCGGTGCCCGTGTCGCGATCGCGCTCACCCACCGCCTCCGGGGCGACCGCGCGGAGAACCTCGCCGACGCGGTCGCCACCGCCGAGCGCGCCGTCCACCTGTCGAACGCTGCCGGCCCCGCCTGGATCAACGCCGAGGCCAACGCCGCGCTGGGGTCCGCCCTCCTCGAGCTTCCCTGCCGCGGGATGGACGCATACGCGGCCTTCTTGGCCGCCGCCGAACGCTACCTCGACGTTCCCGACCGCGCCGGCTGGGCGGAGGCGACGCTCGACGCCGTCGTCGCGCTGACCGAGGCCGAGCAACCGGGCGACTCGGGCGGGTGGGCCGACCTGCTGGCGTCCGCCGCGGACCGCTGCGCCGACGTCATGGCCTACGCGTCCGAACTCCCCCCGAGGCTTCACGCCATCGCGGCCCTGGCCGCGGCGAAGGTGGCCCTCGCCCGCGGAGGAGCGGGCCCCATCGAGACGGCCATCGGCCTTTTGGAAGACGTGCTCGACGCTCCGCCCGAAGACCTCCACCTGGCCGACGAGGCCAAGCTCCACGTCAACCTCGGCGTGGCCTACGGGGCCCGCCTGCGCGGCGACCCCGAAGAGAACCTGGAGCGGGCCATCCAGGCCTTCGAGACGGCACGCGCCCTCTTTCACCCCCTGCTCCCCTTCGACGCGGCCCTCACCGACCTCAACCTGGCCGCCGCCTACGGCGAGCGCGTCCGGGGCGAGCCGGCCGACAACGTGCGTCTCGCGATCGGGGCCGCGAGGCGCGCCCGCGCCGCCTTCCAAGAGCTAGGGGACGAGGAACTGGTCCGAACGGCCTCGCTCACGCTGGGCAGTCTCCTGGCCCGGAGCCCCCCCTCCTCCGCCCCGTTCCTGGAGGGCATCGACCTCCTCTCCGGCATCGCCCGCCTACCGGCCCCTCCACTCGACCGGGCCCTGGCGCAGACCGCGCTCGCGCCCGCCCTCGCTGCGCAGGGCCAGGACCCGACCGCACTCCTCCGCGAGGCCGCCGACACCTTCGAAGCTCTCGGCGCCAGCGAGCGGTGGGGCCACGCGCTCTGCGACCTCGCAGACGCCCTCTCCTCCCCTCCCGAGGCCGCCGAACTCTACGCCCGGGTCCTGGACCGTCTCCCCACCGGCCCCCACGCGAGCGTCCGGCTTCGCGCCGCCCGGTCGCTCCTGGCCCTCGGCGTGTCCGACGACCCCCTCGCGGTTTCCCGCGAAACGGTCCGCGCGGCCCTCCACCTCGCAGCCCTCGCCCCGGACGACCCCTACCGCGCGCACCTCCTCGCCGAGAACGCCTGGCCGTTCCTGGCCGATCACGTGAGGCTCTGCTCGCGAGCAGGGGCCGAAGACGAGGCGCACCAGGCGGTCCTCCACGTCCACGGCCTCACCCTCATGGCAGGCCTGGGCTCGAAGACAGCCACGCACCCGTCCCCTCCGACGGGCGCGATCCGGCACGAGGCCCTCCGCAGGTCCCTCACGGAGGGCGTCCGTCTCCGCGACGAGCTACGGCCGGTGCGGGGCCGGCTCTCAGCCCTGCAGTCCCAGGCCCCCTCGCGCCTGGCCACCCAGTGGCAGGCCAGCGGAGACAACGTGGCCCCCATCTCGCTCCTGCCCCTCGTGCCGGGAAAGGGGGAAGCCATCCTCACGACGTTCGTCGGCCCCGACGGGCTCTGGACGGGGCTGCAGACGCCCGACGCCCCCCTGCGGGGCCGGTGGCACGGCCCCGACGCGACGGCGGCCCTCGAAGCGCTGGCCACAACGATCACGGCCTCCACCGCACGCAATCCCTGGACGCGTCCTCTATGGTCGGACCGCCTCGACGAGGCCATCGCCCGGTTCGCCGAGGCTATCGGCCTCGAGGAGCTGGTCGCGTCCTGCCCGCCCTCCTGCCGCTCCCTCGCAGTCCGTCCGCACCGCGCGTTCCACGTCGTCCCGTTCGCCGCGCTCCCGGTGAACGGGCGGATGCTCTCGGACCGGTTCCCCGGTGGCGTCACGCTGCTCCCCCTCCCCCTCGCTACGGTCGAGCCCTGCCCGCTCCCCCTCCGAGCCCCCGTTGCCGTCGTCCCCCCACGCGGTGGCCCCCCGTTCGCCGGGCTGGAGCTGGACCTGGGCGGCGTCTCTGCCGAGGCCCTGTCCCCGAACCGCCTGACCGACGAGGCCGGCAAGGCGAGCCTGCTCCACATCGCGGCCCACGCCGCCCCCAACCCTTCGGACCCCCTCGCGGCTCGCATCGACTTCGGATTGGAGCCTCTCCCCTCGCCCTACGACCTCGATCTCTCGAGCTGCGCCCTCGTCACGCTCGCGGCCTGCGACTCGGCCTCGGTCGATCTCCGGGCCGTAGGCCCTAACGTGGTGGGACTCCAGGCCGGGTATCTCCTCGCAGGGGCCCGATACGTGCTCGCCGCGCTCTGGCCTGTGGACGATGCCGCCGCCACGGTCCTGCTGGGACGGTTCTACCAAGAGGTCCGTGCCGGATCGCCCGTACCGGCGGCGCTCTCGTTAGCCCAGGCATGGGTGCAGGAGGCGACACCCGCGATCCTTCGCGACTGGATTGGGTCGGGTTCAGGGTCGCAGAGGGATCGACTGATCGCCTGCATCGACGCCACGAACGCGGAGCGCCCGTTCCGGTTGCCGTCGTGCTGGGCTCCGTTCTCGGTCTTCGCCTCCCGTCACGTCGCCCTCGCGCGGTAGGCATCCCGGGCGGTTCGGTCCCAGCGTGCCGTGGCACCCCCTAAGAATGGCGCGATCGCGTGAGGAGGGGTATGGGTGCTGGCTCCTAGGATGCTCGCGCGATCCCTTCCGCGGCTTCCCTACACCACCCAACCCTCACCGCCCATGAACCGGCCTCTCTCCGCCATCGCCCTCGTCGCCGTGCTCGCGCTCGCCGGTTGCTCGGCCTTGGGCAGCGCCCTGGAGGGGCGCCCGCTCTCGCTCATCCACATCCAGAGCGCCGAGATCCAGGCCCCCGATGCCTCGCAGGACGACGCCTACCAGGCGCTCTCCCGCGCCTTCCTCGACCGCGGCTACGACATCAAGTCGTCCGACCGCGATGCGGGCTACATCACCACCGAGTACAAGCGATACGCCTCTTACGG
>CAZOJJ010000005.1:85642-97705 GCA_964580105.1 uncultured Rhodothermales bacterium | reverse complement strand
TTTGGTGAAAGACGTTCTCTGCGTGCCATCGCAAGCACTCGGACAGCGGAAGGAACCTGGATGGGAGGATGATCGAGCGCCCCTCCAGCGCTCCGAGCATAGCTTCAACAGCTTTTGATCGGGAGCGACTGATTTTTGATGACACTACCAGCCGATGATCCGAATCGACGGCGACAAGTCCTCTGTCATAGGCACGGTCATGGATGGCACAGAGAGCCAACCCGTTACGCGGTTCTGCCCGTAGGTCTTCGCGTACTGCCCAGGGAACGATGTGGCTTGCAACCACCAGTTCGGGTATGTCAAGGCCGCAGAAGGCACAACTTCCGCCATAACTCGCCAAAACGGTTCGACGGAAGAATGTCTGCGCTCGCCGTATGCGGACAACTGCCTCGCGCTCCGTCGGCCCCGAAAACGCAGGAAGGATTGGCGGCTCATCCTGCTCGGTGTCCGCAATCGGGTCTCCTCGATCCAATCGAGCAAGGATTCGGCTGCTAGTTTCGACGAGTTGTTCCCAACGCCCCTCGAACTGTTCCCAGACTTCCCGGTCCAGTCGGCTTGTATGCGATAGCCCGGAGATACCCTGATCCGCCAGGCGTTTGTCGAAAGCTCCCAGATTTCCCAGCTTACGAGCTACGGCACTCGGCGTCCGGCCGATGAGGCTGGCGAGGCGGCGGACAGCGGGTTCTGTGCGCTTCGTCCGCTCAAATGGGATCTGGCAGTAGAGGTACAACGCAAGTGTCGTCTCATCCCACGTCCATTTTGTGCCATATTTATCTTTCATTTAGTCGTGTGTAAGCTGATGTGAGCGTCTCTGCCAGACGCCGATTGAGAGTTGATCCACTTGGGGAAGGCTTTATGCAGGCTAATCACGACGAACGCACTCGGGCAATCCGGAGGAACTCCGGCGCCGCCTCATCGAGCTCCTCGACGACTTCGAGCACCGACTCGAGGAGGATGACCTGCGGGAGCAGGTACGGGCACTCGTGCCGGCAGTACACCTGCTGCGCGATCTCGGCAGCTCGCTCGTCCCCGAGGACGACGCCGACTCGGCACGCGGCCGCATCCTCTACTACCTGCGTCGCTATCCGCTCACCGTCATCGCCGGGGATGAACTCGGGGTCGTGTCGGGTATCTCGGAGTACGCCCGCCGAGTCCGAGAGCTGCGGGTGCAGTTCGGCTGGCCGATCTACTCCGGCCAGACGGCGAAGGAGATGCTCGAAGAAGAGGAAGCCGAGGGTATCGGCGATCTCTTCGGCCCGGAGCTACCGGCCTCGGTGATCCGGGAGATGAAGGCGGACGACTACGTCCTGATCGGCGAGCAGGACCGCGACGCCGCGCATCGCTGGAACGTTGCGAACACGATCCGGAAACTCGACCTCTCGGTTCGGGACCGCATCCTTCGGTACCTGCGCGAGAACGTCGAGAAGCCTGTGACCGGCGAGGAGCTACGCTACGTGGCGAACGGCGCTACCGCATGGGGCCGACGGACGCGTGAACTACGCACGCAGGAAGGCTGGCCGGTGGCAACGCGCAGCAGCGGGCGGCCGGACCTGGACGTAGGCGTCTACGTGCTCGAGGCCGACCGCCAGTCGCCTCCGCACGACCGCAACATCCCCGACCCCGTTCGCGTGGCCGTGCTGGAGCGCGACGATTTCCGGTGTCGGTGCTGTGGCTGGGAGCCGACGAGGCAGAAGCCGGGCGATCCGAGGGCGCTGCTGGAGCTTCACCACATCGAGCACCACGCAGACGGCGGCAGCAACGAAGAGGATAATCTCATCGTACTCTGCAATGTGCATCATGACGAGGTGCATCGGAGAAAGCTAAATGGGCATGTGGATTTTTGGGGTTGGCTAGACGGATCATGCGGTTGATCCAAGGGGCTGCTCCGAGCGGCAGCCCTCGCCTCCGGGCCCCCACGATACACCAAGTCCTCGCCGATACCGGTGCGAGTTCACTCAAGCGGCCGACGCGGTCTCGGGAGCCGAAGCGCTATAGCCGGCCAACAGCTGAGGACCGGGTCCAGTTCGACTCGATGAAGGTAGTTGACGGGCTCTTCCCATAGGCACTCCGGGCCTCCTTGGCGACCCCGAGTGCGGTGCGAAGCATCCCGAAGGAATCAAGTCCGGGAGAGCACACCCTGCGTGCATGCTCATCCCGGAGATCCGGGAAGCGGACGCGGAGGTCGCGTGAATTGACGCGGCGCGGAAACCTGCTTTGCCGCGATGCGTCAATGCGGCCGAACCTGCCCTGCGTCCATGCCCCGCCTCATCAAACGCTACGGGAGCCGCAAGCTCTACGACACCCGCGAGAGCCGGTACGTCGCCCTCGACGAACTCGCCGACTGGGTCCGCACCGGCCAGCAGATCCGGGTGGTCGACAACCGCAGCGGGGAGGACGTGACGGCGGCCATCCTGACGCAGATCCTCTCGGAAGAGGGGCGGCGCGGGACGAGCGGATTCTCCCCCGGCTTCCTGCACGACCTCGTCCGCTTCGGCGAGAGCGCGCTGCGGGCGGGCGAGGAGGCCGTCGAGGCCCGGCTCCGCCAGGCGCGCGACGGCGCGACCGACCTCGTCCAGCGCTCCCTCAGCCGGATCAGCCCCGGCTCGCTCGGCGAGGTGCGCGACGAGATGGCCCGCCTCCGCGAGCGCCTCGAAGCCCTCGAAGCCTCCCTGCGCGACCTCGACCCCGGCGAGCCCGAGGCGCCCGCACCCGACGCCTGACCCGACCTTCCCCTCCGCTTCCATCCCTCACGACGATGAAAACCGCCACCCAGCAGCTCCAGACCGAGCTGAAGAAGACGGCTGACGACGCCGTCACCCTCGTCCGCACCACCGCCGACTCCGTCCAGAAGACCGTCGCCGAGACCACGACCGACGTGAAGGAGTCGGCCGAACAGCTTTTCCTGGCCGGCCTCGGCGCCTTCGCCCTCGCCGAAGAGGAGGGCTCCAAGCTCTTCAAGAAGCTGGTTAAGAAGGGCCGGAAGGTCGAGCTCCCTAAGGTCGAGCTCCCTCGCTTCGGCGCCGACACGCTCCAGCGGCTCCGCGCGGAGGTCGACGCCCGCGCCGACCGGATCGAGGAGGGCGTCAAGGGCCGCGTGCAGGACGCCCGGTACATGGCCGGCGAGGCCGCCGGGAAGGCCGAAGACCGCCTTCAGGAGGCCGTCGCTGCCGCGCTGCGCCGCCTCGGGGTGCC
This sequence comes from uncultured Rhodothermales bacterium, assembly GCA_964580105.1. Lineage (GTDB taxonomy): Bacteria > Bacteroidota > Rhodothermia > Rhodothermales > Rubricoccaceae > CAZOJJ01. The sequence continues at coordinate 94,513 of CAZOJJ010000005.1, read as the reverse complement.
GACGCGCGAGGAGGTGGCCGAGCTCACCGCCGGCGTCGAGCGCCTCACCGCCCACATCGAGAAGCTGAAGAAGGAGCGCGCGGCCAGGCCGGAGCTCCGCCTGGAGGCCGTCGGTGGCGGCTGGTATGAGGTCAAGGTCGGCGACGTCGTCGTCGAGAAGGTCCAGGGCCGCGCCGAGGCCGAGGCCGCCCTCGCGCGGATCGCCGAGCAGCAGGCCTGAGGCCTCCGAGACTCCCGGTTCAACCGGACCGAGTGCGGCGCGGGGGCTTCGGCTCCTGCGCCGCACCTGTGAAGGGCCTCCCGGGTGAACGCCGTTCACCGGATGGAGGTACCTTCGACGCCACGCACACACCCCGCCCATGCAGCTCCGCGGCCACCAGAGAACCGAACGGATCGGGCTTGCCCTCGCGGGCGGCGGGCCCGAGGGGGCGGTCTACGAGATCGGCGCCCTCCGCGCCCTCGACGACGCCCTCGACGGGGTTGACTTCAACGCCGTCCCGGTGACGGTGGGTGTCTCAGCCGGCGCGTTCGTCGGGGCGTGCCTGGCGAACGGGATCACGACGGCCCAGCTCGTCCGCTCCGTCGTCCACGACGAGCCCGGCGAGCACCCGTTCGCGCCCGAGCTGTTCCTGCTGCCGGCCGTGCGGGAGTACGCCCGGCGCGGGCTCTCCATCCCGCGCCTGCTGCTGGAGGCGGTGTCGAGCGTGGCGCGGCGCGAGGAGCCGATCGGGAACCTGCTGGCGCAGGTCGCCGGGCGGCTCGGTCGCGCGCTGCCGGTGGGGCTCTTCGACAACGACCCGCTGCGGGCGTACCTCGAAACGGTCTTCGCGAAGCCGGGCCGGACGAACGACTTCCGCGAGCTGGCGCACCCGCTCATCATCGTCGCGGCCGACCTCGACGCGGGGACGACGCGCCGCTTCGGCGAGCCGGGTTCGGACCACGTCCCCATCGCGCTGGCCGTGCAGGCCTCGACGGCGCTGCCGGGGCTCTACCCGCCCGTCGAAATCGAGGGTCGTTACTACGTGGACGGCGTGCTGCTCAAGACGCTCCACGCCTCCGTCGCGCTCGACCAGGGCGCCGACCTCGTGCTCTGCGTCAACCCCATCGTGCCCGTCGACACCGAGGGGGCCGTGGAGCGGGGCGTGATGCGGCGCGGCCACCTCCTCGACCGGGGGATGCCGACGGTCCTGGCGCAGACGTTCCGCACGATGATCCACTCCCGCCTCGATACGGGCCTGGCGGCCTACCGCGAGCGCTACGAGGGCGCCGACGTGGTGCTCTTCGAGCCGCGCCGGGACGACTACACGATGTTCTTCCGCAACATCTTCTCCTTCGCGGCCCGGCGGGAGGTCTGCGAGCACGCCTACGCCTCGACGCTCCAGTCGCTCAAGGAACGCCGGGCGGAGCTGACGCCGATCCTCGCCCGCCACGGCGTCACGCTCCGTGGCGAGGTGCTGGACCGGCCGCACTACGACCTCTGGGAGAGCGTCGGCCTCGGGCACCGAGGCGGGGACGCCGTGCTCCCCACGACGGTGGCGACGCGCGACCTCCGCGACGCGCTCGACGAACTGGAAGAGCTGATCGGAGGCGTGTGACGGGAGGTAGGCAGCGGGGCGCCTCAACGTACCGGTACCCTTTCATTCACTCCCTTTCGCCATGCCCCGCATCGTCCACTTCGAGATCCACGCCGCCGAGCCCGAGCGCGCGATCCAGTTCTACAGCCAGGCCTTCGGCTGGTCGTTCCAGCCGTGGGACGGCCCGATGCCGTACTGGACCATCACCACCGGGCCCGACGACGAGCCCGGCATCAACGGCGGCCTGGTGGGCCGCCAGGGTGAGGCGCCGACGGAGGGCGCCGCCGTCAACGCGTTCGTCTGCACCGTGGACGTGCCGAACATCGACGAGGCCGTCGAGACGGTGACGGGGCTCGGCGCCGAGATCGTCTGGCCGAAGAACGCCATTCCGAACGTCGGCTGGCTCGCCTACGCGAAGGATCCTTTCGGCAACCGGTTCGGGATGATGGAAGAGGACGCCGAGGCGGCCTGACTCCGGTCACCGCCGCAACGCGAACAGCGCGGCCAGACCGAACAGCGGCGCCCAGAGAAACCACGGCCCGCCGAGGCTGGCCGCGATCGTCCCCGACACGAGCGCGGCCCCGCTGAGGAGGCTCCCCCGGAGCGCCGCCAGCGGGCTGTCCGTCGGCTGGCGGAGGCGCTGCTCGACGAACCGCATCCCCTCGGCCGCCAGCGACGGGCTCTTGACGATCAGGTCCACCAGCTCGGGCGCGTTGCGGAAGCTCTCGCGCAGCAGCGTGAGCGGGTTGAACTGGCTGCGGAACAGCCGCGTCACGTGCTTCTGCGACACCTTCGCCACGTCCAACCCCGGCAGCAGCGTCTGCCCGACGCTCTCGAAGGTGACCAGCGCCTTCGTCATCAGCACCAGCTCGATGGGGAAGTACATCCGGTACTGCCCGCCGAGGCTGACCGACTCCATGATGAGCTGCGCGATGGAGAAGTCGCCGTAGCGGCTGGCGCGGTAGAACCGGCGGCACATCTCGGCCACGGCCCGCTTGAACCCCTGCGTGTCCGCCTTCGGCCCGGCCTGCGCCACCGAGGTCAGGTAGCGCGCCGCGTTCTCGGCGTCGCCGGTGACGAGGGAGAAGTAGTAGTACATCAGCGTGCGCCGGATCTCCCCGTCGAAGTAGCCGACCATGCCGAGGTCGATGAACCCGATCGTGGGCCGGACGCGCCCGTCCTCGTCCGCCTCGGCGTCGAGGATGAAGAGGTTGCCGGGGTGGAGGTCGGCGTGGAAGAAGCCGTCCGCGTAGAGCATGCGGACGATGGCCTTCGCGCCGAGGTCGACGAGGTGCTCGCGGGCGTCGAGGGGGAGGGCGCGCGCCTCGGGCGAGTCGGGCCGGAGGCCCTCGAACATCTCCATCGTGAGGACGAGGCGGCTCGAGTACGCCCGGTAGATCTTCGGGAAGCGGATGCCCGGCTCGTCGGCGAAGTTGAGCGCGAGCTGCTCGGCGTTGTCGGCCTCGCGGCGGAGGTCCACCTCGCGGAGGGTGTATTCGGTGAACTCGTCGAGGATGCGCCGGGGCTGGTAGCGCGAGAAGAACACCTGGAGGAACGAGCCGAAGAAGCCGAGCAGCCGGGCGTCACGCTTGAGGACGACGTAGATGTGCGGCTTGACCACCTTCAGGATCACGTCGTCGCCGCCGACGGTGCGGGCGCGGTGGATCTGGCCGATGGACGCGCTCCCGAGCGGCGTCGGGTCCACCCACGCGAACACCTCCTCGACGGGCCGCCCGAGCCCCTTCGACACGCGGTCGAGGTACGCGTCGAAGGGGACGACGGGGAGCCGGTCGAGCAGGTTCTTCAGCTCCTCGGTGACGAACGCGGGGAGGATGTCCTCGCGGAGGGCGAGCACCTGGCCGAGCTTGATGTACGTCGGCCCGAGCAGCTCCAGGCGTCGGCGGAGCTGGACCTGGAGCGGGAGCACGCGGAGGTCCTTCCGCACGAACGGCGTCAGGAAGAACGCGGCCGTCTTGATGAGGAGCAGCGGCACGCCCTTGACCCAGGCGAACTGGTCGCGGTCCCGCGCCACGGCGATGGCCGCACCGTAGACGAGGCCCACGGCGTGGCGCCAGACGGTGAAGAAGCGCCGCACCAGGCTGGGTGGCTTCTTCTCCAGCGCCATCTCCTCGAACCCCGCCTCCCGCGCCGCCGAGCGGGCCTCGACCGGGGCCGGCTCGCCGAGCCGGTGCGCTGCGATGAGGTCGTGGAGCAGCGGGTCGTCCGGCTCGGCCTCCTGCCCTCGCGTGCCGAGGCGGGCGGATCCGGTCGGAGCGGGGCCCGGCGCAGCGGATGCGTGGACCGTACCGCTGGGCTTACCCTGGAGGGGCCGGGGCGAAGGCGCTTCCGGCCCCTCGCCGGCCTCGGGCGCCTCGGCCTCGGGCGCCTCGGCCTCGGGCGTCGTCTCCGAGAACGGGACGGGCTCGGGCGGGTCGGATCGAGGATCGGATGAAGGCATGGGGCCGCGTTACGTAGGGCGTATTGCGTACCGCTCGCTGACCGCGTCCTGTACGCAATACGGAACACGAAGTACGTTCCCGCTCATCGGTTGCGGCCGAGCTTCTCGTGGCTCGACACCCAGTCGTTGGCCGAGATCGCGCTCGCCAGCGAGATCTCGCCCGCCAGCACTACGCCCGCCACGATCTCGGCGAGCTTGTGGACCGACCCGCGCCCGGTGCAGCCGAGCATCCGAAGGCACTCCCGCTGCGTCGCCAGGCCGGTGCCGCCGCCGTGCGTGGCCACGATCAGGCTCGGGATCGTGATGGACATGTAGAGGTCGCCGTCCGGCGTGAGCTCGGTGTAGAGCAGCGCCGCCGAGGACTCCGCCACGTTCGCCACGTCCTGCCCCGTCGCGATGAACATGGCCGTGATGCCGTTGGGCGAGTGCAGCCCGGTGTTGTTCACGCCGGCGAGCGTGGAGCCCACCTGCGCCACGCCGTAGTGGTAGTAGAGCCCTTCGGGCTCGACGCGCATGTGCTCGCGGAGGACGTCGGCCCGGACGGTGCACTCGGCGACGACGCGCTTGCCGCGCGTCCGCATGATGTTCACCATCGAGGCCTTCTTGTCGGTGGCGAAGTTGGACTCGAGGTAGAACCGGCGGATGGTGTCGTTGTGCTCCAGGATCCAGGAGCACGCGGCGAAGGTGGCCCGGCCGACCATGTTCTGCCCGGCCGCGTCGCCGGTGGTGAAGTTGAAGCGGCAGAAGGCGAACTTGTTGGCGAGGTAGGTGTCGATGTACTTCAGTTTGCCCACGCTCGTGGTGGCCTCGGCCGCCTCGCGGATGGCGTCGAGGTGCTCGGCCAGCCACGCCTTGAAGTCGCGCGCCTCGCGGGCGGACTCGAACACGAACACGGGCGCGCGCTGCATCTGGTCGTCCACGACGGTGCACGTCACGCCGCCGGAGAGGTTCAACACCTTCATCCCCCGGTTGTAGGAGGCCACGAGCGTGCCCTCGGTCGTCGCCAGCGGGACGAGGAAGTCGCCCTTCGCGTGTTCGCCGTGGATGGTCAGCGGGCCGGCGATGCCGATGGGTACCTGCGCCACGCCGACGAACGCCTCGACGTTGCCGGGTAGCGTGTGGGGGTCAAACGAGTACCGCCAGACGTGCTCGTACGTCTCGCCCGTCCATTCCTCGACGAAGCGCTGGCGGGTGCCGATGGCCGCCTCGCCGTAGTCGTCCTCGCCGCGCGGCACCCTCACGCGGTCGGGCTGCGGCGCGGCCACCGCGTCTTTGACCTTGAACCCGAGGCGGCCCATCCCCTCGATCTCGAACTCTACCTCGATGGTGTGGACGCCCTTGCCCACCTCCACACCCGGCGCGTGGACGTGGACGATCCGGCGGAGGGGGAAGTCTACCGGGTGGGACGACGAGATCGCCGAGGCGCGGAGGGTGGGGCCGTCGTCGAGCGAGAGCGAGAGGCGGTCGGCGTCCACGGGGGTGCCGTCCACGGTGACGCGGTGGAGGCCGGTCAGCCGGGCATCCACGAGCCGGTTCTTGAGGCTGAATCGGACGCCGTCGTCGGTGGGCGTGAGCGAGCCGTTGGTGTAGAGCTGCCGGAGGACGAGCGAGGGGATCTTCATGATCGGGGAATCCGGGGATCGGGGATGGAGATCCGGCGAGGAGGAGAGGAGCGCAGCCCGAAGGGCACCGCAGCGGGCGGCAATGTACGTTGCGCCCGAAGCGCGGGTCCGTGGCGATCCGTTCGTGAGCCCGGCTACCCGGCTCCATGAATCCGCCGAGGGCCGACGCCGCCCCCAGCGCCGCCCCCCAGCGCCGCCCCCCAGCGCCGCCCCCGCCGGCCTCGCCGATCGCGCCGACGGGGTCGAAGACGGCCGCGTCCGCAAGCCGGGTTCTCCCTGCTCACCCGCGAAACGTTGAGGGGCGGCCAGCTTCCCGGTCGAACCGATGCCCGAGCCGCCGCAGCTCCTCGAACACCCGCTCGATGTCCTCCGGCGTGGTGCGGTGGGAGCAGATGGACAGGCGGAGGACGATGCGCCCGCGTACCTGCGAGGTCATCACGAAAGCCAGCCCGCCGGCCAGGATCGCGTCGGCGATCTGCTGGTTGAGCCGGTCGAGGTAGGCGGCGGCCCCGGCGGTACCGCCGAGGCGGGCGGGGCGGAAGCGGAAGGAATAGAGGTTGATGATCGGCTCGTGCAGCGCCTCGAAGTCGGGATCGGCGCGGACGAGCGCGTCGAGGTGGTGGGCGCACCGCACGTTCTGCCGGAGGAGCCGGCGGTAGCCCTCGGCGCCGTAGTGCTTCAGCGTCATCCACAGCTTGAGCGCCCGGAACCCGCGCGACATCTGGGGGCCGAGCTCGTAGAAGTCGTGCCCCTGGTAGCCGTCGGGGAGGACGCCACGGAGATACGATGCCTGCATCGTGAACGCGCGCCGTTGCGTCTCGGGGTCGCGGAAGAGAACGCACCCGCACTCGTAGGGGATGTAGAGCCACTTGTGGGGGTCGAGCGAGACGGAGTCGGCCCGGTCCAGCCCGGCGTAGCGCGGGCGCAGCTCGGGCAACAGAGCGCCGACGGCCCCGCACGCGCCGTCGGCGTGGAGCCACAGCCCGTACGCGGCGCACACGTCGGCAAGCTCGTCGAGCGGGTCTATGGCGCCGACGTTGATGGAGCCGACCTGCGCGACGACGCAGAAGGGCAGATCGCCCCGTGCGAGGTCGTCGTCGAGCATCCGCCGGAGCGCGGCCGGGTCCATCGTGAGGTCGTCGCGGCTGGGAACGCGGCGGAGCGCCTCGCGACCGAGGTTCATCAGGTCCACGGCGCGGACGAGGGAGACGTGGCCTTCGTGGTCGGAGGCGTAGACGCGGAAGCGGCCCGCTCGCGCCTCGTCCTGGAGTCCGCGCGGCGTGGTGTCGTAGCGGGCCGTGTGGCGGAGGGCCGTGTGGAGGGCCGTGACGTTGGCCATCGTGCCGCCGCTCACGAGGAGGCCGCCGCAGGCGGGCTCGTACCCGATGAGTTCGGCCAGCCACGCGAGTGTGCGGCGCTCGACCTCGGTGGCCGATGGGGCCGGCTTCCACCCCCCGACGTTCATGTTGACCGAGGCGGCGAGGGCGTCGGCCAGGATCCCCATCGGCGTGCCCGAGCCCATGACGAACCCGAAGTAGCGCGGTGAGCCGTTGTGTGCGGCGTTGGGAAGCACCTTCTCGGTCCATTCGTCGAGGATGTGCGCGGGGTCCTGGCCGTGCTCCGGCAGCGGCTCCTCGAACACGCGGGCCACCTCCTCCGGCGTTCGCCCCGGAAAGACGGGCACCTCGCGGATCGTGCGGAGGTGGTCGGCGATGGCGTCGATGACGCGGTAGCCCAGCGCCTGGAACTGCTCCGGCGTCAGATCGCCGTCGAACCATGCGCCGTCGTTGGAAGCGGGCGAAGAAGGAGGCGGGAAGTCGAGGCGGTCGGGCATGGAGCAGGCGATGAGGGACGTGCGCAGGGCCGCCGTTCGGACGGGGTGCCAGACTACGGCAGTGCAGCGGAAGGGGCCAGCATCCTGACGCACGAGTCGGGTCGTCTCCCAAACGCCCCAGAGGTTTGCTACGCTCATACCGTTTGCTACGCTCATACCGAGAGCCTGTCATCCCGAACCCGGGAATCCCATGCGCTCCTCAGGAGGCGCGAGCTGCTACCCGAGCGTGCCTTGGGGCGGGGCCCTGGATGGCTCCGGGCTGGATGGCTCCGGGCTGGATGGCTCCGGGCTGCCCGGCCGCCGGGAGCCCGGCGCCGACGAGCGGTACATTTTCCCGAGTGAACCGGCGCTGTCAGTGAGGCGGGGGAGATTGTGCGCGCCTCCTCCATCGCCCCGCCCCCTCTCTCCTCGACGAACGCATGCCCTCCGTCCCCCACGCCGTCGAGGCCGCCGGCCTCGTCAAGACCTTCGGCCCCACCCGGGCCGTAGACGGTCTCGACCTCCGCGTCCGGGCCGGGACCGTCTACGGCCTCCTCGGGCCCAACGGCGCCGGCAAGACCACGACCGTTCGCCTGCTTGCCACCCTCCTCCGGCCCGACGCCGGGCGCGCCGTCGTCCTCGGCCACGACCTCGCCCGCGAGCCGGACGCCGTGCGCCGCCGGATCAGCCTGACCGGGCAGTTTGCCTCCGTGGACGAGGACCTGTCGGGGATGGAGAACCTCGTGCTGCTGGCCCGCCTGCTCGGCTTCTCGCGGGCGGACGCGAAGCGGCGGGCTGCCGACCTGCTCGTCGCCTTCGACCTCACCGAGGCCGCCCGGCGCGAGGTCAAGACGTTCTCCGGCGGCATGCGGCGGCGGCTCGACATCGCCGCGAGCCTCCTCCGCACGCCGGACCTCCTCTTCCTCGACGAGCCGACGACCGGCCTCGACCCCCGCAGCCGGGGCGAGGTCTGGGAGATCATCCGCCTCCTCGTGGCCGGCGGCACGACCGTGCTGCTGACGACGCAGTACCTCGAAGAGGCCGACCAACTCGCCGACCGCATCGCCGTGATCGACCACGGCCGCGTCATCGCCGAGGGGACGAGTGCCGAACTGAAGGCGTCCGTCGGCACGGGCGTGCTGCACGTCCGCCTGGCCGATCCGGCCCAGCGCGAGGCCGCCCGCCTGCTGCTGGAAGGCCGGCTCGGCGAGGGCGTCCACCTCGACGCCGAGGCGCGCGCCCTCTCGGCGCAGCTCGCCGACCCCGACTGCGCCGCGCCGGCCCTCGCTGCCCTGGCCGATGCCGGCATCGCCGTCACCGACTTCTCGCTCGGCCAGCCGAGCCTCGACGAGGTCTTCTTCGCCCTCACCGGCCACCCGGCCGTCGGAACCAGCGGCGCCACCG
>CAZOJJ010000005.1:14899-85542 GCA_964580105.1 uncultured Rhodothermales bacterium | reverse complement strand
AAGCGGCCGTTGCCACCGAAGCGGCCGTTGCCACCGAAGCGGCCGTTGCCACCGAAGCGGCCGTTGCCACCGAGTCCGCCTCATGAGCACGCTCGCCCCCGCCGCCCGCCCGCCCGTCGACCCCGCGCTGCGCGCCGCCCTGGCCGAGCGGCACGAGCCCGGCCGCGCGGGCTTCGTCACGCAGACCCTCGCCTTCGCGTGGCGCGCCCTGCTGAAGGTCAAGCACACGCCCGAGCAGCTGTTCGACGTCGTCGTGACGCCGATCATGTTCACGGTGCTCTTCACGTACATGTTCGGCGGCGCCATCGCCGGCTCGACCGAGGCCTACCTCCAGTTCCTCCTGCCGGGCATCCTCGTGCAGACGGTGACCTTCACGACGATCTACACCGGCTTCACGCTCAACACCGACCTTTCGAAGGGTGTCTTCGACCGCTTCCGCTCGATGCCGCTGTGGCCGCCCGCCCCGCTCGTCGGCGCGATGGTGGGCGACACCATCCGCTACACGGTCTCGTCGCTGATCGTCTTCGTGATCGGCCTCGTGCTGGGCTACCGGCCGGAGACGGGCCTCGCGGGCGCGGCGCTCTCCATCCTCGTGCTCAACGCGTTCGCCTTCGGGATCGGGTGGATCTTCACGACCGTGGCGCTGGTGGTGCGGACGCCCTCGACGGTGATGACGCTGAGCTGGCTCGTGCTGATGCCGCTCACGTTCGCGTCCAACATCTACGTGGACCCGGCCACGATGCCGACCTGGCTCCAGGCGTTCGTCGGCGTCAACCCGGTGACGCTGGTGGTGACGGCGGTGCGCGGGCTGCTGGACGGGACGGCGACGGCGGGGGCCATCGGCCTCGGGCTCCTCGCGCCCGCGGTCGTCACGGTCGTCTGCGCCCCGCTGGCGATGGCGCTCTATCGCCGCGAGCGTTGAGCGGCGCTGCTGAGCCGTTCATCCGGCCGCCAGTCCGTCCAGGTCGTCCGCGAGGCGGGCGGCGATGGCGCGCCAGTCGAACCGCGCCTCCGCCACGGCCCGCAGCGCGGCGGCGTGCTCACGCGGCCGTTCCAGCGCCTCGGCGATGTGGAGGGCCAGGTCGGCCACCGTATGCTCGGGCTCGGGGCGCGCTTTGAGGAGCGGCCGCGCGGCCTCGAGCAGCCCCTCCGCCACGACGCCGAGCGAGTCGCCCATCCCGCCGAAGTCGGTGCCGATGGGGAAGGCGCCGCTGGCGGCGGCTTCGGGGACGACGAGCGGGCTCGCCTCGCGGACGACCGACGGGAACACGGCCACGTCGGCGAGGCCGTAGAGCGGGGCGAGGGCGTCGTGATCGAGATAGCCGGTGAAGACGACGTGCTCGGGCGTGAGGTGGCGCGCGGCGGCGTCGTACCAGTCGTCCAGCCGGCCTTCGGCGGCGAGGCGGTCGAGGTAGCCTTGCGGGGCGGCGAACGGCTCCGCGCCGAAGCCGCCTGCCTCCAGCGCGGTGCCGAGGCCCACCAGGTGCGCCGCGAGATCGCGCCGGCCTTCCGACAGCGCCCATACGAGTGCCTCCATCGCCTCGCGGAGCCCGCCCGTGCCGGCCACGAGCAGCCGCGCCTCGGGGTGGCGGCGGACCACCTCGGGGAACGCCATCACCACGCTCGGCACCCCCTTCGCCGCGATCAGGCGGCCGACGTAGAGGACCGTCTGGGCACCGGCCCAGTCAACGGCGTCCAGCTTGGCCTCCACGTGCGCGTCGGGCGCCGAGCGGGCGTAGTCGGCCTCGGCGAAGAGGGCGAGGAGGTCGGGTAACGGAGGCGGGGCATCGGCGGCAGCGAGGGCGGCGCGGAGGCGTGCCTCCTGCTCGGCCGTGCGTCCGCGCTCGTGCCCGGCCACGGCCTCGGCGACGCGCGCCGCGAGGCGGGGGCGGTCGGTGCGCTCGGCCACGTCGAACAGCGCCGTGTCCACGCCGACGGGCATCCGCGCCGTCTTTTCCCGAAGGCCCGGCAGGTGCCCGAACACGTCGGCGATGCGGCTCTCCATCTCGCCGTTGAGCGCGTAGACGCGGGCCGAGGCGGTGAGGGCGTGCTCGGCCAGCCGCCGGCTCCGCTCCTCCTTCTTGACGACGTACTCGATGGCGCTCCCGTGCGGCAGCACGGCGAAGGGGACGGAGCCGGCCTCGCGGGCGCGCGCCGCCGCGACGGCCATCAGCACGACGTGGTTGACCACCCACGCGCCGACCCCGTGCGCTTCCGCGACGCGGGCGAGGACGCGGGCGTTGCGGGCGAGGTAGCTCTCCACCTCGGCGTCGGACAGGTCCGGGATGTAGGCGACGTAGTCGCTCGGGCGGCTGGGGCGGACGTACGCGGGCAGCTTGGCGAGGGCGGGGCGGTGGACGACCACCCGGCCGGGGTAGGCCGTCGCCCGCTCGAACAGCGGCTCGGGCGCGCCGTCGGCGTCGTAGGCGAAGGCCGTGCTGACGAAGTCGAACCGCTCGGGGCGGCTCTCCTGGCAGACGACGTGGACCTCGCGGCCGAGCTGGGTGAGGGCGCGGAGGACGGCGCGCGTCCAGAGGTTGGAGCCGGCGCCGGAGAAGCCGTAGCCGTGGACGAGTCCGAGGGGCATGAGGGAGACGGGGAAGGGCGGCTGTGCATCCCGGTACGCAGAGACGGCGGCTCGGTGCCGCTGCGGTCTGCACCCGGGCGCCTTCGTTCTCGCTCGCTCTCCGGCCTCGCCATGAAACGCAGGGCGGTGCGCCGGGGCCGGGCCCTACGCCCCGATGGCGGCTTCCCCCCGTCCGGGCAGTGCGAAGTGTGTGGGATTCCTGGCCCGGACGGTTGCGTAGTAGCCGGCGATCACCTCCAGGTCGTGCGCCAGGTCGCTCGTGGTGTGGAGCGTGGCGAGGGCGCCGATCCGTTTCGTCGCGTAGTCGAAGGCGACGAGCACGACGGGCACGGCGGCGGCCCCGGCGATGCGGTGAAAGCCGGTCTTCCACTGCGCCGCGTGTCGGCGCGTGCCCTCCGGCGCGAGGCCGAACACGAAGGCCTCGCGCCGGCGGAACGCTTCGATGGCCTGGTCCACCAGCCCGCCGGGGTTGTCCCGGTCTACGGGCAGGCCGCCCATCGCCCGGAGGAACCAGCCCAGCGGCCCCCGGAACAGCGTGTGCTTCCCGATGAAGTGGACCTCGATGCCCAGCGCCAGCGCCGCCGCGAGGCCGATGACGCCGTCCCAGTTCGACGTGTGCGGCGCGGCCACGACGACGAACTTCGGCGTGTCCGGGAAGGCGCCCATGAACCGCCAGCCGAGGAGGCCGAGGACGAGCCGCCCGAGGCCGCGCGTGAGCGCGTTCCCCCGCCTCGGCACCGAGGGCGGCAGGGCGGGGAGATCGACGTAGTCGTAGGGGGCGGGGCCGTGCATGGGCGGGGGCGGTGGAGCGGCCGGGAAGCTACGACCGGGCGGAACGGCTCGTCGGCGTCGGCCGTTGGCCTCGCCCCTCTCATCCGCCTCTCGCCATGCCCCTCCGCGCGCTTCTCCTCGACCTCGACGGCACGCTCGTCGACACCAACGACACGCACACGGACGCCTGGATGCTCGCGTTCGAGGAGGGCGGCTACGACGTGGCGCGCGAGGCGGTGGCACGGGCCATCGGGATGGGCGGCGACAAGCTCGTCGCCCACCTCCTCGGCGACGGCGCCGAGGCCGAGCACGGCGACGCCCTCCGCGGCCGTTCCGGCGAGCACTTCGCGCACCTGGCGAAGCAGCGCGGCTTCCGGTTCTTCGACGGCGCCGAGGCCCTCCTCGAGGCGGCCCGCGAGCGGGGCCTGGCCACGGCCATCTGCACGTCCGCCTCGAAGGACGACCTCGACGTGATTTTCGACCACGCCCCGGCCGACCTCCGCGAGCGCACCGACCTGGTCACCTCCGCCTCCGACGTGGACGACAGCAAGCCGGACCCCGACGTGCTCCAGGCCGCCCTCGGCAACCTCGGCCTCGGCGCCGCCGAGGCGGTGTTCGTCGGCGATACCGTCTACGACGGCGAGGCGGCAAAACGAACGGGGGTCGCGTTCCTCGGAGTCGCCACGTGGGTCTGGACCGAGGGCGACCTGCGCCACGCCGGGGCGCGGTCGGTCTACGCGGCCCCGGCAGCCGTGGCGGACGACCTCGACGCGCTCGGCTGAGCCTCAGCCGAGCGGCTCGTCGGGATAAAGGGCGCCGACCTGCTCGGCGTAACCGTTGAACAGCAGCGTCGGCACGCGCTCGCCCTCGGTGTCGGAGAGCAGGAAGCGCTCGGTGGCCTGGCTCCAGCGCGGGTGCGGCACGTGCGGGTTGACGTTCGAGAGCCAGGAGTATTCGTCCGGCTGGAGGTCGTTCCAGAACGCCGGCGGACGGTCCCGGGTGAATTCCATCAGGACGACCGCTTTGGGCCCCTTGTAGCCGTACTTCCAGGGGATCGCGAGGCGGAGCGGCGAGCCGTTCTGCTTCGGCAGCGGCTCCCCGTACATCCCCGTGGCGACGAACGCGAGGTCGTTCATGGCCTCGTCCATGCGGAGGGCCTCGTAGTAGGGCCAGGGGTACCACGGCGAGTTCGCGAGGCCGGGCATCTGCTCGGGCCGGTCGGCCGAGACGAACCGGATGAATCGCGCGTTCGAGGTCGGCCGGCAGCGCTCGACGAGCTTGCGGAGCGGGAAGCCCGTCCACGGTACGGTGAGGCTCCATGCCTCGACGCACCGGAGGCGGTAGACGCGCTCCTCCAGGCCGAGGGTGCGGATGAGGTCGGCTACGTCGAGCCGGAGCGGGCGCTCGACCTCCCCGCGCACCTCGACGGTCCAGGGAAACGGGTCGTAGTCGGCCGTGAGCGGCCACACGTCCTTGAGGTCGCCCTGGTTCTTGAACTCGTAGAAGTTGTTGTACGACGAGGCGGTGAGGCGGTCGGAGAGCGGGCGCCCGGGCGGCGCGAAGCCCTCGGTGACGCGGGGCGCGGGGTAGCCCTCGCGCGGGGCGTCGGCCGGGATGGTGTCGAGCGGGCCCGATGGCCGAGGATTCGAGCGGGCCGCCGCGCGCGTCGAGTCGGCCCCGGGCGCCCCGCCGTTCGACGTGCCGCACCCGGCGCCGAGCGTGGCGAGGCCGAGGGTGCCGAGGCCGAGCGTGCGGAGGATCTGCCGGCGGTTGAGGTAGACCGCGCGGTCGGTGGCGGTGGACTCGGGGAGGTACCAGTCGGGGCGGAGGAGGACGTTCGCCATCGGGCGGAGGGGCGGGAGGGGCGGGCGGTCCTGACACGCCGCGCCCACGCCTACGTTTCGCCCGAGGCCGGGGAGACGGATTCGTGAGGCTGCCCGCTCAGCCGGTCCTGTACGCGGGGTGCGCCTCGATGAACCGCGCCAGCCCCCGGTTCGCCTGCGCCGTCACCCGCCGGCGCAGCCAGCCCGTCCCGCCGAAGACGAGGCCGACCGGGCCGAGCGCCTGCCGCGCCCAGGGCCGGAAGTCGAACCGGTCGCGGTGCGTGAGGATGAGCCCGTCGCGGAACGTGAACGCCGCCTCGACCTCGTTGTGGACGGGCCGCCTCTTGGGTCCGAAGGCGTAATCGGCCGTCCAGCGGGCCGTGGCGGCGTCGGCGTCGGCGCGGGCGACCTCGTGCGTCACGACGAGGCCGCCGCCGCGCTCGCAGAGCCAGTGCCACATGGCCGAGGCGGCCGGTCCGCGAAGGTCGAACACCTCGTCGCGGAAGTGGACCTCCGGGTGGTAGCACGCCACCATGCCCCGGTGGTCCCGCGCCGCGAACGCGGCGTAGAATCGGTCGAGGAGGGCGGCCTCGGGTGCCATCGTGGGTGGGCCCGGGGGGGCTCTACGGCGTCAGCGAGGCGGGCTGGGTCGTGCTCGCGGGCGCCTCGGCAGGCGGCGTCTCCAGCCCGCGTTCGTCGTTGTACTTCGAGGGGCACTTGACGAGGATGTGCTCGGCCGCGAAGACCTCGCCGTCCATCCGGCCCTCCACCACCACCTGCTCGGCGTCCTCGAAGTTGGCCGGCTTCGGGTTGGGGTAGACCACCTGGCGGACGGCCCCCTTCTCGTCGCGCATCCAGAACGAGAACTGGTTCATGGCCGGGTCGTAGGTCGTCGGCTGGGCGCGGACCCACTCGCCGACGACGTGGGCGCGCCGGCCGCTCTCGGCGGCCTGGGCGAAGTGCTCGTAGCCGCCGACCTGCTCGCCGAAGCTGTTCACGACGAGGAAACCGAAGACGGCGATGAAGGCGAGGCCGAGGATCGTCTTGAGGCGCATGGGTTCGAGGGCGAGTACGTAGTGCGTAGCGGTCGAGTGCCCTTACGGAAAACGCATTACGTACCCGGTCACTGGTCGTCGAGGCGGCGCTCGATCTTGGCGAGGCGCCGGTCGGTGCGGAACAGGAAGAACAGGAGGCCGGCCCAGATCAGCAGCACCACCGCGAGCACGACGGGCAGCTTGTCCTCGGCCAGCATCACGCGCTCGATGCCCTGCGGCGGCTGCGTCGCCATCGCGTGGGCGGCGGCGGTGTCGAGCAGCGCGATCGTGGTGTCGCGCGCGGCGGCGAGGGTGTCCAGGACGGGTTGCATTCGGGAGGAAGTAACGACAGGCTAGGGGGAAAAGGGCGCCGTTGCGAGGTTTTCACGCGGTCCGGCTACGCCTCGGGTTCGCGCTCGTCGAGGCGCAGCTCGGCCACGCGCATCCGCACGCGGAGCTGGTAGACCCACGCGAAGAGCAGCAGGAAGCCGATCACGGCCGCGTAGAACACCCACCGCATCTCGGGCGCGATGTCCATCTCGCTGAAGGCCGGGTTGCCCTCGGCGCCGGGGTGCAGGCTCTCCATCCGGCGGGGGAGGACATACATCAGGAACGGCATGGTGACCGTCGCGAACAGGGCGTAGACGGCGGCCAGCCGGCCGCGCTGGCGCGCCTCGCGGAGGGCGTCGCGCAGGACGAAGTACGCGCCCGTGATGAGGAGCTGGACGACGACCATCACCTGGCGCGGGTCGCCGTTGTACCAGATGTCGGTGCCCACGTACCACGTGAATCGGGCCCAGACCGTCCCCGTCGCGAAGCCGAGGAGGCCGAAGAGGAACGCCACGTGCGCCGCCTGCTCGGCCCGCACGTCGTGGAGGCGCCGCCCGGTCATGAGGTGACGCAGCGACTGGTAGGCGACGACGAGCCAGCCGAGCATCATCGTGAACCACATCGGCACGTGGAAATAGAGGTTCCGCGCGGTGTGCTCCAGGATGGGCAGCGCCGAGACGTCGCCGAGGAAGCCGAGGCAGAGCACGACCGTCACCCAGACGGCCGCGAAGACGGTGAAGACGCGGAACGCCGGGGTCGAGCGGAGAGCGGGGAGGGCGTCGCGGTCGGCGAGGGCCATGGGCGGGTGGATGCGTGCGGGCGGTGGAACCGGCTCCGGCCGGTCAAGATTCGGGCCGGAGGGCCGAGAAGCGGTGAAACGGTGGCGGAGGGAAAGCTAGCGCGCAGCGCGTGCGCGGGGGACACGATGCGGCGTGCAGGGCTCGGGTTGCCGGCCTCGCGAGCACCCTGCACCGAGAACCGTGAACCCTCAATCCCGCCACGCGTAGTCGAAGAGCAGCAGCGAGGCGGTGATGGTGAGCCCGCCATAGCCGAGTAGCGACAGGAGGTCCGCCTGCCCCTCCGCCCACGCCGCGCCCGACTCGAACGCCAGCCGCGTCAGCCGCACGACGGCGAAGAGCAGCGGGATCAGCACCGGGAACGCCAGCACGGCGAGGAGCGGCCCGCTGGAGGCCGTCCGCGCGATGATGGCCGAGAGCAGCGTCGTCGCGCCCGCCAGGCCGACGGCGCCGAGGGTGAGGGTCAGGGCGAACAGCCCCGGCGCACGGAGCGGCGGATGAAGGAGGAGCAGGAAGAGGAGCGCCGCCGCTGCGCAGAGCGCCAGCGTCAGCCCGACGTTGAAGAGCAGCTTGCCGAGGTAGACCGCGCTGGGCCGGAGCGAGAGCTGGAGCAGCAGCACCGTCCCGCGCTCCTCCTCCACCACGAACGCGCGCCCGAGGCCCACCGTCGCGGCGAAGACGATGACGATCCAGAGCAGCGCCGCGGCCGCGTCCGGCCGCACCGCCGCGTCGCCCAGCGCGAAGCGAAGGAGGAACAGCGAGGCGGCCACGAACAGCCCGAGCGCGTTGAGCGCGAAGCGCGTCCGCAACTCCAGCCGCGCGTCTTTGAGGAGGACGGCCCAGGCGCCGTGCAGCCAGCTCATCGAATGCGGAGTGCGGATGGGGGGAGTGCGGATGGGGGGAGTGCGGATTGGCGATCTTCGTCGTGCCACGCGTAAGATCCGCAATCCGTCGCCGGAAAGTCGCCATGACCCAAGACCGCGCCCTCGGCGCCCTCCTCGGCCTCGCCGTCGGCGATGCCCTCGGCATGCCCGTCGAAGGGCTCAGCCACCAGAACGTCCGCCTCTACTACAAGGGGATCAAGGAGTACCGCGCCGACGAGAAGCGCGGCGAGCTGGCGGCCGGGCAGTGGACGGCCGACACGCAGCGTGCCTTGGCCCTCGCGCACGCACTCGCCGCGCATCCGGACGACGCCGAGGCCGCCCACGCCCTCTTCGCGGCCGGGTTGGACCGCCTCGTGCTCCGCCGCGACCGGGCCACGCCGCACGCGCCGCACGCCGTCGCCGCCGTGAGCGCGGTGCCGCTGGGCGTGGCCTGGGCCGCGCAGGGCTGGGACGAGCGCGAGGCCTTCCGCTGGGTCCGCACCTTCTTCGCCGACGAGCACGCCGAGACACAGGCCGCGGCGTACGGGCAGGCCTTCGCCGTCCACGTCGTCCTCGGGAGCGTGCTGGAGCCGGAGGACGGACGGCTGTTCGTCGAGGACGTAGCCGAGGAGGTCGAGGAGGCCGAGGACCTCCTCGGCGGCGACCGCCGCGTCTCGGCGCGGCTCCACGCCCTCGCCTCGCACCTCGACGAGACGCCGCTCGACCTCCGGGATCGCGTCGGTGGCTCCGGCCCTGCGGCCGACGAGGCGTTCCCCTTCGCCCTCGCCATGTTTGCGCGGAACCCGGCGCTGGTCGAAGGCACGCTCCTCGCGGCCGTCAACGTGGGCGGGGACGCCAACACGGTCGGCGCGCTCGTGGGCGCCCTCCTCGGCGCGCACGTCGGCTGGGCGGCGTTCCCGGATGCATGGAAGGCCGGGCTCGAGGAATCGGCCCGGCTGGAGGGCGAGGCAGCGACGCTGCTCGGGGCGCTGGACGTGGGCGGGGCGACGTAGGGGGAACGACGCTTCCCGTCCGCTCCGCGTCGCTCTCTACCTCCGCTCGGCGTCCCGGTGCGCCTCGGGGTGGCCGCCGGGAGGGACGCCGTCGGTGAAGCCGTCGCGGTTCTCCCAGCCCGCCTCGGGCAACCTGCCGAGGTCGCCGAAGTCGCCGACGAAGCCGATCTCGGGGTGGAGCCGGTAGCCCTGCTCGCGCTCGACGGTCTCCTGGACGTAGCCGATGAGGTGGCGGACGTCCCGCGCGGTCGCGCCCCGGCCTTCGGCCAGCCCCGCGTTGATGAGGATGTTGGCGTGGCGGTGCGTCACCATCGCCCCGCCGATGCGCGTGCCCTTCAGCCCGCACCAGTCGATGAGCCGCCCGGCGCCGATGCCTTCGATTTTCTTGAAGATGCTGCCTGCACTGGGCTCGGTGTCGAGCGGCGGGTGGCGCTCGCGGCGCCAGTCGAGGTTCGCCGCCATGACCTCGCGCATGCGGTCTTCGCCGGCCGGCCGGAGCTGGAAGGTGGCCGAGAGGACGACGTCGCCGGAGTCGTGGAGGGTGGAGTAGTCGTAGCCGAACGCGAAGTAGTCCACGCCGACCGTCTTGCGCTCGCCGCCGGGCGTGAGGATCTCGGCCTCGTGGACGACCTCCTCGATGAACATCGTCCGCTCGCGCTCGGGCGGGGGCGAGAGGAAGTGGAGGTTCTGCCACAGCGCCCCGCCGACCGTGCTCGGAATGCCGACGTAGTGCTCCAGCCCGCTGAGCCCGTGCGAGACGGCCTGCTCGATCACGTCCGGGTAGACGACCGCGCCGCTCTCGGCCCAGAGCCGCCCGGCCCCGGCATCCACCCGCGTGTGCCGGGCCGCGTTGCGGATCACCAGCCCCCGGAAGCCGCCGTCGCCGACGAGGACGTTGGCGCCGAGGCCGAGGAGGAAGAACGGGATTTCGGTCTCGCGCGCCAGGGTGAGCACCTCGGCCAGCTCGTCGGCCGAGGCCACCTCGACGAAGAGGTCGGCCGGGCCGCCGATCCGGAACGTGGTGTAGGGGGCGAGCCGCTCGCCTTCGCGGAGGCGGGCGCGGAGCGAAGGCGGCAGCGCCTCGGCGAAGGCACCGAGGCGGGCGCGGCGCTCGGCGGGCGCGAGGGGGCGGGGCGGGCGGGCGACGTAGGCCACGGGCGGGCGAGGGTGGGGTGGAGGGTCTGGAAGGGGTGGAAGGGCTGTCCTCCATCCCCTCCAACCCGGAACGAGGCGGGCGTGTAGTTTACCACGGAAGGCTCACGTGCTGGAGGAGGGGTGGGGCGATGGCCGGCCGTTCTCGTCGTCTCTCTATCCTCGCTTCCCGGGCCCTGCATTCCCTCGCACTTTTCTTCTTTCTATGGAACGCGGCCACTTCTTCTCCCGCGTCTGGGACGTGGTGGCGCAGATCCCGCCCGGCCGGGTGACGACCTACGGCCACATCGCCGAGCACCTGGGCGTGAAGCGCTCGGCCCGGGCCGTCGGCTACGCGCTCAACGCCGTCGCCCGCTCGGACGACGGGCCGCTGGCCCTTCCCTGCCACCGCGTCGTCAACCGGTTCGGCGCACTCACGGGGCGGCTGCACTTCGAGACGCCCGACGTGATGGAGGAGCGCCTCCGGGCCGAGGGCGTCGCCTTCACCGAGGACGGCTGCGTCGACCTCGCGCGGCACCTGTGGATTCCTGAAGCACCTGTGGAGTCCTGAAGATGGAGGGCCGAAGGCGGGAAACGGATAGCTCAGCCTTTGCCGTCCTCCGGCTTCCGACCGCTGACCTCCGCAACGAGCCCGCCGCCGGCGAGGGCATCGAGCTCCGCCCAGAACGCCGGGAACGAGACGGCGACGGCGTCGGCGCCGCGGATCGTCGTCGGGCCGCTCGCGGCCAGCGCGGCGACGGCCGCCGCCATCGCGATGCGGTGGTCGCCCCGGCTCTCGACCGTCGCGCCGCGGAGGGGATGCCCGCCGTCGATCATGAGTCCGTCCTTCGTCTCCTCGACGGCCGCGCCCATCGCCGTCAGGAAGGCGGCGGTCGCGGCGAGGCGGTCGGTCTCCTTGACGCGCAGCTCGGCGGCGTCGCGGATCGTCGTCCGCCCCTCGGCGCACGCGGCGGCCACGGCCAGGACGGGGATCTCGTCGATCAGGTTCGGGACGAGCGCCCCGCCCACCTCGACGCCCACGAGGCCGTCCGGCGCGTGGATGCGGAGGTCGCCCAGCGGCTCGCCGCCGTGCTCGCGCTCGTTCGTGACTGCAACGTGCGCGCCCATCGCGCGGAGCACGTCGAGCAGCGCCGCGCGCGACGGGTTGAGGCCGACGCCCTTCAGCTCCAGCGTCGCGTTCGGCACGATGGACGCGGCGACGAGGAAGAACGCCGCCGCCGAGAAGTCGCGCGGGACGACCCAGAGGCGCGGGTAGACCGGCGTGTCGGCGTCCACCGAGACGTGCCGTTCGCCGCCGAGGTCGAGCACCGGAAGGCCGAGCATCCGCTCGGTGTGGTCGCGCGAGGGTGTGGTTTCGACGACCGTCGTGGAGCCGTCGGCCAGGAGGCCGGCGAGCAGCACGCACGACTTCACCTGCGCCGAGGCGACGGGCAGCCGGTACGGGATGCCGCGCAGCCGCCCGCCCTCGATGCGGACCGGCGCGTGGTCGTCCGTCAGCGTCACGGAAGCGCCCATCGCGCGCAGCGGCTCGGCGATGCGCTCCATCGGGCGGCGGGAGAGGGAGGCGTCTCCGATGAGGGTGCTCGCAAAGCCCTGCCCGGCGAGGACGCCGGCCATCAGGCGCATCGTCGTGCCCGCGTTGCCACAGTCGAGCGGGCCGTCGGGAGCGGTGAAGCCGTACCGCCCGACGCCCTGCACGTACAGCGCGTCGTCGCGCTCCTCCATGGGAACGCCGAGGCGGCGGAGGACGGCGAGCGTCGCTTGCGGGTCGGCCGCCTCGGGGTACCCGACGATCTGGCTCTCGCCCTCGGCCAGGGCCGCGAGGATCGCCGCGCGATGCGCGATGGACTTGTCCGCCGGTAGGCCCACCCGCCCCGCGAGGGCAACGGCGGGCTCGACGGTGACGGTGGCTGGGCGCGGCGCGGTCACGTCCCCGGGGGTGGCAAGACGACAGGCCAGGCGGCCGGATTGGCGCCCGGGCCGACGGCGCACGAGGCGAGGGCGAGAGACACGACGAGGAGGGGCGGGCGCATGGCGGGCGCTAGGCCGGGGGGCGGATCTGCGGCTCGACTTCGGCCAGCAGCGTTTGTTTCTGGGCCCACGGCAGGTAGGCGTGGCGGAACCCGTTGAGGACGACCTCGCGGAGGGCGTCGGCCGGGATGCCGCAGCGGGTGTGGGCGAGCCAGAGCTCGTCCGTCACCGTCGTGTGCGAGAACAGCCGGTTGTCCGTGTTGATCGTGACCGGGACGCCGGCGCGGACGTACTCGGCCACCGGGTGCGCCTCGTAGCTCGCCACGACGTGCGTCTGCACGTTGCTCGTGGGGCAGACTTCCAGCGGAATCTGGCGGTCCACGAAGTAGCGGAGGAGGTCGGGGTCCTGTCCGAGCGTGACGCCGTGACCGATGCGGTGCGCGCCGCACTTGAAGAGGGCCTGGCGGATGCTCGCCGGACCGAACGACTCGCCCGCGTGGACGGTGATGTTGAGCAGGTGCTTGCGGGCGTAGTAGAACGCTGCGCCGTGCATCTCGGCCGGGTTGCCGCGCTCGCCGCCGGCGAGGTCGAACCCGACGACGCCCTTGTCGCGGTAGGCCGCCGCCAGCTCGGCCTGAGCGAGGGAGGCGCTCTCGAAGCGGTCGCGGAGGCCGCAGACGATGAGGCCCGTCGTGATGCCGAAGTCGCGCTCGGCGTCGCGGAGGCCGGCGAGGACGGCGTCGTTGACCTGCCAGAGCGAGAGGCCCTCGTCGGTGTGGAGGACGGGGCCGTAGCGGACCTCCAGGTAGCGGACGTTCTCGGCGGCGGCGTCCTCGGCCAGCTCGTAGGCGATGCGGTGGAGCGCCTCGCGCGTCTGCATCACCGGGATCGTGTAGCCGAACCAGGCGAGGTACTCTTCCAGCGTGGCCGAGCCGTCGATCTTGCGGAGCTCGGCGGCCAGGCCTTCCTCGTCCGGGGCGGGGAGCTGGTCGAGCGTGCCCTGCTGCCCGGCGAGGTCGAGGAGGGTGCCGAGGCGGAGGGACCCGTCGAGGTGGCAGTGGAGCTCGGCCTTGGGCCAGGCCAGGACGGCGTCGCGCGTGAGCGCGGGGCGCGGGGGCGCGGGAGCGGAGGCGGGCATGTCGCTTTTTGCGGGGCGAAGCTACCGCCGGGCCGGAGGGGGCGCAACGCGAGGAGCGTGCGAAGACGGGCGCCCCCGCGCGAGGCGCCGGTCGTCCTCGCTACCTTGCCCGCCTCGGGACGTGTGGTTCCGAGGCCGGAGCCCCGCTTCCGCTGTCTCGTATCACGCCCCGCTTCCCTCCATTCGACCGCTACCGCCATGAGCCTCGGGCCCTGGGAAATCGCCCTCATCTTCCTCGTCGTGCTCCTCGTCTTCGGCGCCAAGCGCATCCCCGAGATCGCGCGCGGGCTGGGCAAGGGCATCCGCGAGTTCAAGGACGCCACGAACGACATCAAGCGGGAGATCAGCATCAGCGACACGCCGTCGCACCAGCAGATCCCGCCGTCGTACCCGCAGTCCCATCAGCAGCCTTCTCCGGCGTATCATCCGCAGCCGGCACAGGCGCCACCGCCCCAGCCGCAGCCGGAGCCGCAGACGCCCGCCACGCCGCCCCCCGCCGCCGGCACGCCGCCGCCGCCCGCGCCGCCGACCGAGGGCCAGCCGCCGGTGTAAGAGCGGAGGGGTGGAGGAGGGAACGAACGGAAGAAGAGCCGCCCTCCTCCCGTCCTCCTCGCCTCGGTTCCTCCGTGCCTCTTCCCTTTCTCCCTCTCTTCCCAACCGCGTCTTCCGGCCGCCGCGTAGCTTTCGGCCGATCCTTTCGCACACCGCACTCGCCACTCCGCACTCGGCATGAGCATTCTCATCAACAAGGACTCCCGCGTCGTCGTCCAGGGCATCACCGGCAAGGAGGGCACCTTCCACGCCGAGCAGATGATCGAGTACGGCACGACCGTCGTCGGGGGCGTGACGCCCGGCAAGGGCGGGCAGCAGCACCTCGGCCGGCCCGTGTTCAACACCGTCCGTGAGGCCGTCGAGGAGGCCGGGGCCAACGTGTCCTGCATCTTCGTCCCCCCCGCCTTTGCCGCCGACGCCATCCTGGAAGCGGCCGACGCCGGCGTCGAGGTCATCGTGTGCATCACCGAGGGCATCCCCGTCCGCGACATGCTCCCGGTCAAGCCGTACGTGCAGAAGCGGGGCGCGCGGCTGATCGGGCCGAACTGCCCGGGGCTCCTCACGCCGGGCGAGTGCAAGGTCGGCATCATGCCGACGATGATCTTCGCCGAGGGCTCCGTCGGCGTCATCTCGCGCTCGGGCACGCTGACCTACGAGGCGGTGGACCAGCTCACGCGCGCCGGCCTCGGGCAGACGACGGCCGTGGGCATCGGCGGCGACCCCATCATCGGGACCACGTTCACCGACGCGCTCGCGCTCTTCGAGGCCGACCCCGCCACCGAGGCCGTCGTGATGATCGGCGAGATCGGCGGCTCGGCCGAGGAGGAGGCCGCCGCCTTCGTCAAGGCGCACATGTCGAAGCCGGTCTTCGGCTTCATCGCGGGCCGCACGGCGCCTCCGGGCCGCCGCATGGGCCACGCCGGCGCCATCATCTCCGGCGGCAAGGGCACCGCGGATGAGAAGCTCAAGGCCATGCGCGAGGCGGGCATCACGACCATCGAGAGCCCGGCCGCCATCGGCGAGACGGTCAAAGCGCATTTCGCCCGGGTCGCCTGAGGGTCGCTCCGGCAGCATCTTCGTAGGGGCACGGCGCGCCGTGTCCCTACGTCTATTTTGGAGGTATGAAGATCCGCTCCGTCGAGTTCGCCCGCGCGGCGCCCACCTGGGCCGCGCTCCCCGACGACGGGCGGCCCGAGTTCGCCTTCGTGGGCCGGTCCAACGTCGGCAAGTCGTCGCTGCTCAACGCGCTCGTGGGGCGGAAGCACCTCGCGCGGACGAGCGGCACGCCGGGCAAGACGCAGGCGCTCAACTACTACCTCGTCAACGCGCCCACGGCCGACCGGGGCGGCCTCGAAGGGTTTTACCTCGTGGACCTGCCGGGCTTCGGCTACGCCAAGGTCTCGCAGCAGCAGCGGGCGGCCTGGCAGCGGCTCATCGGCCGGTACGTGACCGAGCGCGCGCCGCTGCGTGCCGTGTTCCACCTGATCGACAGCCGCCACGAGCCGGCGAAGCTCGACGAAGAGTTGTTCGAGCTCCTGCGCGGCAGTCCGGTCCCCCGCATCGCCGTGCTCACGAAGGCGGACAAGCTCTCGAAGAACCAGCGGCGCAGCCGCGAAGCGCACCTCAAGCGCTACCTCGCGGCGCGCGGGCAGGACCTCCCCATCGTGCTCACCTCGGCCGAGAAGAGGGAGGGGATGGAGGAGGTCGGCCGCTGGATCGACACGCTGCTCTAGAGGGTGTTATGAACTTGGATCTGCGATACTGGGCTGTGCGAGCCAATTCCGGTGCCGGCCTCTCGTACCCGAGCCTCACTCAGGGAGCCTGCTCGGTCGAGATCGGCCGTTCTGAGCCCGCTCTGGCCCTCGCCGCAACATCAGGTCCATAACACGCTCTAGCGGCCCGCCGCCGCGACCGCACCCAGCCGTACCCCGAGGCCGGACCGCCGGTGCGTCCGCCTCGTCGCCGCCTCGGACACCCCGGCGCGCTCGCCGAAGAGCACGACGGAGCGCTTCGCCCGCGTGACGGCCGTGTAGAGCAACTCGCGGGAGAGCAGCGAGGCGCCGAGCGTGCCCGGCTCCGGCAGCACCACGCCGACGGCGTCGAACTCGGAGCCCTGGCTCTTGTGGACCGTGAGCGCCCAGGCGGGCTCGTGCGCGGGAAGCTGGGCGAGGCGGACGGCCCGCGTGCCGCCGCGCCCGTCGGGGAAGACGACCCCACGCTCGCCGCCGACGTACGCGGCCACGCCGACGTCGCCGTTGGCGAGGCCGGTCTCGGCGTCGTTGGCCGTGACGAGGAGGGGACGGCCGGGGTAGAACGGCTCGGCGTACGGGCTCCAGCGCACGCGTCCTTCGCGCCGCAACGCGGTCTCGATGGCCGCATTCAGTCCCTCCACGCCGCGCGGGCCGCGCCGAACGGCGGCGAGGAGCCGGAATCGTCCCAGGGCATCCAGCGCCGCCTCGGGCGTGTCCGCCGCGACGACGGCGCGGGCGTGCGGCAGCACCCAGGCGAGCGCCGAGGCGGCCGGGTCCGTCTCCACGAGCCGGGCGTCCTCGTTCTGCGCCAGCACGGCGAGCGTCGCCTCGGCGTCTCCGTCGCGGAGGGCGGCGGCGAGGCGGCCGATGCCGGACTCGGCCCCGAACCGGCGGCTCTCGGTGAGCGTGACGACGGCGTCGGTCATCGGGCAGACCTCCGGTGAGGGCGGAACGCCATCCAGGCCGAGGTCGGCGCAGAAGGCCGCGAGGGCGGAGGAAACGGGGCCGGCACCGGCCTCGCACAGTTCGGCGAAGGTCGTGCCCACCTCGACCGGGGGGAGCTGGTCGGGGTCGCCGAGGACGACGAGGCGCGCCTCGGGCCGGAGCGCGGCGAAGAGGGCGTCGAACAGGGGGAGGTCCACCATCGAGCCTTCGTCCACGAGAACGAGGTCGTGCGGAAGCGGGCGGCGGGCGTCGTGGGCGAATCCGCTCCGGTGCGGCGAGGCGCCGAGGAGGCGGTGGAGCGTGACCGCCTCGGAGGGAATGCCGGCCCGCAGGGCCTCCGGCAACCCGGCCACGCCGGTCGCAAGGCTTTCGGCGAGGCGCTGGGCGGCCTTCCCCGTCGGCGCCGCGAGGGCGACGCGGAGGCCCGGCCGGGCGGCGAGGAGCAGGGCGAGCAGGCGCGTGGCGGTGTACGTCTTGCCCGTGCCCGGGCCCCCCGCCACGAAGAGCACGCGGCCGCGGAGCGCGGCGGCGGCGGCCAGCGCCTGGCCGTGGATCCGCGTGTCGTGCGGGAAAAGGGCGGCGAACACGTTCCGCACCGCCTCCGTCACGGCCACCGGATCGGGCGACAGGCGCGCGCGCACGGCATCGGCGACGCGGCCTTCGGCGTCCCAGAATCGCTTGAGCGCGAGCCGGTGGCCGTCCACAACGAGCGGGTAAGCCTCGCCCGGCCCGCCCACGACGGGGCTCGCCGTGAGGTGGTCCGTCCACGTCCCGAGGTCGGGGAGGTGGGGGAGCGGGTCGTCGGCGTCGCCGGGAAAGGGGCGGCCGGCCCAGTCGGAGAGGACGACGGCGCTGTGGCCGTCGCGGCGCGCCTGGACGAGGAGGGCGGCCGACAGCGCGACGGTTCGGGCCCGGGCGGGGTCGTCGGTGCCGTGCTCGGCGTCGAGGCCGGCGAGGAGCCGCGCGAGGGCAAGGTCGAGCGCCTGGGCTTCCCCGCCCGCGAGGCGGTCGAGCGTCGAGCGGACGAGGGGCGGGAGCCTACGCATCACCGATGAGCAGCCGGTCGAGCGCGTCAATGAGCGCGTGTGGTGGGCGGTGGCGGAGCACGCCCGCCTCGGGCGCGTCGTCGCGGAGGCCACGGAGGAAAACGTAGACGGTTCCGCCCACGTCGCGATCGTAGGCGTAGCGGGCGCCGAGGCGAGAACGGAGGAAGCGGTGGAGACCGAGGGTGTAGAGGTGGAGCTGGAGGCCGTAGTGGTGTGCGTGCATGGCCTCGACGAGCGCTCCCGCCTGGTAGGCGTCAGCGTCCGGGCCGAGGCGGTTCGACTTCCAGTCCAGTACCCACCAGCGCGCCCCCTGGCCGTCGTCGTGGCAGGCGACGAGATCGGCGATGCCGGTCATGAAGCCGTCCACGGCAGCGGGCGAGAGCGCCGCCAGCCGTTCGGCGTAGTCGCCGTCGAAAGGGGGAGCGGCGTGCGTGCGGAAGGCGTCGGCCAGCGCGCCGGGCGCCACGCGGCCGACGGGGAAGACGAAGCGCCACTCGGCCGAGAGCGCCTTCGGCTCCAGGTCGCCGAGGCAGGTGCCGTCCAGCAGCGGCGCCCGGGCCACGCGTCGCACCAGCGCCTCGGCCTCGGCCTGCGGGTCGAGCGGCGCGCGGTGGCGGCGGCGCTCGGCGAGCCCGTGCTTTTGCAACGTGCGGCGGATGCGCTCGGTGTTGTGCGCCCGGTTCGTTTCGTCGTCCAGGTCGTGGAAGCGCGCGTGCTGGAGGATCTCGTGGAGGCAGGTGCCCGGCGCGGGCCCGGCGGCGAAGGCGTGGAGGCCGGTCTCCGGTGCCTCGGCGCGGCGGGTGTCGGCCTCGGGCTCGTCGGAGGCGGCGAGGGTGGGCGCCGTATCGTCGCTCGGCCGGGAGGCCCAGGCGCTGAACGAGTGGGTTCGCCAGTGGGATTGGACGCGGGTGACGGCCTCGGGCACGAGAGCGCGGGCGAAGGAGGGACCGTCCGCGTCTTCGCGCTCCGCCGTCGAGGCGGGCGGGGGGATCGGTCCGTCCGGCACCTCCTCGATGCTCATCAGGTCCGGGTGCGCGAGAACCAGCTCGGAGAGCGCCGCGAATGGGTCGGCGGCCTTCGCCCTGATTCGGGCTCGCTCGACGTGGTGGGCGTCGTCCTCGCCCTCGGCCGCATGGCCGTCGAGCAGGTAGCCGAGAGCGGAGAGGTGCGCCTCGTTGGCCGCGCCCCAGGCCACGTAGCACCGCTCCTTCGCCCGCGTCAGGCCGACGTAGGCCAGGCGCAGGAACTCCGCCAGTCGTTCGACCTCGCGCCGCTTCCGGTGCCGGTCGTAGGCATCAGAGCCGAGGTCGTAGACGACGCGGCCGTCTTCGAGGTGGACGAGCGGCGGGCGCTCGCCGGTGAAGTCGGCGTCGTAGTCCTTCGCGTGGACGTCCCAGAGGTAGGGGAGGAAGACGACCTCGTACTCCAGCCCCTTCGCGTTGTGGACGGTGGTGATCTGGACGGCCTCGGCGTCCTGCTCCAGCCGCAGCTCGGCCTTCTCGCGCGCGCCGAGCCGGATCTCGCGGCGGTGGCGGAGCCAGTGGAGGAGGGCGTCGGGCGAGCGGTCGGCGGCGCGCTCGGTCTCGTGGAGAAGCTCGACGACGTGGCGGAGGTTCGTCATGCGCCGGTCGCCGTCGGGGTAGGCGAGGAGGCGGGCGGCGACGTGCTCCTCTTCCTGGAAACGGGTGAGGACGCGGAGGACGCCGTGGCGGCGCCAGTCGCGCTGGAGGTCGCGGAGGCGGGATCGGAGGGCGTCGAGGGCCTGCCCCGGACTCGCCCCGGGGTCGTCCGGTGCGGCGTCGAGGCGGAGGATCTCGGCGGCGGTCCAGCCCCAGAGCTCGGTGGCGAGGGCGGCGCGGAGGGCGCCCGCGTCGTCCGGCCGGGCGACTGCGTGGAGGAGGATCTCCACCTCGGCCATTTCGGGCGTCTCGCGGATGTCGCCCGCGCGCGAGATGACGGCCGGGACGCCCGCCAGGCGGAGCGCGGCCTGCACCTCCTGCGCCTGCGTGTTGGAGCGGACGAGCACGGCGACGGCGCCCGGCTTGAGCGTCTCGCCGTCGAGCGTCGCCTCGTCGAGAAGACGGCGGATCTCGCGGACGACGGCGCGGCGGCAGGCGTCGCGCGCTGCGCCCTTCGGCTGGGGCTGGCCGTTCTCGTTGGGCGGGATCGTCCACCACACGAGCGGCTTCTTGCTGCCGTCGGCCAGCCTCGGGGCCGTCCGGTGGGCGGCGACGGGGTGGAAGCCGATCTCGCCGTAGAGGAACGGCCGCGCCGGTACGCTGAAGAGCGCGTTGACGGCGCGGACGAGCGGCGCGGCGCTCCGCCAGTTCGTGCCGAGCGTGTAGCGGCGGTCGGCCTCGCGCTGGGCGTGGAGGTAGGCGTGGATGTCGGCCCCGCGGAAGGCGTAGATCGCCTGCTTCGGGTCGCCGACGAAAAAGAGCGGCGCGCCCGCGAAGGCGGTCCGGAAGATGGCGTACTGGACGGGGTCGGTGTCCTGGAACTCGTCCACGAGGGCCACGGCGAACTGGCGGCGGATGCCCTCGGCGAGGCCGGGGCCGGTGGCCTCGTCGTGCAGCGCGTCGTGGAGGCGCGTGAGGAGGTCGTCGAAGGTGAAGACGCCTGTGCGCTCCTTGTTCGTCGCCAGCCGCTCGCCGACGGCGGCGGTGAAGGCGTGGACGAGCGAGAGCCGCAGCGTCTCGACGGCCCGGCCCACCTCGGCGCACGCGGCGAAGGCGGGGTGCGCCTCGATCTGCGGCCGCCGCTCCTTGTTGACCTTGCGGTTGCCGTGGAGTGCCTCGGCCAGCGCGGCGGGCGCGAACAGCCGCGCCACCTCGACGGCGGCGGGGTCCTCGGCGCACATCGCCACGCGGGCGAGGACGGCCCCGAGGTCGGCCGGGTCGAACGCCGCCTTCTTGGTCCAGTCCAGCCCCGCCAGCAGCGCGCCGACCTCGTCGGCGTCCCAGCAGGCCTCGACCGCCCGGGTGGCGGCGCGGAGGGCGTCAAGGGCCTCCGGCAGCGGCGGGGCCGAGGGCACGATCTCGGTGTGGGGGAAGCGGCGGACGGCGTCGTGGTGGTCGGACAGCGCGGCGGGCGTCCAGCCCTGCCGGACGGCCAGCGTCGCCAGCCAGGGCTCGGCGTGGACGAGCTGCGCCCACGCGTCGGCCGAGGCGCGGGCGAGCAGCGCGCTCGCGTCCTCGACGAACTCCATCGCGAAGGGCGTCCCGCTCTCGAAGGCGGCTCGCTCCAGCACGCGCTTGCAGAAACCGTGGATGGTGAAGATGCCCGCCTCGTCCACGCGGTCTAGCGCCGCCAGAAGCCGGGCCTCGGCGTCGTCGCGGTCGAGGAGCGGTGCGAGCGGGCGCGTGAGGTCGTCGGCCTCGGCCTCGCGGCGGGCGACGCGGAGGGCGGTGCGAAGGGCGGCCCGGATGCGCGTCTTCAGCTCCTCGGTGGCCGCCACCGTGAACGTGACGACGAGGAGGCGGCGGAGGTCGGGAAGGCCGTCTGTGCCTCGGAGGTGGTCGCCGTCGAGGACGAGGCGGAGGACGAGTCCGGCCAGGGCGAACGTCTTGCCGGTGCCCGCGCTGGCCTCCACGAGCGTACGGCCGGGCAGGACCGGCGTCGTGGCGTAGTCGAATGCGGCCACCTCGGCCTGAAGCGCCCGAGGAAGGTCGGAGGTCGGCGCGCTCCATCCCGCGTGCTCGGGTGCGGTATGGCTCACGTCTCCCGCCCCGTTCCCCTCGCGTACGAGAGGGCGAACGGCCGGAGGCAGCTCGACGAGACCGGTATGCGGAGAGGGGGTGTCGGTGTTCACGCGGGCAGGCCGGGCCGGCGGTGTTCAAGGAGGGGCGCCCACAGGCACGCGGCCCACTGGTGGACGGCGCGCGGATCGTCGGCGAAGGGGTCACGCCCGCGCGTGGCGAGGGCGACGTAGGCGTCGGCGCGGTCGCCGTCGCGGCCGAAGCCGCCGTCGAAGGCCTTGCGGGCCTGTTGCATCGCCCAGTCGTGCACGTCGGGCGTGCCGTTGTGGCGGCCGTCGCCGAGGCCGGCGACGGCGCGCTCGCGCTGGAGAATCCGGTCGGTCCACGCCTTCCGCTGCGCCCCGTTGAGCTTGTCGACGTAGGTGTACGAGGCCCGCTCGAACAGCGGGGGGACGGTCCGGCGGATGACGTGGTAGCCGCGTACGAGCGCCTGGAGGAGCATCCGCGCGTCGTCGGGGTCGAGGGCGTCGAAGTGGCACGAGTCGGCGGTGCCCAGCGTGCAGGTCCGCCGCGCGTCCGAGGCACACAGGGCCAGGTGGTCCACCCACGCGGCGACGAGGTCTTTCTCACGGATGGAGCCCGGCCGGAAGCGGAGCGCGCCGCGCTCGTTCACCCGCTCGACGCTCCCTACGACCAGTCCGCCTTCGACCTCGACGACGACCGGGAGCGGGCGCGTCGCCCCCCAGGCGCGGACCGATTGGGCGATGGGGGCCACGGCGTCGAGGGCCTGGCGGAGCCACGCCGCGCCGGGCGCGCCGCCGGGGAGGAGGCCGCTGCGGAGGAGCCGCTCGGCTACGGCCTCCTCGGGGAGTCCGTCGAGCAGCCCGTCGAGGGCCGCCTGGCGCACCTTGAACCGTCCGAGCCCGTCGAGGGCAACCGGCTCGTCGTCCCGGATCGTCGCCTCGTCGAGGTCGAGGGAAACCCGCAGGCGGCGGCCGAGGACGAAGCGGCTCGGGTTGGTCCACGCGAAGACGAGATCGGCCAGCGCGACGGTGTCGGGCGCCTCGGCGTCGGCCCTGGCGAGGTCGTCGGCATCGAGGAAGGGTCGGAGCGCGCCGTCGCCGAGGCGGCGGACGCGGTGCTGGGCGGCGTAGCTGAACAGCCGGGCGGGCGTGCCCCTCGTCGGCTTCGCGAAGTAGTCGCCGGCGAAGGGCTGGAGGCGGTGAGAGACGACGAGGTGCTTCCGGGCTTCCGGTCCCCAGTGCCGCTCGGCCGCGTCGAGCAGCGCGTCGAGGACGACCGAGGCGGCGCGCTCGCTGTTGTCCTTCTGCGAATGGCCGACGTAGGAGAGGATCAGCCGGTCGCGCGCCGCGAGGAGGGCGTCCAGGAAGAGCTGCTTCTCCATCTGCCGGGGCGCGGCGTCGCCCGGGCGCGGGGCGTGGGCGATGAGGTCGAAGCCGGGTGCGTCCTCCGGCGCCGGAAACACGCCGTCGCCCAGGCCCACGAAGGCGACGACGCGGTGGGGTGCGTAGCGCAGCGCGAGCGGATCGGCGAAGGTGACGCGGCCGGTGAGGTACGGCTCCTGCCGCTCGAACGCGCCCGAGGTGCTCTCGAGGTGGGCACGGACGGC
Organism: uncultured Rhodothermales bacterium; assembly: GCA_964580105.1. Classification (GTDB taxonomy): domain Bacteria; phylum Bacteroidota; class Rhodothermia; order Rhodothermales; family Rubricoccaceae; genus CAZOJJ01. The sequence continues at coordinate 62,441 of CAZOJJ010000005.1, read as the reverse complement.
GTAGAAGGTGACGGCACCGTCGTCCTCGCCCGCGAGGGCGTAGAGCTGTGCGAGGTCGCCCGCCAGCTGGCGGAGGAAGACGACGGCCTCGACCTCCTCGTCGTCGCGCGGCGCGAGGAGGCCGTCGACGAAGAGGAGGAGCGCGTCGGGCCAGTCGCCGAGGCGGCGGGGACGGTCGAGCACGCGGAGGGCGTCGAAGAGGGCTTCGGCCCACTCGGAGAAGCGGCCCAGGAGGTCGGCGCCGTCGAGGCCGGCGGCGTCGCACGGGAGGTGGCCGAGGACGAGCCCCGCTCCGCCCGGCGCGCCGGTGGCGACGCCGAGGAGGAGGCGGTCGAGCCCGAAGCGCCACGTGTGGAGGTCGTCCTCGGGGAGGCCGAAGGCGGCCTTGCGGTCGGCGCCGAGGCCCCAGCAGACACCGGCCTCCTTCACCCACGCGCGCAGCATCGGCAGCTCGTCCTCGCCGATGTCGGCGCGGCGGCGGACGGGCGGGTAGTCGAGCAGGTCGAGCAGCTCGCTCGCCGTGACGCGGCCGTCGTGGAGGCGGAGCGCTTTGTGGAACGCCTCGATGACGCGGAGGGCCGGGGCGTGCGGGTGGTGGGCGACGTGGTAGGGAAGACGGAAGCCGTCGCGGCCGGTGGCGTCCTCGGCGCCGAACACGGCGTCCACGAGCGGGGCGTAGCGGTCGAGGTCGGGCAGCAGCACGAGCACGTCGCTCGGGCGGAGCCCCTCCAACTCGGCGAAAGCGTCGAGCAGCTCGTCGCGGAGCGCTTCGAGCTCACGGACCTCCGAGTGGCAGTCGAGGATGCGGAGCGAGCGGTCGAGCGGGTCGAGTGGGCGGGCCGTCGGCGGGACGTCGTCCGCGAGGGCGGCCTGCAACTGATGAAGAGCGCCCGCTCCGGCGTCGAGGCGGGGCGGTCCGATCCGCTCGGGAGCCGGGGCGCCGAGGTCGGCCAGCACCTGCCAGAAGACGCGCGTGCGCTCGCCGAGGGCGCGGAGGAGCGGGTGGGCGTGCGGCTCGGTCGAGGGCCGGTCCCCGACCGTGACGGCGTAGAGGGTGACCGGCCGGTGCCGCGCCAGGCCCGCGAGGATGCGGTAGTAGACGGGCGGGAAGACGAGCCCGCCGAAGACGGCCAGCCGCGTCGGGAGCGCGAGGCGGGGACGCTCCCGAGCCAGCTCGCGCTCGACCTGCGCGAACCGGCTGGCGCGGTCGGGCTCGCCGTCGGCACGGAGCGCCCGCCAGAGGGCCGCCTGCCAGGCGCCGTGGGCAAAGTCGGGGTGCGGGTCGCGGCCTTCCGCCCAGGCCGCGAGCACGTCGGGGCGGTAGACCTGGTAGTCGTCGAAGAGGGCGGCGAGGCGCTTCGCGAGGGGCATCGCCTGGCCGCCGGTCCGGTGGAGGTAGGCGCGGAGGGGGGCGTAGACCGGGTCGCCCTCGTCGGCCTCGGCGATCCGGCGGAGAAGCGGGGCGAGGCGCCAGGCGAGGGGGCCGGCTTCGAAGGGGTGCAGCCCGTCGGTCATCCCCGCGAGGCGGGAGACGAACTGGACGGGCGAGGGGAGGTCGAGCGAGGCCGCGCAGCCCAGGCGCCGCGCGAGCGTGTGCGTGAGCCACGCCCGCAACCCCACGTTTCGGGCGATGACGATGACCTCCTTCTCCTGGGGTGGGAGCGGGTCGCTCGCGAGCGCGCCCGCCAGGCGGTCGAACAGCGGTTCGAGGCGGGGCGCAGTGACGACGGTGAGGCCGGTCGGTGTGGGCACGCGGATTCGGAAACGCGGGGAACGGGGGAAAGTAGCGCACGAAGGTGCACGAAATTGCACCCGGCACACCGCGTCGTGGGTGGAGGGGCTGCGCCTTCCGTGAATTCGTAACCGGTGCGCCGGGCGTACCCCGTGCCGCGCCGTCTCGCCCGGACGTCCCGTGTTAACCGTCCAGCCTCAGCCGCCGCGCGTTGACGGCGACGACGACCGTGCTCAGGCTCATCAGCGCGGCGCCCACGGCCGGGGAGAGCACGACGCCTGCCCACGCCAGCGCTCCCGCCGCCAGCGGCAGCGCGACGACGTTGTAGCCGACGGCGTACCACAGGTTCTGTATCATCTTGCGGTACGTCGCTCGGGCGAGGCGGATGGCCTGCACCACATCGCGCGGGTCGGACGCCACCAGTACGATGTCGGCCGTGTCCACGGCCACGTCCGTCCCGGCGCCGACGGCGAGGCCGACGTCGGCGCGGGCCAGCGCGGGCGCGTCGTTGACGCCGTCGCCCGTCATGGCGACGACGCGGCCCTCGCTCTGGAGCGAGCGGATCAGCCCCTCTTTCTCCTCCGGGCGCACCTCGGCGAAGACGCGGTCGATGCCGACCTGCGCGGCGACGTGCTCGGCGACGGCCTCGCGGTCGCCCGTGAGCAGGATGACCTGCATGCCCAGCTTGTGGAGCGCCTCGACGGCCGCCTTCGAGGTGGGCCGAACGGTGTCGGCCAGGGCGAGCGCGCCGACGGGCTGCCGGCCGCGCGCCACCCAGACCACCGTCTTGCCCTGCGCCTCCAGCGGGGCGGCCGACTCGAACGGGGCGGGGAGCCCGGCGTCGCGGGCGGCGGCGGGGCTGAGGAGGCGGACGACGTGGCCGTCCACGGTGCCCTCCACGCCGCGGCCGGGTAGCGCGTGGAAGTCCGTCACGCGCGGGGCCGCGAGGTCGCGCTCCTCGGCCGTGCGGAGGATGCCCGCCGCGAGGGGGTGCTCGCTGCCCGCCTCGACGGCCGCCGCGAGGCGGAGGACCGCCTCCGTCGGGATTGCGTCCGGCGCCAGCACCTCGGTCACGCCGAAGCGGCCCTCGGTGAGCGTGCCCGTCTTGTCGAACACGACCGTGTCGAGCTTGCGGGCCGTCTCGAAGGCGGCGCGGTTGCGGATGAGCAGGCCGCGCTTCGCGCCGAGCGCGGTGCTCACGGCCACGACGAGCGGGATGGCGAGGCCGAGGGCGTGCGGGCAGGCGATCACGAGGACCGTCACGGCCCGCTCGACGGCGAACGTGAGCGACCGCGCCGAGCCGAAGTGCCACGCGAGGAACGTGACGGCCGCCGCTCCGAGGGCGACGAGTGTGAGCCCGAAGGCAACTTGGTCCGCGAGCGTCTGCGTTCGGCTCTTCGTCGTCTGCGCCTCGCGGACGAGGCGGACGACCTGCCCCACGTAGGCGTCTTCGCCCGCCTTCTCGACCGCGACGACGAGGGTCCCCGGTCCGTTCTTCGACCCCGCCACGACGGCGTCGCCCTCGCCCTTCTCGACGGGCACGCTCTCGCCCGTCACCAGGCTCTCGTCTACCGACGAGGTGCCTTCGACCACGCGGCCGTCCACGGGAATCGTCTCCGACGTCTTGACCCGGATGCGGTCGCCGGGGCGGAGGGAGGCGACGGAGACGTCGGCCGTCATGCCGTCGGGGCCGAGGAGGTGGGCCGTCTCGGGCATCAGCTTCGCCAGCGCGTCGAGCGCCTTCGAGGCGCCGAGCACGCTCCGCATCTCGACCCAGTGGCCGAGGAGCATCACGTCGATCAGCGTGGCAGCTTCCCAGAAGAACAGCGTGCCCTCCAGCCCGAACACCACGGCCACGCTGTACCCGAAGGCGACGGTGATGGCGAGGGCGACGAGCGTCATCATCCCCGGTTGCCCGCGCCGCATCTCGGCGAAGGCGCCGCGCAGGAAGGGCCAGCCGCCGTACAGGTAGATGAGCACGGAGAGGCCGAGGAGCACCCACTCGTCGCCGGGGAAGGCGAGGCGGTCGGCGAGCCCCAGCGCGCGCTGGATCATGGGGCTGAGCGCCAGGATGGGCAGCGTCAGCGCGAGGCAGGCGACGAACCGCCACTTGAAGTCCTCGGCCATGCCGGCGTGGTGGGCGGTGTGGTCCGCGTCGGCGGCGTGGCGATGCGGGGCGGCTTTCGCCGAGGCCGAGGGGAGGCGGCGTTCCGGGTGGGGGGGGGGGCGGTGCGCCATGCGGGCGGCGGAGGGGCGGAACGGGAGCCTCAAGGGTACGACGCGAGGCCGAGGAAGGGAAGGGCGCGGGTCAATCCGTCACGGCGGTGCGCACGCGGGCGACGAGCAGGGGGAGCACCTCGCCCGCCCGGCCGCACACCTGCTCGTCGAGGCGGAAGGCGATCTCGCTCGGCGTCGGGTTGACCTCGGCCACGTAGGCGCCTTCCTGCTTGGCAATCAGCGGGAGCCCGGCGGCGGGATAGACGACGGCGCTGGTGCCGACGGAGAGAAACACGTCGGCGCGGGCGGCGGCCTGGGCGGCGGCCTCCATCGCGCCTTCGGGGAGCGTCTCGCCGAACCAGACGACGTCGGGGCGGAGGAGGCCGGCGCAGTCCGGGCAGTGCGCCGGTTCGCCGGACGCGATGGACGCCAGCTCGGCCTCGTGCGCCTCACGCCCGCAGTCGATGCAGTACGAGCGCGTGAGCGCACCGTGCAGTTCGACGACGCGCTCGGAGCCCGCCCGGGCGTGGAGGCCGTCCACGTTCTGCGTGGCGAGGAGGAAGTCGCCGCCGCGCGCCGTGACGAGCCGCTCCAACTCGGCCAGCGCCTCGTGGCCCGCGTTCGGCCGTGCGTCCTCCACCACGGCCCGGCGGTGGGCGTACCACCCCTGCACGAGCACGGGATTGCGAAGGAAGGCGTCCACGTTGGCCAGCTCCTCGGGGCGGAACCGCTGCCAGAGGCCGTCGGGGTTGCGAAAGGTGGGCACGCCGCTCTCGGCCGAGATGCCCGCGCCGGTGAGCACGGCCACGCGCCGTGCCTGCGCCAGGCGCTCGACGAGGGTGGGGCTGAAGGGGGCGCCGACGGGCTGGTGCATCGAGTCAGAGGTCAGAGGTCAGAGGTCAGAGGTCAGAGGTCAGAGGTCAGAGGTCAGAGGATGGACGGGAGGCTCGGGAGAAGTTCCGCGCTCCTCCGTCTTCTGACTTCCGTCTTCTGCCTTCAGGTTCTCTGGTGGATGCACGGCGGCTTCGAGGGCCTCGATGGCCTCGCGAGCACGGGCGCGGGCGGCGACGTGGGCCTCGGCGTCCGGGCGGAGATCGGCGAACTTGACGAGGTCGGCCAGGCGGAGCGTGCCGCGGACGGCGGAGAGGGCCGCCTCCGGGAGGCGGGCGTCGTGGCGGAGCACCTCGGTCAACTCGCGCGTGGTCAGTTCGAGGGCCGGGACGCCGAGCGTGCGCGCGAGGTACGTGCGCAGCAGGTCGGCCAGCTCGACGTAGTGCGCCTTGACGGCGTCGGCCGTCCGGGGCCTGGCGGCGTCGAGCGCCGAGAGGCGCTGGAGGGCTTCCGGGTACGGCGCCGGGCGCGGTGCGGATCGGCCGGCACCGCGGCGAACGCGCCGCCAGAGCCAGAAGGCGAGGGCGAGCAGACCCAGGCCGAGGAAGGCCAGCGCGAGCCACGCCGGCCACGGGCTCGGGAACGGCTCGGGCGGGGTCGGCGGCAGGAGGTCCGCCTCGGGCGCGGGGAGGACCGACCGGATGGGGAGCCGGACGGTGTTCGTGCGGACGGTCGTCGTGTCCGCCCCGCTCACGACCCGCACGGCGACGGGGCCGACGGTAGCCGCGTCGAGGGCGAAGGTGGCGGCCTCGTAGACGAGGCTGTCCACGCGGAGCGCGCCGTCGAGGCGGGGGGGGAGGCGGCGGGCGGCGAACACCTCGGCGTCGCCAAAGGCGAGGAGCGGCCCGGCTTCGGCATCGCCGGGCGGGATCTCGGGGAAGAGGGCGGGGGCCCCGGCCGGCCGCGTGACCGTCACGGCCAGCGTGAACCGCTCGCCGACGAAGACGCTGTCGGCCAGGACCGCCAGCCGCGCCTCTTGCGCCTGCGCGGGTCCGGCCAGGATCAGCCCGACGCCCAGTGCCCAGAGCCCCACGCCGCGCATCATCGCTCCCGGTTGCGGCGGCGGAAGAAGGCGACGAGCGGGTCCGCGAAGTCCTCGTCCGTCCGCACCGTGATCGTGTCCACGCGAGCGCGGCGAAGGGCGGCCTGAATGGCCGCCTCGCGGGCGGCGGCGTGCTGCCGGAAGGCCTCCCGGGCGGCCCGGCTGCTCGTGTCCACGAGCACGGGCCGGCCCGTCTCGGCGTCGGTCAGCGTGAGAAGGCCGACGGCGGGAAGCTCGGCTTCGCGCGGATCGAGGAGGCGGACGGCTACCAGGTCGTGCTTCCGGGCCAGCGTGCGGAGGGCCTTCTCGTAGCCCGCGTCGAGGAAGTCGGAGACGAGAACCACGATGGCGCGGCGGCGAAGCACGTGGCGTGCGTGGTCGAGTGCCGCCCGGATGGCCGTCCCGCGCGACTGGGGCTCGTGGACGAACAGGTCGCGCACGAGGCGGAGCACGTGGCGGCGGCCCTTCTTGGGCGGGACGAACCGCTCGACGCGGTCCGAGAACAGCACGAGGCCGACCTTGTCGTTGTTGCGGACGGCCGAGAAGCCGAGCACGGCGCACAGCTCGGCCGCCACCTCGCGCTTGGCCCGGCCCGCCGAGCCGAAGTCCTCCGACCCCGAGACGTCCACCAGCAGCATCAGCGTCTGCTCGCGCTCCTCCTCGAAGAGCTTCACGTACGCCTCGCCCATCCGCGCCGACACGTTCCAGTCGATCGTCCGCACGTCGTCGCCGATCTGGTAGGGGCGGACTTCCGAGAACTCGATCCCGCGCCCGCGGAAGGCCGAGTGGTACTCGCCGCCGAACACGTTCTCGACGAGCCCCTTCGTGCGGATCTCGACGTGGCGGATCGTGCGGAACAGCTCGCGGGGAATCACGGGCGGGGCGACGGTGGAAGGACGAATGAGGAAGATCGCCTGCGGGCGGAACGCGCCGCACGGCAGTAGAATACGCTCTCGCCGTGCGGCGAGGGTCCCGCCTCGCCGATAGTCCCTCGCCGGTAGTCCGTCGTCCTACACTCCTCGCCCTGCTCATGGCTCGCTTCGCCGTCCTCGTCTTCCCCGGGTCCAACTGCGACCACGACGCCTACCACGCCGCCAAGCACGTCTTCGGGCAGGACGCCCGGTTCGTGTGGCACAAGGAGGAGTCGGTCGGCGCAGCCGACGTGGTGATCGTTCCCGGCGGGTTCTCCTACGGCGACTACCTCCGCTCCGGCGCCATCGCCCGGTTCTCGCCCGTGATGAAGGACGTGGTCCGCTTCGCCAACGAGGGCGGCCTCGTGCTCGGCGTGTGCAACGGGTTCCAGGTGCTCTGCGAGGCCGGCCTCCTGCCCGGCGCGCTCATGCGCAACGCGCACCTCCGCTTCGCGTGCAAGGACGTGCTGCTGCGCGTCGAGAACGCGGAGACGCCGTTCACGAACGCGGCCGAGCCCGGCCAGCGTCTCCGCGTCTCCATCGCCCACGGCGACGGCAACTACACCGCCGACGAGGCCACGCTCGACCGGCTGGAGGCGGACGGCCGGGTCGTCTTCCGCTACGTGAACGCGAACGGCGAGCCCACGCCCGAGGCCAACCCGAACGGCTCGGCGCGCAACATCGCCGGCATCGTCAACGAGGCCGGCAACGTGCTCGGCATGATGCCGCACCCGGAGCGGTGCGTCGAGGCCCTCCTCGGCTCGGCCGACGGCGCGGTCGTCTTCCAGTCGCTCCTCCGGCACCTCGGCGCCGAGGTGCCGGCCTGGTAGCGCCGTTGCTCCGAGGCCGCCTGCCGGTCAGGAGGCGACCTGCTCGGCAAGCTTCTCCCAGCGCTGGTAGAGCGCCTCGAGCGCCGTTTCGGCCTCCGTGAACCGCGCCATCTCGGCCGAGAACCGCTTCGGATCCTGGTAGAGGTTCGGATCGGCGAGCGCCTGCTCGATGGCTTCCTTCTCCGCTTCCTTGGCCGCGATTTCGGCTTCGAGAAGGCCCAGCGCCCGGCGCTGCTGCTCGGCGTCGAGGGCCGAGACGTCCACGTGCCCCTGGCCCTTCATGGCCCGGTACAGGGCGTTGCGGGCCTCGGCCTCGGCGCGCTTCTGCTCCTTGGTCTTCTTGCCGCCTCCGGCGGGGGCGCTGGGCGCTGGGCGCTGAGCAGGCTCGAGCTTCGCCTGTCGCCTTCCGTCCTCTGTCTTGGGCCCTCCGATTTCTGCCAGCCGCGAGGCCGTGCCGTGTTGGCGCTGCCACTGCGCCTCGGAGAACGAGCCGGCGTAGCGGCGGACGGTCCCGTCCTCGACGTACCACGTCGTCGTGGCGACCTGGTCGAGGAAGTGGCGGTCGTGGCTGACGAGGACGAACGAGCCGGTGTACTGGCGGAGGGCCTCGGCGAGGACCGTCTTGGACGCGATGTCGAGGTGGTTCGTGGGCTCGTCGAGGACGAGGAGGTTGGCGGGCGAGAGGAGCGTGCGGGCCAGCGCCAGGCGGGAGCGCTCGCCGCCGGAGAGCACGCCGACCGGCTTGAACACGTCGTCGCCGTGGAAGAGGAAGGCGCCGAGGAGCGAGCGCAGTTCCGTCTCCGTCTTGCCGCGGCCGACCTCGCGGAGGCTCGTCAGCACGTCCACCGACGGGTCGAGCGCCTCGGCCTGGTGCTGCGCGAAGTGCGCCATCACGACGCGGTGGCCCTCCTCGCGCGTGCCGTCGAACGGCTCGGTGCCGAGGAGCATCCGCGCCAGCGTGGATTTGCCCGCGCCGTTCTTGCCGATCAGCGCGATCTTGTCGCCCCGCTCGACGGCCAGCGGCTCGACGTCGCGGAAGACGACCGTCTCGCCGCCGTCGGAGCCTGCCCCGGACTCCGATCCGGGGTTCGGGTAGGTCTTCGAGAACCGGGACAGCTCCACCATCACGCGGCCCGAGGGCGGCGCGGGCGGGAAGCGGAAGTGGATGGCGGCGGCGTCGGAGGGCGGGGGCGGGATGCGCTCCAGCCGCTCCAGCATCTTGATCCGGCTCTGGGCCTGCCTCGCCTTCGTGGCCTTCGCGCGGAAGCGCGCGATGAACCGCTCCGCCTCGGCGATCAGCTTCTGCTGGTTGTCGTAGGCCGCCTGCTGGAGCGCGCGGCGCTCCTCGCGCGCTTCGAGGTAGAAGGTGTAGTTGCCCGCGTACTCCTCGATCCGGCCGTGTACCAGCTCGGCGATGCGCGTCACCATCCGGTCGAGGAAGTAGCGGTCGTGCGAGACGAGGACGACGGCGCCGGGGTAGGACCGAAGGTAGCCTTCGAGCCAGTCGATGGACTCGATGTCGAGGTGGTTCGTGGGCTCGTCGAGGAGGAGGACGGTGGGCTCTTTGAGGAGGATGCGGGCCAGCGCCACGCGCATCCGCCAGCCGCCGGAGAACGAGCGGAGCGGGCGGCGCATCTCGTCCACCGAAAAACCGAGGCCGTGGAGGACCGCCTCGGTACGCGCTTCGACGCTGTGGGCCTCCTTCGCCACCAGCTGCGCGTGTACGCGGTCGAAGCGCTCGACGAGCTTGAGGTAGCCCTCGGCCTCGTGGTCCGGGTGCGCCTCCATCGCGGCGATGAGCTCGCGCTCCTCCGCCTCCAGCGCCGTGATGGCGTCGAAGGCGTGGAGGGCCTCGGAGAGCGGCGTCCCGTCGAGGTCCATCTCCTGCACGTCCTGCGCGAGGTAGCCGACGGTCGTCTCGCCCTCGGCGCTGACCTCGCCCGAGTCGGGCACCTGCCGCCCGGCGATGACCTTGAGGAGCGTCGTCTTGCCCGCGCCGTTGGGGCCGATCAGGCCGATGCGCTGGCCCGGCTTGACGGCCCACGTGAGGCCGTCGAAGATCGGGTCGCCGCCGAAGGCGAGGTGGAGGTCGCGGAGGTAGAGCATGGGAGGCGCGTTCAGCGCCGCAAACCTACCGCACGCGATGCCCGAGGCGGACGAACTCGGGGCGAAACACGCCGCGCCGGACGGCTACCGCCGCAGCAGTCGCTTCAGCCTCGACAGCCGGCTCCGTATGCCGAGGCCGTACCCGTATCGCCGGACCGTCCCCTCACCGAGGTGCAGCACCCAGTCCGACACGGGGAAGTCGGCCAGTGCAAGGCCGCGCTGGGCCGCCGCGCGCTCGTTGGCCAGGCACGGGGCGCCGTGCTTCTCGAACGGCGGCAGCGTGGCGTACGCCGCCCGGTCTACGAGCGCGAACTTGGGGTGGACGTACGGGTGCGGCCCGCCGTCGAACCCGTCGTCGTCCACGCGGTGGAGCCGGCCGACCATGTAGGCGTCCTGCGCCCTGGCCGTGTCGAGCATCCGCTCCAGGACGCCGCCCCGGTAGAGGACGCAGTCGGAGTCCACCGTGAGCACCCAGTCGGTCGTGGCCTGCCGGATTGCGACGTCGAGGCCCGGGCCGTGGTGGAGGTTGGCGCCGGGCGTCAGCAGCGACGCCGCGCCGAGCTCCTCGACCAGCGCCTCGAGGCGGACGCGGGAGTCGTCCGGGGAGGCGTTGTCCACGAGGAGCACGGGTAGCGCCGGGTAGTGGCTTCGCAGGGACCACGCCGCCGCCCTCGTCAGGTCCGGCGTGCCGTAGTTGACGATGACGGCGGTGACGCGGTCCACTCAGTACGCGTTCTCGTGGACGAGCCCCTTGAACGGCGTCATCGCCATGATCTTGAGGTCGAGCCACAGGCTCCAGTTCTGGATGTAGTACAGGTCGTACTCGATCCGCTTCTCCAGGCTCGTGTTGCCGCGCCAGCCGTGGACCTGCGCCCAGCCGGTGATGCCCGCCTTCATCTTGTGGCGGAGCATGTAGCCGGGGATGTCGTGCCGGAAGTGCTCGATGAAGACCGGCCGCTCCGGCCTCGGGCCCACGACCGACATGTCGCCCCGGAGGACGTTGATGAACTGGGGCAGCTCGTCGAGGCTCGTCTTGCGGAGGAAGGCGCCCACGCGGGTGGCGCGCTGCTCGCCCGGCCGGGCCCACACCGCGCCCGTGGCTGCCTCGGCGTCGGTGGGCATCGAGCGGAACTTGAGCATGCTGAACGTCTGGCCGTTGAGGCCCATCCGCTCCTGCCGGTAGAACACCGGCCCGGGCGACGACAGCTTGACGGCGAGGGCGATCACGAGCAGCAGCGGGCTCAGCACCAGCAGCACGAGCGCCGAGAACGCCACGTCGATGATGCGCTTGACGACGCGGCGGATGTCGAAGGGCGCCTCGTCGAGGAGGTGGATGACGGGCAGGCCGTCCACGTCCGAGACGCGGCTGTTGAGGAGGAGGTCGAGGTGGAAGAGGTCCGGCACGAGGCACATGTGAGCCGTGCGGACGGCGCACGCCTCGGCCACCTCCTCGATCTTGTCCGCCGCAGCGAGGGGCAGCGCGGCGTAGACGAGGTCCACCTGCCGGCCCGTCCGGGCCAGCGCGTCCATGACCTCGGCGATCTCATCCACGCGGCCGAGGATGGAGGGCGGGCGTAGCGTCGCGCTGGGGTAGAGGGAATCGGCGGGCTCGGCCTGGACCTCCGGGCCCCGGTCGTCGAGGAAGCCGACGACGTCGAACCCCATCCACGGGTACTGCCGGAACGCCCGCGCGAGGCGCTGCCCGGCCTTTCCGGCCCCGACGATCAGCACGCGCCGGAGGTTCTTCCCCTGCTGGCGGGCCCGCCGCAGCGCCGCGTAGAGGCTCACGCGGAGCCCCGCCAGCAGCAGCGAGCTGATCCCCCCGAACAGCAGCATGTGCAGCCGCGAGAACGAGAACGCGCGGTAGAAGAACGTCGCCGCGACGGAGATGAGGAGGCCGAGGACGACGGCCCGCCCGACGGCGTAGATGACGAGGGGGAGGCGCTGCGCGCGCCGCGTCTGGTAGAGCCCCGAGAGCAGGAAGACCGCGCTCCAGAGGACGAGCACGGCCGGGAGGAAGTTGAGGTACGTCGTCAGCGGCACCCACGCCGGCGGGGTGAGCACCTCGAACCGGATCGTCCAGGCCAGCACCCACGCCGCCGCGATGAGCACGAGGTCGACGACGAAGAGGGTGCGCTGGAGCAGGAGGCTTCGTTCCTTCAGCATCGGTCGGGCCGGGGCGGGCGCCCTCAGCGCTTGCGCATGTCGAAGAGGACGTACTGGTTCCAGGCCGAGAGCCAGCCTCGGCGGTGCAGCCAGCCCTCCACGCGGTCGGCGAGGCGGAGGAGCGCGTTGTCGGGCCGGTGGGGGAGGAGCACCGAGGTGAGCATGGCCGCGGGGGCCGCAACGATCCCGCAGAAGGCGAGGTCGGTATCCCAGCGGTCGGAGTCGGCGAGGCGGCGGAGGTCGCGGCCGGTGAAGGGCGCCTCGTCTTCGGTGCGCGCGTGGGGCGTCAGGAGCCGGAAGAGCTTGAGGAGCGGGTGGTCGGCGAGGGGCTCCTGGAGGAGCACCCGGCCGCCGGGCTTGAGGACGCGGTGGATCTCGGCGAGGGCGACGTCGGGGTCGAGGTGGTGGAGGATGCCGCGCCCGATGACGAGGTCGAACGCGCCGTCGGGGAAGTCGAGGGCGTGGGCGTCCATGACGCGGAAGTCGAACCGGCCGGCCGGGTAGCCCGCCGCGCGGGCCGCCGAGGCGGCGTCGGCCACGTAGACCGGCGAGATGTCGATGCCGTGGACGGCGGCCCCGTGGGCGAGGAGGTCGAGGCTCTGCTCGCCGCGCCCGCACCCGTAGTCGAGCACCGTCAGGCCGTCCACCTCGGCCACGGCCTCGCCGAGGCGGCCGAAGAGGCGCTGCCGCGACGGGTAGGTGAGGATGTGCGCGAACCGGGCCTTGAGCCGGTAGCTCTCCGCCAGCACGTCCCGCTCCGTGTGGGCCTCCCGCTCGCGCGCCACGCGCGCCACGAGTTCCTCCGGCACCGGCCCCTCCGGCAGGGGCTCCACGATCGTTTCCATCATGCGAGAGCTCGCGGCCTCATCCGACAAACGGCCTGATAATACGCCAAGAACGAGGCCGTGGCGCAGCCGGGCGAAGGCTTCACGCGACGGACGGGCCCGGCGCCGGGCGCAGGGCGTCGGCGAGCGCGCGGGCGGCGGCGAGGCTGTCGGCCAGCGGGCGGAGCTTCTCCGGGTGCGAAGCGCGGATCAGCGCACGGGAGAGCGCGCGGGTCGAGTTGATGAGCGGGACGCCGGCGAGGAACGGCTCGGGCACGGCCAGCGGAAGCTCGGTGCAGCCCAGGACGACGGCGTCGGCGCCGCGCTCGCGGAGGTGGTGGATGGCGCGCACGAGCACCTCGCGGGCGTGCTCCGTGGGCGGGTTGCTGCGGGCCTTGAGCCCCCAGGCGCGGTCGAAGATCGAGGCCTGCACCTGGGCCTGGATGTAGGCATCCGGCGCGATGGCCTCCAGCCCGGCGTTCTCCAGGCCGATCTGGTGGATGCGCGTCTCGATGGACGAGTTCGTCGCCAGCACGCCGACGGTCTGCGCCTCGGGTGCGCGCAGGGCGATGGCCTCCACGATGGCGTCCACGATGTGGACGAGGCGGAGGCGGCGGCCCTCCCGCTCCAGCGCCTCCACGAGCCGGTCGAAGAGGACGGGGGCGTGCGCCGTGTTGCACGGGATGCCCGCCACCACGCAGCCGGCGTCGTCGAGGCGGCGAAGGATCTCGGTCATCGCCGGGACGGGGTTCGGAGCGCCCTCCGGGTTTGCGATCCACGTGCTCCGGTCGGGTATGCGGCCCGGGTAGGAGAGGAGCGCGACGGGGAGGTGCTCCTGGTCCGCCTCGGCGAGCGTCTCGTCGAAGAGGGCGCGGACGAGGTCGAGGCCGGCGTAGGGCCCGAGGCCGCCCAAGACGCCGATGGCGTCGCGTTCGTCCGGCGAGGGCGTGGAGTCGAGGGGCATGAACGCTTCCGGCGATGAAAAGCCGGGCAAGAAACGGGGAGGCCGAGGTGGGCAGCGGGAGAGGGGACGCCGGAGGGTACGGCAGCGAGGTGCCCGCCCGCCCGCTCCGGCGCGATTTCGTCCAATGCGCACCGGGTTCGCGCGTTCCGGGCCGGCACGGGCGGCGGCGGGCGGGCCCGCCCGCGTTGACTCCGCCACTGCCGGGCCGGTATTTTTTCGGGTCTCTGCCGTCGCCATCGGCCCGTCCGGTGCCGCGGCACCGACTGCCCGGTAGCTCAATTGGCAGAGCACCACACTTTGGATGTGGGGGTTGGAGGTTCGAGCCCTCCCCGGGCAGCCTCTGTCGCGACGAGGTGAGCGGCCGTTTCCGCTCGTCCCGCCCTTCGCTCCTCCACGCCGTCCGCCTCATGCTCGTGCGAAACGACCTGCCCATCACGCTCTTCGCCGGGCGCAGCAACCCGGCCCTGGCGCGCGCCATCGCCGAGCACGCCGAGTGGCCGCTCGGGCACGTGACGCTGAAGAACTTCGCCGACGGCGAGATCTACGTCCGCTACGAGGAGTCCATCCGGGGCACGGACCTGTTCATCATCCAGTCCACGCCGCCGCCGGCGGATCACTGGATGGAGCTGTTCCTGATGATCGACGCGGCCCGCCGGGCCAGCGCGGCGCGCATCACGGCCGTCATTCCGTACTTCGGCTACGCGCGGCAGGACCGGAAGGACCAGCCCCGCGTCTCCATCGCCGCGCGGATGCTCGCGCAGATGCTGGAGCAGGCCGGCGTCGAGCGCGTGCTCACGATGGACCTCCACGCCGCCCAGATCCAGGGCTTCTTCGACGTTCCGGTGGACCACCTCTACGGCTCGGCCGTCTTCGAGGAGCACTTCGCCAAGATGCCGATGGACAACCTCGTCGTCGTCGCGCCGGACGTGGGCGCCTCGAAGGTGGCCCGCGCCTACGCCAAGCGCCTCCGTGCCGACCTCGCGCTCATCGACAAGCGGCGGCCGAAGGCCAACGTGGCCGAGGTGATGAACATCATCGGTGAGATCGAGGGCCGCAACTGCCTCCTCATTGACGACATGTGCGACACGGCCGGCACGCTGGCCTCGGCCGCCGTCGCGCTCAAGGAGGCCGGCGCGCTCGACGTGCAGGCCTTCTGCACCCACGCCCTCCTCTCCGGCCCCGCCGTCGAGCGCATCGAGGCGAGCCCGCTCAGCCGCATGGTCGTCACGGACACCATCCCGCTCCGCCAGACCAGCGGCAAGATCGAGGTGATCTCCGTCGCCCCGCTCTTCGCCGACGCCATCCACCGCATCTACGCCGACGAGTCGATCTCGACGCTATTCGTCGAATAGTGACAGGGTTGGGGTTGCATCGCCCCCCCGGAGGGGCTGTAACCTGCAACCGCAAACCTGAACGACCCCCATGCAGACCCTCACCCTCCACGCCCAGCCGCGCGAAACCGGCAAGAAGGCCGCCAAGGCCGTACGCCGCGACGGCCTCGTGCCGTGCGTCCTCTACGGGCACCGCACCGCCCCGGTCCACTTCGCCGTCGAGGCGCTCGACCTCCGCCCGCTCATCCACACCACCGAGACGTACCGCGTCGCGGTGTCGGTGGACGGCGAGGCCTACGAGGCCATCCTCAAGACGGTGGACTACCACCCCGTCACCGACCTCCCGATCCACGTCGACTTCCAGGCGCTCACGGCGGGCGAGGCCATCACGATGACGGTCCCGATCCACGTCGAGGGCACCGCGCCGGGCGTCAAGGCCGGCGGCGTGCTCTCGCAGCCGCTCCACGAGATCGAGATCCGGTGCCTCCCGAAGGACATCCCGGGCCACGTCACCATCGACATCTCCACCATGGAGATGGGCGACGCCCTCCACGTCTCCGACCTCGACCTCGGCGATGCCGTCGAGATCCTCACGGACGAGGCCCGCACCATCGTGACCATCACGGCCCCGCGCGTCGAGGTCGAGCCCGAGGAGGACCTCCTCGCGGCCGAGCCGGGCGACGAGGGCCTCGCCGAGGAAGCCCCCGAGGAAGGCGGCGACGAGACCGAGGGCTGAGCCCCCGTGCCCACCTCGTTCCCGACCGACGACCCCGCCAGGCCGGAGCGCGGCGCCCCCCGTCGCCGCTCCGGCCTGCGCCGGTTTCTGCCCTTCTTCGGCGAGCCGGCCGAGCCGGCCGTGCGCCCCGCCCGCCTCGTGGTCGGACTCGGCAACCCCGGGCCGGACTACGCGGACACCCGCCACAACGTCGGCTTCCGGGTGATCGACCGGCTGGCCGAGGCGACGGGCATCGCCGTCGAGGCCGAGGCGGCGCGCTCGCTCGTGGGCGAGGGCGTCTGGCGCGGCCACCCGCTGGCGCTGGCCAAGCCGATGACGTTCATGAACCGGAGCGGGCAGGCCGTCCTCGCACTGATGAAGCGGTACGACCTGGAGCCCGACGACGTGCTCGTCGTCTACGACGACCTCGCCCTGCCCGTCGGCGCGATCCGGCTGCGCGCGAAGGGCGGCGCCGGCGGCCACAACGGCGTGCAGGACCTCATCCACCGGCTCAATTCGACGGAATTTCCCCGCCTCCGCGTCGGCGTGGGGGATAGCTTCCCGCGCGGCGGGCAGGTCCAGTACGTGCTCAGCCCCTTCGAGGAGGAAGAGCGGCCCGCCGTCGAGGAGGCCGTCGCAGCGGCGGCCGAGGCCGCGCTCACCTTCGTCCGCGACGGCCTCACGGTCGCCATGAACCAGCACAACCGTCGGGGTTGAACGCCCCGTGTTCCGGTTCCTCGTTTCTGGATGCTCGCGCAGAGGAGGCCCAGAAGCCGGAAGCCGCTAACGAGACCGGAAGCCGCTAACGAGAACCCTCTCCACCCCTCTCACCCCTGACTCATGGAGCTTGAAACCCTACTCCTCGTACTGGCCCCGCTAGCGGGTCTGCTCGCGCTCGGCTACGCCTTCCTCCGGACCCGGTGGATCGGCCGGCAGCCGGCGGGGACGGACGAGATGGTCGAGATCGCCCACGCCATCGCCGAGGGCGCCCGCGCCTTCCTCCGCCGCGAGTACCGCGTGCTCGTCGTGTTCGTGGTGGCCGTGGCGGCGCTGCTCGCCTTCGCCAACCTCGCCGACGGGGACACCGAAACGAGCGGGCTGGTCGCCGTCAGCTTCGTCGTCGGCGCGCTGTGCTCGGGCCTGGCCGGCTTCATCGGGATGAACGTGGCGACGAAGGCGAACGTCCGCACGACGAACGCCGCGCGCCAGAGCCTCGGCGCCGCGCTCAACGTGGCGTTCTCGGGCGGCCTCGTGATGGGGCTCTCCGTCGTCGGCCTCGGCGTGCTCGGCCTCGGCGCGCTCTTCATCGTCTACCAGGGGCTCTTCGCCGGCCCCGACGCGTTCGTCTCGACGACGCGCGTGATCAACGTGATCTCGGGCTTCTCGCTCGGCGCCTCTTCCATCGCGCTGTTCGCCCGCGTCGGCGGCGGCATCTACACGAAGGCGGCCGACGTCGGGGCCGACCTCGCGGGCAAGGTCTACGAGGGGATCCCCGAGGACGACCCGCGCAACCCCGCCACCATTGCCGACAACGTGGGCGACAACGTGGGCGACGTGGCCGGCATGGGGGCCGACCTCTTCGAGAGCTACGTCGGTGCCATCATCGGGACGATGGTGCTCGGCGCCGCGTTCATCCCGGCGTTCGTCGGGATCGGCGGCGAGACGCTCCCGCTGGCGGCGGTGCTTCTGCCGCTGGTGCTCTCGGCCGTCGGCATCCTCGTCTCCATCGGCGGCTCCTTCTTCGTCCGCGTGCGCGAGGGGGGCAACCCGCAGAAGGCGCTCAACATCGGCGAGTTCGGCGCGGCCGGCCTCATGGCCGTCCTGTCGTACTTCATCATCACGTGGCTGCTGCCGGGCGAGTGGACGTACGAGAGCCCGCTGATGGTGGACTTCTCGTCGTACACGAGCGGCGGCGTCTTCATGGCCGTGCTCATCGGCCTCGCCGCCGGTACGCTCATCGGCCTCATCACCGAGTACTACACGGCCACGCACAACAAGCCCGTGACGGGCATCGCGCGGCAGAGCGTGACCGGTAGCGCCACCAACATCATCGCCGGCCTCGGCGTGGGGATGTACTCGACGGCGGCGCCGGCCGTCATCCTCGCCCTCGCCATCATCGGGGCGTACTGGTTCGCCGGCCTCTACGGCATTGCCATCGCGGCCGTGGGGATGCTCTCGGTGACCGGCATCCAGCTGGCCGTGGACGCCTACGGGCCGATCTCGGACAACGCCGGCGGCATCGCCGAGATGGCGCACCTCCCGCCCGAGGTCCGCGAGCGCACCGACACCCTCGACGCCGTCGGCAACACGACGGCGGCCATCGGGAAGGGCTTCGCCATCGGCTCGGCCGCGCTCACGGCGCTGGCGCTCTTCGCCGCGTTCATGCAGCAGGCCGACATCGCCACCATCGACGTGTCCCGCCCGGTCATCCTCGCGGGCGTCCTCCTCGGCGCCATGCTGCCCTACGTCTTCAGCGCCATGGCGATGGCCGCCGTGGGCCGCGCCGCGGGCGACATGATCAAGGAGGTGGGCCGCCAGTTCGCCGAGATCGCCGGCCTCCGCGAGGGCACCGCCCGCGCCGAGTACGCCCGGTGCGTGGACATCTCGACCGCCGCCGCCCTCCGCGAGATGGTGGCGCCGGGCCTCCTCGCCCTCATCGTGCCGGTCGTCATCGGGTTCATCTCGAAGGACATGCTCGCCGGGCTGCTCGTCGGCGTGACCGTCTCGGGCGTGCTCTTCGCCATCTTCCAGGCGAACTCGGGCGGCGCATGGGACAACGCGAAGAAGCGGATCGAGGGCGGCGTGACGTTCGACGGCGTCGAGCACCGAAAGGGCTCGGACACCCACAAGGCCGCCGTCGTGGGCGACACCGTGGGTGACCCGTTGAAGGACACGTCGGGGCCGAGCCTGAACATCCTCATCAAGCTGATCGCCGTCGTGGCGCTCGTGATCGCCCCGCTGATCGCGTAAAGCCCCCGACGAACTCGACCGCAGAAGCCCGGCCTCGGAGGTCCCGAGGCCGGGCTTCTCGTTGGGCGCCCGCTAGACCTCCCGATACAACGCCCCGCCGGCTTCGGCGAACTCCCGGGCCTTCTCGCGCATCCCCTCCGGGATCGCCGCCTCGACCTCGACGCCGTGCGCGGCGGCGTAGTCGCGGACGTCCTGCGTGATCTTCATCGAGCAGAACTTCGGCCCGCACATCGAGCAGAAGTGGGCCACCTTGGCGCTCTCCTTCGGGAGCGTCTCGTCGTGGAAGCTCCGGGCGCGCTCGGGGTCGAGCGCGAGGTTGAACTGGTCCTCCCAGCGGAACTCGAAGCGCGCCTTGCTCAGGGCGTTGTCCCGCGCCTGCGCGCCGGGGTGGCCCTTGGCGAGGTCGGCCGCGTGGGCGGCGATCTTGTAGGTGATCACGCCCTCGCGCACGTCGTCGCGGTTGGGGAGGCCGAGGTGCTCCTTCGGCGTGACGTAGCAGAGCATGGCGCAGCCGAACCACCCGATCATCGCGGCGCCGATGCCACTCGTGATGTGGTCGTAGCCGGGCGCCACGTCGGTTGTCAGCGGGCCGAGGGTGTAGAACGGCGCCTCGCCGCACCAGTCCAGCTGCTTCTGCATGTTCTCCTGGATGAGGTGCATCGGGACGTGCCCCGGCCCCTCGTTCATCACCTGCACGTCGTGCGCCCACGCCTTCCGCGTGAGCTCGCCCTGCACGTAGAGCTCGGCGAACTGGGCGTCGTCGTTGGCGTCCTCGATGGAGCCGGGCCGGAGGCCGTCGCCGATGGAGAAGCTCACGTCGTAGGCGGCCATGATCTCGCAGATCTCGTCCCAGTGCGTGTAGAGGAAGTTCTCCTGGTGGTGGGCGAGGCACCACTTCGCCATGATCGAGCCGCCGCGCGAGACGATGCCGGTGCGCCGCTTCGCCGTGAGGGGGACGAACCGGAGCAGCACGCCCGCGTGGATCGTGAAGTAGTCCACGCCCTGTTCGGCCTGCTCGATGAGGGTGTCGCGGAAGAGGTCCCACGTGAGCTCCTCGGGCACGCCGCCGACCTTCTCCAGCGCCTGGTAAATCGGCACCGTGCCGATGGGGACGGGGCTGTTGCGGAGGATCCACTCGCGCGTCTCGTGGATGTGCTTGCCCGTCGAGAGGTCCATGACGGTGTCGGCCCCCCAGCGGATGGCCCAGACCAGCTTCTCGACCTCCTCCGCGATGGACGAAGTCACCGCCGAGTTGCCCATGTTGGCGTTGATCTTGACGAGGAAGTTGCGGCCGATGATCATCGGCTCCAGCTCGGGATGGTTGACGTTGGCCGGGATGATGGCCCGGCCCCGCGCCACCTCGTCCCGCACGAACTCGGGTGTGATGACCGGCGGGATGGCCGCGCCGAACGACTGGCCGGGGTGCTGGGCGAACAGCTCGGGGCTCGTTTCGCGGAGGGCCTCCAGCCGCTGGTTCTCGCGGATGGCGACGAACTCCATCTCGGGCGTGATCTCGCCGCGCCGCGCGTAGTGCAGCTGCGTGACCGTCCGGCCCGGCTTCGCCCGCCTCGGGGCGCCGAGGTGCCCGAAGCGGAGGTGCGCGGTGGCGGCGTCCGTCATCCGCTCCCGGCCGAACGCCGAGGTGGGCCCGTCGAGCACGTCGGTATCACCCCGCTCCTCGATCCACACGCCGCGCACGCTCGGCAGCCCGCGCCGCAGGTCGATCTCGGCCTCCGGGTCGGTGTAGGGGCCGGAGGTGTCGTAGACCGGGATCGGTGGGTTCGCCTCGACGCCGGAGCTGGCGGGCGTCGGCGACTGCTCGATCAGCCGCATCGGCACGCGGAGGTCGGGGCGGCTGCCCTCGACGTAGATCTTGCGCGAGCCCGGGAAGGGCCGGCGCACCTCCGACGAGAGCTGCTCGATGAGGGCGTGCGTGGCGTCGTCCGCAGCGCGGCGGGCCGAGGCGGCGGTGGGCGTCTTGAGTTCCATGGCGGCTTCCGGTGAGCGGGGAGAGGGCGGAAGCCGGTGCGCCCACGGGGTCCGGCAGGACAGCCGAGGCGGCCGAAGAAGCCTCCCTACGCCGGTGCGAACCGGATCAGGTGCTGAGGGTCTTTCTCAGCCGCGCCCCCGGTCGGGACGGGCACCCCTGGCTTCCGTCTCGCCAAGGTACGACGCCGTGGCGTCGTGCGCACGCGGCCCTCACCGTACAAACCGCACCAGCACCTGAGACCGCAGCACCGTCCGCTGCCCGTCCCACACCGCGGGCACGAAGCGCATGGCGCGGACGATGCGCTCGGCGATGGCGTCGAGGCCGTGCCCGAGGGGCTCGGCCACCGCGGTCTCCACCACCCGCCCCGATTCGTCGGTGACCAAGAGGACGAGGACGTCACCTTCAGCGCGTGCGCGGAGGGCCTGGGCCGGGTAGGCGGCGTCGAGGAGGAGCCGGCGGACCTCGTTCGGATTCTGGAGCCGCGACCAGTCGAACCCGGGCAGGCGGACGGCGGGGCCGTCGGTGGCGGGCATCGGCGGGGCGGCGGAGGGGCGGGTGCCAACGGGCGAGGGTTCATTCGCTTCCTCGCGCTGGGTGCGGAGGCGTTCGGCCTCGCGGTGGAGGGCGTCGCGTTCGCGCACGAGCTGGTCGCGCTCGTCGTAGAGCCGCTGCTCCTCCACGGTGAGCCGGTTGACCTCGGTCTCCAGGCCCCGGATGCGCGCCTGCAGCTGCTCGATCTCGCGCCGGAGGCCCGCCGTCGTGACGGCGTATTCATCGCGCTCGGCGGCGGCGGCATCGCGCTCGGCCGTGAGCCGGGCTACCACGTCGGCGTCCGGTTTTGCAGCACGATGCTCGTCCGAAGCGGGCTCGTTCCAGGTCGGGGCGTCGTCCGGCCGGGCGGTTTCCGCCCGGGCGGCCTCTGCCCGGGCGGCCTCTGCCCGGAGTCGGTCGCGCTCGGCGGTCAGGCGGGCTTGCCGGTCGGTCAGCGCGGCGTGTTCCGCGCGGAGGCGTTGCGTCTCCTCCTCCAACTCGTCCGTCGCCGCGAGGAGCGTGCGGACCTGTGCCTGCAGGGCGGCCTGCTCGTCCAGGAGCTGGTCGCGGCGGTCCACGAGGTGGGCCTGCTCGGAGGCGAAGCGGTCGCGTTCGGCGGCGAGCCGTCCGGCCTCGGCGTCGAGCGCGAGCACGTCGTCACGGAGACCGGCGGTGTCGTCGGCCAGCCGGGCGCGCTCGGCATCCAGTCGATCCCGTTCGGCCACGAGCCGCGCCCGCTCCGTTTCGAGACGTCCGACCGCCGCGGCGAAGGCGTCCCGCTCCCGCCGCGTGCCGTTGAGGCCGTGTGTGAGCCGGTCGTGCTCCTGCTCCAGCCGGGCCCGCTCGGCTTCGTACCGTTGTACCTCCCGGGCGTAGGTGTCGAGGTCGCGTGCCAGCCGGGCGGTCTCGGCTTCGAGGTGCCGGTGGGTGCCGGCCAGGCGGGACTGCTCCTGCAGGGCCCGGTCTCGCTCCGCCGTGAGGCGGGCGATCTCGCCCTGGAGGCGCTCCCGCTCGCGGGCGATCTGGCCGTCCAGCGCCTCCCGCTCCCGGCGGGCCGCCTCGATCTCGGCCTGGAGCCGGCCGTGCTCGCGCCGGGCGGCCACCACCGCTTCGGTTTCGGTACCGAGAGCGGCCGGTCGCGGCGGCTCGGGCGAGGCCGGCCCGGCGGCAGGCACGGTCGCCGCCGTATAGGTCGGCATCGACAGGCTCACGAGGGCCGGGCCCCGGGCGCGGGTGTCGCCGGACGGATCGAGGCGGACGTAGGCATAGACGGGCTCCCGTGCGTCGAGGATCGGCTCGGCGGCGTGGAGCCGGACGCTGCGCCCCTCGGTCGTGAACGTCATTGAGGCGCCGTCGAACTGCCCGGCGCGGCGGGCGCCCTCGAACGGGCGGTCGGCCACGACGTACGTGCCGTGGCCCGGTACGGCGAGCGTGAAGTAGCTGAACGGCCGCTGCTGGACCGGCGCGCCGTTCACCGCCACTCGCTGCCCGTCCACGACGAGGACGGGCTCGACGAGTCGGAAGGTGGTCTGGGCCGAGGCCGGGAGGGCCGCCGCGAGGAGCAGGGCGAGGAGGAGGGAGCGGAGGGGCGTAGTCATAGCGCCGGTGCGCGTGCGCGGAGTGGGCCGATGGAAACGGAGCGGCCCATACCGCACACGATGGGCGCCAAATCGTTCCCGTTCGCCCACCTGAACCCGTTGGCGTCCGGGATGAGACGGGCGGTTCCGCTCCCGCCCCTCGCCGAAGCCGTAGAAAGTGGGAGGCTCAGGCGGCAACACGCCGAGGCTCCCCGTACCAACGGGTACGGACCGTACCAACGGGTACGGACTACCAGTACATCACCTTCATGCAGAACACCGAGCCGCCCGACTTCAGGAACTCGTCCGTGTCCACCTCGACGACCTCGAAGCCGGCATCGCGGAGCGCCTCGTTCGTGGCCGTGCAGCCGCGCTGGATGATCACGTGGCGGCCGTCCGGCGCGTGCGCGTTGCAGGCGAAGAGCGTGCGCGCTTCGTCCTCGGGCGCCTCGATGACGCGCTCGAAGTGGTGACGAATGAGGTCGAGCCCTTCCTCGTCGAAGGCGCCGGGATAGACGAGCGCGGTGTGCTCGTCGAGCGGGCAGAGGCAGGTGTCGAGGTGGTAGAAGTCGGGGTCGGTGAGGGAGAGCGCGAGGATCGGAATGCCGAGCTTCTCGGCGAAGCGGGTGTAGACCTCGCGGTCGGTGCGGTACCCGTAGCCGCCCCAGAGGAGGTAACGGCCGGGGTGCCAGAGCGCATCGCCCATGCCCTCGAAGTCGCCCGGAAGATCGGGGTCGAGGCCGTGGACTTCGTAGCCTTCGGCCTCGAAGAAGCGGGCGTAGTGCTCGACCTCGGGCTTGCGCTGGGGCGCGTGCATCCGGCTGAGGACGACGCCGCGCTCACCGCCGGGCGTCCGGTACGGGAGCGTCTGGTTGGCGCAGAAGACCATGTCCGGCAGCCCCTCGACGCCTTCGAGGACCCGCACCTCGACGCCGAGGCCGTCGTAGGTGTCGCGGAGCGCCTCCCACTGAGCCCGGGCGCGCTCGGGGTCCACGGTGCCGACGTTGCCCTCCATGTGGGGGTTGATGACGTACTCGACGCGGAAGTACGTCGGCGTGGTCATCAGGACGCGGCCGGGGCGTGGGATGACCGGGAGGTTGGCGACGTCGTAGCGGTCGGTGTGCGGGGTTTCCATGCGAGGCGGCGGAAGGGGCGGCGGAAGATACCCGGCCGCCGCTCTTGCAAACAGCGGCTCCACACCGATTCCACGCGCCCGGCCCCATCGAGGTGGGCCAGGCCGGAGCGAAGGCGTCAACGGCCCCGGCGGCGGCGGTCGAAGAGCTCCTGCTGCGGTGAGCCGGGCGGGACGGCCCACGGGTCCGGCGGGAGGTGCACCATCTGGAGCACGGGGTAGTCCGGCCGGAAAACGAACGAGTTGGGCGGCCCGTTGATGTCCTGCCCGATGATGAGCACCATCGTACCCTGCTTGTGGATCGTCGCACCGACGGACGAGATCTCGTCGCCGCCGGTCTTCTCCCAGCCGTCGGTCCACTCGTAGAGCCACTGGGCATCGGGTTCGAGCATGCGGATGCAGCCGTGGGAGGCGGGCCCGCTGGTCGGGAGGGCGTACTGGTGCATGTGGATGCCGCGCGCCTCGTGCAGGTTCATCACCCAGTACATCTCCCACAGCTCGTTCGAGGCGGCCGGGTTGATGACGCCCGGGCTCAGCGTCGAGATGCGGTACTCCTGCTTCCAGTTGACGTTGAAGCGGCCGCTCGGCGTGCGGTTGGACTGCACGCCCGTCGAGATGATGCCCCAGCGCTGGAGCTCGCCGTGGGCGTAGGCCGCCCACGCCTGCACGTTCTTGTCGAGGATGACGATCTTGTCGAGGTCCCGCGCGCCGGGGTAGTACCGCGGGAACGGCGAATAGGCTCGGAAGTCGAGGCCGAACTCGCTCGGGACGACCAGGGTGTCGCCGGGTTGGAGGTCTTCGAGGTCGTTCCGGTTGAGCAGCCAGATGAGCGGCTTGACCACGTCGCGGTCGCCGTACTGCGAGTAGATCGCGTTGCGCGCGCGGAGCCGGTTGAGCCCTTCCGGGACGATGTGGTAGCGGTAGTACACGCGCGGCACGTCGTCCAGGCTGCCGGTGCGCCGCTCCATCGTGTCGAGGAGCCAGGCCTGGCTGAAGTAGGTCACCTCGCCGCGTGCGGCGCTCTCGGCGA
The DNA here is from genome assembly GCA_964580105.1 of uncultured Rhodothermales bacterium. GTDB lineage: Bacteria > Bacteroidota > Rhodothermia > Rhodothermales > Rubricoccaceae > CAZOJJ01. The sequence goes on along the minus strand of CAZOJJ010000005.1, from coordinate 37,482 downwards.
GGTCCTGCGAGATGAGGGCGTCGGCGTTCGCGTTCGCGCCCTGGGCCTGCGCCTCGGCGGGCACGCAGAGGAGAGCGGCGAGGAGGAGGACGAGCGTACGCATGGCAGAGGGCATCAGACGGCAGTCGAGGCGAGTATACGACGGTCCCGGCCGGGGGGTCCGGGGCAGGCCGGCACGGGTCGTACCGGCCGCTCGCGCATCTACGCACCCACATGCGGGGCGTCATCCAAACGGAACACCCGGCCGTGCCAGCTCGCCGAGGCGGGGCGTTCGACGCCGAGCCTCCGCAGATCGCCGACGGTCGTGAGCGTCAGGTCGAACACGGGCGTGTCGGCCGTCACGCGGCCGTCGCGGGCGAAAGCGCGGAACGTTGGGCGGGGGACGACGCAGACGCTCCCGTCGGCCTCGCGGTAGACCACGTCGAGGCCGGAGGCCCAGCCGAAGCCGAGCCGGTCGGCGAGGGCGTCCACGGCGCGCTGGAGGCTGTCGATGCCGCACCCGGAGACGCCGGCGTTGACCTCGCCCTCCGCCAGCTGCGCCGCGACGGCGAGGACGCGTCCGTCGAGGAGCGCCGCCTCGGCCGGGACGGGCCGCCGGTGGGACGTCCACGACGCCGTGAACGACTGCATCGCATCGAGGACGGCTGCGTGCTCGTCGGCAGAGAGGTCGCGGTCGGTGGCGAAGAGCCAGAGGCGGGCGTCGTCGGGGAACGTATCGAGCGGCATGGCGGGCGTATTCGGGGAGGGCGAAGATAGAGACGCGCGCCGCTCGGCCGGGATTCCCGCCGTCCGTTAGACTTCGATGGAGTGGAAGGCCCGGCTCGACCGCCCTGCCGCGCGCATGGCGGCGAGGATGCCGCGCGCCACCGGGTCGAACCCGCGCCGCGCGCCGCGCCTCCGGGCCAGCTCGGCCGCCCCGTGGAAGCTCGCCGCGAACCGCTCCAGCGGCCACTCCGCAATGATCGCGCGGGAGCGCTCCGCCATCGCCTTCCGGTCGGCCGTCGTGCTCAGCGTGACGAGGTGCCGGGTCAGCGCCTCGGCGTCGTGCGGGGCGAAGCGGAACCCGTTGCCGCCGTGCTCGACGAGGTCCTCCACGCAGCCGGCGCCGTCGGAGACCACCACCGGCAGTCCCGTTGCCATCGCTTCATTAACGACGAGCGCCCACTGGTCCACCTCGGAGGGGTGGACGAACGCCGAGGCGTGCGCGTAGTAGGCTGGAATCTCGTCGATCTGGCGGAACCCGGCGAACGTGACGCCCCCGATGGCGTTCTCGGCGACGATCCGTTCCAGCTCTTCCCGGAGCGGCCCGTCGCCGAGCATCACGAGGCGCCATGGCGCGAGGCCGTCCTGCTCCATCCGGCGCCGGTACTCGTGGTAGGCGCGGAGGAGCAGCGGGAGGTTCTTGCGGATGAGGAAGCGGTTGGACGCCAGGAAGAAGGGCGTCGGATCGTCCAGTCCGGGGAGGGCCCGGGAGGCCGGATCGTGCCGGGCCGCCTCGGCCTGGTCGCGGAAGAAGTCGTTGTCCACCACGTCGTAGCCGAGGAAGACGGCGTCCTCCGGGAGCCCGAGGCGGACGGCGTAGCGCGCCTGCCGCGTCCCGGCGATGAGGCCGGCGTCGTACTGCGAGACGATCCGCCGCTTGATCCACTCGCGCCAGCCCCGGCGCACGCCGTCGTCGGCGTTGCTGTCGAACATGAGGACGGCGCCGCGCCGGTGGCGGCGGCACCAGGCCAGCGCCGCGCGGGCGTCCGGCCAGGCATAGCTGTGGATGCCGACGGCGTCGGGCCGGATCCGGTCGAGCGCCTCGGTCATGGCCGCGTGGAGGCGGGCGGGCGGCGTCTCCTCGAACGTCGCCCCCGGGAGCAGCGTGACCCGCTCGAAGTCGGTCGCGCGGCGCTCCTCGCGCCAGGCGTACTGGTCGTCCCGGCTGGCCGTTTCGAGGCCGACGAGGCGGACGCCGCGTTCGCGGAGGTGGGCGGCGGTGGCGTCGAGGCGGGCCAGGTGGTACGGCCCGAACCGGGGCCACTGCACGCAGAAGGTCGTCATGGGGCGAAGGTCACGCGGCCTCGACCTCGCGGGCGCGGCCCACCAGGGCCACGGCCTGCTCGACGAGCCCGTCCGGCCCGATGCCGACCTCGTCGTGGAGCTGCCGCTGGCTGCCGTGCTCGACGAACGTGTCGGGGAGCCCGAGACGGACGACCTGCGGCCCCGTCATCCGGTGGTCGCTCGCCCACTCGACCACGGCCGAGCCCGCACCGCCGTCGATCACGCCGTCCTCTACGGTGACGATGCGGTCGAAGCGCGAGAACACCTCGGTGAGGAGCTCGCCGTCGAGCGGCTTGCAGAAGCGGAGGTCGTAGTGCGCGGCGTCGATGCCGAGCTTGGCCAGCCGCTCGCGCACCTCGTAGACGTACTGCCCGATGGCGCCGTAGGTCACGAACGCGAGGTCGGTGCCGTCGGCGATCTTGCGGCCCTTGCCGAGGGGGATCGGCTCGAACCCGTCGCGCAGCGGCATGCCGGTGGCCTCGCCGCGCGGGTAGCGGATGGCGAACGGGCCGGCCTCGTGCTGGAGCGCGGTATACATCAGGTCGCGGAGGTCCTGCTCGTCGAGCGGCGCGGCGCAGACCATGCCCTGAATGCACCGCATGTAGGCCACGTCGAGCGCGCCGTGGTGCGTGGGGCCGTCGGAGCCGGCCACGCCCGCGCGGTCCATGCAGAAGACGACGGGGAGGTGCTGGAGCGCCACGTCGTGGACGACCCCGTCGAAGGCGCGCTGGAGGAACGTCGAGTAGATGGCCACGAACGGGCGGAGCCCCTGCGTCGCCATGCCGGCGGCGAACACGACGGCGTGCATCTCGGCGATGCCCACGTCGAAGGCCCGCTCGGGCATCTTCTCGATCATGAACTTCAGGCTCGTGCCCGACGGCATCGCGGCGGTCACGCCGACCACGCGCTCGTCCTGCTCGGCCAGCTCGATCATCGCCTTGCCGAACACGTCCTGCCACTTCGGGGGCTTGGTGCCGTTGGCGCTCGGCTTGGCGAGGTTGGCGCCCGTCACCTTGTCGAACGGCGACGAGGAGGCGTGCCACTTGACCTGGTCCGCCTCGGCGGGCGCGAAGCCCTTGCCCTTGACGGTCGTGACGTGGAGGAGGATCGGCCCGCGCAGCTTGCGGACCTCCTTGAGCCGCTTCGCGAGGCTCTCCACGTCGTGCCCGTCGATGGGGCCGATGTAGCGGAAGCCGAGCGCTTCGAAGAGCATGCCCGGCGTGATGGCCGCCTTGACGCCGTCCTCGACCTTCGAGGCGATCCGCTGGAGCGTCCCGCCGCCGAGGCCCTTGAGCTTCTCGAAGAACGCCCACACGTCGTCCTTGAGCGCGTTCCACCCGTCGCTCGCCGAGATCCGCGCGAGGTACTCGTGGAGGGCCCCCACGTTGGGGTCGATGGAGATGCGGTTGTCGTTGAGGATGACGACGAGGTCGGTGTCCGCCGCACCCGCGTTGTTGAGCCCCTCGAAGGCGAGCCCGCCGGTCATGGACCCGTCGCCGATGACGGCGACGACCTTCCGGTCCGACCCCTCCAGGTCACGGGCGATGGCCATGCCGAGGGCGCCGGAGATGGAGGTGGAGGCGTGGGCGACGCCGAACGTGTCGTACTCGCTCTCGCTCCGCTTGGGGAAGCCGGAGATCCCCCGGTACTTCCGGTTGGTCGGGAACACGTCCCGGCGGCCGGTGAGGATCTTGTGCCCGTAGGCCTGGTGGCCGACGTCCCACACGAGGAGGTCGTCGGGCGTGTCGTAGGCCCAGTGGAGGGCGACGGTCAGTTCGACGACGCCGAGGGAGGCGCCGAAGTGGCCGCCGTGCACCGAGACGACGTCGATGATGTACTGCCGGAGCTCGTCGCAGACCTCGGGGAGTCGGTCGAGGGGGAGCCGGCGGAGGTCGGCCGGGCTGTCGATCTGCGCGAGGAGTGGGCCGGGGGCGATGGGGGGCTCAGCCATGGGCGCGGGGTTCCCTGGGAGGGGCAGGCGGCCGGGGGCGAGCCGCCCGCACGGGACGAAAGCGAAAATATACGGGCGCGCCCCATGGGGCGCGCGAAGGGGGCGTGGACGCGGGGGCGCCCCGTACGGTTTCAGCGGGGATTGAAAGTAAGCCGGGCGGGCTGGATTCGCGTCAGAAGAACCACTTGGCCAGGCCCAGCGCTCCCTGCTTCCACGGCACGCGGTGGCCCACGCCGTCCTGGCCCGCGAACTGGTCGAGGTGGTCGAGGTACCAGCGGTAGTTGCGCAGCAGCGCGTCCTGGTTGCTGAAGCGCGGCTCCCAGCCGAGCGCGTTCCGCGCCTTGTCGATGGAGACGAACGAGTCCTTCGTGGCCGTCTCGTAGACCCACGGGTAGAGCGGCGAGAGGCCCAGCCGGTCGAGGACCCGCAGCGTCCAGAGGGCCGGTGCGGCGGGTATCCCGACGATCCGCTTGCCGTGGCCGGCGGCGTCGAGGACGGCCTGGTAGTCCTCGCGCATCGTCGTGAATTCGGCCGCGCCGACGTTGAACTCGGTGTCCACGACCTCGCGTGGAAGCGTGGCGCACAGGTAGATGGCCGCGCAGAGGTCCTCCACGTCGAGGAGCTGGTAGCGGTTGCGGCCGCTGCCGAGGACGGGGAAGTGGTGGCCGGTGTGGGCCCAGTCGTAGAGGAGGGAGAACACGCCGAGCCGCTCGGGGCCGACGAACGACTTGGGCCGGATCACGGGCGCGCACAGCCCTCGCGTGCGGTACTCGGCGCAGAGCCGCTCGCCCGCCACCTTCGCCTCGCCGTAGGGGCCGACGCCTTCGAGCGGATCGTCCTCGACGAGCGGGTGGTGGTCCGGAACGCCATAGACGGCGGTGGAGGAGATCTGGATGACGCGGTCGGCTCCGCGCTCCAGCGCCGACTGGAGGACGTTCCGCAGGCCCTCTACGTCGGTCGAGAAGATCTCCTCGCGGGAGAAGCGGGGGAGGGCGGCGGCGCAGTTGACGACGACGTCCACGCCCTGCATGGCGCGGTCCACGGCGGCCTTGTCGCGGATGTCGGCCCGGACCTCCTCGATCCGATCGCGCTCGGGGTAGTCGAACGGTGCGATGTCGATGGAGCGGACGCGGTGGCCGCGGTCGAGGAGGTAGCGCGTGAGGTTGATGCCGAGGAAGCCCGCCCCGCCCGTGATGAGGACGGCGAGCGGGGCGTCGGGAGGCGAGGAAACGGCCATGCGGGGGAGAGGGCGAGCGCGGCGGAAGATATCCGGTGCGGACTGGAGCGAGCGTCGCAGCGCCCGTCGTGCGGCTGATTTTGCGGATTCTCCGAGCCTTCCGCGTCCATCGGTCCCATCCCGAAGCGGGGCGGCGGCTAGATTCCGCGCCGCCCTTGCTCCCGTTCTCATGCTCGCGGACCTCACCCAGACGGCGCTCGGCCTGCTTCTCGGCCCGGTGCTCTTCGTGCTGCCGGGCTTCGCGCTCGTACAGGCCACCGGCGTGCTCGGCGTCCGCGAGCGTGCCCTTCCCGTGCAGGTGGCGGCGGCGCTGGCGCTCTCCGTGGCGGTTGGGCCGATTCTGCTCTACGCCGCCCTCCACGCAGGTTGGGCGGCGGCGTGGGGCATCTACGGCATCCTCGGCCTCGGCGGCGTGGTCGGGCTGGCCCGTGGGCGCGCCGAGGCGGGCTTGCTCGTGCGTCCGGCGCTGGCCGGCCTGGCGCTGCTGGTCGTGGTCGCGCTGCTGGTGATCGACATCGGCACGGGCGACCGGCTCTACTTCAGCGTCGTCGTGCGCGACTACGTCAAGCACTTCGCGCTCACGCACGAGATCCGGCTCCACGGCGTCCCGCCGTCCAACCCGTTCTTCTTCGACGGCGAGGCGCTGCCGCTCTTCTACTACTATGGCTGGTTGCTGATGACGGGCGCGCTCGACGCCCTCGGCGGCGCGGCGCTCGGCCCGCGCGGGGCCGTCTTCGCCGGGACGGCCTACGGCGCCCTCGCGCTCGCCGCCGTGACCGCCCTCTACGCTGCGACGCGCCCCAACCCGCTCACGGGCAGCGATGCCGACTGCGACTGCCGCCGCCCGGGCCTGGCCGCCGCCCTGCTGGCGGTGGGCGGGCTGGACGTGCTCGTGTTCCTGGCGGGCGCGCTGGGGCTGATCGCGCTCGGCCGCGAGGTCGTCTTCACCGACATCGAGTGGTGGAACGAACCGCTGTTCCTCTGGGTCACCTCCATCTTGACCGTGCCGCACCACACGGCCGGGCTGGTCGCGGCGCTGACTGCGTTCCGCCTCCTCCGCTGGGGTGCCGATACGCCCGACCGGCGGCGGTGGGCGGCGTTCGTCCTCGCCGCGCTCGCCCTCGCTTCGTCGGCGCTGTGCTCCGTGTGGGTCGCCCTCGGTGCGGCGATGGCCGGGGCCGTCTGGGTCGGATGGCGAACCTGGAAACGGGACGGTGCGGAGGTGTTCGCCTGGGGCGTCACGGGGGTGATCGCCGCCGTCGTGGTCCTGCCGTACGCGCTGGACCTGCGGGCGGCGGGCGCGGACGACGCGGGCAGCCCGATCGGCCTGATCGTCCGCCCCGTGGGGCCGCTGGAGTGGCTCGTCGGCGTGCCGCGGACGGGCTGGAAGGCGCTGCTTCACCTGCCGTTTCTTCCGTTCGCCTACGCGCTGGAGCTGGGCTTCTTCGCGCTCGCGGGCGGGCTGTTCTGGCGGGTGCGCCGCCGACTCGGCCGGCCGCTCTCGCGCGACGAAGGGTTCGACCGCGTGCTGCTGCTCGTCGGGCTCGTCGTCCCGCTCTTCGTGGCGGCGGCGATCCGTCAGAACGACCTCGGCTTCCGCGTGCCGATGCTCGCCCAGTTCGTCCTCCTCCTCTGGAGTGCGGACGTTCTCGACGCCCGCCGGCGGGGCGTTCTGCCGGCCCCGTGGCTCCGGCGTGTGCTCGCCGTCCTGCTCGTGGTCGGGGTGGCCTCGACGGTGACGAACGCGCTCGTCCTCCGCTTCGTCCCGCCCGCCGCCGATGCCGGCCTTCTGACCATGCCGGGGATGTACGCGCCGGACCGCCACCTCGGCGAGCGCACGGCCGATCTCCGCGCGGCCTACGCCTGGCTCCGCGAACGGACGCCCGAGGGCGCCTTCGTCCAGCACCACCCGCGACCGGGGCAGCCACGCACCGAGGGCGGCTTCGCGTTCCCGCCCGGGAGCTACGCCCGCCGCCCGTTCGTCGCCTACGACGACGACTACGGTACGCTCTTCGCCGTGCCGTTCGAGCGGTACCTGCCCATCGCCCACGACGTCGCCTCGGCCTTCGAGGACCCGGCGGCGGCCAACGCGGCGGCGGTGGCGCGGCGGCACGACCTCGCCGCCTACGTCGTGACCGACCTCGATCCCGTCTGGAACGACCGCGCCTCCTGGGTGTGGACCCACGAGGCCGACTTCGCCCGGCCCCGCGTTCGCGTCTTTCTCGACCCCGCCCAGCGCCTCCAGCCATGATCGACCGACCCGTCCGCGTCCTCTTCCTCTGCCTCGGCAACATCTGCCGGAGCCCGCTCGCCCACGGGGTCTTCCAGCGGAAGGTCGAGGCGGCCGGGCTGGCCGACCGCTTCGAGATCGACTCGGCCGGGACGGGCGGCTGGCACGTCGGGCAGCCGCCGGACCGCCGCATGCGCGAGACGGCCACGCGCCGGGGCACGCCCATCGACGACCTCCGCGCCCGCCAGCTCACGCGCGACGACCTCGGGTACTACGACCACGTCTTCGCGATGGACAAGGAGAACCTCCACGACGCGCTCTTCCTCGACCCCGACGGCGACCACGGCACGCGTGTCCGCCTCTTCCGCGAGTTCGACCCCGAGCCGGGCGACTACCAGGTGCCCGACCCCTACTACGGCGGCCCGCAGGGCTTCGACCGCGTCTACGACATCGTGGACCGAACGACGGACGCCCTCCTCGCGCGGCTCTGGGAGGCCTACGGCTTCTAGGCCGCCGGGGTCGTCGCCTGCGGCACTCCTTCGGCCGACGGCAGCTCCACCCAGAACGTGCTGCCCTCGCCGGGCGCGCCCTCGGCGCCTATGCGCCCGCCGTGGAGCTCGACGAGCTGCCGGGCGATGGCCAGCCCGAGGCCGGTGGAGGTCTCGCCGCCCGTCGGCTGGGCCGAGAGCCGCTGGAAGTGCTGGAAGAGCCGGCTTCGGTCCTCCTCGGTGAGACCGGGACCGGTGTCGCGCACGGCGAAGCGGACGACGCCGTCCGCCGCCGTCACCGACACGTCGATGGACCCGCCCAGCGGGGTGTACTTGACGGCGTTGGAGACGAGGTTGTCGAGCGCGTCGCGGAGGCGGTCGGCGTCGGCCGAGACGAAGCAGCCGTCGGCAGGTGCGACGGTGAGGCGCTGGTCTTTCTGGAGGGCCGGAAGTCGGTACCCCTCGGCCACCTCGGCCACGAGCGCGCCGAGGTCGACGGTCGCCCGGTTCAGTGCGATCTGCCCGCTCTCCAGCGCGGCCGTTTCGAGGAGGTCGTTGACGAGGCCGAGCATCCGGCGGGCGTCGCGTCGGATGACGCCGGCGAACTCGCGGAATTCCGAGCCCTCCTCTGCCTCCTCCTCGATGATCTCGGCGAAGCCGAGGATGCCCGTGAGCGGGCTCCGCAGGTCGTGCGAGGCGACGCCGATCAGCCGCGTCTTGAACGCGTCCGCCTCGCGGAGGGCGCGGTTGGCCTGCTCGGCCTCGTGCTTCTCGGCGAGGGCACGGGCCTGGGCGTGGCGCAGCGAACGGACGCGGCCCACGAGCGCCATCGCCAGCAGCAGCGCCTCGGCGGCCATCCCGAACTGGAAGCTGTAGCGGATGAGGGCGCTGTCGGGCAGCCAGACCCAGCGGAGCGTGAAGGCGAAGCAGGAGAGGAGGAGGACCGTGGCGGCGAGGAGGTACATCCGCGCCGGCCGGAAGCCCGCACGCCAGGCCCCGATCCCGGCCGCGAACACGGCCACGACCGTGGCCTGCCCCAGGTAGGTGCCCATCTTCTGCGCCACCGGCCAGTTTCCGCTGAAGCCGAGCACGACCTCGGCCGCCCATCCGACCATGAGCCCGACCATCACGCGGTCGGTCCGCGGCGTGTGCTTCCGGGTGACCAGGAAGTGCCGGGCGAACTGGAGGTACAGGATGGCCATCAGCACCAGGAGGACGCTGTTGGCCTCGTACGGGCGCACCGCGTCCGGCGACCACACGAAGTCGAGGTCGTACCCCGCACGGGTGAACCAGAACAGCGCCGAGGCGACGAGGAACCCGATGTAGTAGAGGTAGCTCCGGTTCCCGAACGTGGCGAAGAGGAACAGGTTGTAGAGCGCCAGCGCGAGGAGGATGCCGAAGAAGAGGCCCTGCGCGAAATCGTGCCGCTGCAGCCGCTCGTAAGTGACCGAGGCCTCTTCCAGCGTCGGCAGCACGGGCCGAACGGGCGGGTTGTAGCGTCGCCCGTCGTACGCCACGTGGACGTAGACCGGCTGCACGACGCCCGCGGGGAGCTCGATCTCGACGAAGGTGGGGTGCCCCCGGCGCACGTCGCGCGCCGCGAGTGGAACGTGCCAGCCCGTGCGGAGGGTGTCCACCCTGCCGTCTGCGCGGGGCAGGAAGATCGTGGCCTCGTGGGCCGGGACGGCGAAGAGCCAGGAGGTGGCCCGGTCGGACGGCGCCTGGAGCGTGACGCGCCCCCAGGCTTCCAGGCGCTGCCCCCGCCGGATGGGCAGGCCCTCGGGGGCGGGTACGAAGGCGCCCGCCGTCCGGACCTCGGCGAACGAAGCGGCGCCGGGTCCGGTATAGGCTTCGAAGTGCGCGGCCAGCGGGGGCGTGGGGTGGTTGAGGAGGAGCGGCGGGGCGCCCTGTGCGTGGACGCTGCCGCCAAGCCCGAGCAGGAAGAGACAGAGGGCGCGGAAGGGCACGGGGGAGGAGGGGCGAGGGGGATGCCGGGGTTATCGGCGGAACCTGCAGCGTTTCAACCCCAAACGTCAACCCCAAACGGTCGTACGATTTTCATCTGCTCACGCGCCTGTGCTGCCTGACTCGATCCGCCTCGCGCTCTCGCCCGTCATCGGCGCCGTGCGCCGCGCCGAGCCGGTCGGTGGCGGGTGCAGTGCCCACGCCTCGCGTGTCGAGGCCGACCGCGGCGTGTTCTTCCTCAAGTGGGCCGAAGGCGAGGGAGGGCGCTCGTTCGAGGCGGAAGCGGAAGGGCTCCGTGCCCTGCGGTCGGTCGCACCGGAGGATCTGCTCGTCCCGGCGGTCGTGGCGGTGCGGAACGCGAACGGCGCGCCCGGCTACCTGCTCCTCGCATGGGTCGAGGCGGGCCGGTTCGACGACGGGGGGGGGCGGCGTTTCGGGCGCGCGCTCGCCGCACTGCACCGCGCCGAAGCGCCTGTCACGGGCGAGGCGGGTCCGTACGGCTTCTCCGGCGACAACGTCATCGGTCGCCTGCCGCAGGTGAACCCCTGGCGCGCCGACTGGCCCGCGTTCTTCCGCGACGCCCGGCTCCGTCCCCAGTTCGAGCGGGCGCGCGCCTCGGGCCGATGGCGGACCGGCTGGGAGGCTCCCGCCGAGCGGCTGCTGGCGCAGCTCGGTGACCTGCTCCCGTCGCGGCCCCATCCGTCGCCGCTCCACGGAGACCTGTGGAGCGGCAACGTCCTCGCCGTAGCCGGCGGGCGCGCCGCCCTCGTGGACCCGGCTGCCTACGTCGGCCACCGGGAGGCCGACCTGGCGATGACGGAGCTGTTCGGCGGGTTCGACGCTGCGTTCTACGACGCCTACCGGGCGGCCTGGCCGCTGGAGCCGGGCTATCCAGAGCGGCGCGAGGTCTACAACCTGTACCACCTCGTCAACCACCTCAACCACTTCGGCGAGGGCTATGCGCTCGGCGTCGAACGGGTGCTACGGCGGTGGGCGTGAGCCGCGCGGACGTACGATTTCGCTGGGTCGGGTGGGGTTTGGTATCCCCCTGCGTCCGTTTATCTTGTCGGTCCGCCGCGCTGAACGGTTCGCGAACAAGAGCCTGTAATCCGATGGCTACACGGTTGTCTCACCCGCTCAACGCACACGCCCGGGACGTCGCCCACGCGGTATTACGCACGACCTCCACGGCGGTGGCCGCCGAGGCCGTCCGGTGCGCGGCCCGCTGCTTCGCCCTGCTCCCCGTCGGGGCGCCGGAGGCCGTTCGCTCCGCCCTCGTCCAGCGGCTCGCAAGCGACCCCGACGTCATCGTGGCGGTTCAGCGGGCGTGCTGGCCTCTCGCGGAGCCCTGCTCCGATCCGTGGACGACGGAGGAGCGCTGCCGGGCCTGGGCCGGTGAGGTTGCGCGCCGGCGCATGACTCTGCTCGCGGAGGGTTGGGTCGAGGAGGCCCTGCAGGAGCGGAAACACCGGCACGTGCGAGGCTGCGCGCCCGGGCAGGCAGAGTACGTGCGCGACCCGGCGCGGCACATCCCGATATCGACCCGCACGCGGCGGCATTCGCCCGCTTCCACGCCGGCCGACGTGCGCTGGGTGAGTCTGGCTACCGTGTCGACGGGGGCGTTCTAGCCACGCCGGTGCGCCGCGCCGCTCAGCCGAGGAGGGCCACCTCGGCGTCTTCGAGGGAGTCGAGCAGGAGGTCCGGCCGGTGCATGGCCAGGGCAGCCCGGTCGAACCGCCCGGTGGCCACGGCTACGGCCCGGGCGCCGACGGCCCGGGCGCACGCGATGTCGCGCGGGGTGTCTCCGATGACGACGGTGTCTTCGGGCCGAAACGGTCGGCCCGTGTGGGCCGCGGCTCGCCCCAGCGCGATGGCCGGTAGGCCGTTGCGGTCCTCGTGGTCGGACCCGAAGGCGCCGAACGCAAAGTGCCGGTCGAGGCCGATGTGGCGCAGCTTGAGGTAGGCCATCGGCTCAACGTTGCCCGTCAGCAGCCCGAGGAGCACGTCGCGGCGCCGGGAAAGCCGCCCGACGAGTTCGACGGCGCCGGGCAGGGGATGGACGTGGAGCGTTTCGAGGCGGGCCCGGACCTCCGCCTGGTACGCGTCGAGGATGGGCGGGAGGGCCACGTCGGCGTCTCCGGCCTCGCGCACGATGAGCTCGCGGAAGATCTGCGGGTCCGTCTTTCCGGAAAACGAGACCCCGTCCGACGAAACCGCGCGCCCGAAGTAGGCGCACAGCGCGTTGTCCACGCACACCCGGCCGAGCCCCCGAATGCGCAGCAGCGTCCCGTCGATGTCGAAGAGGAGCAGCTTCATGGAAAAGGCGAAGTGGGAAGGGCTACGGGCGCGTGATGCACGCCCGAACTCCTTCGCCTTTCATTCTTCGACCGCTGCCCGCGCCCCGTACTGCGTGTCGTAGTAGTCGCGGTACGACTGGTCCATTACGGCGGCGAGCCAGTCTTCGTGGTCGAGGTACCAGCGGACCGTCGCGCGCATCCCGCTCTCGAAGGAGTGGGCGGGCGTCCATCCGAGCTCGCGCTCCAGCTTGCCGGGGTCGATGGCGTAGCGCCAGTCGTGGCCGGGGCGGTCGGTGACGAACGTGATGAGGCCGCGCGCCGTGCCGGGCGCACGGCCGAGCGCCTCGTCCACGAGGTCGGCGAGGGTTTCGACGACCTCGATGTTGCGCGCCTCGGCGCGGCCGCCGACGCAGTACGTCTCGCCGTCGCGGCCGTCGTGGAGGATGCGGTCGATGGCCTCGGCGTGGTCCTCGACGTGGAGCCAGTCGCGCGTGTTGGCGCCCTGGCCGTAGACCGGCATCGGCTCCCCGGCGACGGCCTTGACGATCATCAGCGGGACGAGCTTCTCGGGGAATTGGAACGGCCCGTAGTTGTTCGAGCAGTTCGAGATCACGACGGGCAGCCCGAAGGTGTCGTGGTAGGCGCGGACGAGGTGGTCCGAGCCGGCCTTCGAGGCGGAGTAGGGCGAGTGCGGGTCGTAGGGCGTGGTCTCGTCGAAGGCGCCGGTGTCGCCGAGCGTGCCGAAGACCTCGTCGGTGGAGACGTGGTAGAAGCGGACGTCGCGGCCGGCGCCGGTCCAGTGGCGGCGGGCGGCGTCGAGGAGGGTGGCCGTGCCGAGCACGTTCGTCCGCACGAACGCGAGCGGGTCGAGGATGGACCGGTCCACGTGGCTCTCGGCGGCGAAGTGGACGACGGTCGAGAAGCCGTGCTCGTCAAAGAGACGGTGGACGAGGTCGCCGTCGGCGATGTCGCCCTGGACGAACGCGTAGTTCGGGGCGTCCTCGATGGCCGTCAGGTTCCGGAGGTTGCCCGCGTACGTGAGCAGGTCGAGGTTGACGAACCGGACGCCCGGGTAGCGCGGCACCACGCGCAGCAGGAAGTTGGAGCCGATGAAGCCGGCGCCGCCGGTGACGAGGACGGAGGTGGGGGTGTGCTGGGGCATACGGATCGAGGATGGAGCGCGGGAAGATACCCGGGGTGGACCGGGGGCGGAGGTTCCACGAATGCCCTCCACGAATGCCCTCCACGGATCCGCCCGCGCCGCCGGCTCGCACTCCGCGCAGGAGGGGCTTTGGCAGGGGCTACCGCGCCGCGCGAATGGCCTCCACCGTTTCCGGCGCTTCGAGGGCGGTGACGTTGCCGAGGTCGCCGCCGAGGTGGGCGGCCCGGATCACCCGCCGCATCACCTTCGCGTTGCGCGTCTTCGGGAGGGCGTCCACGAAGTAGACGGCCTTCGGCGTGAGCGCCTTCCCGAGCGCCGCCACGAGCCGCCCGACCAGCTCGGCGCGCAGCGCTTCCGATGCCTCGGTGCCCGTCTTCAGCACGCAGAAGGCGACGACGGCCTCGCCCTTCACGTCGTCCGGCACGCCGACGGCCGCGCTCTCCACGACGGCCTCGTGCGCGTTGAGGACGGCCTCGACCTCGGCCGGGCCGAGGCGCTTGCCCGCCACCTTGATCGTGTCGTCCGAGCGGCCGAGGATGTACCAGACGCCGTCGCGGTCGATGGCGGCGAAGTCGCCGTGGACCCACAGGCCGGGGATTTTCCGCCAGTAGGAGTCGAGGTAGCGCTCGTCGTCGCCCCAGAAGCCGCGCGTCATGCCGATCCACGGCCGGCGGAGCACGAGCTCGCCGACCTCGCCGCGCACGGGGGTGCCGTCGGCGTCCACCACGTCGGCGTCCATGCCGACGACGGGGCCGGAGAACCCGCACGGCTTCAGCGGCTGCACGAAGTTGCCGCACACGATGCCGCCGGAGATCTCGGTGCCGCCGGAGTAGTTGAGGATCGGCTTCTTCCGTTCGAGCACGTGCGTGAAGAGCCACTGCCACGACTCCGGGTCCCACGGCGAGCCCGTCGAGCCGACGGCCCGAAGGCCGCGAAGGTCGTGCTTCCGGATCGGCTCCGTGCCGTGGGGCATGAGCGCCCGGATGAGGGTGGGGGAGACGCCGAGGTGCGTCACGCCGAGGCGCTCGCAGACGGCCCACGTCCGGTCGGCCTCGGGGTAGTCCGGCGCGCCGTCGAAGAGCACCATCGTGGCGCCGTTGAGGAGGGTGCCGAAGACGAGCCACGGGCCCATCATCCAGCCCATGTCGGACATCCACCACATCACGTCGCCGGGCTTCAGGTCCATCGGGTGGCGCATGTCCTGAGCCGCTTTGATCGGGAAGCCGCAGTGGGTGTGGACGGCGCCCTTCGGCGTGCCCGTCGTGCCGCTCGTGTAGATGAGCATGAGCGGGTCCTCGGCGCTCGTGCGCTCGGTGGCCGTCGCTTCGGCGTCGGCGTGCTCGCGGCCCACGCGCAAGAGGTCGTCCCAGGTCCGGTCCCTCCCGGCGGTGAAGGGGACGCCCCGTTTCAGCGCCGCCTCGCCCACGTGGCGGTGGACGAACACGAACTCAACCGACGGGCAGCCGGCCAGCGCTTCGTCGGCCACCTCCTTCATGGGGAGGTACCGCCCGCGTCGGACGAGCGCGTCGGACACGAACAGCGCGCGGGCGTGGCCGTCCCGCAGCCGCGTGGCGACGGCCTCGGCGCCGTAGCCGGAGAACAGCGGGAGCACGATCCCGCCGATCTTGATGACCGCCAGGAAGGCGACGACCAGCTCCGGCGTCATCGGCATGTAGAGCCCGACGGCGTCGCCCCGCCCGAGGCCGAGCGCGCGGAGCCCGGCGGCGCACGTGGCGACGCGCTCGTGGAGCTCGCGGTACGTCAGCCTCGTGACCTCACCCGCCTCGGACTCGTAGCGGACGGCGTCGCGCTCGGCCACCTCGGTGGGTTGCCACTTGTCCAGGAGGTTGTGGACGACGTTCATCACGCCGCCCACGCACCACGCCGGCCGCTCGATGCCGTTCGCCGTGTCGAGGATCTGCGCGTAGGGCTCGTAGAACTCGACGCCGAGGTCGTCCAGCGCCGCCTCCCAGAACCGGCCGACGTTCTCCACGGCCCAACCGAGGAGGGCGTCGTAGGAGTCCAGCCCCTGCTTCTTCCAGAACGCAGCGAGGTTGGTCTGTGCGACGGTATCGGGGTCGGGCTGCCAGGCGACGGCCTGGCCGAAAGGGAACTCGGGCATCGGACGGGAGGCGTAGAACGGACGTAGGGGCGCACGGCCGTGCGCCCCTACAAGGTACTGAGCGGGGAATGGACGTCAGCGCGCCGCGTCAGCGCGCCGCGTCGGCCGGAGAGGCGTCCGCAACGGCGCCGTCGCCGGAGACGTCCGGCGGGACGGGCGCGGCGTCGGGCATCGGGTGGCCGTGCTTCTCGGGCTGCCACGAGTAGACGTAGTCATCGTCCTCGATGCGCAGCGCCTCCTTCGTGAGGTGGAGCGGGCGGAACGTGTCCACCATCACGGCCAGTTCGTGCGTCTCCTTCTTGCCGATGCTCGCCTCGGTGGTGCCGGGATGCGGGCCGTGCGGGATGCCGCCGGGGTGGAGCGTGAACGACCCGCGCTCTATGCCCTTCCGGCTCATGAAGTCGCCCTCGGCGTAGTAGAGGACCTCGTCGGAGTCAATGTTGGAGTGGTTGTACGGCGCCGGGATGGAGTCGGGGTGGTAGTCGAACAGGCGCGGCACGAACGAGCACACGACGAAGTTGCGCGCCTCGAACATCTGGTGCACCGGCGGCGGCTGGTGGATGCGGCCGGTGATGGGCTCGAAGTCGTGGATCGAGATGGCGTAGGGGTACATGTAGCCGTCCCAGCCGACCACGTCGAACGGGTGGTAGCGGTAGACGAACGGGTGCAGCTTGCCGTGCTTCTTGATCCGCACGGTGAACGCGCCCTCCTCGTCAATGGTGACGAGCTCCATCGGCGGGCGGAAGTCGCGCTCGGAGTAGGGCGAGTGCTCCAGGAGCTGGCCGAACTGGTTGCGGTAGCGCTTGGGCGGGTGGAACTCCGTCGGCGCCTCGATGACGAGGAGGCGCGGCTGCGTCTCGCCCGTAAACACCCAGCGGTGCGTGAGCGTGCGCGGGACGTGGACGTAGTCGCCCTTCTCGAAGGCGACGGTGCCGAGCGGCGTCTGGAGCACCCCCTCGCCGTCGTGGACGTAGATCAGCTCGTCGCACGAGGCGTTCTTGTAGAACTCCGCCTCGCCCATCGGCTCCGTCGGCGCGCAGAGCGCGAGGGCGACGTCCGCGTTGCCCATGATGTAGTGGCGGCCGGAGAGCCAGTCGCCGCCGGGCGCGATCTCCCTACCGAGGAAGTGGCGGTGGCGGAGGAAGTCCTGCTCCACGTACTCCACGGCGTACGGCTCGGGGTCGAGCACCCGGTCGACGAGCGTGGGCGGGTGGATGTGGTACGCGATGGACGCGATGCCGGAGAAGCCCTCGGCGCCGATCACCTCCTCGGTGTAGAGGGCGCCGTCGGGGCGGCGGAACTGGACGTGCCGCTTGCGCGGCACCTGGCCCATCTTGTGGTAGAACGGCATGGCGATGTGAAGGTAGACGTTGGAAGGTGGAAGTGAGAAAGGGCTGGGCGTGGGCGAAGAGGCCGGACCGGCCTTTCTCACTTCGCCCTTCCTACTTCTCAGAGGTTGCCCCGGCGCTCCTGCTCGCGCTCGATGGCCTCGAAGAGGGCCTTGAAGTTGCCCTCGCCGAAGGTGCGCGCGCCCTTGCGCTGGATGATCTCGTAGAAGACCGTCGGGCGGTCCTCGACGGGCTTGGTGAAGATCTGGAGGAGGTAGCCGTCCGGGTCACGGTCGACGAGGATGCCGAGCTCGGCGAGGGCGTCGACGGGCTCGTCGATCGTGCCGACGCGCTGCTGGAGCTCCTCGTAGTACGTCGTCGGGACGGTGAGGAACTCGACGCCGCGGTTGCGGAGCTGCGTCACCGTCGAGAGGATGTCGTCCGTCGCCAGGGCGACGTGCTGCACGCCGGCGCCGTCGTAGAACTCGAGGTACTCGTCGATCTGGCTCCGCTTCTTGCCCTGGGCCGGCTCGTTGATGGGGAATTTGATCCGCTCGTTCCCGTTGGCCATCACCTTCGACATCAGCGAGGAGTACTCCGTCGAGATCGCCTTGTCGGTGAAGTGGAGGAGGTTGCGGAAGCCCATCGTCTCCGAGTAGTAGTCGACGTAGCGGTTCATGTCGCCGAGGTGGACGTTGCCGACGCAGTGGTCCACGTACTTGAGGCCGACCGCCTCGGGCTGCCAGTGGGGGTTCTCGTAGGGCACGAAGCCCGGCATGAACAGGCCGTGGTAGTCCTTCCGCTCGACGAACGTGTGGATGGTGTCGCCGTAGGTGCCCATCGCCGCGACGACGATCCGGCCGTGTTCGTCTTCGAGCACCTCGGGCTCGCGGACGGGGACGGCGCCGCGCTTGGTCGTCTCCTCGAAGGCCGAGCGGGCGTCGTCCACCCAGAGCGCGATGTCCTTGACGCCGTCGCCGTGCTTGTAGATGTGGTCGGCGATGGGGTTGCCGGATCGGATCGGGGTGGTGAGGACGAAGCGGATCTTGTCCTGGACGAGCAGGTAGCTCGCCGTGTCGCGGTGGCCGGTTTCGGGGCCGCGGTAGCCGATGAGGCGGAAGCCGAAGGCCGCCTGGTAGTAGTGCGCCGCCTGCTTCGCGTTGCCGACGTAGAACTCGATGTAGTCGGTCCCGTTGATGGGGAGGAAGTCGTTCTCGAGCGCGTCGGGGGCGTCGCGGAGGTCGGTGGGGCGGTCGAGGGTGGGGGTTTCCATGAGCGAACGGGGCTGGGGGAGCGCAAGCGAATAGGGGTGAGACGGGGCGGCGGGCGGTGCGTTCCGGGACGCGCCGCTCCGTGCTACCTTGGTTTCCCCGGAATCTAAGCCCCCATTCCCGATGCCGCAGTACGAGTTGGACGCCGTCGGCCCGGCGCGCTTCACGGGCCTCCAACGCGGGCGCACCCCCGAGGAGGCCGTCCGCCGTGCGGGCGGGGTGCCCGACGACCAGTCGCTCCTGATCGAGCCCGAGGCGGACGTGCAGGGGTGGCAGGCCGTGCTCGTGGACGGGGCCCCCTCGGGGCGTGTCCGGCCGCACCAGCGGATGCGCTTCCGGCGGGATTGAGGGCCGGACTTCGGCCCGGCGCGCGGCCCGGCGCGCGGGACGCCGTGCGACGGTTTCGGGCGACGGTTTCGGGCGACGGAGAGGACGTGGCCGGTGGTGTTGGCGGAGAATCGGCGCACTCGTAACCTCCGGTGCTTTCTCTTCCCGTCGCCCATGCGCTTGCGCTACGTCCTTCGCCGTGCAGTGCCCTGCGGGGTGCTCGCCTTCGTCCTCCCCGTGCTCGTTCGTGCTCAGGGGGCCCCTCAGTGGTCCCTCCTCGACGCCTCGCCGCACCACCCGTACCGGAGCGAGGACGTGTTCTTCGTCGACCCCGCCCACGGCTGGGCCGTCAACGGCGCCGGCGAAGTCTGGCGGACGGCGGACGGCGGGGCGAGCTGGGAGGGGCCCACGGTCGTCTCCGGCTACCTCCGGGCCACCGGCTTCGCGACGCCCGAGGTGGGCTGGGTCGGCGTCCTCTTCAGCGACGAACGGCTCTACGAGACGCGCGACGGCGGGCAGACGCTGACGGACATCTCGGGCCGCATCCAGCCGGCCATCGGCGGCGGCATCTGTGGGATCTGGGTCGTGGACGAGCAGACCGTCTACGCTGTCGGGCAGTATGCCGGGCCCGCCTACCTCGTCAAGACGTCGGACGGCGGCGCGACGTGGAGCGCGTCGTCCCTCGCGCCCCACCTCGACACCGCCGTGGACGTGTACTTCTTCGACGCGCAGCACGGCTTCGTCCTCGGCGGCACCGGCGGCCTCGGGCCGGGCTCGCGCCCCCGCATCATCGAGACGACGGACGGCGGCGCGACGTGGAGTGTCCGCCACACCGGCGGCGCGGTCGGCGGGTGGGGCTGGAAGTTCTCCTTTCCCACGACCGAGGTCGGCTACGCCTCCGTCGAGTTCGACGGCGACCCCGCCAACGGCGTCGTGATGAAGACGACGGACGGGGGGCAGACGTGGACGGACCTGCCGATTCCCGGCGGGCGGAGCCTCCAGGGCGTCGGCTTCCTCACCCCGAGGATCGGATGGACAAGCGGCCGGGGCCGTACGTCGGTCACGACCGACGGCGGGGCAACCTGGCAGCAGATCGACCTCGACGGCCAGATCAACCGCTTTCGCTTCTTCGGCGACACGCTCGGCTTCGCGGCGGGCACCCGCATCTACCGGCTCGACGCCGAGCCGTCGGGGACGGAGCCGCTGCCCGGGCAGGCGGACGGCACGCTGGAGGCCGTCGTGCCGAACCCGGCCTCCGGCCCCGTCTCCATCCGCTACCGCCTGGCGCGGTCCGTCGACGTCGAGATCCTCGTGAGCGACGTGCTCGGGCGGATCGTGTTCGCACAGCCGATGGGGTTCCAGGGGGCCGGGTCCCACACGGTGACGTGGGCGCCCGAGGCCGGCGTGCCGAGCGGCGTCTACCTCGTGCAGCTACGGGCGGCCGGGCGCGTGGCGACGCGTGCCGTGACCGTCGTGCGTCGCTAGCGGAGGCGCGTGATCGTGCCCGAGGCCGTGCGCGTCGTCTCGCCCATCCGCGCCGTCGAAGCCGCCGAAGAGGCGGACGCCGTCGGGGGCACGAACGAGGCGCTCCGGTCGGTGCCCGAGGTGGGGCGGTAGGTCCCCTCGGCGACCCAGATCTCGTCGCCCGCCTCGGCGGCGGCGAGGGCGTCCTGGAGGTCCGTGAGGGCGTCGGCCCACGACGTGCCGGTGTTCGCGCCGGTAGCATCGCGATCCACGTACCACACCGTCTGGGCGTGGGCTTCCGAGGCTAGGAGGAGAGCGAGGGTGACGCCGAGCGTGCGTACGTTCATGGGAGCTGCGCTCGTGGCGCTACGCCGCAAGGAACGACATCGCAGCCCGGATTCCAAGCGAGGTATGTCCGTAACCATCGAGCCGTTTTCTCCGCGCCATGCCCCGGCCGTGCAGCGCCTGGCGAGCGACGTGCGCATCGCCGCCACCACGTTGATCCCGCACCCGTACCCGCCCGGCGGGGCCGAGCGGTTCATCGAGGAGGCGCAGCGCGCCCGGGCCCGGGGCGAGGGCTACGCCTTCGCCGTTCTGGCCGGCGGCGAACTCGTCGGCGCGTGCGGGCTCAAGGAGGTCCACGACAGGCAGGCCGACCTCGGCTACTGGATCGGGGTGCCCTACTGGGGGCGCGGCTACGCCACCGAAGCGGCCCGCCTCGTCGTCGCCTTCGCCTTCGGAGCGCTCGGGCTGGAGCGGGTAACGGCGCACGCGCTCCTCTCCAACCCGGCGTCCTGCCGCGTGCTGGAGCGCGTCGGCTTCCGCGAGGTCGAGCGGGCCGAGAGCCCGTTCGAGCGGTGGCCCGGCGAGACCGTCGTCCGCTACGTGTTCGAACGATCCCGGGCGGCCGGGCCGTAGTCGTCAGGGACACGCAGCCGCCAGCGCCCGCATCCCGGCAATGTGCTCCACGACGTCCTCGCGGCCCACGTTGAGGCCCGACGCCAGCATCCCGTCGAGTTCGAGCGCCGCGTCGGCGAGGGCGTAGCAGCCGCAGGCCGAGGCCGCGCGGCGGATCTCGGTGGAGAGCGGGCGGGCCGCCTGCTTCTCCTCGTCCGTCAGGAAGAGGCCGTAGGCCCGTGGCGGCACGGCGGCGGCGAGGTCGTAGACGAGCTGGACGACGTCGTAGCAGACGGGCGCAGGCGGGTCCGGGTCCGGCAGCGGGCCGGCCGCGCCCTCGGCGGCGAGGAGAACGGCGGTCCAGGCGATGGCGCGCGCCTGCACGGCGTTGAGGCGGTAGCGCCGGTAGTCCTCGCCCGGCAGCAGCGCCTCGAACGCGGCGTCCACGGCCGACTCGATGGTGGCTCCGCCCGGCCGCACGCCGAGGCCGACGAGGGCTTCGCGGATGAGGCGGTCGTTGCCGCGCGAACCGGGCGCGGCAGGGCCTACGCCGCGCTGGGCGAGGGTGGGGGCGGCGAGGACGAAGGCGAGGAGGAGCGGAAAGGCGAGGCGCATGGGCAGAGCGGCAAGGGGAAGATGGAAGCTACGCCGCTCGGTGTGGCCCGGTCGTAACACCGTCAGGCGCCGGCAGCGCAGCGGAAGCCGAGGTCGTCCGAGGCCAGGTCCCGCATCGTCCCTGCGCGGTGGAACGTCGGTGCGAGGGAGGCTTTCTGGGCGAAGCTGCCGCCCCGGTGGACGCGCATCGCCAGGGCGGTGTCCTGGAGGACGGGCTCCGCGCCGGGCTCGGGGTAGAATGGGTAGTAATCGCCGACCCACTCCATCACGTTGCCGGTCATGTCGTGGAGGCCGAGCGCGTTGGGCCGGTAGAGACCGACCGGGAACGAGTGGCGCTCGACCTCGGCCTCGACGCGGCCGTAGTGGCGGAGGGAGTCAGGGTCGTTGGTGCCGGCGTAGCGGAGGGCCCTGCCGCCTTCGCGGGCGGCGTACTCCCACTCGGCCTCCGTCGGGAGCCGGAATCCGTACACGGCGCAGAACGCCACGGCGTCGTCCCAGGAGACGTAGGCCACGGCCCGGCGCCCGCGCCCGTGGCCGTCGTCCGGCGGGAGCGAGCGGCCCGCGGCGCGGGCGAAGGCGTCGTACTCGTCGTACGTGACCTCGTAGCGGCCGAGGAGGAAGGCGGGCAGCGTGACGGCGTGGACGGGCGTGGCGTCCTCGTGGGTGCCCTCGAAGACGTCGCCCATCCGGAACGTGCCGCCCTCGACGCGGACCATGTCGAGGGCCGGGAGGCCGAGGCGCTCCGCCTCGGTGACGGGGCGGGGTGCGCAGGCGGCGAGCGATGCGGCGAGGCCGAGGAGGAGCAGGGGGCGCATGCACGACGGGGCGGGTTCGTCTCCCCGACACCCGACGGCGCACGGAGTTGCCCCTCCCGCGGCGGCACCGCGAACTGGCGAGCGTTGCGCCGGACGCCGTGCCGCCGGCTCTCCTCAGAGGCTGTTCGGGGCCGTGCTCGCCCCTCGGCTTTGTGTCATCCCGGCCTCCGAGCCGAAAGCGCAAGCGTCCCGAAGGAAACCTCCACAGGAAACCTCCACAGGAAACCTCCACAGGAAACCTCCACAGGAAACCTCCACGTGCCGGATCGCCCCGTCTGGCGATCCCGGATCACGTCCGGGATGACATGCTGGACCGGGATGACATGCTGGACCGGGATGACATGCTGGACCGGGATGACATGCTGGAC
>CAZOJJ010000005.1:7877-14799 GCA_964580105.1 uncultured Rhodothermales bacterium | reverse complement strand
CGGGATGACATGCTGGAAGGGGGAAGGCAACGCCCATGGATGCCCCAAACGGTTTCTCAGACCGACACCGAGGCCGCCTGCTGCTCGGGGAGGCGGCCCTGCGCCTCGAGCTCGGCACGGATCCAGGCGTAGGTCGGCTTGAGGCCTTCCTCCAGCGGGATCGACGGCTCCCAGCCGAGCACCTCGCGGAGCTTCGCGTTGTCCGAGTTCCGGCCGCGCACGCCCTGAGGCTTCGACAGGTCGTGCGCCTTGTGGATCGTCTTGCCGGCCACCTTCGCCACGATGTCCACCAGCTCGTTGATGGTGACCATCCGGTCGCGCCCGAGGTTGAGCGGCTCGCGGAAGTCCGACTGCATGAGGCGGTAGATGCCCTCGGTGCAGTCGTCGACGTGCATGAACGAGCGGGTCTGCTCGCCGTCGCCCCAGACCTCGATGGTGCCGCCGTCCGGGGTGAGGGCCACCTTGCGGCAGATCGCAGCGGGCGCCTTCTCCTTGCCGCCCTCGTAGGTGCCTTCTTCGCCGTAGACGTTGTGGAAGCGGACGACGCGCGTCTCCAACCCGTAGTCGCCCGTGTAGTACTCGCAGAGCTTCTCCATGAAGAGCTTCTCGAGGCCGTAGCCCGGCTCGGGGTCGGCGGGCCAGGCGTCTTCCTCGCGGAGCGGCGTCACGTCGGCGGCCGTCTGGAGGTGCTGCGGGTAGACGCAGGCCGAGGAGGAGAAGAGGAAGCGGGCGACGCCGTTGAGGCGGGCGGCCTCCAGCATGTGCACGTTGATCATGGTGTCGTTCCGGGCGATGGCCGCGTGGAACGCCGTGATGTAGCCGATGCCGCCCATGTCGGCCGCGAGGTGGTAGACCTCCTCCACGCCGCGCGTGGCGACGAGGCAGTTGTCGTACTTGCGGAGGTCGAGGAGCTCGAACTCGTCGGCCGCGCTCTCGCCGTACTCGAACGCCTTCACGTCCACGCCGCGGACCCAGTAGCCCTTGCGCTTGAGGTACTTGACGAGGTGGTGGCCGATGAAGCCGCCCGCGCCGGTGACGAGGGCGCGCTTCGGGGTGCCGTTGGCAGTCATGCGTCAGTCGCTTGGTGGGGCGAGGAAGGTACGAAGAGGGGGGAGGGTTGGAGCGAGAGGAGGGGTGAGGGAGGGACCTCACTCGGTCTTCCCTCCCTCCCTTCCAGGCTTTCCACGCCCTCCACCTCGGCCACGGAGGATGCCCTCGAACCGATCGGCGATGCGCTCGATGTCGAACGCCGCTTCGGCGTAGGCGCGGGCGTTGCGGGCCGCCTCGGCGCGGCGCTCGGGGTGGTCGAGAAGCCGGGCGGCTTCGTGGACGAACGCCGTCGGCGCCGTGGGCGGGACGACGACGCCCGCGCCCTGGCGCTGGACGATCCGCGCGGCGAGGTTCTCCGGCGGCACCGCGAGGAGGAGGGCCCGGCCGGCGCAGAGGTAGGTGAGCACCTTGCTCGGCACCGAGAACACGCCGGCGTCCGGCTCCAGGATGGCCAGGAGCACGTCGGCCGCCGCCAGCACGTCGGGCAGCTCGTTGAAGGGCTGGTAGGGAAGGAGGAGGAGGTTGTCGAGCCCCTCGTCCTGCTTCTTCTTCCGCAGCCAGTCGATGCCGGGGCCCTCGGAGATGACCACGACGCGGGCGGAGTCGTCGCCCTTCCAGTGGGCGGCGAGTCCGCGCAGCAAGTCGGGGTTGTGCTTCATCCCGAGCGTGCCCGAGTAGAGCAGGACGCGCTTGTCCGTGAGGTCGAACGCCTCGCTCCACGGGTTCTGCTTCGGCCGCTGCGGCACCTCCTCCAGCGGCGCCCAGTTCTCGACGACGTGCAGGCGCCCGGGCTCGACGCCCCAGCCGGCCAGGATGGGCCGGAAGTCCTCGGTGATCATGACGACGGCGTCGCTGCGGCGGAGCAGCCGCTGCTCGACACCGAGGTAGTAGCGTCCGGCGAGGTGGCCCACGCCGGGCAGCTTCCGCCGGAGCAGCCGCGCGGCGGCCAGCGAGATCAGATCCTGGAGCCAGTTGACGAACCGCACATCGTGCGCGCGGCACCACGCCTGCAGCGGGTCGAGCGCGTCGAGCGGGGTGTTGGCGGCGAGGACCACCTCGGGCTCGAAGCGGGCCACATGCTCGATGAGCCGCCGGCCGTACTCCGCCTCGCCCCGACGGCGCGCCCAGAAGCCCTTGAGCGACGAACGGTACTTGGCGATGGGCTCGTCGAGGGCGATGGGGTCGGGCTCGAACCCCTCGGGGTCGTCGGGGCGGCGGGCGAGGGCGCCCTGCGGCGTCTGGTTGGTGGAGGAGTAGCCGTGGCGGACGGTGTGCCCCCGCGCCGCAAGCGCGCGCGCGAGCTGCACCTGGAAGGGGTGGCCGGCGTAGTCGTGGAGGTAGATCCGCATCGGGAGGAGGCCGACGGGAGGAGGCCGACGGGCAAAAAAAATCGCGCCCCGCGAGAGGCGCGATGGGTGGCGCGGGAGGGACTTGAACCCTCGACCTCCGGGTTATGAATCCGACGCTCTAACCAGCTGAGCTACCGCGCCGAGCGAGCGCGCATGTTACACGTTGCGGCGCGGAACGGGCAAGGGAAGGTTTTGGGAAGGACGCGGCTTCGTGTAGCGCGACACGTGGTTTGGCGCGATTGGACACGTGGTTTGTCACAGCGCGAAATCCCCGGTCGAGCTGTGAGAGACAGTTCGAGAACACACGGTCCGGCGCGGAGACCGTGACGCCGCCGGCAGGCAGCACGGCCGTGCCCTCGCCGTCGAGCCCGAGGCCGGCCTTGCCGTCCTGGACGCGCTCCAGGAACCGGAGCGCAGCCCGGTAGCGCTCGCGCGCGCCGTCGGTGGGGTTGTCCGGGTCGAGGTACCAGTACGCGATGTTGCAGGCGTGGACGGCCAGCACCTCGGGCACGCTCGCCAGCGGGAGCGCGACGGTCCCCTGGAGGAAGCCGTTGACCTCGGCCTCGGCCGCGTTCATCGCCGCGTTCAGCTTCGCGTCGACGATGACGTCCGAGTCCCCGGTGAGCAGCGCGAGGTTCTGCTCCCCGAAGAGGTCGATCATGCGGGCCTTCGTCGCGTACATCGCGGGGGTGGAAGGGGGGCGGTGGGGCGGGTTATTCGCCGCTCTTCTTGCGGCGCGTGCGCTTCGGCTTCTCGGCCGGCGGCTCGGGAGCCTTCGGCGGCGCTGGCGGCGGGGGCGGAGGAGGAGCGGGGGCCGGCTCCTCGACCAGCTCGATGGCGCCACTCGACAGCGGCGCGGCAGCCTCGTCGTCGGTGAGACGGATCGTGCCCTCGGTGCGGCGCTTGTGCTTGATCCGGATGGGCGACTTGACAGCGTAGAGCTTCGTGGGGCTGGCCATGGGCGGCGGGGCTGAGTGAAAGCGAGCGATCATGTAGCGCGAGACGGATTGCCGACCTCAGGGTTATGGGCCCTGCGAGCTGACCGCTGCTCTATCGCGCTGGGTGCTGCCGCTCGTCTCTCCGAGCCGTCAAGCCTTCGATTTGGGGGCTTTCCCTGCGATCAGGTCACCCATGGCAGCGTGGGGTGCCGGACTTCACCCTCCGGAGGGCCGGGCGCTCTTTGCCTTCACCGCCGCGTGTGGCCACACCGACGGCTACCGCGCCCCTCGCGGCATCTCGTTACCCGGCGGCCGGGGCGCCGGCGTTCTGGATGAGGAAGCCCGCGGCCATGCCCGAGAGCACGGCGACGCGCTCGTGGGAGACCGGGTAGATCCAGCTCCGCGTGTTGTTGTCGTAGTAGGGCTGCTCGGCGGCCGGGTGCCCCTCCATCGTGTAGGTGTACCCGTAGCTCGGCTGCTCGCGGTCGCCCTCGGAGCCGGGCGCGTAGGTCTGGCCGTCGGACCCGGTCGGGACGTAGGCCAGGACGGCGTCGTCCTGCCAGATGTCCGTGAAGGCGGCGTCCTCGTTGGCGGCGTCCTCGTTGGCGGCGTAGACGCCGCGCCCGACGACGACCCGCTCCAGGTCGAAGAGCTGGGCGAGGATCGCCTCCGTGATGGAGTCGCGCGAGGTGTACTTGATCTTCTCGACCAGCGCCGGGTGGTCCTTGAGGTTCTTGAACGCCAGCGCGGAGAGCAGGAGCGTGTTCGGCTCCATGCCGATCTGGCTGCGGATCGTCTCCTTGTAGTCGTTGATCTGCGTGATCGGGCTGCTGTCCGGGTCCGCCCACAGGTCGTTGCCCGCAAGGGCCTCCTTGTGGTCGTCGCCGTAGTTGGCCGGGTTCAGCGCGATCTCGGCCTGGCTGATCTCCAGCTCCAGCGCGGTCACGCGCATGGCCATGTTGAGCGCCCGGCGGCCGAGGTCGATGCCCGGCACGCGGCCGGCGTCGCGCTGGTCCTCGCGGGCCACCTGGCCCTCGACGGCGTGGTTCTCCAGCGCGAATGGGGCTCCCTCGTAGCCGAACCGGACGCGCCGCGTGGCGCCGCCGCGGGCACGCCGCGTGTTGTAGCGCTGGAACGACTCCTTGCCGAACTCGATGACCTGGCCGCCGGCCACGGTGACCGGGACGACCGGGAAGAGGTGGTTCCCGACGAACGTCGCGTTGCGGTAGCCGCGGACGACGTTGGTCAGGATCGGGTCGATGACGCGCGTCTGCGCGGGGTTGAGTGGGCCAGCCATGGCGTGGGGGGTAGAGGGTGGGGGCGAGGCCTCCGCCTCGGGGCTGGTGACCACGAGGGCCAGGAAGCAGACGAAGAGGAGGCGTGCGATGGATTTCATCGGCGTCGGGGGGGGGCCTTCCACCCCCCCCCCGCCGAGCGGGGGGTCAGTTGGGGATGAGGAGAACCTCGACGATGTCGCCGGCGCCCGAGGCGGCCTCGAGCGCCCGCGCCACGGTAGGCAGGGCCGGGCGGCGGTACACCACGAGGAGCGTGTCGCCGGCCGAGCTCGTGCCGCCCTCGTTGTTGATCGTGTCGTCATCGGCGACCTCGAACTCGGCCGTGAGGTCGGTCTGGACGCCGCTCTCGGCGTCCTCGACGAACACGGCCACGAGCTCGTCGGTGGCGAGGATGCCCTCGACGACGACGTCGCCGGCGGCGGCACCGGCCACCATCACGGTGACCTCGACGGGCTGCGTCCGCTCGTTGAGGACGGCGCGGCCCAGGGCGTCGGGCGTGAGAGGGGCGCCCGCGGCGAACTGGCCGCCGGCCTCGACCTCGGTCGTGCCCAGGTTGTCGACGGGCAGCTCCTCACCGCTGGCCGCCGTGTAGCGGGAGACGCCGAGCGTGTGGGCGCCGGTGCCGGCCTGGGCGCCGGCCACGGTGACGAAGCGGCGCTTCGTGACGGCGCCGGAGGCGACGACGGGGAGGGTCTGAGCGGGGATGGACTGGGCCATGAGCGTGGGGGCTGGGAAGGATGGAGGGACGGATGGAGGCTGGGGGCTCGACTCAGATCAGCCGCCGACGGCCTTGACGGCCGCGACGTAGTCGACGCCTTCGTGGGCCTGCTGGTAGGCGACCGCCTTCCGGTGGATCTCCAGCTGGTGCTTGTCGACGTCGTAGCCCGACGGCGCGGCGAACTCGACCGTGTCGCCGGCGACGCGGGACGCTTCGGGCGCGGAACGCTCGGCGAAGTCCACGTGCTGCGGCAGCTCGCCCAGCATCCGGCGCAGCGCCTCGGCCGGGGCCACCTGCTCGGCGTCCTCGCCCTCGCCGAACGCGACGGTGGCCTCGGCCTCGGAGACGCCCGCGAGCTGGTCGAGCACGGCGGCCACGATGGGCACGTGGCGGGGGAGGATGCGTGCGCCGTCGTCGGCGAGGCCCTCCGCGAAGGCCATGTGCTCCTTGCGGAGGGCCTCGGCCTCCTGCTCCTTGAGCTTCTGCTCGCGAGCCAGGAGCTCCTGCTCCCTGGCGGTCAGCTGGGTCTCGCGCTCGGCGAGCTCGGCGGTCTTGTCCTGGTCGGCCATCGGATCGGGGGTCGGGTGGGTAGGGGGCGCCGGAGGAGCCGGGGCGTCCTCGGCGAAGTGGGGGTCGGCTTTCCGGCGGCGCTCGAAGTGGGCGCCCTCCTCGCGGGCGAGGTCTTCGAGCGCGTAGTCGAGCTCGGACTCGGGCAGCACGCGCTCGGCGATTTCCTCGCCGTCCGTGCTGGCGATGTGAGAGCGGAGCCGGCGGAGGAGCCTGACGAGGCCGCGCACCGTCCACGCCGGCGCGTCGGGCGGCCCGTCGTCCTCGCCCAGCTCGACGACGGCCACGCCGTCGTCGTCCTCGCCGAACTCGACCTGCTTGAGGCCCTTCACCGCGGGCGCGTGCGCGCCGAGAAAGCCGACGTGCTTGAGGTAGGGGTACTCGGCCTTCGGGCCGAGGGGGTGCGCCTTCGAGCCGGGGAGGTAGAAGGCCGCGCTGATCTTCTTGAAGCGGCCGGCCTCGACCATCTCCGCGAACTGGGCCTCGACCTGGCGCGGCTCGGCCGTGAGCTCTGCGCCCTGGGCCGAGAGCGTGCCCACCCAGCCGTAGGCGGGGGCGTCAATCTTGGGGTGGCCGACGACGATCGGCGCCTCGTGGACGGCCGCGTCGTAGGTGGAGGCGATGCCGGCGACGGTGGCCTCGCTGAACTCGATCTCGGTGCCGCCCAGGGCGACGTGGCGGCCGGCGCGGAAGACGTGGAGCTGCTTCAATGCGAAATCGCGGGGTGGAGGCGGAGGGCTGGTTTGGTTTAAACCGGCTTTAAATCCCTCTGTGCTGCGCGAACGTCGCGTCCCCGTCCACGTGGGCGTTCGAGGAGGAGATCGTGCGTCACAGGGGCACACAGCGGCTCGGGCGGAACCGCCGGGGTGGCCCAGGGCGTGTCGTACCGGATCACGCCCCCAGGCCCCCGGCGCTCATCACAACCACCATGAGGAGCCGCAGGCTACAGGGAGGAGCCGCAGGCTACAGGGAGGAGCCGCAGGCTACAGGGAGGAGCCGCAGGCT
>CAZOJJ010000005.1:0-7777 GCA_964580105.1 uncultured Rhodothermales bacterium | reverse complement strand
ACAGGTCCCCCTCCGGCCCGGCTAAAACAGAAATGCAAAAACATCTGCGTGAGATCGCGGGTCGGGGTTCTGCCTGGCCCTCAGCCCCCGACCTGCTCCTCGATCCACCGCCGGATGATCCCGCCGATCACCAGCTCGTCGTCGTCCGACACGCCGACGTACGGGCGCGCCGGGATCCGGATGGACCGCCCGCGCCCGGCCTCGCCGCCGAGCTGGTGGATGCGCCCGTAGACCTTGTTCGTGCCGATGCGCACGAAGCCGTCGCCGGGCTGGTAGACGATGCCGTCCAGGAGGCCGCCCCGGCGGCCCTGCTCCTGGAGGATCTTCTTGTTTGCGACGTAGCGCGCGAAGCCGGCCGTCATCTCGATGTTGCCCCGGCCGGAGCGGGCGCCTCGGCCGGTCAGCTTGAACGCGCGGTTCGCCTTTGCCCGCTTCTGGTAGCCGGAGATGAGCGTGGCGGGCGAGAGCGGCGCCCACGGCGCGCCGTCGGGCGCGCGCTCGGCCTCGAACCGCTCGCCCGTCGCGTTGACCAGGTGCTCGCCGATGTCGGCGTGGAGGTCCGTCGTGTCGCGCTCGTCGAAGAGCGCGCCGAACGCCGCGCCCGCCGACTCCGGCTCGATGAACGCCTCTACGGCCTGGAAGGTGATGCTGTAGCCGGCCACGGGAACAGGCGTTCACGGGTGTTGTACAAGAGAATGCTATCGTGCGCTGAGGCCGCAAGTCGCCGTCATAGGACGCACGGGCAAACCCCGGTGGACCGCGCGCCGGGGTTTTTTCATGGCCGCCGGTAGAGGCGCACGCCGACGCGCTGGCGCTCGATGTAGCGCAGGTTCGACTGGAAGGTGGTAAGGCCCGTCCACAGATAGCGGCTCCACTCGAAGCTCACCAGGGCAGGCGCGTCGCTGCCGGCAACCTTCCACCATGCCAGATAGCGGCGCACGAGACGATAGCGCCGAACCGGATCGGGGATCGGTTCGAGCCTGACCCACACCTCATCGGGTTCGAGAAGGGTGCGGGCGAGGAGTCGCATGAAGACGTGGCGGCCCTGCTTCCGGATCTTCGACACGCCGTCGCGCGCCTGAAATAGCGCCGAGGAGACGGGAAGCGGCTCCTCCATGACATCGAAGACGACGGTTCCCTCCTCGTCGGCCCCGAGCTCCGAAAAGAAAGCCTGCCGGTAGGCATCGTCGTCGAGGTCGTCAGGCAGGAGATAGTCTGCGGGCAGCGTGCGAGGATCGGGAGCAGCCACCGGGCCCGATCCGAAGACAGGTGCTACGGGAATCGTCTCCGCACCTGTGGGCCACGAATCCGTGTACGACGGCGTGAACGAGTGTACCCATGAGCGACCGGGCGCATAGTCCCAGCCGAAGTCGATCCCCTTCGGGACGTCAAACACCTCGCCCGTCTGGCGGTCCACGTGCTCGTACGTCTCGACCTTCGGAGCCTTGCCGACCTTCAGCCCCTTCCGGTCGAGGTCGGCCTGCGAGAGGGTCTCGACGTAGCAACTGCAGCCCCAGCCGTTGGGCGGGTAATGCGTCTCCCACCAGGGATCGTCGCCGCGCAGCACGAGCCCGTTGAAACCCTTGGGCGGCGCCGTCACGTGCTGCTCGCGCGGCTCCTGGCTGCCGCCGTGGCGGTAGCGCCAGAACGGGCGCCGCCGCTTCACCGCGTCGCTCGTCATCTGGCGGTAGCGCCCGGCGGCGAACTCCGAGACGGCCTGGTCTACGTCTTCCGCGGTCCTGGCGGCATCCAGATCAAGCGCCTCTACGTCGAGCCCCAGCACATCCACATCTGGTCAGACAACCCCGACGCCCCACGCTACCGCGTCTCGCACACGATGTGGGAGCAGGAATACACGCCCCTCGCCATCGCCCTCGAAACCTCGACCAGGCTGTGAACCGGCTCCGGCTCCTGCTCCTCATCGACTTCCTCGCCTTCAGCACGCCCGCGTTCGCTCAGGATTACCGTGCCGCTCGGTGGGGCGCTTCCCCCGAGGAGATCTACCAGGCCGAGACCGCCCAGCTGGCCCTCAGTCGTGATTCCGTCCTCACCTATCGGATCCCCCTGAGTGACTCTACACTCACCGCCGGCGTCTCGTACCACTTCGATGAAGACGGCCTGTTCAGGGTCGTCGAAATGCTGGAGGCCCCTGGCGACGACGAGAGCCGGCACATCATTCAGTTCCTCGTCGCTGAGCAGGAGATGATCAGCCGCTACGGCTCCCCCCTCACTCCTACGACGTGGGACCAGGTCGAAGCCTTCGGCACCGGCCCTGAAGCCATCGAAGCCATTAACGCCGGCAGCCTCCAACTCAACTCCCGCTGGGAGGTCCCGGGCACCCTGATCCTGCTGCGCCTGATGCGCGCGGAGAATGGTCCGGCCGTCTTCACGATCTACGAGCGGCGCTAGCTCATGCGGGCGCGCTCGGGGCTGACGCCGTACTCGGATGTCGAAGGCTGACCACGACAAACCATCTGTCGCGGCCGTCTCCTCGAAGGGGCTTTATGCCAAACCACGTGTCGCAGAGCCTTTCCGGGACCCCGCCTTCGGGCCTCCCCAAGCCCACCTCTAAATCGGCGTTAACGGGGGCGAAAAGGCCGTTCTCATCCCACCACGTCCCGGTTCATCTCGGATAGTCCCGGTTGGGGCGTTTGTGCCAGACCACCTGTCGTCTCACACGACCCCATTCAGCTTCGCAACCAGCGCCGGGTGCTCACCCAGAGCCCGAGGCCGAGCACGATCCCGACTCCGTCCGCCACGAGATCCCGCGTCTGGGCACCGCGCCCGAGCGCCGTGAATGCCATCTGCAGCGTCTCCGTCCCGAGGGCCAGGACGACCATGGCGGCCACGACGGCGAGGGCGGCGCGGGGAAAGGCGCGCAGCCACAGCCACGTCGAGCCCGCGAAGAGCACGACGTGCCCCGTCGTCTGCCCGACCCGGCGCACCAGGCCCTCGACGACGTGGAAGGGGAGGAGCAGTGCGACGGCGATGCCGAGCGTCCAAAGCACCGCCCGCCACACGGAAGGATGGCGTTTCAGGAGGGGCCTCGCTGGTGGGGCGTGCAGAACGGGGCGGGCGCCGCGGGGATCCGGCCGACCCCGAACGCTCCGTGGATTCCCCCGCCTCGGCGGCGCCGAGGCCGAGGCGCCCGTAGTTTCTCCGCTCGTACCGTCTCCCTCATCCCTCGCCTCCCGTGGGCTGGAACCGCGTCATCGGCCAGGAGCGCCTCACCGACGCCCTCGGCCGCGCTCTGGACTCGGAGCGCGTCGCGCAGGCGTACCTGTTCTACGGGCCCGACGGCACCGGCAAGCGCGCGGCTGCCCTCGCGTTCGCCCAGGCGCTCCAGTGCGAGCAGCGCGGGCGCGGCGCCCCGGCGGGCGATGCCTGCGGTCGTTGCCTCGCCTGCACCAAGGCAACGCGCGGGTTGCACCCGGACGTCCACGTCTACCTGCCGCAGCCATCGGACGCAAAGACCGACGAGGTCGTCCAGCGGCTCCAGCGGCTCCACGCCGATCCCTACGAGGCCGTCGATTTCCAGCGGCGCCCGTCGCTGGAGGACTCGGGCAAGACGTCGTCCAGGCAGGTCATCTACTCGGCCGAGCGCATCCGGCAGATCATGCACGACCTGCACTACGTCCCGGCCGAGGGGCGCTACACCGTCGGCATCCTCCTCGACGCCGACCGGATGAACACGGCCTCGGCCAACGCCTTCCTCAAGATGCTGGAGGAGCCGGGGCCGCAGACCGTCCTCGTCCTCACCGCCGAGCGCGCCGACCGCCTGCTGCCGACGATCCTCTCGCGTTGCCAGCGCCTCCGCTTCGACCCGCTCCCCGCCGAGGCCATCGAGGAGGCCCTGGTCGAGCGGCGGCGGATCGAGCCCGGCCGGGCGGCCTTCCTCGCCCGCATGGCCGACGGCTCGTACACGCGGGCCCTCGCGCTGACCGAGAGCGAGGAACTGGCCGGGCGCCGCGAGCTGGCCCTGACGTTCGTCCGCCTGGCCTACACGCAGGACCCGATGAAGCTGCCCGCGCTCATCGAGCAGGTCGCCAGGATGGGGCGGGAGCCGGTCAAGGGACTGCTCGAACTGATGCTCGGCTGGATCCGCGACCTCGTGCTCTACCGGGCTGCCGGAGACGCCGCGCCGCTCGTCAACGTGGACCAGGCCGAGGCCGTCCGCAAGTTCGTCGGCGCGCTGCCGGACGCCCGCCTCGAGGCGATGGCCGGCCTGGTGGAGCAGGCGGCCGACCTCCTCGACCGGAACGTCCACACCGGGCTCGTGCTCACGGTGCTGTCCCAGGCGCTCTACGCCGCCATGCGCGGCAAGGACCGGGCGCGGCTCTACGCCCCGCTGGCCGAGCCGGTGTAGAGGAGGGAGAGGGATCGCAGGCTGGGGACATTGGCGTACTGAACCCCTCGCTCCACCCCTTCCGTACCCTTCGACCCCGCCACACCGACCCGACCCGTGCCTTACTCCGCCGAGATCTCCCGCGCTGCGCCCGCCGCGTTCCTCTTCCTCCTCGACCAGTCGGCCTCGATGAAGGACCCCTTCGGCGGGGCCGAGGAACAGGGCGACGCCGCCCCGAGCAAGGCGCGCGTACTGACCGACACCGTCAACCGGCTGCTCCAGAACCTCGTCCTCCGCTGCGCCAAGGAGGACGGTGTGCGCGACTACTTCCACGTCGGTCTCGTGGGCTACGGCGAGCGCGTCGAGCCGCTCATCCGGCGGGTGGACGAGGACGGAACGCCGACGGCGGCGACGGACCTCGTGCCGATCTCGGCACTGGCCGAGCGCCCGCTCCGCCTCGAAGAGCGCGTCCGGCAACGGCCGGACGGGGAGGCGCGGCGCGTCCGCGTGCCCGTCTGGTTCGACCCCGAGGCCCGCAACGGCACGCCGATGTGCCAGGCGCTCGACTTCGCCACGCAGGTCGTCCGCCGCTGGATCGACGCCCACCCGCGCACGTTCCCGCCCATCGTGCTCAACGTCACCGACGGCGAGGCCACCGACGGCGACCCGCTCCGCTTCGCCCGCGAGCTGACGGCCTACGGCACCGAGGACGGCGAGGTGCTCCTGTTCAACGTCCACCTCTCGTCGTCCACCGAGCCCGCCGTCGAGTTGCCGGACACCGTCGAGGGGCTGCCGGACGCCCACGCGCGGGCGCTCTTCCAGATGTCGAGCGAGCTGCCGTTCCCGATGCGCCGCGCCGCCGAGGCCGAGGGGTTCGTCACCTCGCTCGACACGCGCGGGTTCGTCTTCAACGCCGACCCCGCCGCGCTCGTGCGCTTCCTGGAGATCGGCACGCGGCCGAGCACGCTGGTCTGATGGCGCGCGTCCCGGCCGAGGCGCAGGCGTTCGCGCTGCCCAAAGCGGGGCACGCGGCCTCCGAGTACGAAGACGCGCACGCCGGGCCGGTGTGGGACGCGGCCGGGGCGGTCCGCCTCGCCGTGGCCGACGGCGCGACGGAGTCGGCGTTCGCGGGGGCCTGGGCGCGGGCGCTCACGCACGCCTGGACGACCGCCGGCGGCGGTGACCTGCGCGGCCGTGCCCGCCAGGCGTTCGAGGCCGAGGTCGGCCGGCGCGTCGAGGCGCTGCCCTGGTACGCCCAGGCAAAGGCCGAGGAGGGCGCCTTCGCCACGTTCCTCGGCCTGTCCGTCGCCCCGGACGGCACCTGGCAGGCCGAGGCCGTCGGCGACGCCGTGCTGTTTCATCTCCGCGACGGCGCGCTCGCCCACGTCTGGCCCGTCCTCGACCCGGCCGAGTTCGGCAACGTCCCCGCCCTCCTCGGCAGCCGGGCGGGCCGGTCCGAGCCCGAGGGGCACCGCCTCGGGGCAACGTGGCAACCGGGCGACGCCTTCGCCCTCACCACCGATGCCCTCGCCGCCTACCTCCTCCAGACCGCCCCCGCCGCCGTCCTGGACGTGAACGACGCCGACGCCTTCGCCCGGTTCGTCGAGACCGCCCGTGCGGGCGGCATGCGCAACGACGACGTGACCCTCCTCGTCCTCCGCCTCCGCTGACGTGGCCTACCCGACGCCCGGTGACTACCAGGACGCCCTCCAGTTCCCCGACGAGGCGTTCACCGATCCCGTCCTCGCGGCCGGGACCGTCGAGGCCGGGCCGCTCGGTCTGCCGCAGCCGATCACCGGCGCCTTCGCTGCCGTCTTCCCGGCCGAGACGGCCGAAGGCCGCGTGGCCGTGCGGTGCTTGCTGACGGAGGTGCCCGCGCAGCAGCGGCGCTACCGAGAGGTCGCGAAGGCGCTCCGCGAAGCCGCGTTGCCCTACACCGTCGGTTTCGACTACCAGCCGCGCGGCGTGCGCGTCGGCGGCACGGCGTACCCGCTCGTCGTGATGGACTGGGCCGAGGGCGAGACGCTCGGCCGCTACGTAGCCCGGCATTACGCCGAGGCGGACCGGATGGCGGCGCTGGCCGAGGCCTGGCGCCGGATGCTCGCCGATCTCGAGGCGCACGGATTCGCCCACGGCGACCTCCAGCACGGCAACGTGCTCGTTCGCGAAGCCGACGGCCGGCCGCGTCTCACCCTCGTCGATTACGACGCCTTCGTCGTGCCCGCGCTCTACGGCACGCCCGCGCCGGAGGTCGGCCACCGCAACTACCAGCACCCCGACCGCACCGAGCGCGACGCGGGGCCGCACCTCGACCGCTTTCCCGGACTCGTCGTCTACACCGCGCTTCGGGCCCTCGCCGCCGAGCCCGTGCTCTGGGACCGCTACGCGACGGGCGAGAACCTCCTGTTTACCTCCGACGACTTCTTCGCGCCGGACGAGGCGCCGCTGTTCGCGGACCTGCGCCGGATCGAGTCCGCCCGTCCGCTGGCCGAAGCGCTCCGCACGGCCTGCTTCCTGCCGCTGGAGCGGGTGCCGCCGCTCGACGCGGTCCTGGCAGGCCGGGTGCCCGAGGCAAAGCCGCGCACGCGGGCACCGCGCGGCGAGCCGCTCCGTGCCCAGCGGACGGCGTTCGAGCGGGCGTTTCTTCCGGCCGCCCTCGCCGGCTTCGGGGTCGTGCTTAGCCTGGTGCTGGCCGGGAGGCCCGCCCTCGCCTTCGGGGTGGGAGCGGCACTGGCCGGAGCCGCCGGGTTCGCCGTAGACGGGGCCTACCGCCGCCTCTCGGTGGTGCGCCGCCGGCGCCGGCTGGCGAGCGAGGCCGCCGCCCTGGCCCGCTGGGCCGACGAGCTGGACGCCGAGGCAGGCCACCTCGGGGACGAGAAGCGGCGCCTCCACGAGGGTGCCGAAGACGCCCGCGCCGCCCGCCTCGCCGAGCTGCGCGAGGAGGCCCTCGGCCGGCACCTCCAGCGCCACTTCGTCGGGGAGATGGACGCGGTCGAGGACGTCGGCCACCGGGTCGTCGTGCGGCTCAAGGCCGCCGGCGTCCGCGACGCCCGGATGGCTACGCCCGAGCGGGTGGCCGAGGCGAAAGGCGTCTCGTCGGTCAGCCGCGCCGCCGTGGATGCCTGGCGCGCCGCGCTCGTGGCGCGCTACGCCGACGCCGCGCCCGGGGCGCTCTCGCCCGCCGAGGAGCAGCGGCTCCGCCGCCACCTCCAGCGCCAGAGCGACGCGCTCGACCGCGAGGCCGCGCGGCTCCGCACGCGGGCCGCCGTGCAGCGCGAGGAGTGCACGCGCGTGCTCGCCCGGCTCGACGCACTTCCGGCCTTCGGTCGGCTCCGCTACCTCCGCTACCTCCTCCGCCTCGGCACCCTGCCGACGCCGCGGTCGGTGCCGCGGTCGGTGCCGCGGTCGGTGCCGCGGTCGGTGCCGCGGTCG
>CAZOJJ010000004.1:65353-101107 GCA_964580105.1 uncultured Rhodothermales bacterium | reverse complement strand
CTAGACGGTATGGCGGCGGAGGACCCGATGCGCGGGGCGCTGGCCGTGGTGGCCGAGGCGCTCGCAGAGCGTACGGGGGCCGAAGGCCGCCAGGGTGGCACGGAGCCCGCGATGGCCTCGAATGCTCCAAGCATGGATCTGGCTGTGCGGGACGTGCTGGGCGCGCCGTACCCGAACCCGGCGCGTGGCGCGGCCGTGGTGCCGCTGGTGCTCGCGGAGGCGTCGGATGTAGAGATCGCTGTCTTTGACGTGCTTGGGCGGCGCGTGGCGGCGCTCGCGGAAGGGCGCTTCGAGGTGGGCTCGCACCGGCTGGCCTTCGAGGCTTCGGCGCTGCCGGCGGGGATCTACGTGGTACGGGCAGAGGTAGGCGGGGTGCGCACGCCCTCGCAACGTCTGACCGTGGTCCGGTGACCGAATGAGGCCCTTCACGAAGGCCATTATGCGATCCATCGCGGCCGGGGTGCTCCTCGTGAGCGCCCCGGCCCTTGTGCCGTGTGGGCTGGCGCAGGTGACGGTCTCGCCTGCCACCGTGGAGGCGTCGGTCCCGGTGGGGCAGCAAGGCGATGTAGAGATCGTTGTGACAAACGGGGGTATGGCCCCGGTGGACCTCTTCGCAGTGCCGCTACCGGCAGAGGGGATGCCGGAGGAGCCGCCCGGCACCCTCCTGTTCTGGAAGGGGCTGGACATGAATGGTCACCCTTACAACATGGCAATGACCTCGAAGGGACGTCTGTTCGTTGTGCGCTATGGCGGAACTCCCTACACGCTGGAACTCACGCCTGAATTGGACTCGCTCCGCTTCTTCGAGCACCCTGAGATCGGCAATGCTTCATCTACAACAGGTATGGCGTGGATGCCGCCAGACCACGCCCTGCCTGGCTATCCTGAGGGCACGCTCTGGTGGATGGACGTGGCAGTCGACTGCGACCTCCCACACTGCACGGTCGAGAGCACGCTGCTTCTCGAAGGCGACCTCGATGGCAACGCGACCGGCCGCACCGTCGAGCTCGTCACGGGGCCGGGCTACTCCGGACCCGGCATCACCTACGACCGCGGGGTGGCGTTCGGTCTTGAGTATGATGCCGCCGAGCGCCTCTTCTATTACCTCGACACGATCAATGAGGACATCTACGCAATCGACATTGATGGCGTAGTAGCCGAAGGCTTTCCGGTGCCTGTGACGGCTTATGATGAAGGAGCACAGATGTCATTAGGGGGCAATAGCCTCGATATCTCCCCCGGTTACGCTGAGATGACCGTGACACTACCAGAGGAGGAGCGTGAAATGCGCGTGGTGGTGACTGATCGGCAGGGGCGGAGCTCAGGGGTGGAGACACCTCTCGACCTGCTCCATGCTCCCGACGGCGTGGGTGACGTTGTCGATGTGGAAGGCATGCTCCGCAGCAGGCTAGACCCGTCGGTGATGTACCTGACTGCCCTGACGGGCACCACGGGACCACCGACCGGCAAGTGGGTCTTCGCCGTTCGTGCGGCGCCGCTCCCGCCGCGCTGGCTGCGCGCCTCGCCGGTGGCGCCGCGCTCGCTGGAGATCGCGCCGGGCGAGACGGACACGCTCACGGTGCGGCTCAACGCCGAAGGCATGGCGCCGGGCGTCTACCACGGCCAGGTCTCGCTACGGGACGGCGGCCCGAGCGGCGAGGAGGCCGCCTCCGTGCCCGTCACGCTCACGGTCACGGAGGGCACGGCCGTGGAGCCGGGGGCGCCCCAGGCAGACGAGGCGCTGCGGGTGTGGCCCAACCCGGCCTCTGCCGTGCTCCACGTCGAAGCCCCGGGCGCAGACGAAGCGGTGCTCTACGACGTGCTCGGCCGGGAAGTCCTCCGCATCCGCCTCGGCGGCACGGCCGACGGCGTCACCGAGGCGGACGTGTCGAGCTTGGCAGCGGGCGTGTACGTCGTACGGGCGGGGAGCCAGTCCACCGTCGTCACGGTGCGGCGGTAGCCCCGCCGCGCCGCTGCGCTATGCAGCCTCGCCGCCGGGCAGGAGCCGCGCGTCGGGCACGAGCGGGCCGCCCTCGGTGCCGAGGAAGGAGGTGCAGCGCGGGCACCGGCTCGCCTGGTACGGGACGGCCTCGCGGCAGTAGGCGCACTTCTTCGTCTCCGGCTCGCCCGGCGCCTCCGTGTCGGCGCGGCCGAACTCGTCCTTGAGTGTCTGCCCGGCCTTGCTCACGAGCCGGATGGCGACGAACATCGCGGCCGTGACGACGAGGAAGGCGAGGAGGTTGGTCAGGAACGCGCCGTAGTCGAGGAGCACGGCCCCGGCCGCCTCGGCCGCCTCGCGCGTGGGGTACGGGCCGGGGACTTCGGGCCCCTCGCGGAGGAGGACGTAGTGGTCGGAGAAGTCGGTCCGGCCGAGCAGCAGGCCGAGCGGCGGCATGATGAGGTCGTCCACGAGCGAGCGGGCCACGGTGGAGAACGCGGCGCCGACGGTGAAGCCGATGGCGAGGCCGAGCAGGTTGCCCCGGAGGGCGAACGTCTTGAAGGCCCGGAAGAGCGACAGGGGCAGGGTGGATGGGGGATGAGCCGGTCGGAGCAGAAATCTCGTCTATACGGCTGACCCCGAACGCTTTCCCGCCCAGACGCTCCGGGAAGGCGCCCCTTCCCGGCTCACCCACCCTCCCGCAGCCATGTCCGACACCCGCTCCGACCAGCCCCGCCGCTTCGTGATCCGCCACGTCAGCGGCTCCAAGGTCAACCAGGTCGAGGAGTTTCCGTTCGATCAGTTCGACGCCCTGCTCTTCGGTCGCGCGGCCACCTCGACGGTGCGCTACGACCCCGAGCACGACGAACTCGTCAGCCGCGAGCACGCCCGCATCACGCGCGACGAGGCCGACCCCTCGCGGTACACCATCACCGACCTCGGCAGCCGCAACGGCACCTTCCTCAACAAGGTGCAGGTGGCCGGCAGCGCCACGATCCGCCCGGGCGACACCGTGCAGCTCGGCGCCGGCGGCCCCGAGTTCCTCTTCGACCTCGAACCCCACCCGCCCGGCGAGACCCGCATCGCTCCGGCCATGCCCGCCGGCAAGCCGACCCTGGCCTCCTCGCCGGCCCTCACGCCGGACCGGGCCACCTCGGGCACGGCGCAGGACCGCCCGCCGCAGAAGGTCGGCGTCGGCCGCGAGACCGTCGAGCGGATGATGGTGGACGTCCAGCGCACCACGCAGAAGAAGACCAGCTGGATGCTCTTCGCCGGCGGCGGCGTGCTCCTGCTGCTGCTCGCCGTGAGCCTCTACTTCGTCAACGCCAAGACGAACGAGACCGGCGCCGGCGCGCGGGCCGCCGTCGACTCGACCCTCGCCGCCCAGGAGCGGAACCGCCCCCTCACGCCCGCCGAGATCGCCGCCGCCCACGGCGACGCCGTCGTGTTCATCCAGTCCTCCTGGCGGCTGATGGACACGAACGCCCAGACGCAGGTCTACCACCAGTTCCAGCCGACCGAGCTGAACGGGCAGACGGTGGCGCTGGGGATGTTCGTCCAGCTCCCCACCGGGCAGATCGAGCCCATCCTCACCACCTCGGACCAGGGCGGCCTCAACAAGCCCATCGCGTCGAGCGCATTCGGCTCCGGGTTCGTCGTGAGCCAGGACGGCTTCATCATGACCAACCGGCACGTCGTCCGCGGCTGGCACTACCCGTACCAGTTCCCGCAGGGCCCGGCCGTCCTGTACAAGCTCGACCCGACCGGCACCTCGGTCGCCAGCACGGAGCTCATCGACGCGAGCCAGGTGGCGCAGTGGGTCCCGGCCGAGTCCGCCTTCTACAACGACCAGTTCGTCATCGAGAACCTCCGCCCGCTCGACGGCGAGGGCGCGATGCAGGTCACGTTCCAGAACTCGGACAACCCCACCGAGGCCCGGTTCGTCCGCGACTCCCCGCGCGCCGACGCCGCCCTGATCAAGATTGACCCGCCGGACGTGCTCCACGCCGTCACGATGAACGACACGTACGAGACGACGGCGGTGGGCGACCCCGTCACCATCATGGGCTACCCGGGCGTATCCGGCTTCGACATCGGCACGGCCACGAACGTCGAGATGGGCGCGCGGCGCCAGATGACGGCGCAGTTCGTCCCCCGCGTCACCGTCACCCCCGCGAACATCTCCTCCATCCACCGCTCGCGCCGGAGCGGGGAGAACCCGGACGAGCGCGTGATCTCGATGGGCTTCCCGGACGCCTACCAGCTCTCGACGAGCGAGACCGGCGGCGGCAACAGCGGCGGCCCCGTCTTCAACGAGAAGGGCGAGGTCATCGGCATCTTCACCTACGCCAGCCAGCGGGACGCGCGCGTGACCTACGCGATCCCGATCAAGTACGCGATGGAGCTCCGCCGGACGACGGGCACGCGCTGAGCGCCCGGCGCCCGCCTACGAACCGAGCGGGAGGGTGCGCGGCGCACGGCGCCGACCCTCCGAGGGCGCCCCGCCCCACCCTCCCGCTCCCTCCTCCTCGGTCATGGCTTCGGTTTCCTCCGCCCTGGGCGACTACCGCCTCACGGCCCACCTCGGGCGCGGCGGCATGGGCGACGTCTACCGGGCCGAGCACGCCCGCCTCGGCCGCGTCGTCGCGCTGAAGGTGCTCCGGGACGCCGGCCTCGCGGCCCGCTTCCTCAACGAGGCGCGCATCCAGGCGGGCCTGAGCCATCCCCACATCGCCACGCTCTACGACTACTTCGAGGCCGGCGGGCGGGCCTGCATCGCGATGGAGCTCGTCGAAGGCGAGACGCTGGCCGACCGGCTCCACCGCCGCGGGCCGGCCTCGTTCGAGGGCGCCCTCCGCCTCCTCCGCCCCGTCGCCGAGGCCGTCGCCTACCTCCACGCCCACGGCATCATCCACCGCGACCTCAAGGCGCACAACGTGAAGGTCACGCCGCAGGGGACGGTGAAGCTGCTCGACTTCGGCATCGCCAAGGAGCTCGGCGCGGCGGGGCTGACGCAGGCGGGCATGGTGCCCGGCACCCCGGAGTACCTCTCGCCCGAGCAGGTCCGCGGCCAGCCGCCCGACGCCCGCTCCGACGTGTGGGCCCTCGGCGTCCTCCTCTACGAGCTCGTCACGGGCGACCTCCCCTTCCAGGCGCCGTCGTCGTTCGAGCTGTTCCAGCGCATCGCGCGGGCGGAGTACGACGCGCCCTCGCGGCTCGTGCCGGGCCTCCCCGAGGCGTGCGACGCCCTCGTGGGCCGCTGCCTCCAGGCGGGCCCCGCCCACCGCTTCGCCGACGCCGGCCGCTTCGTGGCGGCCCTGCCGGCCCTGCCGGCCTCGACGGCCCTGCCGGCCTCGACGGCCCGACCCGCCGTCCCGGCGCCGTCTCCACCCCGGCCGCTCCAGGCGTGGCGGTCCCTCGCCCCCTTCCGCACCCTCCGCCGCCCGGTGCCCAGGCCGGTCCTCCGCGCCGGCGTGCTTGGCCTCTCCGCCCTCGGCCTCGTCGCCGCCGGCGCCCTCGCCGTGTCCGGGCTAGCGCCCGGCGGGACCACCCCGCCCGACTCGACCCCCGCGCTCCCCGAGGGCGCCGTCCCCGTGCAGATCGAGGTGAAGCTGGCGGACGGGCCGCCCGCCGAGGTCTACCGCGACGGCGTCTTCATCGGCCAGACCCCCCTCCCGCTTCACACCTACGTCGGCGAGGAGGTCGAGCTCGTGCTCCGGCGCGGCTTTGCCGAGCAGACGTGCCGGTTCGAGGCGCGCGCCGAATCGTTCGCCATCTGCAAGTTTCCTTCCTTCTGACCTGCCCTATGTGGTGGTTCCGCCGCAAGTCGTCCCCGCCCTCCGAGCCCGCCTCGGCCCCGCCGAAAGGAACCGTCGCGGCCCTCCCCGCTGCGCCCACCGAGGCGATCCCCTTCGTATTCGACGTGGCGATTCGCTCGGATCGCGGCGTTCAGCGCCCCCACAACGAGGACCAGGGGCGGAGCGTCCACCCCCGTGATCCCGAGACGCTCAGCGCCAAGGGCCTCCTCGTCCTCGTGGCCGACGGGATGGGCGGGCACGCGGCGGGCGAGGTCGCCAGCGCGGCGGCGGCCGACGTCATTGCGCGGGTGTACTACGAGTCGGCTGCGCCGCCGCCGGACGCGCTCCGCGCCGCGTTCCTGGAGGCCAACCGCGTGATCCACGAGGGCGCGCGGCAGCAGGAGGGGCTCAACGGCATGGGCACCACCTGCACGGCGCTCGTCCTCCGGAGCGGCGAGGCCTGGGCCGCCCACGTCGGCGACAGCCGGCTCTACCGCTGCCGCGCCGGCCGCATCGAGCGGCTCACGGAGGACCACTCCGTCGTCTCCGAGATGGTCCGCGAAGGGCTCATCACCGAGGAGGAGGCCCGGCATCACGACCAGCGCAACGTGATCACGCGCGCGCTCGGCATCCACGCCGAGGTCGAGCCGACCGTCCGCGAGGCGCCGCTGGCGCTGCGCGC
The DNA here is from genome assembly GCA_964580105.1 of uncultured Rhodothermales bacterium. Lineage (GTDB taxonomy): Bacteria > Bacteroidota > Rhodothermia > Rhodothermales > Rubricoccaceae > CAZOJJ01. The sequence goes on along the minus strand of CAZOJJ010000004.1, from coordinate 94,689 downwards.
GGGCGACGTGTTCCTGCTCTCCTCCGACGGCCTCTACGACCTCGTCGAGGAGGACGAGATTGCAGACATCGTGCGCCAGCCCGACATCCACGCCGCCGCCTCCGGCCTCGTCGCCCTCGCCAACGAGCGCGGCGGCCACGACAACATCACCGTCGGCCTCGTGCACGTGCGCGCCGCCGAGGGGGAGGCGGAGGCCGAGGAGCGCGCCACCCGCGAAGCCCCTGCTCTGTCATGATCGGCCGCGTCATCGGCAACTACCGGATCGACGCCCTGCTCGGGCAGGGCGGCATGGGCGCCGTCTACTGCGGCCTCGACCTCATGCTCGACCGGCCCGTCGCCATCAAGGCGCTGCGGGCCGACGTGGCGAGCCAGCCCCACCTCGTCGAGCGCTTCCGGCAGGAGGCCCGCGTGCTCGCGCGGCTGCTCCACCCCAACATCGCCACGCTCTACACGCTCGTCCGCGACGGCGACGCCCTCTACATGGTCATGGAGTTCTGCGAGGGCGAGACGCTGGAATCCATCCTCCGCCGCCGGGGCCGCCTCGACCCCGCCGAGGCGCTCCCGCTCTACACCCAGGCCCTCGACGGCCTCTCGCACGCCCACCGCCACGGCATCGTCCACCGCGACATCAAGCCGGCCAACCTCATGCGGCTGCCGGACGGGACCGTCAAGGTGATGGACTTCGGGATCGCCCGCCTCCTCGGCTCCTCGCGCATGACGCAGACGAGCCACACCGTCGGCACCACCGAGTACATGGCGCCCGAGCAGATCCGCGCCCAGGACGTTGACGCCCGCACCGACGTGTACGCCCTCGGCGTGCTCCTCTTCGAGCTGCTCACCGGCCGCGTCCCGTTCCAGAGCGAGAGCTTCTTCGAGGTGATGCAGGCGCACCTCCAGCAGGAGCCGCCGCCGCCGCGCCAGTTCGCCCCGGCGATGCCCGAGGCGCTCGAGGCCGCCATCCTCCGCGCACTGGCGAAGAAGCCCGAGGACCGATTCCCGTCCGTGGATGCCCTCCGCGACGCGCTCGCCGCGATCCCTCTTGCCGCCGTTACGGCGGCGAAGGCGACGGTCGTCGCCCCGCGCCCGGCGGCCGGCACGGCGGAGCCGCCCGCCCCCGCGAAGAAGGCGAAGGGCCGGCGCAAAAAGGCCGCCGAGCCCGCCCCCACCGTCGTCGCCGACCGTCCGGCGGCGCCCGGAACGATCCGCGACCCGGAGTCCACGCAGCCCGCCCCGACCGCCTTCGCACCCGCCTCGACGGCCGTCTCGACGAGTCCGGCGGCGCTGGAGACGGCGGCGACGCCGGCCTGGAAGCGCTATGCCCCGCACGCGGCGCTCGGCGTGGGCGGCCTCGGCCTCCTCCTCGCCGTCGGCGTATGGGCCTTCTCACCCGGCCCCTCGCCCGAGGGCCCTCCGGCCGAGCCGGAAGAGGCCGTCGAAACGGCCGACGCCGACTTCGGCGAAGCCATCACGTTCGACCGCCCCCTCCCGCCCCCGCCGACGACCAACCCCATCGGCACCTCTCCGGCGACGATCCAGGCCTGGCTCGCCACCGCCCGCGCCCTCCTCGACGCCGGCAGCCTGACGACCCCGGCCGACTCGAACGCGCTCCTCTTCGCCGAGCGCGTGCTCGCGGTCAGCCCCGGCCACGCCGAGGCGAACGGAGTCGTCCGGTCCATCGCGCAGCGCTACGTGGCGATGGGCGACCGGGCGTGGCAGCGGCGCAACGGCCGCGCGGCCCGCTCCCACTACCAGCAGGCCATCGCCGTCGCGGACCGCCACCGGGGCGTGGCGAACGAGGCCAGGGCCGCCGCCCAGCGCGGACTCCAGACGATGAACAACGAAGCCGCGCTCGCCGCCCAGGAGGGGCCGGGTCAGGACGGCCGGAGCCGGGAAGGCCGGCCCGAGCGCCGCGAGGCGACCCCGGCCGAGCCGGCGGCCCCCGCCACCGGGACCGTCCGCGTCCTCGTCCGCCCTTACGGCGACGTCTACGTGGACGGCCGGAGGCACGCCGGCGGCACCAACGCGCCCGTCTCCGTGGAAGTGCCGCCCGGCGCGCACCGCGTCCGGGCGACTCACCCCACGCTGGGCACGCAGGAGCGGAGCGTCTCCGTAACGGCCGGGCGGACGGCCGAGGTCTTCATCGAGTTCGCCACGCCGGCCGAGGTCACCGTCGTCTCCGACCCCATCCACGCCGAGATCTTCCTCGACGGCCGGAGCACCGGCCGCTATACCCCCGCCACCATCACGGTCCCTCCCGGCACGCACACCGTCGAGGTGCGCAAGGACGGCCACCGCTCGGCCTCGCGCTCGGTCACCGTCGAGGCCGGCTCCACACCGGGCCGCGTCTCCCTCACGCTTACCCCCGAAGACTAAGAAACCGTTTGGGGCATCCATGGGCGTTGCCCTCACCCTTCCAACGTGTCATCCCGACGTGATGCCTTCGGGACGCTTCGCTTTCGGCTCGGAGGCCGGGATGACACACCACCGAGGGGCGAGCACGTCCCCAAACAACCTCTAACTCATCCAACCCGCACCCATGCACCGCGCCCTCCTCCTTGCCCTCCTGGCAACCCTCGCCGTCCCCGTCGCCGCCCAGCGCTGTGACACGGCCATCGCCGACGCCGACGAGCAGTACCGCACCGGGAGCTTCGACACCGCCATCGCGCGGCTCACCGATTGCCTCGACCGCAACGCCTTCACGGCCGAGGAGCGCCGCCGCGCCTACCGCCTCCTCGGCCTCGCCTATATCGGTAAGGACCGCGAGGCGGACGCCCGCCGCGCCGTCCAGTCCCTCCTCGAGGTCGCCCCGGACTACCAGCCCGACCCCAACGTGGACCCGCCGCCGTTCGTGGCGATGGTGTCGGAGGTGCGGCGGCGCCAGCCCCGGCCGAGCGGCCCGGTACCGGCCACCGGCGCCGTTTCATCTACACGCGGCTTCATGGGTGGCCTTCAAGCGGTAGGCTCTGCCTACTCCGATGAAGGCACCGACCTCAGTGGCGGCGGCGGGCATCTGGCCCTCGGCTACGGCCTTACCCCGCAGGTCGCGGTCGTGCTCGGGCTGACCGGCACTGCGCTTAGCTCTTCCGACGTAGACCTTCCCGGGAATTTCTCCAGCGCCATGGCCTCCCTGGGCGGGCGCTTCCACATCGGCGGCGGGCAGCGCGCGTTCGTTCCGTACGTTGGTGTGGGTGGGGTGTACCAGAGCGTCACCTACGAAGAAGGGGGAATCTCGGTGGATGCGAGCGGCGCCGGCGGGATGGTTGAAGGGGGCCTGCTCTACTTCTTCAATCCCTCCTTTGCCCTCACCGGTGGCGTCTCTGCCCTGTTCACCTCCCTCTCCTTCGCGAACGCCGAGTCGTTCTCCGCCACGACGGTGAACGTCGGCATCGGCATCTCCTGGAGCCCCGGTCGGTAAGCGTCCGGCGCTGCCCGGGGCTCAGGCGGACCCGGGCAGCGTCACGGTGAACGTGGCCCCTGCGCCTGCCTCGCTCGCCACGTCGAGGCGCCCGCCCGACGCACGACGGCCTCGTGAGCAAACGAAAGGCCAAGGCCGGGGTGGCCCGACCCCGCCGGCCGCGTGGTGAAGAACGGCTCGAACACGCGGTCCCGGACGGCCTCGGCCACGCCCTCGCCGTCGTCCACGAACGCCAGCGTAAGCGTACCGTCCCGGCGGCCGTGCGGACGGTGACGCGCGGGGCTGGGCAACGCACCCTCCATGACGCGGTAAGGGCGGCATTTCCCCAGCCCCGTTGCACCGCGCAGGCGGGCTTCGCCGGTCTTTTCCCCGCGGCCCCGAGGCGGGCTATCCCACCCGGTAGTCCTGCACCCGTTTCGTCGTCGCCCCCGTCTTCGTGTCGAACACGTTCATCGAGCCGCATGAGGGGCAGGCGAGCTGCTCGACGCCCTGGCGGTCGGTCTTCACGGCCGGCTCGTCGAAGTAGTGCCGGCGGGTCCGGCAGAAGTACGCGCCGCGCTTCGGGTCGAGCCCCTCCAGCGGCGCGGGCAGCGCCTGGACGGCGGCGTAGTAATCGCACACGTCGGTCAGCGGGCAGGCGTCGTGCCTGGGCGCGCGGGCGGTGCAGACGTAGCGGCCGTGGAGGATGAGGAGGTGGTGCGCCTCCCCCCAGTCGGCGCGCGGGATGACGCGGGCGAGGCCGTCCTCGACGGCGCGCGGCGTGGGTGCGTCCTTCACCAGCCCGATCCGGTTGGCGACGCGGAAGACGTGGGTGTCCACCGCGATGGCGGGCTCGTCGAAGGCCACGGCCACGATGACGTTGGCCGTCTTGCGGCCGACGCCCTTGAGCCGCATCAGCTCGGCGTGCGTGGACGGAACCTCGCCGCCGAACTCCTCCACGAGCATCCGCGCCGTGGCCGCGAGCGCCTTCGCCTTGTTGTTGGGATAGGACACCGAGCGGATGTAGGGAAGGATCTCGTCCGCGTCCGCCCCGGCCATCGCCTCGGGCGTCGGGAAGCGCTCGAAGAGGGCGGGCGTGACGAGGTTGACGCGGGCGTCGGTGCACTGCGCCGAGAGGATCACGGCGACGAGCAGCTCGAACGGGGTGCGGTACCGGAGCTCGGTCTCCGGACGCGGGATGCGCTCGCGGAGGCGGTCGAGGACGAGGGCGGCTTTTTCGCGGCGGTTCACGAGCCGAGGCGGAAGGAGCGGCGTGGCGGGAGGATGGGAAGCTAGCACGCGCAATCGGACGAGCGGGGCGGCTCCGCCGCCGCCCTCCACCGAAACCCCACAAAGGGTGTGGCATTCAAAACGGCGGCCGGGCTCCTCTCCACGCACCTCTCTACGGCCATGGATACCCTGACGCGCTCGCGCGGGTGGTTCGACGTCCACCGCGCCGAAGCCCTCGATGTCATTCGCATCTACCTCGGGCTGGCGCTCGTCGTTCGCGGCGGCCTCTTCCTCGCCGACCCGGTGGCCTACCTCAACCTCGTGCCCGAGGCGCAGGGCGACGGCTTCCTGGTCTCCGGCCTGCTGATGCACTACGTCGCCCTCGCCCACATCGGCGGCGGGCTGCTCCTCGCCGTCGGGCTGGCAACCCGGCTGGCGGCGCTCGTCCAGATCCCCGTCCTCCTCGGTGCCGTCTTCGTGCACCTGCCCGGTAGCCTCGGCGCCGCCGACCAGTCGCTCGAACTCGCCGCGCTGACGCTGCTCCTCCTCGTCGTCTGCGCGCTCTGGGGGAGTGGCCCGTGGTCGGCCGACGCCTACCTGGAGCGCAAGGCGCGTACGGAGGCCGAGGACGAGGCCCGCGCCGTCGCCGAGGCGACGCGGCGCATCCGGGAGCACGCCATCGAGTGGGCGCCCACACCGGCCCGGGCGCGCGAGACGGTGCGCTCGCCCGAGCCCGCCGCGCGGCCGACGTGCTCGTGCGGCCACGACCGCGACCACCCGCGCGTGGACGCCGAGCGGCACTACAGCCTCCGGGGCGGGCTCACCTTCGCCACCGGCACCACGGGCACGCCGTCCCGCATCGTCTTCCGCTGCCGCGACTGCGGCGAGGTCGTCGAGGACACGCGGGACCCGGCCGTGATGAGGGCGTACCGCTACGAGAAGCACCCGACGGAGCTGTAAGAGGCTGTTTGGGGACGTGCTCGCCCCTCGGGTTTGTGTCATCCCGGCCTCCGGGCCGAAAGCGAAGCGTCCCGAAGCAATCACGTCCGGGGTGACACGCTTCCCGTCCGGGATGACACGCTGGAAGGGCAACGCCCATGGATGCCCCAAACGGTTTCTAAGCCCAGCGGCGCAACCCGGCGGATCGGCGGCGCGGCTATCTTCGCGCGCCACCGATCCGCGCCGCATGCGCCGCCTCGCCCTCCTCCTCGCCGCCCTCCTGGCCGGCGTCGCCCCGGCCCGCGCCCAGCCCGCCGAAGCCCTCTCCGACTCCGCCGCCGTCTCGCTCCTGACGGTGCCGCCGGGCGAGGCCGTCTACAGCCTCTTCGGCCACAGCGCCTTCCGCATCGCCGACCCGGCCACGGGGCTGGACCGGACGTACAACTTCGGCACGTTCGACTTCGACCAGCCCTACTTCGTCCTCCGCTTCGCACGCGGCCGGCTCGACTACGTGCTCGACACGGCGCCGTACGACCACGAGCTCCGGAAGTACGCCTACCTCCGCCGCCCCATCATCGAGCAGCGGCTGGCGATGCCGCCCGAGGCCGTCCGCGCGCTCTACGCGATGCTGGAGACGAACCGGCTCCCGGAGAACCGCGCCTACCGCTACGACTTCTTCTACGACAACTGCTCGACGCGCCTGCTCGCGGCGCTCGACCGCGCGCTGGCGGCGGCCGGCCTCCCCCCCGTCGCGCTCCCCGAGGCGGAGGCGGAGGCGACCTTCCGCGAGCTCCTCGACCCCTACCTCGTCGGCGAGCCGCTGCTGCGCCTCGGCATCCACCTCGGCCTCGGCCTCCCCACGGACCGCACCGCCACGCCCCGCGAAGCGACGTTCCTGCCCGAAGAGCTGATGCGCCAGCTCGACGGGGCGACCGTCGGCGGGCGGCCGCTCGTCGCGGCGACAGACACCGTCCTGGCCGTCCCGGGCTACACCGGGCCGCAGCCGGCGTTTCCCTGGCCACTGGTCGCCGGATGGGTCCTCTTCGGGCTCGGCCTCGCCGCCACCTTCCGGGGTCGGGCTACCGGACGCGCGGGATCGCGTCCGGGGCGCACCGGGGACGCGGTGGCGTTCGCCGTCGTCGGGCTCGCCGGGACCATCCTGGCGCTGCTGTGGTTCGGAACGGAGCACGCCGTGACGGGTCCAAACCTCCACCTGATGTGGGCCTGGCCGCCGCACCTCGCGGCGGCGTGGTGGCTGCGGAAACCGACGCTCCCGCGCGGCCTCCGCACGTACCTGATCGCCACCGGGATCGTGACGGCGGCGACCGCGCTGGCCTGGTTCTTCCTGCCTCAGGCGTTCCCCGCCCCGGCCCTGCCGCTCGCGCTCCTCGTCGCCCTCCGCGCCGGAGCGCGCGCCTTCCCCCCGACCGCCCCCTCGTGATGCACGCCTCCGCCGCCCTCGACGCGCTCCACATCGGGAACGGGCACGCGCCGACACTCCCGCCGACCCTCTCGCCCGGGCGCCTCCGCGCACTGGCCGCCGTCGCCACCTACGCCGACGGGCCGCACGACGGGCTGACCGTCCGCGCTCCGTTCACGGGCGAGGCCGTCGCCACGCTCCCGGCGGGAACCCCGACCGACGTCGGCCTCGCCTTCGCGCGCGCGCGCGCGGCCCAGGCGGCCTGGGCCGCACGGCCGTTCCACGAGCGGGCGCGGGTGTTTGAGCGAGCCCACGACCTCATCCTGGAACGCCGCGAGGAAGCTCTCGACCTCATTCAGCTCGAGAGCGGGAAGACGCGGTTCGACGCCTTCCTGGAGGTGGCCGACGTGGCGCTCGTGGCCCGCTACTATGCCTACCACGGCGAGGCCGCACTGGCGCGCTCGGGCCGGACGGGCTTCCTCCCCCTCCTTACGCAGGTCGAGGTCAACCGCGTGCCCGTCGGCGTCGTGGGCGTCATCGCGCCGTGGAACTACCCGCTCACGATGGCGGTCTCGGACGCCATCCCGGCGCTGCTGGCGGGCAATGCCGTCGTCGTCAAGCCGGCGGAAGGGACGCCGTTCACGGCGCTGTGGGCCGCCGACCGCCTCCGCGAGGCAGGGCTGCCGGTGGACCTCCTCCACGTCGTCCCCGGCGACGGCCCCACGCTCGGCCCGGCGCTCCTCGGCGCGGCCGACTTCGTGCAGTTCACCGGCTCGACCGAGGCCGGGCGCATCGTCGCGCGGCAGGCGGCCGAGCGGCTCGTCGGCGCCTCGCTGGAGCTGGGCGGGAAGAACCCGCTGCTCGTCCTCGACGACGCCGACCTCGACGCGGCGACGGACGGGGCCGTCCGTGCCTGCTTCTCGTCGGCCGGCCAGCTCTGCATCTCAGCCGAGCGCCTCTACGTCCACCGCGCGCTCTTCGACGCGTTCGTCGCCGGGTTCGCCCGCAAGGCCGAGGCGCTGCGCGTCGGGCCGGGCTTCGACTGGACGACGGACATGGGCTCGCTCGCCTCGCAGGAGCAGCTCGGCAAAGTAACGGCGCACGTCGAGGATGCCGTGGCGAAGGGCGCGACGGTCGTCACGGGCGGCCGGCCCCTCCCCACCCTCGGCCCCTTTTTCTACGCCCCGACCGTTCTCACCGGCGTCACGCCCGCGATGACGCTCTACGCCGAAGAGACGTTCGGCCCCGTCGCAGCCGTCTACCCGTTCGACACCGACGACGAGGCCGTCCGCCTCGCCAACGACTCCGCCTACGGCCTCAACGCGAGCGTCTGGACGGCCGACGTGCGGCGCGGGCGGCGCGTGGCGCGGCGGCTCCGCTGCGGTACCGTCGGCGTCAACGATCCCTACATGGCGGCGTGGGGCTCGACGGCGGCACCGATGGGCGGGTTCGGCCAGTCCGGCCTCGGGCGGCGGCACGGCCCCGAGGGCATCCGGAAGTACACCGAGGCGCAGACGGTGGCCGTCCAGCGCGGCCTGCCGCTGGCCCCCGTGGCCGGGATGGCGACGGAGGCGTTCGCCGAGGCCACGCTCGGGGCGCTCAAGCTGCTCCGGCGGATTCCGGGGCTGCGGTAGCAGACGGAATCCGCGCAGACGGAATCCGCCCGTCGCGAGGCCCGCCGCCAGGAAGGGCAGACCGGCGTGCTAATTTCTTGGCTTCCGATTCGTGTCCCGTTCCCGACCCACGACTCCGATGCCCCGCTCCTTTCCGACCGCGCTTATCATCGCGCTCGCCTCGGCCCTTCACGGGGCCGCTCTGCATGCCCAGCCCGCCGACGACGTGACGACGACCGCCGCCGACGCGAACCCGCTCCTCCAGGCATGGACCGGCCCCTACGGCGGCGTCCCGGCCTTCGACCGGATGGACCTCGGGGCGCTGGAGGCCGCCCTCGAAACGGGCATGGCCGAGCACCTCGCCGAGATCGACGCCCTCGTCGAGAACCCCGAGCCGCCCACCTTCGCCAACACCATCGAGGCGATGGAGCGCGCGGGCAGGCGGCTCGACCGCGTGTTCACCTACTACGGCATCTGGAGCTCGAACCTCTCCTCGCCCGAGTTCCGCGCCATCCAGCAGCGGGTGGCGCCCAAGCTGGCCGCCTACAGCTCGCAGATCACGCAGAACGAGGCCCTCTTCCGCCGCGTCCGCTCCGTCTACGAGCGGCGCAACGAGCTGGGCCTGCGGCCGGACCAGAAGCGCCTCGTCGAGCTCGTCTACGACGGGTTCGCGCGCAACGGCGCCACGCTGGAGGGCGCGGCCCGGGAGCGCTACGCCGCCATCAACCAGCGGCTGGCGGAGCTCCACACCCGCTTCGCCAACAACGTCCTGGCCGACGAGGAGGGCTACGTTCTCTACCTCACCGAGGACCAGCTCTCGGGGCTGCCGGAGTCGTTCGTCGCCGCCGCCGCGGCCGCCGCCGCGGAGCGCGGGCGCGAGGGCGAATACGCCGTCACGAACACGCGGTCTTCGATGGACCCCTTCCTGACGTACTCCGACGAGCGCGCCCTCCGCGAGCAGGTCTGGCGCACCTACTACTCGCGCGGCGACAACGGCGACGAGCACGACAACAACGCCCTCCTCGTCGAGATCCTCCGGCTGCGCGACGAGCGCGTCGGCCTCCTCGGCTACGACAATTACGCGCAGTGGCGGCTGGAGGACCGGATGGCGAAGACGCCCGAGCGCGCGATGGAATTGCTCGAAGCCGTCTGGCCCGCCGCCGTGGCGCGCGTCGCGGAGGAGGTGGCCGCCATGCAGGCCGTCGCCGAGGCGGAAGGGGCGGGCATCACCATCCAGCCGTGGGACTACCGCTACTACGCCGAGAAGGTCCGCCAGGCCACCTACGACCTCGACTCCGACGAGGTCAAGCAGTACCTCCAGCTGGACAAGCTCCGCGAGGCCATGTTCTTCGTCGCGGGCGAGCTGTTCGGCTTCGCCTTCGCGCCGGTGCCCGAGGGCGCCGTCCCCGTCTTCCACCCCGACGTGCGGGTGTGGGAGGTGACCGACCGCGAAACCGGCGCGCACGTCGGCCTGTGGTACCTCGACCCGTTCGCGCGCCCCGGCAAGCGCTCCGGCGCCTGGGCCACGACCTACCGCAGCCACACCACCTTCGACGGCAAGGAGACCGTCCTGGCCTCGAACAACTCCAACTTCGTTAAGGGCGCGCCGGGCGAGCCGGTGCTCGTCTCGTGGGACGATGCCGAGACGTTCTTCCACGAGTTCGGCCACGCCCTCCACTACTTCTCGTCGAACGTCGCCTACCCCACGCTCAACGGCGGCGTCCGCGACTACACCGAGTTCCAGAGCCAGCTCCTCGAGCGCTGGCTGCTGACGGATCCGGTGATCGAGAACTACCTCGTCCACTACCAGACGGGCGAGCCGATCCCGGACGAGCTGGTCGCCAAGATCAAGCGCGCCGCCACGTTCAACGAGGGCTTCGCGACGACGGAGTACCTCGCAAGCGCGCTGATGGATCTGGCGTTCCACACGACCGACCCGTCGGACCTCGACCCCGACGCCTTCGAGCGGGAGACGCTCGCCCGCCTCGGGATGCCCGCGGAGGTCGTCATGCGCCATCGCTCGCCGCACTTCGGCCACGTCTTCTCGGGCGAGGGCTACGCCGCCGGCTACTACGGCTACCTCTGGGCCGACGTCCTCACGGCCGACGCGGCCGAGGCCTTCGCCGAGGCGCCCGGCGGCTTCTACGACCGCGCGCTGGCGGCGAAGCTCGTCGCGCACCTCTTCGCCCCGCGCAACGCCGTGGACCCGGCCGACGCCTACCGCGCCTTCCGCGGCCGCGACGCCCGCATCGAGGCGCTCATGCGGGACCGCGGCTTCCCGGTGCCGGTCGAGGACTGAGTAGCGCGCCGGGCCTCTCCCGGAGGCGCCCCGGAGTCACAGCCGCCGGAGCGGAGGGGGTAGCCGATGCGGCACGCTGCCCCTCCGCTCGCGGCACGCGCCCCTTCCCCCTCGGAAGGCCACCCCTCGGAAGGCCACCCCTCGGAAGGCCACCCCTCGGAAGGCCACCCCTCGGTACGGTGGAACGAAAACGAACCCGCTGCGGGTAACGTAGATTGACTCCATGAGACGCCTCGGCTTCCGTTCGGGCCTCGCGCTGGTCCTGCTCCTCCTTGCGTCGTGCGACCCGGCCGACGTGGAGGACGGCCGCACCGAGATCACGCTGCTCGTCGCCTACACGCCGGGCGCACGGGCGGCCACCGAAGACATCGAGGCGCACATCCGCCGGGCCGTCGCCGAAACGAACGCCCTCTACGCGAACGGGCGCATCCCCATCCGCCTCGCCCTCGCCCACCTCGTCGAGGTAGACCATGAGGTCGAGGACCGCGACGAATCGCTCCGCGCCCTGATCCGCACCGACGACGGCGTCCTCGACGAGATCCACGCCCTCCGCGATGCGCACGAGGCGGACGTGGTCGTCCTCGTGCCCGGCACGCGGAACACACTCAACGGGGCCGTCATGGCCGAGGCCCGCACCGCCTTCGCCCTCGTCTACTGGGACGGCCTCGGCGCGCCGTACTACTCGATGGCCCACGAGATCGGCCACCTCCAGGGCGCGCGGCACGCCTTCGAGGACGACCCCAACCCGGAGCCCTTCCCCTACGGCCACGGCTTCAAGAATGACTCGCTGCGCACGATCATGGCGAGCGGGCCGCAGCAGGCGCTCCCGTTCGTCTCGGGCCCCGATCAGGTCCACGAGGGCGTCGTCCTTGGCGACTCGGCGCACCGGGACGTGGCGCGCGTGCTGCGCGAGACGGCCGTGTACGTCTCCAACTTCCGGGGGCCGCAGACGCCGACGGACTTCGTCCCGCCGAGCCTCTGGCCGCGCTACCCGGACCTGTAGGGGCCTCCGGCACGACCCGCGCGAAGCCCGGGTGAACAGTGCGTGTCACCCCCGCTGAGGCGGACCGGAAGCCGCCCGGAGGCGTTCCATAACCCACGCCCTCCGCCGCCCGGGCGAGGCCCCGAAAACGGGCATCCCGGCCCCGATTTCGGTATCTTCCGGGGTCCTCCCTGCCGCCCGGCGGTTCCCACGAAAACACAGGTACATGGCAGAGATTCCCGAGGGCTCGGCCCGCATCATCCCGATCAACATCGAGACGGAGATGAAGTCGAGCTACATCGACTACTCGATGTCGGTCATCGTGAGCCGGGCGCTGCCCGACGTGCGCGACGGCCTCAAGCCGGTGCAGCGCCGCGTGCTCCACGGCATGCAGGAGCTCGGCGTCGGCGCGGGCCGGCCGCACCGCAAGAGCGCGCGCATCGTCGGCGACGTGATGGGCAAGTACCACCCGCACGGCGACAGCGCCATCTACGACACGCTCGTCCGCCTGGCGCAGGACTTTTCCATGCGCTACCCGCTCGTGGACGGCCAGGGCAACTTCGGCTCCGTCGACGGGGACGCGGCGGCGGCCATGCGCTACACCGAGGCGCGCCTGACGCGCGCCGCCGAGGAGCTCCTCCGCGACCTCGAAAAGGACACGGTGGACTGGGAGCCCAACTTCGACGGCTCGGCCGAGGAGCCGACCGTGCTCCCGGCCGCGCTCCCGAACCTGCTCCTCAACGGGGCCGCCGGCATCGCCGTCGGCATGGCGACCAACATCCCGCCCCACAACCTCGGCGAACTCGTGGACGGCATCGTCGCCTACATCGACGACCCCGACCTCGACGTGGACGGCCTGATGGCGTACATCAAGGCGCCGGACTTCCCCACGGGCGGGACGATCTACGGCTACGCCGGCGTCCGCGAGGCGTACCGCACCGGCCGCGGGCGCGTCATCATGCGCGCGAAGATGCACGAGGAGACGCTGCGCGGCGACCGCCAGGCCCTCGTCGTCACCGAGATCCCGTACCAGGTCAACAAGTCCACCCTGATCGAGAAGATCGCCCACGCCGTACGCGACAAGCGGATCGAAGGCATCTCCGACCTCCGCGACGAGTCCGACCGCGACGGCATGCGGATCGTGATGGAGCTCCGGCGCGACGCCGTGCCGGCCGTCACGCAGAACCAGCTCTACAAGTTCACGCAGCTCCAGCAGACCTTCGGCGTGAACATGGTCGCCCTCGTGAACGGGCGCCCGCGCACGCTCTCCCTCCGCGACATGGTGCACCACTTCGTGGAGCACCGCCACGAGGTCGTCACGCGGCGCACGCGGTACGAGCTCCGCAAGGCCGAGGAGCGCGCGCACATCCTCGAAGGCCTCACCGTCGCCCTCGACCACCTCGACGAGGTCATCGCCATCATCCGCCACTCGACGGACACCGACGCGGCGAAGCGGAACCTCATGGCGGGCGTCTACCCGCAGCGGCTCGCGCCCGAGCAGCGCGCCCGCCTCGGGCTCCCCGCGCAGCCGCCGGTCGAGCGCACCGGCCCGCGCGAGGCGCCGGAGTCCGCCGCCGACCGGCCCGACTTCGTGCCGCAGCCGTGGCTCTCCGAGGCCCAGGCCGACGCCATCCTCGCCCTCCGCCTCTCCCGGCTCACCGGCCTGGAGCGCGGCAAGATCCAGGCGGAGTACGCCGACGTGCTCAAGGAGATCGAGCGCCTCCGCGCCATCCTCGCCTCCGAGCCGCTGCGGATGGAGATCATCAAGGAGGAGCTGCTCGCGCTCAAGGAGAAGTACGCCGACCCGCGCCGGAGCGAGATCGACCTCGTCGGCGGCGGGGACATTGACCTCGAGGACCTCATCGAGGACGAGCACGTCGTCGTCACGATCACGCACCAGGGGCTCGTCAAGCGGACCTCGGTGGCGGAGTACCGCAGTCAGGGACGCGGCGGGCGCGGCATGCGCGGCACCGGCACGCGCGACGAGGACTTCGTCGAGCACCTCTTCACCGCCTCGGCCCACGACTACCTCCTCTTCTTCACCGACCACGGCCAGTGCTACTGGCTCCGCGTCTACGACATCCCCGAGGGCAGCCGCACGGCCAAGGGCCGGAGCATCCGCAACCTCATCCAGATCGCCCAGGACGACCGCGTCCGCGCCGTCCTCGCCGTCAAGAAGGACGACTTCCGCGACGCCGACTTCCTCGAGAGCCACTTCGTGCTGATGGCGACGAAGAACGGGCTCGTCAAGAAGACGCCGCTGGAGGCGTTCTCCCGCCCGCGCGTGGACGGCATCATCGCCATCGACATCGTGGACGGCGACGAGCTCATCGAGGCGCGCCTCACCGACGGCAACGCCGAGGTCATCCTCGGCTGCTCCGGCGGGCGCGCCATCCGCTTCCACGAGCACGGCTACCGCGCGGAGGACCTCCAGAACGAGGCGCCGGGTGAGGAGCCCGAGGCCGCCGAGGCGGAGGCCGACACCGAGAACGGGGATACCGCCGAGAACGGGGACGCCGCCGAGCGGATCGAGGTGCGCCCAATGGGCCGGAAGTCGCGCGGCGTGCGCGGGATGAAGCTGCGGCCGGGCGAGTCCGTCATCGGCATGGTCGTGATCGAGCGGGAGGGCGCGCAGATCCTGACGATCTCGGCCAACGGCTACGGCAAGCGCACCGACCTCGACGAGTACCGGAAGCAGTCGCGCGGCGGCCTCGGCATCCTCACGCTGAAGACGACGCCGAAGACGGGCCCCCTCGTCGCACTCAAGAGCGTCACCGACGACGACGACCTGATGATCTCGACCGAGGCCGGCATCATGATCCGGATGCCCGTCCGGGACATCGCCACGTACGGCCGCAACGCGCAGGGCGTCCGCGTGATCAACCTCAAGGACGGCGACGCCATCGCCGACGTGACGCGGGTGATCGTCGAGGACGACGAAGCGCCCGGGGAGAGCGAATCGGCCCCACCGACCGCCGAGGCGGCCTGACTCGTTGCCCTGCCCCCTAACGAGAGGCAGAGGGGTTCACCTCGGGCCGACGGTGGAGGCCCTCACCGTCCGGTGTGCCAGGAGCGTCCTGCATGATGCCTCCAGCACACGTTGACCGGAGGCGGCCCGCACGAGAGCACCCGTAGAGCCCCTGCCCTCACGACGCGCCTCCTCCCTCGTCCTTCAGCCAAACCCGCCGTACCGCCACATTCGCCGCGTCGCGGCTTTGGCACGACCGAAGAAGCACACCGCTGGCTCGTAGTCGTTGCGTGTGAGCGAGACGAGCGCCTTCTCCGCAACGACCTCGCCGAGGTCGTGCTGCTGGACGTAGGCCCCGAGGAGCACGACGAGCCGGCGCGTGATGCGATTGTGCCGGTGCCCGGCGGGCGAATGCACGACGACCTCCCCGTCGATGAACTCCGCCTTCCGTTCAGGCGAACGATCGTCAACGAATCGCTCACGCCGCCCGGCCTCGTCGTCGAGGATGCGCCGGAGCCGATCGAGGTGCCGGGGCAGCACCGGCGACTCGAGAAGCGCCTGAGCAGGGTCGGTATGGCCGGGAACGATGGGTCGGCTGGCGGATACGGCCTCTGCGCCGAGCCGTTCATCCCGTCACGCGGCCGGATGCCCGGTGAGCCGGTGCACGTGGAGCACGGCGTAGTGCGCCTCGCAGACCGCGAGGACGTCGGAGAGGTGATCCGGCACCTCGGCCGTGCCCTCGGGGCGCGGCGGCGCAAAGCCCGTCGAGGCCTCGACGGAGGCGTACCAGAAGGGCGCCCAGGCGCCGTCCGTGTCGCGGGGGCCGGGTTCCCACGCCAGCATGGCCGGGTCGAACGGCACGCCGAGGGCGGCACAGAGCGCGCGCAGCGTCCCCTCCGGGTCGGCCAGCACGTCGCGCGAGTCGATGACGGGCGGCGGCGCGCCCTCCGCCTCGGCGAACCGCTCGAACAGCTCCACCTGCTGCGGCAGGCCGGTGTCCTCGGCGCGCGGCGTCGGAATCACCCTCGCCAGCGAGGCCAGCATCGCACGCGGCTCGCGGAGGAGGAAGGCGTGGCGAAAGCCGCCGAGCCAGTCGCGGCCTACCTCCGGCAAGAGGTGGTGGGCCATGTGCTTCTGGTAGAAGATGGGCCTGCCGCCCGGGACCGGGCCGGTGAGACGGGCGGCCACCGCGCGCCAATCGGCCGGCTGGCTGGCGAGGACGAGGTCGCGGCCGGGATGGTCGAGGCCGGTGGCGGCGAGGTAGAAGGCGTAGAGCGGCTCGTCCACGACGGCGGTGTCGGCCCGGCTGCCCCACGCGCGCATCAGCGCCGTCGAGACGGTGCGGGGGCCGGACCACATGGCGATCCGAACGGGGGCTTTTCCTGCAGGCACGGAGGGGTGTGACACGAGGGGGACAGCCGAGGGGCTGCAATATCGCGACGCCGACTGGCCCGCGCGCCACGGTGCCGGTGCGTTCGGGGAGTTATCCACAGCGCCCCGCGCCGGCACACCCGTTGCGCGTCACCCCGTGCCCTTCCGATCTCAGCCTCGTCCGTCATGCGCACTGCCGCCTCCCCCACGCCCCGCCTCTTCCACTACCGCCTCGCGCACGACGCGCTGGATCAGCTCGCCGACGCCGGCGTCCAGACGTTCGCCGAGCTGGCGACGTGGAACGTTACCGGCCTTCAGCACCGGCTGGCGCAGGCCAACGCCATGCGCACGGGGGTAGGCGACGCGCCCCCGGCCGCGATGGTGGCTGCGTGGATCGAGCACGCCCGCCGCTCGACCCGGGCGCTGGCCCCGGCCCGCCCCCCCCGCTTCGCCCGCGTCCGCCGCTTCCTCGCCCGGCTCGCGTCGTAAGCGGCCCGCTCAGAACCGGCCCGCTCAGAAACCGTTTGGGGCATCCATGGGCGTTGCCCTTCCCGCGTGTCATCCCGGACGTGATTGCTTCGGGACGCTTCGCTTTCGGGATCTCCAGATGACGGGGCACCGCAGGTTTTCTTGGAGATCCCGGCTCAGAGGCCGGGATGACCCAAAACCGAGGGGCGAGCACGCCCCCAAACAGCCTCTCAGAACCGGACGTCTTCGATCCGGCCCGGCACCCCGCCGGGCTGGATCGTTCGCTCTACGAAGCGCCCGCCGCCCTCGCAGTCCAGCAGGAGCGCCATCGAGGCGCGCGTCCCGTAGTCCTCGCCGACGATGAAGAGGGACGAGAGAAGCCGCTCCCACGCCCGGCCGATGCCGGTGTCGGGCAGCCGGTCGTCGGGCGCGGGGGTGTCGTCGCGGAGCACCGCGAGGAAGTCGGCCGGCTCGGGCTCGTCGGCCGCGAGCGCCTGGCGGAACCCGTCGAGGCCGCGCGTGACCTTGGGCCACGGCGCGCCGAGCGTGGCGTTGGAGAGGCCGTAGAGACCGGGTTCGAGCGCCTCGGGCGCATCGGTGTGGGTGGAGACATACCACACCTCGGTTCTGTCGCCAACGAGCAGGTTGAACCCGGCGAAGTCGCCGAGGCGGGCAGAGACGGCCTCGGCGTAGCCCTCCGGCGGTTCGTTGCCACAGAGGTAGTCACGGACGAGCACGCCGCGCGAGACGCGGCCCTCGCGCGGGTTGCGGAAATCGCGGACGTTGGTGAGGGCGGCCCAGCGGCCGGCGCGGGTGACGCCCATCCAGGTCCCGCCCGCCTCCAGATCGCGCCCGGCGAGGACGTCAGGGCAATCGCCCCACCAGGCGGCGGGCGCGGCGGGCCGGCGGTAGAATTCGTCGCGGTTGGCGGCGAGAACGAGGGGATAACGCGGATGCCGGTCGAGGGCGAGAAAGAGGACGCACATGCGCGGTCGGGGTCGAATCGCCGGGTGGTACCGGGGAGGCGGCGCGAAGGTGCCCCTGTCGTGAAGTCGGACGGCGTAGGCGGGGAGGGCGGCCCCTCAGCGCCCCCGCAGGTTCACGAGGTGGTGATAGCTGTAGCGGATGCTCAGCAGCGGGTCCCACGGCGCGTCGTGCTCGACGAAGACATGGCGGACCCCCGCCGCCTCGGCGTGCGCGAAGACCCGCCCGAAGCCGATCTCGCCCATGCCGACCTCCACCATCTCACCGTCCTCCATCCGGTCCTTCAGGTGGAGCAGCGGGAACCGGCCCGGATGGCGCTCGAACAGGGCAACGGGATCGCGCCCGCCGTGGACGGCCCAGTACAGATCCAGCTCCATCGCCACGAGCGCCGGGTCGGTCGCCTCCAGGAGCACGTCGTAGCCGGTGCGGTCGCCGCCGAACGTCTCGAACTCGAAGGCGTGGTTGTGGTAGGCGAGCTGGATCCCGGCCTCCCTGAGCCGCGCGCCGAGGGCGTTGAGCGTCTCCGCAACGCGCCGGTAGC
Organism: uncultured Rhodothermales bacterium; assembly: GCA_964580105.1. Lineage (GTDB taxonomy): Bacteria > Bacteroidota > Rhodothermia > Rhodothermales > Rubricoccaceae > CAZOJJ01. The sequence goes on along the minus strand of CAZOJJ010000004.1, from coordinate 76,480 downwards.
CGTCGAGTGAGGCGCGTTCCCCGGCGTCGAGCCAGGGCACGACGAGGTAGCGATGGCCGAGGACGTAGGCCGCCTCGGCCTGCGCGTCGAGGTCGTCGCGGAGCGCGCCGAGGCCGACGTGGGCGGCGGGCGCCGTGAGGCCCATCCCGTCGAGCACGGTGCGGATCGCGCGGGGGTCGCGCCCGTGGTAGCCGGCGAACTCGACCTCCTCGTAGCCCGTCCGCCGCACCGCCTCCAGCACGCCGACGAAGTCCTCGGCGAGGAGGTCGCGGACGGTGTAGAGCTGGACCCCGAGGCGGTCGGGCACGACGGCTGGAGTGGCGGCCCGGCAGGCCGTCGGCCCCAGCGCGGCGAGGCTGCCGAGAGCGGCGCCGGCGGTTCGGAGGAAGGCGCGGCGTTTCATTTGAGAAAGGGGGAAAGGGAGAACGGGCGAGAGGAGGAGGGGCAGGCATCTCTCTTTCCCCCTTTCTTCCGTTCTCCCTCTCTCAAAAAGCAGGCAGCTCCCACCCCGCGCGGTACGCCCGCCGGAGGAAGCGCTCGGCGTCGGGGGCGTTCGGGATGGACATCGTCGCGGCGTCGTACTGGATCGGCCGGCCGGCGCGGGCGGCGACGATGCCGAGGAGCATCACCTCGGTGAGGTCGGCGGCGTAGCCGAACGGGCAGGACACCGCCTCCTCGCCGCGGATGGCGCGGATCCAGTTCTGCTCGTGCCCGTAGATCCCGCCCTCGATGCGCGGGAGCGACTGGGGGACGTTCTCCGCCTCCTCTGCCAGCGACTCGGGCAGCAACCGAGGCTCGTACCCGTAGAGGTCGTGGACGAGCAGCCCCCGCTCGCCGACGTAGATCACGCCGCCTTCGGGATTGAGCGTGAAGCCCTCGGGCGCCTCCACCGGCGTCGGCGGCATGAGGCCGCCGTCGAACCACGTCAGCGTGAGCGGCTCGCGGCCGGGGCGGTCGAACCCGTACGTCGTGATCGTGGCGAGGGGGTACGTGTCGGGGGCGTCGCGGTCGCCGCCCCACGGGGTGTGGCGGGTCTCGACGCGCGTGGGCATGCCGAGCTCCAGCGCCCAGAACGGGAAGTCGAGGATGTGGGCGCCCATGTCGCCGAGGGCGCCGACACCGAAGTCCACCCAGCCGCGCCAGGCGAAGGGGTGGATGCCGGGGTAGTACGGCCGCTCGGCGGCGGGGCCGAGGAAGAGGTCCCACTCCAGGCTCGGCGGCGGCGTGCCGGGCTCGGGCTTGCCGACGCCCTGCGGCCACCACCCGGCGGGCCGGTCCGTCCACGCCAGCACCTCGCGGATGGGGCCGATGACGCCGCTGCGGACGAGCTCGACGGCGCGGCGGCCGTCGTCGCTCGAATGGCCCTGGTTGCCCATCTGCGTCACGACGCCCGATGTCGCCGCTGCCCGCTTGAGCGCCCGGGCCTCCTCGACGGAGTACGTGAGCGGCTTCTGGACGAAGACGTGCTTCCCCCGCTCCATCGCCCACAGCGCAGCCGTGGCGTGCATGTGGTCCGGCGTGGCAACGACGACGGCGTCTATGTCGTCGCCGCGCTCGTCGAGCATCCGGCGGAAGTCGGTGTAGCGCGCGGCGCGGTCGAAGTGGGGCCGGAGCTCAGCCATCTCGGGGAACATCGGCGTGCCGTCGTCCTCCGTGTGCGCGATGCGCTCGTCGAACATCTCGCCCACGTAGTCCCAGTCCACGTCGGCCAGGGCGACGATGCGCTGATCCATCAGCGCCGAGAGGTTCCACATCCCCTGCCCGCCGACGCCGATGCCGGCGACGCCGACGGTATCCGAGGGGGCGCGGAAGCCCGGCCCGCCGAGCACGTGGCGCGGCACGATCGTGGGAGCGAAGAAGGCGCCCGCGACGGAGGCGGCGCCGGTGCGGAGGAACTCGCGGCGTTTCATGGGGTGGGGCGGTAGGCTACACGCGGAGGTCGCCGCGCCGGACCTGCTCGGCGGCGTAGTCCACGGCGCGGGCGGTGAGGGCCATGTAGGTGATGGAGGGGTTCTGGCAGGCGGCGCTCGTCATGCACGCGCCGTCGGTGACGAAGAGGTTGGGGACGTCGTGGGCCTGGTTGTAGGCGTTGAGGACGGAGGTCCGGGGGTCGCGGCCCATCCGCGCCGTGCCCATCTCGTGGATCCCCTCGCCGAAGGCGTACGAGTCGTCGAAGGGGAAGACGTTGGTGCCGCCCGTGGCCTCGAGCATCTCGAGGGCGGCCTCGGCCATGTCGGCGCGCATGGCGCGCTCGTTCTCGCCGAGGGAGGCGTGGATCTTCAGCGCCGGGATGCCCCAGGCGTCGGTCACCTCGGGGTCGAGTTCGACGTAGTTGTCGTAGCGCGGGAGGATCTCGCCGAAGCCGGTGAAGAACAGCTTCCAGACGCCCGGCCGGCGGAGGCTCGCCTTGAAGTCGGCCCCGAAGCCGGGCATCCAGGCGCCGCGGTCCCAGCCCTCGCGCCACGTCCCGCCCTCGTAGGCGAAACCGCGGAGGTAGTCGTCCCGCCGTGTGGCGGCGTCGAGGTTGCGGAAGCGGGGGACGTAGGTGCCCGTCGGCCGGTTGCCGACGTAGTAGCGGTCCTCGAACCCCTCGAAGTCGGCCTCGGCGCCCACCTTCATGTGGTGGTCCATGAGGTAGTGGCCGAGCACGCCCGAGGAGTTCGCCAGCCCGTCGGGGAAGCGGGGCGTCCGGGTGTTGAGGAGGATCTGGGTCGAGCTGAGGGCGCCCGCGCAGAGGAAGACGAGGCGGCCCCGGTAGACGACCTCGTCCCGCGTCTCGCGGTCGATCACGCGGACGCCCGTCACGCGGTCGCGCTCTTCGTCGTAAACGAGGCTGTGGACGAGCGCGTTCGGGCGGAGCGTCATGAGCCCCGTGGCCTCGGCGGCGGGGAGGGTGACGGAGAGGCTGGAGAAGTACGAGGCCGTCGAGCAGCCGCGGTCGCACGGCCCGCAGTAGTGGCAGGCCGCGCGGCCGTTGTGCGGCTGCGTCAGCGTCGCCACGCGGCCGACGGTGAGGTGGCGGCCGGGGAAGTGGCGGCGGATGCCGTCGCGAACGTGCCGTTCTACGGCCGTCAGCCCCATCGGCGGGAGGAACGGCCCGTCGGGGAGGTGGGCGAGGCCGAGCTTCTCCCCGCTGATGCCGATGTAGCCCTCGACGTAATCGTACCACGGCGCGATGTCCGCGTAGCGGATGGGCCAGTCGATGCCGACGCCGTCGCGGGCGTTGGCCTCGAAGTCGAGGTCGCTCCAGCGGTAGCAGTGCCGCCCCCACATCAGCGAGCGGCCGCCGACGTGGTCGCCGCGGATCCACAGCACGGGGTCGCGCCCGACGGTGTAGGGGTTCTCGCGGTCGTTGATGTACCAGTGCGCGGCGTACTCGTTGAACGGGCCGATCTGCGACTGCATCGGCTTGTCGGCGGCGTAGGCCCGGCGGTCGCCGCGCCCGCGGAACGGCGCCTGCCAGGGCGCCATGTGCTCGGTCACGTAGCTCTCGCCGTGGACGGCCGGGCGCCCGCGCTCCAGCACGAGCGTGCGAAGGCCCTTCTCGGTCAGTTCCTTTGCCGCCCAGCCGCCCGTGATGCCGGAGCCGACGACGATGGCGTCGAAGACGTCGTCCGTGCGGATGGCGGGGGCCTCCGGGCGGGCCGACGTGTCCGCCTGCGCGGCGGGCTGGACGTGGTCGTGCTGCATCATGGTCATCCTATAGTGTCGTCCTGAGGAGTGCAGCGACGAAGGGTCGGCTTCCGGAACGCCGGTAGCCGGCGCACCCCACCGTCATTCCGGAGCCAGACCCCTCGCTCCGCACAGGACGACACGTTGAGAGGGTTCGGTTCATGCCCAGGTGCGGCCGACCTCAGCGAGCGGGACGTCGGGGCGGTACTCGCCGGGGGCGGGATTCCAGTGGAGTTCCTGCGTGGCGCCGACCTCGGAGGTGTAGTAGCCCGCGACGGTGAGCTCTTTGAGCTGGCTGAAGAACGGAGGCGGAGGCTCCTCGGCGGGCGGCTCGACCTGCCCGGCTTCCTGCTCGGCCCCCTCCTCCATCGCGGCCGTGCCGCCCTGGGTGCTCGCGGCGGCGGCCTCGTCGGCCTCGGTCTCGGCGGGCGGCTCTTCGTAGGGAGGGAACGCCTCGCGGTCGAGCACTTCCAGGATCGCCGTCTGCTGCGCGGCGTCGAGGTCGAGGAAGCGGGCGCCGTGGGCGGCCTGCGCGCGGGCGTCCACGTCGGCCAGCCCGGCGAGGAAGCGGGCGCGCTCGCCGTCGTCCATCCAGTCGGCCAGCATCGTGTCGATGAACTGCGGGACGCCGGCGGCGCGGGCGCCGGGGGTGTCGGTGTCGGGGATGATGAGGTCCACGAGCGTCTCCGTGAGCGCCTGCTCATCGGCGTCGAGGACGCGGTAGGCGAAGTCCGCCGACGGCTCGGCGCGGCAGCCGCCGAGGAGCGCCGAAACCGTCGAGGCCGAGAGGGCGGCGCCGGCGAGGAGCCCGAGGCGGGCGAGGGCGGCGCGGCGGGTGATGGCGTCGTGCATGACTCAGGCGGCAGGCGGCGCGGGCATTCCCGCCTCGGTGGCGACGGCGGCCTGCTCGCTCACGTCGGCCTCGTCGGGCCGGACGCGGTCGCGGAACGTCAGCGCGAAGAAGACCGCGACGACGGCGGCGAAGGCGGCGGGGAGGTACCAGAAGTCCTGCCACTGGCCGAGCGTGAGCCCCTCGGCCCCGCCGAGGAACCGGTTGTAGACGTTGCCCGCCACCTGCGCGCCGATGAGCATGCCGACGCCGTAGGTCACGAGCACGAGCATCCCCTGCGCCTGCCCGCGGATGGCCGCGGTGGACTTCTTGTCCACGTAGATCTGCCCCGTCACGAAGAAGAAGTCGTAGCAGATGCCGTGGAGCGCGATGCCCGTGAGGATCATCCACGTCACCGACGCCGGCGCGGCCAGGGCGAAGAGCACGTAGCGGAGCACCCACGCCCCCATCCCCACCAGCAGCATCCACTTCACGCCGAGACGGCGGAAGAAGAACGGCATCAGCAGCATGAAGCCGACCTCCGACGCCTGCCCGAGGGTCTGCGTCGCGGCGATGTTCTCGAAGCCGGTGGCGCCGAGGAAGAGCTGCGTGAAGTTGTAATACGCCGCGAGCGGAATCGAGATGAGGAAGGAGGCGACGAGGAAGACGTAGAACGGGCGGCTCCCGAGCTGCCGCAGGGCGTCAACGCCGACGATGCTGCCGACGGTGGCGCGTTGCCCGGCCGCCGGCGGCGGCGTGTGGGGGAGCGTGAATGCGTAGGCGCCGAGGAGCAGGCTCGCCACGCCCGTCGTGTAGAGCGGGAGCGCCGTCGCCTCGGGCCGCACGTCGCCCGCCACGAAGGCGACGAGGGCGAACGAGACGAACAGCCCGGCCACGATCCAGCCGACGGTCCCGAACACGCGGATCATCGGGAACTGCTTCTCCTGGTCGCGGATGTGGTGGAAGGCGAGCGCGTTCGAGAGCCCCAGCGTGGGCATGTAGCAGAGGTTGTAGACGAGGAGCAGGAGGATGAACAGCGTCGGGTTCGCCGAGACCGAGGGGGCGGCGAGCATGACGATCCCGCCGAGGAGGTGGAGCACGCCCAGCACGCGCTCGGTGGCGAAGTAGCGGTCGGCCACGAGCCCGAGGAAGAACGGCGCCGCGATGGCGGCGATGGGGTTGACGGTGTAGGGCCAGTGCGTGAGGTCGGCCATCCCCGCGCTCGTCATGTAGACGGCGACGGTGGTGTACCACGCCCCCCAGACGAAGAACTGGAGGAACATCATCAGGCTCAGGCGGGCGGTCGGCAAACGATTCATGGCGCGATGGGGCGGCTAGGGACGTGGCGCACCGTGTCCCTCCATTTCAGGACGGCGTCAGCTCAGCGGGCGGATGCGGATGTGACGGTACCACACGAGGTCGCCGTGGTCCTGCAGCCCGATGGGCCCGGCCGAGTGCGTCCCGAACCCCGGCATCGCGTTGAACTTGCTCGCCGCCACGCGCGCGTTCCAGTCGTCGCTGCCCTGCTCGTACTCGGCGATCTTGACGCCGTTGAGCCAGTGCTCCACGTGCGGCCCGTCGGCGAGGATGCGGGCCTCGTTCCACTCGCCGGCGGGGCGGACGACGTCCTCGGCGGGGACGTAGAGGTCGTAGACGGCGCCGGCCCGGTGGGAGGGAAACTCGCGGTCCGGGTGGCAGGCATCGTCGAGCACCTGCATTTCGATGGCCGTCTCCCAGATGTAGTCGCGGCTCTCGTCGCCGCCGCGGTAGAAGATGCCGCTGTTGCCGCAGGGCGCCACCCGCCACTCCAGCACCAGCTCGAAGTCGGCGTACGACTCGCGCGTGACGATGTCGCCGCCGCCCTCCATCGTTAGGGCGAGGGCGCCGTCTTCCATCACCCAGCCGGCTTCGGGGAAGGCGTCGGAGCCGTAGGCGCGCCAGTGGCGGGGATCGGTGAGGTCGGTCCAGTCGTCGCCGGCCTCGGCCGGGACGTCGGCCGGGACGTCGGCCGGGACGTCGGCCGGGACGTCGGCCGGGTGCGGCGGCGTGCATCCGGCGAGGAGGACGAGGATGCTGCCGAGGACGAAGGAGCGGGAAGCTGCGAGCGAGGACATGGGCGGGAATCGAGGAAAGGGGTGGACGGACCGCACCGCCTGCGCATACGTTTGCGCCGCCCGAAGATAGCAGACCGCCCGGATCTGCCGCCCTCCCTCCGCCACTTTTGTCCCGATGCGCCGTTGCCTCCCCCTCGCGTTTCTCCTCGGCCTCCTCGCCCCGCTCGCCGAGGCGCAGCCGGCCGACCCGCCCACCGTCCTCGTCGTGACGGCGCATCCCGACGACGAGACGCTCATGGCCGGGGCGCTCTACAAGCTCACCCACACCCTCGGTGCGCACGTGGACCTCGCGCTCGTCACCGACGGCGGCGGCGGCTTCCACTACGCCATGATCGGCGAGGCGTACTACGGCGTGCCGCTGCACTTCGAGGAGGCCGCGCGGCAGAACCTCCCGGCCATCCGCAAGGCGGAGCTGCGGGGCGCCGCCCGCATTCTCGGCCTCCGCGCGCTCTACTTCCTCGACGCCTTCGACCACGCCTACACGACCGACGTCGACACCGTCCTCCAGCACGTCTGGGACGCGGGCGCCGTGCGCGACAGCCTGGGCGCCCTCATGCGGCGCGGGCGCTACGAGATCGTCCTCGGCCTCCTCCCCACGCCGGAAACGCACGGCCATCACAAGGCCGCGACGATTCTCGCCCTCGAAGCCGCCGCCGCCCTCCCCGCCGACGCCCGCCCCGTCGTCCTCGGGGCCGACTTCGCCGACGCCGAGGCCCTCCCCTCGCCGGATGCGCCGCCGTATCCCTTCACCGGACTCGACGGCTACCCGATCACGGCCGTGGACCCCGCCGCGCCCGTCTTCCGCTTCGACCGCCGCCAGCCGATGGAGGAGGACGGCGTGGTCGACTACCACCTCGTCGCGAACTGGGCGCTGGCCGAGCACAAGTCGCAGGGCGACCTCGCGGGCTACTTCAACCGCGGCGACGTCGAGTTCTACTGGTTCTTCGCCGCCAACGACCCGGAGCGGCTGGACGAGACCGCCGCCCTCTTCGCCCGCCTCGCCGAGAACCCGTGGCGATGACGGCTCTCACTCCGCTGCTCGGCGCTCTCGCCGCCCTCGCGCTGTCGTCCTGCGCACCGAGACCCGCGCCGCCCGCCCCCCGCGGAGACGTAGCGTTCACCGCGCCCGCGCTCTACCCCGAGGGCGTCGCCTTCGACCCGGCCACGGGCGGCTTCTTCGTCAGCTCCCTCCGCCTCGGGACCGTCGGGCGCGTTGCGCCGGGCGGGACGTACCGGCCGTTTGCCGAGGCCGGGCCGCTCGTCTCGACGCAGGGCGTTGCCGTGGACGCGGCGCGGGGAAGGCTCCTCGTCGTGGGCGGCGACCTCGGTGTGGGCGAACGTTCGTCGGAGGCGACGCGGGAGCGCCAGGCCGGGCTGGCGGTGTACGACCTCGGCACGGGCACGCTCCTCGACTACATCGCGCTCGACGGCCTCGCACCCGGCCGCCACCACGCCAACGACCTCGCCCTCGACGCCGACGGCACCGCCTACGTCACCGACAGTTTCGCCGGGATGATCTACCGCGTGACGCCGGAGGGTGAGGCGGCGGTCTTCGCGCACGACGACGCGTTCGCGAGCGAGGGCGTCGGCCTCAACGGCGTGGCCGTGCATCCCGGCGGCTCTCTGCTCGTGGCGCATTCGGAAAGCGGGCGTCTCTTCCGCGTGGACCTCGACGATCCGTCCCACGTCGAGCCCGTTGCCCTCCCCGCGCCGCTCGTGGGTGCCGACGGCCTCGTGCTCCTCGACGCCGCCTCGCTCGTCGTCGTCCAGAACGAGGGGCAGGACCACACGCTCCTCCTCCGCAGCGACGACGGCTGGTACTCCGCTTCGCCCGTGGCGAGCGTGCCCTCCGTGCTCCCCTTTCCCACCACGGCTACGCGTGCCGGCGGCACCGTCTTCGTCCTCAACGCGAGGCTGGAAGAGCTCTTCGACCCCGGAGCCGCGCGCTCGTCCCGCTTTCTCCTCCAGCGGGTGGCGTTCGAGGGCCGCTAGGCCGCCCGGCCGTTCGTACGGGGCGCCCCGGGGGCCGAGCCGTCTGCCCACGGCTTCGCGCCCTGGTCCGTGCGCGAAGCCGTCTCTCCGCGAACGAGCCGGACGGTGAACACGCTGCCCGCGCGCGGCGTGCTCTCCACCTCAATCGTCCCGCCCATGAGGTCCACGAGCCGCTTCGTGATGGCGAGGCCGAGCCCGTTCCCCTCGTGGCTCCGCTCGTACCCCTCGCTCTCCTGCTTGAACTCGTCGAAGAGGTGCGGCAGGAACACGGGCGAAATGCCGAGGCCGGTGTCGGCCACGCGCACCCGCACGGCGCCGCCCTCGGCGGCGACCTCGACGGTCACGCCGCCCCGCTCGGTGAACTTGATGGCGTTGCCGACGAGGTTGTTGAGCACGCGGTGGAGCGCCTTGCGGTCGGCGAGGGCGCAGGCGTCCGTGCCGCGCAGTTGCAGCACGAGCCCCTTCTCCTCGGCGAGCGGGCGGAGCCCCTCGAGCGCCTCGTCCGCCTCGGCGAAAACCTCGACGGGCTGGAGGTCGAGGCGGACGGCCCCGCCGTCGAGCTGGGCGAGGTCGAGCACGGAGTTGAGCGTGTCGGCGAGCCGGCGCCCGCTGCGGAGGATGACGTTGGCGAACTCGCGGTGCTCCTCGGCCACCTCCTCGGCGAGGATGTCGGCGTAGCCGATGATGCCGGTGAGCGGGGTGCGGATCTCGTGGCTCATGTTGTTGAGGAAGGCGCTCTTGAGCCGGAGCATCTCCTCGGCGTGGCGCTGCGCCTCTTCGGCGAGGCGCTGCGCGGCCTCGGCCTGCTCCTTCGCCTCCACGAGCGCCCGCTCGTACCGCTTCCGCTCGGTCACGTCCATCGACACCCCGAAGAGGCGGGTCGGGTGCCCCTCTTCCTCGGCCAGGACGGCCACGCTGGCGAGGAGGGTCCGCCTGGCGCCGTCGGCCCGCATGATGCGGTACTCGACCTCGCACGAGGCCCCTGCGTGGGCGCTCTCGAGGACGGCCACGAAGCCCGCCTCCTCCTCGGGCGCCATGTGGGAGAGGAACCACTCCATCGTGGGCTCGACCGCGCCGGGCTCGTAGCCGAAGAGACGGATGTACTCGTCGGAGCAGTGGATGAGCCGGCTGCGGATGTCCCACTCCCAGTAGCCGAGCCCGGCGATGTGCTGCGCCTGGTCGAGGCGGACGACGTAGTGGCGGAGGGCTTCCTCGGCCTCCTTCCGCTGGGCGAGCTCGCGCTGGAGCGCCCGCTTGCTCTCGGAGAGGGACTTCGTCTTACGGCGCACCTGCCGACGCAGCGTGAACGCCCACGACCCGGCCACGAGCGCGAACAGGAGCCCGAAGAAGAGCGTGTGCTGGTAGAACGCCGCCGAGAGCCCGACGCGGTCGAAGTCCGCCTGCGTACGCGGGTACAGGATGAAGCCCTCGTCGTAGGGCGCCTCGTCGTCGTGCTGCCCAAGCACGCCCGTGACGCGGAGCCGCGTGCCCGGCGTGAACGCGTCGAGGTCGAACGCCCTCACCCGCACACGCGGCACGAACACGGCGATGGCGTCGCCGGCGTCGGGGTAGAGGAGCAGCTGCGCGTGGCCGTCCTCGCTGCTCCGCCCCACCACGGTGCCCGTCATCGTCACGAGGCGGCCCCGGTGCGCCTTCAGCACCTCCGCGTCCTGCACGTCGAGGGGCACCGGTGCGGGGACGAGCGGCGCCGCCGCCTCGATGCGAACGATCGAGTTCACGATGAGCACCATCCCCCCCTCGAACTCCAGCGAGCCGCTCACGACCACGCTGTCGCCGAGGGCGGGGACAGGGACGGGCGCCGGGACGACGACGTCGATGCCGGCGAGGCCGGACTGGAGGAAGAAGTCCTTCCAGCCGTCCTCCTGTCCCATGACCCCCGTGCTGACGCGGCCCCCGGTCAGGACCGTCTCACCGTCGAGGTCCGGCACCTCGTCGCCGTTCGCATCGCGCAACACCTCGGCGAGCGGGAGCGGACTCGGGCCGGGCGCCTGCGCGCGGACGGTCTCGCCCACGAATCCGAGCGCCACGAGCGCCAGCAGCACGCCCCCCCCGGCGACCAGCCTCGCACGCGCGCACGCGAGGACCGCCGTGGGGGTCGCGAGCGAGAAAAGGGAACGGTGCCGGATCACTCTCGAAACGCCTCAGGAAACCGAGCGCAGACCGGCCGGTGATGAGGCGCCTCGGCTCCCGCATCAGGACGGTCAGGGTTTTCCCCAGCGTTTCCAGCATCTATCGTACCAAGCCAAGAGGACCGCGTCCTTCCTCATCAATCTCTACGCGCCCTAACCTGCCTATGGTGGCGCCGACCCCGGACGCGGACTCGCCGACGACACCGAAGCACTCGTCACGGCCGAGGCCGAACGGAGGAAGTAGGGGCCGCGCCCTTCCTGGACGTAGTGCGGGCGGAAGCGGAGGGGGTGCCCGCCTCGGTGCGCGGGCGGACGCGGCGCGGCGTGAGGGCCGTCGGCGCGGCGGGCGCGAGGGCGAGCGCGGAGCCTC